>NZ_LJSO01000014.1:95147-168834 GCF_001399985.1 Pseudoalteromonas sp. P1-8
GGTAGCGACAGGTTTAATCCCTCAAAATGACTAAGTATTATTGCGGATTGGTATAATTTTAGTATTCCTAGTGTTAGTGTTGAACAAGCGCCTGTAAGGGCGCTTTTATTTTAAAATGAGGTTGTTATGGCAGGAATTAGTGTTTGGCAATTAGCCATTATTGCTGCAATTGTGGTGCTGTTATTTGGCACAAAAAAGTTATCCCGAATAGGTGGAGATTTAGGGACGTCAGTCAAAGGGTTTAAACGCGCTATGCAAGATAAACCTAATGATGAAGCCTAGCCCATAAGTATTTTAAATTATATTGCTACCTTGTTCTGGATCGCGAGATTGATCGGCTTGTTCGCGAATATCATCGGCATCACTGCTAACGTCATCAAGGCTATGGTCGTCGAGTGATTTCGCTGTTTTTGGCTCTGCACTTACATTATTGTTTGGCTGCTCGGTGTCGTTTTCGCTATTTAAAATAATTCGCTCGCGAGCATCATCAGGCATGCTTATTTGCTCTGCTAAATAGGTATTGACCAGCTCTCGCATTAATTGTGATGCCACTTTGATAGTACTGTGTTCGTTACTATTGACCCAAAAATAAATGGTTAGATTAAGAGTCGCGGAGCCTAATGAATCAATTAACACTTGGCTTGGCGGATCATTAATAACAGCAGGGTGTTGATTAACCACCTTCATTGCTAATTGTTGGGCATAGCGAATGTCATTATCGTAGCCAATGCCAACATTAAAGTGACCCCGCATTTTTGGGTTCGCAGTGAGGTTTTTAATGACGTTTTTATATACGGTCGCATTAGGGATTTGAATGTGATTGCCATCAAAATCAACCAAGGTGGTGGCGCGAGCCGTAACTTTTTTAATTACCCCTAAACGACCATCAACTTCGATAACATCGTCAATACGAAAAGGGCGCTGGACACTAAGCAGCATACTTGAAATAAAGTTTTCGGCGATATCGCGAAAAGCAAAACCTAAAATAAGCCCAACTAAACCAGTTCCACTCATAATCGCCACAGCAAAACTGGTGAGCCCTGCAAGACGCAAAAATAAGTACACGCCAAACAAGATGATAATGATGCTAAAAAAGCGCCTAGTCACTACATGCAAAAGTTTACTTTCACTGACAAAACCAAGCGGTTTGATTAATAAATACGACAAAGGGCGGGCTAATAAGTAGCAAGCAATGATGGCTACAATACCGAGTGTCAGTGCAGGTAACATTTGCCATGTAGTATGTAAAAACTGCGTAATTTGAGAGTTTAAGTCTTGCCAAGATAAGCTCTCAGGGATTGCTTGCGATGTTACCCAAATGGTGGGGTTTAACAAACTAGCCAATTGATTTTTAATAAGTAAATAATAATTCATCGCACCGCTCCATGGACCTTTATACTGTTTTTATAAGCTTAGCTTAATGCAATTCAGACGCCATTATTACTGGCAAGTTGTTTGCAGTTTGAGAGTGTTAAAGGCAATTTTTTAGGTCGTTTATGAGTAAGGATAATCGAGGTTACCAAGCTCGCTCACCGATGGAGATCCCAATGCGAGGCTGGTGGGATATCTGCAAGCGGGTTTATCACAACCTATCACAAGACAATTTATCTTTTGTGGCGGCGGGTGTGGCATTTTATGCCTTGTTGGCTATTTTCCCTGCGCTGGCGGCTATTGTCTCTGTGTATGCATATTTTGCCTCGCCAACAGATATTTATGATCAGCTTGATAAAGTGATTGCCATTTTACCTGAAAGTAGCCGTGACATCATTTTGCTACAGGTTAGTGGTATCACTCAGCAATCGCAAAAGGTATTGAGTGCAAGTGCCATAGGTACTTTATTATTGACTGTTTGGAGTAGCAGCAAAGGCTGCCAAGCTCTCATCACTGCCTGTAATATTACCTACCATCAGCGTAACAAGCGCCAGTTTTTTATGGCATTAGTGGTGCGCTTTTTATTTTCGCTAGGTGCTATTGTGGTTGCGCTGGTGGCGTTATTGATCATTGGTATTTTACCGATAGTGCTTAACTTAGTTGGCTTAACTGAGCTTATCGATTTAATGATTCAGCTTATTACTTGGCCGCTATTAGCCATTATTTTTAATTGCGCATTAGCATTTTTATATCGCTATGCACCGCATAGAACGCCTGCAAAATGGCGTTGGATCACACCAGGTTCAATACTTGCCACGTTGCTGTGGATTATCGCATCAATCGGTTTTTCATATTATGTATCGCAATTTGCGAGTTATAACGAAACTTATGGTTCGTTAGGGGGGGTGGTGATCATGTTGATGTGGCTTTATATCAGCGCATACATCATCATTTTTGGTGCGGCCATTAATGCAAGTGCTGAACAACAAACCTTAGTAGATAGCACCATAGGGCCAGAGAAAGAAGTTGGAGAGCGGGGTGCTACAGTGGCTGATAGATTAACCAGACAACAAAATGAGCATTCTTAAAAATAGAATGATTAGCGCTAATTTTACTCATGGTTGTTAGTTAAATTAGCGCCTACAATCATTTCATACAATTTACGGGAGTAAAGTTATGAAAGTGATTCAACAATTAAATAGTCATGCCACACAAGATGGTGACGGCGTAAACATCAGTCGTATTCCTGGCTTTGATGGCAAGTATTTAGACCCTTTTTTAATGATCGATGAGCTTAAGTCAGATGATCACAGTGATTTTATGGGTGGCTTTCCTGCGCATCCTCACCGTGGTATTGAAACCTTTACTTATATTATTAAAGGTGGCTTTGAGCACCAAGATCAAATGGGTAACAAAAAAGCGATTCGTGCTGGTGATGTGCAGTGGATGAGTACCGGTTTTGGTGTGATCCACAGTGAAATGCCATTAGCGGATGCCAAAGAAGGCATGCACGGCTTTCAGATTTGGCTCAATATGCCAAGTGCCGAGAAACTAAGAGCACCACGTTATCAAGATACCACTGAAGCGCCAGCACCAACGACTCAAAATGAGCAAGGTGTTGAGCTTAAAGCGTTGGCTGGAAGTTGGCAATTTGCCGGTGAAGAGCAGGTATCAAGCCTACAAGACCTCGCCGCTGATGGTATGCTTGCTGATGTGACTTTACCGGCTGGTACGCAGTTTTACCATGCACCATTAGCGCAAACTAAGGTGATGATTTATATCCATACTGGAGAAATTCATACTGAACAGGGCGGCCCAGTTAAAGCAGGCAGCTTATTGATTTTAGAGCCTGGCAGCAACATTGAGTTTAACTCGCAAACTGGTGCTGGGGCGTTAATTCTAGCCGGTGAGCCGCTTAAGCAACCAATCGCTCATATGGGCCCGTTTGTAATGACAACCCAAGCTGAGTTACAGCAAGCAGTACGTGACTATCAGCTAGGTAAATTTGGCACACTATAGGAGGTTATTGTGGGATTACTAGTAAATGGCCAATGGCATGATAAATGGTACGACACCGATAACAATCAAGGTGAGTTCAAACGTGAGGCAGCCCAGTTACGTAACTGGGTTACCGAAGATGGCAGTGCAGGGCAAAGTGGTGATGCGGGCTTTAAAGCTGAGAAAGATCGTTACCATCTTTATGTCTCTTTAGCTTGCCCTTGGGCTCATCGCACTTTGATTTTTCGCCATTTAAAAGGCCTTGAAGATTATATCAGTGTGTCGGTTGTAAGTCCTGACATGCTAGAGCATGGCTGGACCTTTGATAAAGACAATCACAGCACCGGTGATGCACTTTTCGATAGCGAATTTATGCATCAAATTTATACGCGTAACAAAGCCGATTATTCAGGTCGTGTTACGGTTCCCGTGCTTTGGGATAAAAAAACGCAGCGTATTGTTAGCAACGAATCTGCTGAAATTATCAGAATGTTTAATAGCGCGTTTAATGCCCTAACAGGTAATGAACGCGACTTTTATCCGCAATCATTACGTTCTGAAATTGATGAAGTTAATGAGTTTGTTTATCACAACATTAATAATGGGGTGTATCGTGCAGGCTTTGCGACAACGCAAGAAGCTTACACGGAAGCCTTTGATGATCTCTTTGCTGCTCTAGATAAGATTGAGCAACGCTTAACAGCTAATCGTTATTTAGTGGGTGATACATTGACTGAGGCCGACTGGCGTTTATTTACTACTTTAATTCGCTTCGACAGTGTTTATGTGGGCCACTTTAAATGTAATTTGCGTACTATTGAGAGCTATCCGGCGATCAGCAACTATTTACGTGAGTTATATCAAATTGAAGGTGTAAGTAAGACCGTTGATTTTTATCATATAAAACGTCATTACTATTTTAGCCACACCATGATCAACCCAACTCAAGTTGTGCCAAAAGGGCCTGATATAGACTACGCTCGACCACATAATCGTGGTTAATAGAGTCTGATAACTAACAGTTTAATGACTGATTAAGCTGTTAGTTATAACTATCCATGACCTTGCGGATAGTGTCGATGCCAAACATCACCTTTTGAATAAATGACTCTGAACTTTTCACTAGATTAAAGTTAGGGTGCTGTGACCAAACAGCTTGCAGTTTGTCATCAAGCATTATGGCTTGCTGATCAGATTCGTTTCTAACAGGGTTATTAGAATGAATACTTTGCCCAGACTTAGCAGCTGTTTCAAAAAAGATCACTGCATCATATTGGTTAAGTTCGATTTCTAGGCTGGTGTTTAAACACTGAAAAAACTCATCTTGCTCACCGGGCCAATAGGCAAGCCCATCTAAACTACCACGATCGCAAAGCATTAAACGATCTGGGTGCATGGTTCGCTGAATATGTTCAAGGTGTTTTTGTAAGCTGAAGATAGCTTGTTGGTGAGCTTTAATGAGGTGAGTTGCATCACCACGTTCTATACCACCGCTGAACAGCATGGTCGCAGACTCTGGTACAACAACAATTTGATTAGAAAATTCACGTCTTAATAGATCGATGGCTGTTGTTTTACCACCGCCAGGGCCGCCTGTTAATACAATCCTTTTTTTCACCTTACATTCTCACAAATTGCTCGTTTGTGTTTAAGGTAATGAAAATAGGTGGCAAAGAGAAGTAAAAAGCAAACATTACATGATAAAGATCACAACAAACGCAGTAACCAGCTGAAGCGGCTGACTTGTTTCAATTTACCGTCTTTGTGGTCTGAGTTATTAAGTGCTTCGTAGCCCATTCCCGCAGTGAAGGCACTGGCAATACCTACTTTACTTACTGCAAAGCGTTTTAAACGGTATTTGAATGCTTGATGGTGTTGACGTTTAAGCTCATCTTGTAGATCCATTTGTTGGCTTAGTTCAGTCACTCTGTGCTGTGGTTTATTAATAAAATAATCAATTAACATCATTCATCCTTATTAATATTAAATAATTGGCGAACGCTTTTTAGCGTGTGATCAAAGCCTATCTTACTACTTACATAACCAATATTTTTCCAAAGCCATGCAAGGCATAGCAGTTGTAATGCAATCAGTGAAATAGCGGCTAACCACAATGATTGGCTAAAGCTAAATATTGCGATACCTACAGTAGCAAGTAGACCAGCCCAAAGTAGCACCAAGCCGCCTGCAAGACAGACGAGTAGGATAATAGTTAAGGCGAGTGAGCGTGTTGATAAGCGCCATTCAGCAGCTGCAAGCTTTTTACAAGTTCCAGTTTGTTCACGGTAGTCAATGTATAGCTGTTTGCCGTAATCAGATAATTTAGCAAGATGATCTTGCCACTGATCAGCGTTTAACGGCTGTTCAGTGGCATCTTGCGTTTTCTCATCTGTAGATTGAGAAGACTGCATAACAATTACTTACGACGAATAAGAGCAGTTACTAACATGCCTGCAGCAAAGGCAATACCTGCTGTTGCAAGTGGGTTTTCTGATGCAAGCTTACGAGTTTTACCACTGTACTCATTAATTTTAGCGCGTGCTACAGCTTGCTTTTCAGATAGCGTTTGAGCAGAGCTCGATGCGCCTTGGCGAACACTATGTTCAGCACTTGCTGCACGAGTTGAAAGTGCATCAACAGCGTGATGTGCTGCTTCAGTTGCTTTTTCTGTGAATGGCGCCTCTACTTGAGCCGCGTTCGAGTTTGCACTGCTATTAGTTTCTGTGCTTGAGTTCGATTTAGAAGTTGCGGTAGTCATAATCATTCCTTAAAAATTGCCATTTAATTGGTAGCTAACCTATCGCAACCTTCATACCAAACAGTAAAAACTAACTTTTTCAATGCGTTATAATTTTTAATCAGCTATCGGAGGGAGAACATTCGTAACTCTTGCAGGGTGATTAAGTAAAAATTACAACATTCGATAATTTTGTAATTATTCATTGGTTATTCATTAACCATTTTTCCCTAATACATCGCCAAGAAAATTGAAAAAATATTTTTTTTCGATGTTTTCCACTTTTTCCCACGTAATTCATAGGCTTTGCTTGAGGCCTTATTTTTTCTGGCTTCACAAGGCGCTTATGATGATCTGCTTACTTGACAAAATGGCTTGTCAAGCCCTAAACTGGAGCACTGTGGTAAAAAGTGGTTTTTAGTGGATCAAACTGGATCGGAAATAATCATTAACGATTAACAACCTATTTTTAAGGCAAGTTATGTTTCGGGGTGCGAGCTCTCTGAGTTTGGATGATAAAGGACGCTTTGCGGTACCAACTAAGTACCGAGATGCGATCTTGTCTGAAGATCAGGGAACGGTTATCTGCACTGTGGCCTTAAATGAACCTTGTTTGTGGTTATACCCGCTAGCAGAATGGCTCGAAATTGAAGAACGATTATTAAAGATTTCGAACATGAATCCACGTGCTCGCCGTATGCAACGTATGCTGCTCGGTAACGCTACAGAGTATCAACTAGATAAAAATGGCCGAATTTTGCTGGCGCCGTCGTTACGCGCACATGCAGAACTTGGAAAAAAAATCATGTTGGTTGGCTTGATGAACAAGTTTGAAATTTGGGATGAAGATCGTTGGCATGAACAAATGCGCCAAGATACTGAAATTGAACGCCTAGGCGATTTTGAGGCGAATCCTGAGTTCGATAACTTCTCACTCTAACCACAATAATAAAAAGGCAAAAACTAGCTAATGACAGCGCAATTTGAACATGTCTCTGTACTGATGGACGAAACCATAGATGCTTTGGATATTAAACCCGAAGGCATTTACATGGATGGCACATTTGGTCGCGGTGGGCACTCTGGACAAATTCTTGCGCGTTTAAGTGAGCAAGGTCGTTTACAAGCAATTGACCAAGATCCACAAGCTATTAAAGCCGCCGAAAAGTTTGCTGATGATGCACGTTTTTCGATTGCCCACACTCGTTTTTCAAACCTTAAAACAGTTGCCGAAGATAACGATTTAATCGGTAAAGTAGACGGTATTTTGTTAGATATCGGTGTTTCTTCGCCACAGCTTGATGATGCTGAACGCGGTTTTAGCTTTATGAAAGATGGCCCGCTTGATATGCGCATGGACCCAACCAGTGGTCGCAGTGCTGCACAATGGCTAGCTGAAGCTGAACTTGAAGATATTACCCATGTGATTAAAACCTACGGCGAAGAAAAGTTTGGTCGCCGTATCGCTCATAAAATAATTGAAACACGTGAGCACACTGCTATCACAAGCACAAAGCAGCTTGCTGACTTAGTCGATGAAGCGGTGCCAGTGAAAGATAAACACAAACACCCAGCTACACGTACATTCCAAGCGATCCGTATTTATATCAACAGTGAACTTGAAGAAATTCAAACTGCACTGCAAGCCGCTGTTGACGTTTTAAAACCAGGTGGGCGTCTAGTCGTTATTTCGTTCCACTCGTTAGAAGATCGCATTGTTAAGCAGTTTATAAAAAAACAGAGTAAGGGAGAGGCGATACCCAGAGGTCTGCCTTTGACGGACGCACAAATAAACAAAAATCTGACGTTAAAGGCAGTGGGTAAAGCCATTAAGCCGAGTAAGGCGGAAATAGAAGTTAACCCGCGTTCACGTAGTTCTGTGCTAAGGGTTGCTCAGAGGTTGTAATGAAAGCTAAAGCGACACATCGCCAACCCAATTTATTTGTAGAGATTTTTAAAGGCCTAGGAGCTAATAAGCTGACCTTGGCCTTGTTGGTTGTGATCCTTGCTTCGAGCTTGAGTGTGGTTCAAGTGACGCATCTGGCGCGTCAACAATTGATTGAACAAGATAAATTACTGCAAGAGCGCGATGAACTTGATCTTGAGTGGCGTTACTTGCTTGTAGAAGAAGAATTTTATTCGCAGCATGCGCGTATTGAAGAAGTCGCAACCATGCAATTAGAAATGAAACGGCCAACTAGCCAAGACGAACAGGTGGTGGTACTGCAATGAGAAGCAGAGGGAAAAAGCCAACGAATACCTTGATAACATGGCGCTTTTTGCTCGTGTGCTCAGTGGTGTTGCTAGTCTTTATGACGCTGGTTGCGCGTGCCGCTTTTTTACAGGTCATTGAGCCAGATAAAGCGCGTTCAGAAAGTGATAAACGTACTGTGCGAGTTGAAAAACAACATGTGCAGCGAGGCATGATCTTCGATCGTAATGGTAAAGAGTTGGCAGTCAGCGTGCCTGTGGTAAGTGTGTATGCCGATCCTAAAGCACTACATAAATCACTGATCAGTAAGGTACTGCGTCAAGCACGTAAAAATGGTGAAGATCAACAAGCGCTTGCTGAAAACACTGTTGAGTTAGATAAACGTATTGCCGCTTATTACAATAATGATATTCGCTGGCGTGAACTTGCGGATGTATTACGTATTGACCCAAGTAAAGTTAACTCTCGCCTTCGTGATAATCCAAAGCGTCGTTTTGTCTACTTAAAACGTCAGGTTACCCCTGCTGTAGCTAACTATATTGGTGATCTTCGTTTACCAGGTATCCACTTACTTGATGAGTCAAAACGTTATTACCCTGCCGGTGAAGTGACAGCTCATGTTATTGGTTTTACTAACATTGATGGTCATGGTATTGAGGGGATCGAAAAGCTTTATGAAAAAGCGTTAACCGGTGTTGAAGGTCAGCGTACTATTCGTAAAGATGCGCAAGGCCGTGAAGTAGAAGTTCTTGATGAGCGCGAGCGTGTAGAGCCAGAGAGTATTCATTTAAGTATCGACCAACGTATTCAAGCAATTGCTTATAAGGCAGTGAAATCAGCGGTGTTATCGTACAAAGCGACCTCAGGTTCAGCCATGGTTGTGGATGTTAAAACCGGTGAAGTGTTGGCTATGGTAAATAGCCCATCGTTTAACCCAAATAACTTATCAGATGCTGCGCCGCATAAGCGTCGTAACCGTGCTATCACCGATTTATTTGAACCAGGCTCAACTGTTAAGCCGCTAGCCATTTTAGCTGGTTTAGACTACGGCGTAATTCAACCGGATTCAATAGTTGATACTTACCCTGGCTGGATGCGAGTAGGTGGAAGCCTTGTGCAAGATACTCGTAATCATGGTGAGATGACTTTAAGAGAGATCTTAAAATATTCAAGCAATATGGGTGTGACTAAGGTCAGCCAAGAGTTACCAAAAGATTACTTTGTTGGTCTTTATCAAAAAGTTGGTTTTGGCAGCGACAGTGGTACGGGCATGGTTGGTGAAAGCAGTGGTTTATTTTATCCAAATCGCCGCTGGTCTGATCATGAAATTGCCGCACTATCATTTGGTTACAACTTAGCAGTAAGTACCGCACAAATGGCGCGTTTTTATGCCATGTTAGGTTCAGGCGGCGTTATGCGCCCATTGACTGTACTTAAACAAGAGTCGGTACCAGAAGGTGAACGCGTTTTTCAACAAAAAGATGTTGAAGCTGTTGTTCACATGATGGAAAGCGTGTTTGAGAAAGGTGGAACTGCACAAAAAGTTCACGTTGATGGTTATCGTGCTGCAGGTAAAACAGGTACCTCTAAAAAAGCCGCTGTTGGTGGTTATGGTGATGAATACGTTGGTTATTTTGCTGGTATCGCACCTGCAAGCAACCCGCGTTTAGCGGTAGTAGTATTGATTAATGAGCCGGGTGGAGATGTTTATTACGGCGGTGCGACGGCAGGTCCTGCATTTGCAGAGATTGTCTCCAATGCCTTAAGAATTCTAAACGTTGCACCGGACAAAGATGCGGTTGCGTACGTAGAAGGCAAAGATAACGATGCGTGATTTAAAACCGATTCTTAATCATATTGATGTTGAGGCCAATAGTTTAGTGGTCAATCAACTACGTCTTGATAGCCGAGATGTAAAAGCTGGCGATGTGTTTGTTGCCATAAAAGGCCATCAACTCGATGGCGGACAGTTTATTGAAAAAGCCATTGAAAATGGTGCGGTGGCAGTTATTGCTGACCGTTTATGTGAGTTCGAAAGTGAGTTTGAACCACTTTATTTAGTTACCGATTTAGCGAAAAAGCTGCCTGCACTTGCAGCTGCTTTTTACCAGCAACCATCAAAGCAGTTGGATTTAGTGGGTGTGACAGGCACCAATGGCAAGTCAACGACCACAGCGATGATCGCGCATTTAGCACAGCACTGTCATAAACGTGCGGCTGTGATTGGTACGCTCGGTTATGGGCACCCTGATAACCTGACTGAGCTTGCAAACACCACACCATCGAGCGTTGATTTACAGCGTATTTTATCTGAACTTGTAACAGAACAGCATGATGTTGTAGCTATGGAAGTCTCATCTCATGGCTTAGTTCAGCAACGTGTTGATCAGTGTAAATTTAAAGCCGCTGTGTTTACTAACCTTTCGCGTGACCACTTAGATTACCATGGCACGATGGATGCCTACGGTGATGCGAAGTTGATGTTAATGCGTGACCATATGCCTGAGCTTGTGGTGCTTAATCAAGATGATGCGCAAGTTGAAGCATGGTTAGAAAAATACGACTTCAATAACCTAATTTGTTACGGCCATAAAAACCTAACGCCTAAAAATGCGCGTTTTGTTTATTTCAGCGATGTAACATACGATAATGCCGGTATATCGGCGAAGTTCGATACCAGTTGGGGACAGGCTGAAGTTAATTGCACCCTGTTTGGCGAGTTCAACTTATATAATTTAGCCGCTGCAATGGCTACTTTATTAGGTATGGGTTACCCACTTGATTTACTTGTTGAAGGGTGTAAATCATTGCAGCCTGTTGCTGGGCGCATGCAGGCATTTAGTGCGCCAGGTCAACCGACTTGTATTGTTGACTATGCCCATACTCCTGATGCGTTAGCACTAGCATTACAAGCATTGCAAAAGCATGTTCCAGGTGGCGTCAGCTGTGTGTTTGGCTGTGGTGGCGACAGAGACAAAGGCAAACGCCCGATGATGGCAAAAGCTGCTGAAGCTAATGCAGACCGTATTATTGTCACTAGTGATAACCCAAGAAGTGAAGACCCTGACGCAATTATTGCTGATGTGATTGCGGGGCTTGAGCGGCCTGAACGCGCACATTGTGAAGCAGACCGCGCGCAGGCTATTAGTTATGCCATTGCGCAAGCAGGTGCTGATGATGTCATTCTAATTGCGGGCAAAGGCCACGAAGACTATCAAATTATTGGCGACCAACGAATCGACTTCTGCGATCGTCAGTATGTACAACAACAATTAAAAGAAAAATCGCAAGGGGCGCAGTTATGATCCCTATGGATTTTGATTGGCTAGCTAAAGTTCTAGCAACCGATTACCAAGGTGGTAATCAAACGGTAAAAAATATCAATACTGATACTCGTACTTTGTGCGATGATGAAGTGTTTTTAGCGCTACAAGGGCCTAATTTTGATGGTCATAAATTTGTTGCGCAAGCAAAAGAAAAAGGCGCGATAGCTGCCATCGTAGCGCGTCCTGTTAATGTCGATATTGTGCAGTTTGTGGTCAGTGATACACGAATTGCGCTTGGCCAAATTGGCGCAGCTGTGATGGCACAGGTTGCACCAAAAACAATTGCTATCACAGGTAGCGTGGGTAAAACGACCGTTAAAGAAATGTGTGCGGCGATTTTATCTGGCCATGGTGAAGTACTGGCAACAAAAGGCAACTTTAATAATGACATTGGTGTACCACTCACGTTATTACGCCTTGAACCACAACACCAATATGCGGTTATTGAATTAGGTGCAAATCACATTGGTGAAATTGCATACACAGTAGCAATGACGAAACCTGATGTTGCTGTGGTATGTAATGTTGCAGCTTCTCACTTAGAAGGCTTTGGCTCACTACAAGGTGTAGCAACGGCCAAAGGCGAAATCTATGACGGCTTAAAGCCTGATGGTGTTGCCGTAGTTAATTGCGACAGTGACTATGCCGATTTTTGGCTTGATAAATTAACTGATCGCAACGTAAAACTTTTTTCTACTAGCAAACAATTAGATTATTGGGCAGAAGATGTGGTGCTTGATGAGCAAGCCCGTGCTTCTTTTGTGCTTTGTAATAAAGATAAAAAAGTACCTGTCACTCTGGCACTACCGGGCAAACATAATATTGCAAATGCATTAATAGCCACCGCGTTAACCACTGAGCTGGGTGTAAGCCTCGAAAGTGTTGCATCAGCGCTGGCAACCATGGGGGAAGTTAAAGGTCGTGTAAACGTCCTTAAAGTGTCAGACACATTGACGGTTATTGATGATACCTACAACGCGAATGTGCAATCGGTTAAAGCGGCAATTGATTTATTAAGTGATATGCCGGGGCGTCGTATTTTTGCGTTAGGTGATATGGGCGAGCTTGGTGAAGAAGCGCGTTTTTATCATCAACAAGTCGGTGAATATGCACAGCAAAAAGGCATTGATGAACTTTATAGCCTAGGTGTACTAAGTAAATCAGCCAGTGATGTATTTGAAAAGCCAAACCGCCACTTCTCAAGCCGTGAACAATTATTACAACAATTACAAAGTGAACTTGCTCAATCGACGCAAAAAACCACAGTTGTTGTAAAAGGTTCGCGCAGTTCTCGTATGGAGCTTGTGGTCACAGATTTAGTAAATAGCCAGCAAAATGGCAACAATGGAGTATCGTCATGTTAGTTTGGCTGGCCGAATATTTAACACAGTATTACAGTGGTTTTAATGTTTTTTCTTACCTAACGCTGCGCGCAATTTTAGGTATTTTAACAGCACTACTTATCTCACTTTATTTTGGCCCTAAGCTAATTCGTGCATTACAAAAAATGCAGATTGGTCAGGTGGTTCGTCACGATGGTCCAGAGTCACACCTATCTAAAAAAGGCACGCCAACTATGGGCGGTATTTTGATTTTAGGGGCGATTTTTACCAGCACATTACTGTGGGCTGACCTTTCAAATAAATATGTTTGGGCAACCTTATTTGTCGTGGGCTCGTTAGGTGTGGTTGGCTTTGTTGATGACTACCGTAAAGTGATCCGCAAAGACCCTAAAGGCTTAATTGCTAAGTGGAAATACTTTTGGCAATCAGTGATTGCCTTAGTGGTTGCCAGTGCGCTTTATTTTACCTCGCAGCAAGGCAGCGAAACCTCATTAGTTGTGCCGTTTTTCAAAGACGTGTTACCACAGCTAGGGTTGTTTTATATCGTGATGACTTACTTTGTAATTGTAGGTACGTCGAACGCGGTAAACCTAACAGATGGCCTTGATGGTTTAGCGATTGTACCAACCATTTTAGTGGCGGCAGCACTTGCCATTATTGCTTATTTAACCGGTAACGTTAATTTCTCAAGCTATCTACATATTCCGCATTTGCCACTCGCCAGTGAGCTTGTGGTTGTGTGTACAGCAATTGTGGGAGCTGGACTTGGCTTCTTATGGTTTAACACCTACCCAGCACAGGTATTTATGGGTGATGTAGGCTCATTAGCACTCGGTGGTGCTTTGGGTATTATTGCGGTGCTGGTTCGCCAAGAACTAGTACTTATCATCATGGGTGGTGTGTTCGTAATGGAAGCATTGTCGGTGATTTTACAAGTGGGCTCTTACAAATTACGTGGCCAACGTATTTTTAGAATGGCGCCTATTCACCACCATTATGAATTAAAGGGTTGGCCTGAGCCGCGCGTAATTGTGCGCTTTTGGATTATTTCAATCGTGCTAGTACTTGCTGGCCTTGCGACATTAAAGATCAGGTAAATGACAGTTATTAACGAGATTAAAAACAAACAAATTTCAGTGCTCGGACTCGGTGTAACCGGTCTGGGCATTGTGCGTTTTTTATTATCTCAGAATATTAAGCCAATTGTTGTTGATAGCCGCACAGCGCCGCCGGGTGCTGATTGGCTAAATGAGCATGCCAGTGAGTTAACGACTCACTTTGGTGATTTAGAACAGGCAGACTTAGCCAGCAATGACATTATTATCATCAGCCCAGGTCTAAGCCTCGCGACACCTGCAGTAGCAAAAGCGATTGATGCTGGTGTTGAAGTGATTGGTGACGTTGAGCTTTTTGCTCGTTTAACTGATAAACCAATTGTTGCGGTGACAGGTTCAAATGGTAAGTCGACTGTAGTTACATTGGCGTTTGAAGTGCTTAAAGCGGCCGGTTATAAAGTTGGCCTTGGTGGCAACATTGGTACTGCGGTACTTGATTTACTATCGCAAGACTATGATGTGTATGTACTTGAACTGTCGAGCTTTCAGCTTGATACCACACACAGCTTAAAAGCAAAAAGTGCCTGTGTATTGAATGTGAGTGAAGATCACCTCGATCGTTATCCAAGCTACCAAGCATACATTGACTCTAAGCAAAGTATTTATAACGGCTCTGAGCTCGCGGTAGTTAATGCCATTGATGTGGCAACTCATACTGCAAAGCAGCCCCAAGTGAGCTTTGCGCTCGCTAATGCAGATTTTGCCTTGGTTGAACATCAAGGTGAGCAATACTTTGCAGCACACGGTAAGCCAGTATTACCAGCAAGCTGCTTAAATGTTTTTGGCTCTCACAATCAACAAAACGCCTTAGCGGTCATGGCATTACTGAACCCGTTTGATATTGCTAAAGAGCATTACCAGCAAGCGTTTAGTGCTTTTACTGGGCTTGCACACCGTTGTCAGTTTGTTGCTGAAATTAATGAAGTAAAATACTTTAACGATTCTAAAGCGACCAATGTAGGTGCAACTATCGCTGCGATTGAAAGCTTAGCAGATCAAGCAAAGCAATTAGTTGTTATTGCCGGTGGTGATGCAAAAGGGGCTGATTTAGATGCCTTAAAGCCATACTTAAACAACAAAGTAAAAGCGCTTGTTTGTTTTGGTAAAGATGCTAAAGCGTTAGTGGCTCTGACTGAAAAAGGTCACCTCACCACCAACATGCATGAAGCTGTGCAACTAGCAAAACAGTTAAGCAGCAGTGGCGATATTGTTTTATTAGCACCTGCATGTGCCAGCATTGATATGTATAACAATTACATGCAACGTGGTGATGACTTTGCGCAGTGTGTATTGGCGGAGGCAGTATGATTGCATTTGCTGACATCCGTGAAGCATTAACACCAAAACAATCGCCGCAACTTTATGATGTGCCGTTATTGTATTGCATGTTGATGTTGATTGGCGTTGGCTTTGTGATGGTAACCAGTGCCTCTATGCCAACAGCAGAGCGATTATTTGATAATCCGTATCACATTATCATTCGCCATGGCATGTTCTTAGTTATGGGCTTTTTCTTGTTTTGGATTGCCACTAACGTGCCTATGGATTGGTGGAAGCGCAGTAACGCCTATTTATTGTTGCTGGGTTTAGGTTTGCTGGTTTTGGTGCTGATTGTTGGCCGTGAAGTGAACGGTGCAAAGCGTTGGATACCTATTGGCCCGGTGGGCTTTCAAGTCGCTGAAGCCGCCAAGTTGTATTTCTTTAGTTACATTGCTGGTTACTTAGTGCGTAAACGTGAAGAAGTACAAGAGAACTTAAAAGGCTTCTTTAAGCCATTAGCTGTATTTGGTGTGTATGCGTTTTTGATTTTGATGCAACCAGACTTAGGAACTGTAGTTGTACTGTTTGTGACGACAGTTGGTTTGTTGTTTCTAGCGGGTGCTAAGTTATGGCAGTTTTTCGGCCTTATCTTAACGGGTATTGCTGCAGTGGTGGTGCTAATTATCGCTGAGCCATATCGTATGGCTCGTGTCACAGGCTTTTTAGAACCGTGGGAAGATCCATTCGGTAAAGGTTATCAGTTAGTACAATCGCTAATGGCGTACAGCCAAGGTGGTTGGTTTGGCCAAGGCTTAGGCAATAGCGTACAAAAACTGCAATACCTGCCAGAGGCACATAATGACTTTATCTTTGCAGTGATTGGTGAAGAGCTCGGCTTTTTTGGCGTATTTAGTATTTTGATTGTGCTTGCTGTATTTGTATTCAGAGCCTTGTTAATTGGCCAAAAAGCGCTGCAATGCGGCAAAGAGTACGAAGGCTATTTTGCCTTTGCTATTGGTATCTGGTTTGCGTTTCAAACCATGGTAAATGTGGGGGCAAGTGCCGGTATTTTGCCAACCAAAGGCTTAACACTACCGTTTATTTCGTACGGTGGCTCTAGCTTATTAATTATGACCATAGCAACAGGTGTACTTTTGCGAATAGATTTTGAAACAAAGATGGCGACTAAGCAGGCAACCTCACGTGGAGGTAAACGATGAGTAAAAAATTACTTGTTGTTGCAGGTGGTACTGGTGGCCATATTTTTCCAGGTATTGCCGTGGCTGATTTTTTAAAACAGCAAGGCTGGCAAGTTAGCTGGATTGGCACGCCTGATAGAATGGAAGCAACGGTAGTACCTAAGCACAACATTGAGATTGATTTTATCAATGTGAAAGGTGTACGCGGAAATGGAATTAAACGCCTGATTAAAGCCCCTTTTATGGTGATGAATGCGATTTTTCAAGCACGTAAAATTTTAAAAACTCAAAAGCCTGATGTTGTTCTTGCTATGGGTGGCTATGTGACCGGACCTACTGGCATTGCAGCAAAGAGCTTAGGTATTCCTTTAGTTATTCATGAGCAAAATGCTGTTGCAGGCATGAGTAACCGCTGGCTAGCGAAGTTTGCCAACAAAGTGCTGGCAGCTTTTCCATCGGCTTTTGCAAAAGAACAATGTGAAGTAGTCGGTAACCCAGTCAGAGCAAGTGTCGCTAATGTCACTGCTAAGCAAACAACGACACCAATTAATGTGCTGGTGGTAGGTGGTTCACTCGGAGCACAGGTACTAAATGAGACTTTACCTGCTGTATTCAGTGAACTTTCAGCGCTAACAACGCTTAATATATGGCACCAAACGGGTAAAAATAATGAACCGAATGTGACTGCCAGCTATCAACAGTTAGGATTAACTGAAAATAGTAAAGTCGCTGAATTTATTGATGATATGGATAGTGCATATCAATGGGCCGATTTGGTAATTTGCCGTGCTGGTGCGTTAACGGTGAGTGAGATTGCGGCAGCGGGAAGAATGGCCTTATTTGTGCCTTTTCCGCATGCTGTCGACGACCATCAAACTGCCAATGCAAAGTATTTAGTGACTGAGCAAGCAGCGTTGATTATGCAGCAAAGTGAGTTTAACCAAGCGGCGGTTGTTGAGTTATTAGCGCCTTACGTAAATGCACCAGAAAAAATTTCAACAATGGCAAGTAAAGCAAAACAGCTTGCTATTTTAGATGCCACAGCCAATGTTGCAAAACGCTGTGAGCAACTAGCAGATAGAAGAGATTAGTAGTGAAAGAAAGCACGATGAAAGAAAACAACACTCGTCCTGCGATGCGTCGTATCGACACTATCCACTTTGTGGGTATTGGTGGCGCAGGCATGGGTGGTATTGCCGAAGTACTTGCTTTTGAAGGCTACCGCATCACAGGTTCAGACATTGCGCACAGTGCGATGACTGAGCGCTTAATTAAAGTGGGTGCAGAAGTATTTATTGGTCATGATGAAAACAATGTAAAAGATGCCAGCGTGGTGGTGGTATCAAGTGCGATTAACGAGCAAAATCCTGAGATTAAAGCAGCAAAAGCGGCGCGTATTCCTATTGTTCGCCGCGCAGAAATGTTGGCTGAATTAATGCGTTTTCGCCACGGTATTGCAGTGGCAGGCACTCATGGTAAAACAACAACCACGAGTTTAATCGCGAGCATTTATGCACAAGCAGGCCTTGATCCAACCTTTATTATTGGTGGCTTGCTAAACAGTGCTGGGAGTAATGCTAAGGTTGGTAAAAGTGACTTTTTAATTGCAGAAGCTGATGAGAGCGATGCGTCATTCTTACATTTACAGCCTATGGTATCTGTGATCACAAATATTGAAGAAGATCACATGGATACGTACGGCGGTAGCTTAGAAAAAATGAAAGACACGTATGTTGATTTCATTCATAACTTACCGTTTTATGGTTTAGCTGTGGTGTGTATTGACTCTGAGGTTGCGGCAGAGCTGATCCCTCGCTTTGGGCGTCCTGTTATTACCTATGGTGAGTCGGCAGAAGCTGATTACCGAATGGTTGATTTTAGCCAAACAGCGAATACTTGTTCATTTAATGTTGTAAATAAGCAAGGTGAAAGCCTAGCAGTTACGCTTAATATGCCGGGTAAGCACAATGCGCTTAACGCGACTGCTGCGATTGCGGTCGCTAAAGATCAAAACATCGCTAACCATGCAATTTTAGAAGCGCTAACAAAATTTGAAGGGGTGGGTCGTCGTTTTCAGCATTACGGAAGCTTTGAAAATGAGCGCGGCAATGTCATGTTAGTTGATGATTATGGTCATCACCCATCAGAAGTTGCGGCGACGATTGCGGCGGTTCGTGAAGGGTGGCCAGATAAACGTTTAGTGATGATTTATCAGCCGCACCGTTATAGTCGAACCCGTGATTTATACGAAGACTTTGTCAAAGTACTGGCTGATGTCGATCAGTTATTACTGCTAGATGTGTATTCAGCGGGTGAAGAGCCAATCGTGGGAGCCGACAGCAAGAGTTTATGTCGTAGTTTACGCCAGCGTGGTAAAGAGCCATTACATGTTGCTAGTAACTCTGAGCTTGCCGGTGTCCTAGCAAATACACTGCAAGATAATGATTTAGTTTTAACACAAGGCGCTGGTAACATAGGCCAGTTAGTGAAAAAGTTAGCAGCAACCGAGTTGTCTATTGAACAACTAAAGCAGGTAAACGTATGAGCCAGTTAAGTGACAAATTTGGCAAAGTAGCGGTACTTTTTGGCGGCACATCTGCCGAAAGAGAAGTATCTCTTAAATCAGGCCAAGCTGTATTGAATGCTTTGCAAAGTGCTGGCGTTGATGCCATTGCTTTTGATCCGAAAGATCAGCCGTTATGGCAATTAAAAGAATTAAACATTGAACGTGTATTCATTGCCCTTCATGGTCGTGGTGGTGAAGATGGTACCATTCAAGGTGCACTTGAGTTTATGGGGATTCCATATACAGGCAGTGATGTTTTAGGTTCTGCGCTTGCGATGGATAAAGTACGTTGTAAGCATTTATTTAAGGCAATGGGGCTGAGCACAGCACCTTATGCTGTTGTTGATAGCCGCCATGAGTTTGATAGCCAAGCGATTATTAATGAATTTGGTAAAGTGATGGTGAAACCGTCACATGAAGGCTCAAGTATTGGTATGGCAGAAGCAAACAGCGCAGAGCAACTTGATGCTGCGCTTAACGCTGCATTTAAGTTTGATAGCCAAGTGCTTGTTGAGCAATGGATCACTGGCCGTGAATTTACTGTTGCTGTACTAGGGCAAGATGTTCAGCCTGTCATTGAGATGACGACGCCAAATGGTTTTTATGACTATCAAGCTAAGTATCAATCGAATACAACTCAGTATCATTGCCCTGCAGATATATCTGTGCAAGAAACTGAATTGTTGCAAGATATGGCATTAAAAGCGTTTGATTTAGTGGGTGCAAGTGGTTGGGGCCGTGTTGATGCGATGCGTGATCAGCAAGGTAACTTTTACTTATTAGAAGTAAATACAGTACCAGGCATGACAGAAAAGTCTTTAGTACCAATGGCAGCAAAAGCTAATGGTGCAAGCTTTGAACAATTAGTTGTTCGCATTTTGGAGCAAACCCTTTAATATGCATCCTTTTTTAGAAAAAGCGCAACAATTAAAACAGCAGCTAAATTGGTCGTTGATTTTTGGTGTGAGCTTTTTTCTAGTAGTGATTTTTGCATTAGTAAAAATCACTACAGGCGTCTCAGATTGGTTGGTAGAGAACAAAGACGCACAAATAAAGCACTTATCAGTACTTGGGCAACCCCAATATACTGATGAGAAAGCAATTATTGGTGCAATAAAAAAGGCCGACTTATCGAGTTTTTTTGAATTAGACGTAAAACATGTGCAACGCTTAGTACAAGGCTTGCCTTGGGTGGCAACGGCATCGGTCAGAAAGCAATGGCCAGATACCTTGCAAGTATACGTTGTTGAGCATCAAGCTGTAGCGCATTGGAACAGTGACTTACTGTTAAACCAAGCTGGCGAAGTGTTCCAAGCAAGTAGTGATAAATTGCCTACAAGCTTGCCACAGCTATATGGCCCAGAAGGCAGTGAAATCGAGGCGTGGACTGCTTTTAGTCAATTTCAAGAAATGCTCAAAGTGAATAACTTAGAGCTGACCAGTTTAGCGCTTTCTGAGCGCTTTTCGTGGCAGTTATGGCTTGATAACGGCATTCGCCTGAACTTAGGCCGCAAAGAAAAAGCAAAGCGTGTACAGCGTTTTATTGACGTGTATCCGCGCATGGAACAACGTGCAGATGCACAAATCGATGTTGTTGATTTACGGTATGATACCGGTCTTGCAGTGAGCTGGAAGCCAGTGCAAGAAGAACAATTAGAAAATAAGAGTAAGGCATGACCAAGTCAGCAGAAAGAAACCTAGTGATTGGATTAGACGTTGGCACATCGAAAGTTGTGGCCACCGTTGGTGAAATCACCGCAGATAACAAACTAAGCATTGTGGGTGTTGGCAGCCAAGTATCGCATGGTATGGATAAAGGCGGCGTTAACGACCTTAACCTTGTTTCTGAATCGATTCGTCGAGCTATAGATGAAGCTGAGTTGATGGCTGATTGTCGTATTAGCTCTGTTTATTTAGGTATTTCTGGAAAACATATCCAGTGCCAAAATGAAAGCGGTGTCGTGGCAATTAATAACACGGAAGTGACTGACGAAGATATTGAAAATGTCATTCACATTGCTCGTTCAGTGCCTATTTCGGCAGAACGAAAAATGCTACATGCATTGCCACAAGAATACAGCATCGATATGCAAGAGGGGATTAAAAACCCACTTGGCATGAGCGGTGTGCGTATGGAAGCTCGCGCGCACATTATTACTTGCTCAAACGATATGGCAAAGAATATCGAGAAATGTGTTGAGCGTTGTGGCCTTGAAGTGGATCAGTTGATCTTCACTGCACTGGCATCATGTTATTCAGTACTCACAGATGACGAAAAAGAGCTCGGTGTAGCCGTGTTAGATATCGGTGGTGGCACCATGGATATCACCATTTATATTAATGGTGCGCTTCGTCATTCAGCGGTTATTCCTGTGGCGGGTAACCAAGTGACTGGTGATATTGCAAAAATATTTAGAACACCTATATCACATGCTGAGTCACTCAAAGTACAATATGCGTGTGCGAGTAGCCAAATGGCAAGCAACGAAGACACAATTGAAGTACCGAGTGTTGGTGGCCGACCTGCGCGTATTATGTCGCGCCATACTTTAGCTGAGGTTGTTGAGCCACGTTTTAGAGAATTATTCGAGTTGGCGATGGAAGAAATACGCCGCTCAGGTTTTGAAGACCAAATTGCTGCAGGTCTCGTCATTACTGGCGGAACAGCAAAAATGACAGGTGCAATGGAAGTGGCAGAAGACATTTTCCAAATGCCAGTCAGAATTGGCAAACCAATCGGGATTGTTGGTTTGACAGATTATGTAGATGATCCTTCGTACGCGACCGCGGTTGGTTTGTTACAATACGGCCGTACAATGCAATCGATGAATGCACAAAAGTCGAAAGCTGAAGGTGATAATAATTGGTGGAACCGTATTACTAAGTGGTTCCAAGGTGAGTTTTAAGACTCAAGTCGGAGAGTAAACATGTTTGATATGATGGAACAGCACAGCGAAGAAGCTGTCATTAAAGTAATTGGCGTGGGCGGTGGCGGCGGTAACGCTGTTGAGCACATGGTAAAACAACAAATTGAAGGCGTACGTTTCATTGCTGCGAATACGGATGCACAAGCATTACGTAATTCATCAGCAGATGTAACTGTACAGCTAGGTACACAAATCACCTCTGGTCTAGGTGCGGGTGCTAACCCTGAAGTGGGTCGTAACTCTGCTGAAGAAGACGCTGAGACTATCCGTGCCAGCCTTGAAGGCGCTGACATGGTGTTCATCGCAGCTGGTATGGGCGGTGGTACTGGTACAGGTGCTGCGCCAGTGGTTGCTAAAATTGCTAAAGAGTTAGGCATTTTAACGGTTGCTGTTGTAACGCGCCCGTTTGACTTTGAAGGTAAAAAGCGTGCTGCAGCTGCTGAACAAGGCATTAATGAATTGTCAGAAACTGTAGACTCACTTATTACAATTCCGAACAATAAATTGCTTAAAGTTTTAGGCAAAGGCACTACACTATTAGATGCCTTCGCAAAAGCGAATGACGTGTTATTCGGTGCGGTACAAGGTATTGCAGAGCTAATCACACGTTCTGGTCTAATCAACGTGGATTTCGCCGACGTACGTACTGTTATGTCAGCGATGGGTACTGCGATGATGGGCACAGCATCTGCGTCTGGTCCTGACCGTGCTCAAGAAGCAGCTGAAGCGGCTATCTCAAGCCCACTACTTGAAGATGTCGATTTAACAGGTGCTAAAGGTATCCTAGTTAATATCACTGCAGGTATGGATATTGCGATTGAAGAATTTGAAATTGTTGGTAACCACGTTAAAGCACTTGCGTCAGAAAACGCAACAGTTGTTGTGGGTGCGGTAATTGACCCTGAAATGAGCGACGAGTTACGTGTAACGGTTGTTGCAACAGGTTTAGGCGGCGATCGTCGTCCACAGTTTGGTATTGTTGATAATGGCTTTAAGAAAGCATCAGGTTCTGATGTACAAAGCTCAATGAACCAAACAACTAGCAGCATGTATGTACCAAGCTTTGCAAGTCAAGGTAGCAGCGATGATGTAAGCATGTCATCTGCGTCTGAAAAGCAAGAGCCAGTACAACAAAGTACAACGAGCAGCTCAGTATCTAGCAGCACTGAGAGCAGCAAAAAATCTGATAAGTCAGAAGGGGGAGATTATTTCGATATCCCTGCTTTTCTTAGAAAGCAAGCTGACTAAATAGACTTTTACTGGTTATTTTGTTCGATAAATAAACAAATTGGCAGCTGGATGTATTTATGATACAATTCGCCGTCTAACTGTAACTATAAGTGAGCGAACCTATGATTAAACAGCGTACGATTGCAGAAGTAGTCAAAGCCATAGGAATTGGACTTCATAAAGGTGAGAAGGTCACTATTACTCTCCGACCTGCGAGCGCAAATACTGGGATAGTATTTCGTCGCGTAGACCTTGATCCGGTTGTTGATTTTGAAACAACACCAGAAGCCGTTGGTGATACGCAACTGTGTACCTGTTTAACAAACAAAGATGGCGTTCGCTTATCAACGACTGAGCACCTTATTGCGGCGGTAGCGGCAATGGGTATTGATAATCTAATTGTTGAATTAGACAGCTCAGAAGTACCAATTATGGATGGTAGTGCATTACCATTCATCTATTTGTTACAAAAAGGCGGCATTAAAGAAGTAAATGCAGCTAAGCGCTTTATTCGTATTAAAGAAAAAGTACGTATTGAAGAAGGCGATAAATGGGCTGAGATCGAACCATACGATGGTTTCCACATCGATTTTGAAATTGCGTTTGATCATCCAGCAATCAATGAAAGCCGCCAACGTATCGGTTTAGATATCACGGCACAAAGCTTCACTGAAGAAATCAGCCGCGCACGTACTTTCGGCTTTATGAAAGATATCGAGTATATGCACGCTAACAACCTAGCATTAGGTGGTAGCATGGATAACGCAGTTGTATTGGATGAGTTTAAAGTACTTAATCCAAACGGATTACGTTACAGCGATGAGTTTGTTAAACACAAGATCTTAGACTGTGTGGGCGATATGTTTATGACTGGCCACAACATTCTAGGTAAAATCACGGCTTATAAATCAGGCCATGATTTAAACAATAAACTACTTCGTAAAATTATGGCGACTGAGTCAGCATGGGAGTGGGCAACATTCGATACCCCAGTGACTATGCCAGCACCAGGCCTAGAAGTAGCGACAGCTTAATCGCAAGCATATTACAGTTATAAAAAATGACGCTTTAAGCGTCATTTTTTTGTCAAACTATTATCAAGATTTATAACCCTAGAATAGCTTCAAGCTCAACCAACTGATTGATCTGATAAGTTGGTTTAATGTCCTCTGGTAACTCAACCCCAGGGTGTTGTAACCAACACGTGTCGATACCTACATTGTGACCACCTAAAATATCACTGGCAGCTGTATCGCCTACCATTAAAATCTGCTCTTTTGGCGGATTCCCCATTAATTGAAATGTATGTTGGAAAATCTCTGGGGCAGGTTTTGCTTTACCGACTAACTCTGAAATAACCAGCCAATCGAACATATCCTGTAAACCGGTGTGCTCTAGGCGTTTTTGTTGTAACTTAGCAAACCCATTGGTAATAATGCCTAGCTTGGCGTGTGGTTTTAACTTTGTAAGCAAGTCAACTGCACCAGGTAATGGCACACAAATAGAGGCCATAGCATCCAAGAAGCCATCGTTAAGTTCTTTTGCTGGCACATCGAGTCTATTAGCCCATTCTGTAAAGCGAGTTATCTGTAGCTCGCTGGCGGTAATTTCATGCTTTTGATAAGCAACCCAAAGCGGCTTATTGGTTGCTTGGTAATGATGATAATCTGACTCAGTAAATTCTACGCCGTAATGTGCAAACATCACTTTTAAACCTTCGAATGCATTAAAACTAAATAGCGTTTCATCTGCATCGAATAATACGTGGCTATACTTCATGGTTATCCTAATTACTGATTAAATAGGGTAGGGTGTGAAAATGGCGCCATGGCCAATGTCAGCGCTTGTACATAAGTACTTTCGCGCGTGGCAAGGTGATTGGTTAATAAGCCAATAGCACCACCTTGTTGTTTGATATTAACGGTATTGAATGCCTCATCCATGACATCACCTAGTTCTTTACCAGCTAGCAAGGCATCGTAAAAAGGTTGCGGTAACGGTAGGTTGCTACTGCGACCAACGCTAAATTGCTGCTTGTTTGCAATCACTACAAAGGCAAAGGTTGCAGCGCCATAACTAAATTGTTCTGCGCCGCCTTCCATTGCTGCATAAAAGTCGGCGTCAAAGTGATCTTGACAATACTTAACACGATTTTCAGCGCCGATACGGGTTTCATCTTCGCCTAGCGGCTGATCAGGCACACCAGAAGGTGCATCTTCACCTTTGCATTCAATGGTATGATTTGGGAAATAAAGACTAAAGACATGTTTAGCCGCGTTAATTTTAACGGGGTTCTTTGAACCAACAATAACACGTAAAGTTTGTTTCAAGCCGACGACTCCATTGTTTTCACCAGAGTCAGCAGTGTACCCGAGTGAGTTAAATCGGCAAGTCAACCGGGGCTAAATTTTCAAGGGCGCGTTTTTTCAAAATAATATCTTTGATCAACGGCGTTAGCACAAGCTCCATTGCTAAGCCCATTTTGCCTCCAGGCACCACAAGCGTATTGATACGAGACATAAAGCTGCCTTCAATCATGCTCAAATAGTACGGAAAATCTACGTCATCTATGCCACGAAAGCGAATAACAACAAAGCTTTCGTCTAAAGAAGGAATATCTTTTGCGCTGAATGGGTTTGAGGTATCAACCGTTGGCACTCGCTGGAAGTTAATATGAGTACGCGAAAATTGCGGAGTAATATGATTTATGTAATCGTCCATCGAGCGCACAATAGAGCCCATTACCGCTTCACGAGAGTGGCCTCGTTCAGAGGTGTCGCGAATAAGCTTTTGGATCCACTCAAGGTTAATAATAGGCACCATGCCAATCAATAAATCGACATGCTTAGCAACATCATGATTCTCATCGACAGCACCACCATGTAGACCTTCATAGAATAAGATATCTGTATTTGATTCTAAGTCTTGCCAAGGGGTAAAGGTGCCCGGTAATTGGTTATAAGGGACCGCTTCGTCGAAAGTATGTAAGTAGCGTCTGATTTTACCTTGCCCGGTTTCACCATATTGATAAAAAAGCTCCTCAAGGGCGCCAAAATCATTAGCTTCTCGGCCAAAGTAGCTAATATGCTTGCCTTCTTGTTGTGCTTCACGGACTTTTTTATCCATTTCTGGACGTGTATAACGATGAAAGCTATCGCCTTCGATGAAGGCTGCATCAATGCTTAAGCTTCTAAAAATGTGCTTAATTGCATTGGTGGTTGTGGTAGTCCCCGCCCCAGATGAACCGGTAATAGCGATGATTGGGTGTTTAGCTGACATAATTATTCTCGTTATTGTTGATACCAGTCGGCTTAAATTGTTAACCATTCTAGCGTGTTAAATGGTCAGTTACTTAGCTCGATTGGTATTATCGTGCATAAAATCAATCAGTAGAAACTGATAAAAAACGAACACGTCCTAGTTATAAAGGTCGAGCATGGTAAGGTCAAGTGACTGGCGGATTAATTAACGCTATCATGGGCTGATAAAAATTAAAACGAGAGAACAACATGAAATCGATTTCGTCTTTACTTTTCGTCGCAGCAGGGACATTTTTTACCAGTCACTTACATGCAGCGATGCCTAAAAGCGAAATATTACTTGCCGAGTTAGACACCCCATATGGTATGCAGGTGTCGCGAGTAACAGATGATAAAGCTTATAATAATCAACCATTTTTAGTTGATGCAGGGCTTTACTATACCCATGAGGTTGTTGACGAAAATGGCCAGTCACAAACCGATATTGCGTTTTATGACTTTACATCTAAGAGCAGCGAGAATATCACCAACACGCCTGTCAGTGAATACTCGCCTACGCTGATGCCAAATCAGCAAGCCTTGTCGGCAATCGTGGTCGAAGCAGATGGCAAGCAAAAGTTATGGCAGTATCCATTAGCAGAAGAATCTGTTGCTAGCCGAGTTTTTGAATGGATTGAGCCGGTTGGCTACCACGCTTGGGGCGCTGATGAAGACCTGATCATGTTTATCTTAGGTGAGCCGCATACGTTGCAATACACTCGTGTTGCAGCTGCTAAACCGCGTGTCATTGCCGGTGATATTGGCCGAACTTTAATTTTTGATAAACACACAAACAGTTACTTGTTTAGTTATAACAAAAACAACCAACATTGGGTTGCACGCTTTGCGCCGCAAACTGAGGAAGTTAGTGATTTATTTAGATTACCGGAGTCGGTGCAAGACTTTGCTTTAATTGACAAAGACACTGTAGCCTATGCGGTTAATAACCGAGTTCATAAGCGCAGTTTGACAGAGCCTGAAGTGGTATCACAGTGGCTTGATTTAAGACGCTTTTGTGAAGGCTCAATCTCGCGTTTAAATTACAAACAGAGCAAACTGGCATTTGTATGTAATAAATGAGTAACGGTTTTTGCTTGATTGCTGTACTGTGGCTAAACTATCCACGTTATATGTAAGGAACGCCTTTGTCTTTTTCTGCCGAGCAAATGAGTGTACAGCTGGTTAAAGCGGGCTGCCGCAGTAATTTTAAGATTAAAAATATTAACGAATTTATGCCAGCTAGCTCAAAAGAGGCATTTTATGTTCATGAGCAAAGTGGCCAAGCAAAAATTGTTATTAGACCTATATTTGAAGTATTCAGTGCTGATTTCGAGTCAATAGAGGGCATTACGCGTATCAAAGACTACTTTCACAGTAGTGAAATGACCCGCTTTCCAACTCGCATTCATAAAAGTGCACAGCCCATTCATTATGGTATTGCATTTAAAGTCACCTCACCTGACGCTGCTGAGCAATTTATAACTAAGTTAACTGCTATTTTAGCGCAATAAAAAAGGGCCACATTGTGGCCCTTTTTGCATTTGCTTTAATTAGCGCTTAAGGAAGCTATTCACCGAGTTTAACTCACGGTTTTTCAGTGCAATACAATCATTAATGCTTTCTTCAAGCTTACTAAGAGAACGTGCATAACCTGGTACTTCAGTGATTTTATCGTTGAAGAAGGTTTTGGTTTTCTCTAAGCTTTTCGCATCACAGCTTGCCGTCGTGAAGAACGGTAAATTTGGTACAAAGAACGGTGGTAAGTTCTTAGTGATGGCATCGTAATTGTTGTAAATCCACTCAATAAACAGTGCTTCACGCTCTTTACCATAGCCTAACCCACCTAATAACGTACGCATATCAGAGGCTGTTACGTTATCTGTTAAGCTGTATTCTAGAACCGCTTTTTGTAACTCAGGTTTACCAAAGTAACCCATCGCTGCCAGCATCTTAGTACGCACTTGTGGATCTTTGGTGGTTTTAAAGGTTTGTTTGTACTTTTCAAGTAACTTTGCATCGCCATGGTAAGCCGCAAGGTTTAAGTAAGTTGAGGCTAAATATGGGTCAACATTTTCAGGGTTGTTTAAGTACAGTGCCGCTTGTGCTTTTGCAGTATCAATGACTTTTTGATCTTGACCATCAAAACCTAAACGGGCAATAACTTGCGCTCGCAATTGCGATACCGCGGCATCTTCACCTGCTTTTGCTGTTAAACCATATTGTTTAGCAGCTGGTGCAATGCTGTTACGGATAAACTTAGGCCATAAGTCACGGTTGCTGTCGTCTTCGAATACGCGTTTTTGAGAAGCAAGGTAACCTAATGCTGTGTTTGCTACTAATGGGTGAGCATCACTCACAAAGGCTTCTAAAGTTTGCATTAAGTGAGCCGCAGATATAACGCCTGCATCAAGTAATGAATCAACCGCAGAAAGTAGCGCTAAGCGTTCACGCACCGTTAGCTTGTCAGCTGCGTTCTCTAGTAGGGCATTAAACTGAGCATCATCTAATACCCAGCGGTAATAACCCATGGCACCTTGATCTGGGTAGATCCACTCAGGTTCAAAGTCGAGAGTTAGTTGCTGTGTTTCTTTATTCAGTAGTACACTTGCGGTTTTAACTTTGTCGCCTGCACCATACTTGATTGCAACCGGAACATTCCACAGTTGTGCAGGCGCATCAACGCCAGCATTTACAAAGCGACTTTGGCTGATATTAATTTTCTTACCGTCTTGCGTTACTTTGATAAGTGGGAAAGATGATTGTTCGATAAATGATTTAAGAACACTTGCTACATCTTTATTAGACGCTTCGCCTAGTGCTTGCCATAGATCAGCAGCTTCTGCATTTTTATACGAGAATTTCTTCAAGTAAGCACGAATACCTTGCTGGAATGCCTCTTCGCCAATCCAGTTTTCAACCATAGATAAAACCGCACTCCCTTTACTGTAGGCAAGGCCAAGGCCATCCATGATATCAGCTTCAGTTTTGATTGGCTTACGAATAGGTTTAGTACTTAGACGCGCATCCAGTGCCATCACATGGTTTTGTGGTAAGTCTAAGTGCGACTCAAATTCTGGGTTGATTTGTGCAGTGATTTTCGCTGCCATCCAACTTGCGAATGCTTCGTTTAACCATAAATCATTCCACCACTTCATAGTCACTAGGTTACCGTACCACTGGTGAGCTAACTCATGGGCTATGATTGATACATTGCGCTCTTTTTTGCTGCGCGTTGCTGTTGCTAGGTCTACTAGTAAAATGTCTTCACGGTAAGTCACTAGGCCTGCGTTTTCCATTGCGCCAAATGGGAACTCTGGTACTGCCACTGAGTCTAGCTTTTTGTATACGTAAGGAATGCCAAAATAATCTTCTAGCGCTTTTAACACACGCGGCATATTTTCTTTTGCGTAATCAGCAAGGTGAATTTTACCTTGCGGAGTCAGTACACGGCCAGGGATTGGCATGCCTTTAATTTCAAGCTCTTCAAACGGACCCACAGCCATAGCGACTAAGTACGAAGGAATAGGTGGCGTTTTGTCGAAAAAGTGCGTTGTCATATCGCCGTCTACTTTGGTTTTTAAAACCGGTGTATTGGCATACACTTTTTGTGATGTTGGCGCTGTGATAGTTAGCTGAAAAGGTATTTTATAACTTGGCTCGTCAAAAACCGGGAATGCACGACGCGCATCGCTCATTTCAAATTGCGTGAAAAGATAAGGTGTACCTTGATCTAAAGTTTTATATAAACCAACACTTTGACGATTATAAGGTGCGGTAAAATCAACTTTTAAAGTGTATTTTCCTGGTTGGATTTTTTCTTCGCAAGCGAATTTGACTTTGCCTGTTTTTAGCATTTCAGCACTTAGGTCACAGTTTTCTGCACCTAAAATTTTCGCCATGCTAACTGCATAATCAATACCGTTTAATTCGATATAATTCGTTGCTTTTAGAACCTCTAAAGCAATTTCGGTATGACCAGAAAAATTGTCTTTGGCAGGATCAAGCGTAAGTTCTACTTGTTGTGAGCTAGGCTTGGCAAGCTTTTCGATAACATATTCATTGGCATGGGCAGAGCTAACAGCAAGTGCAACACTCACCGTTAATAGGCTTTTTAAGAACATAAGTATCCCTGATTTTTTGTTGTTAGAAAGGCACCTGCTATGAGGGGCGAATCACCATGCTATCAGGTTTTAATTTGAACAGTAATAAATAGTTAGTAACAAAGTTTGTCAGTTAATTATGGCGTTCAATGAAACGCTGCCAATGCAGTTGCGGGTTTATTTGTCGTATGTTTTGCAGCACGGTATTTAATAACTGCATATCAGTAAAGCGCTGCTCGTTGAAATCTTTAAAACCAAGCAAGTAGTTAAAGGCGTCTTTGCAGTTGGCTTGCAGTGCATGAATTCGCACTTGTTGTTCAAAGTTGAGCCGTAAACTGCTTATCGCGGTTTTCATACCTTGCTGATCAACTGTAGGAATAGCGCACTTTTGTAAATAACCAGCGCGTTCACCTTCACCCGAAAACCAAATACGTACTTTTTCGCTATAGCGACCTGATTTAGCAGGTAAATCAAACATCAGTCGTTGCTGATTTTGCTCATTTAAATAGCCTAAGTATTGGTCAAGTCCTGCATCGAGTAATGCATTGTGGATAGGGACATAGCGGGGTTTTATCTTGCCATGTGTATGAAAATCAAAGCAGCGAATTCCATCAAGGGTGACAATATTATCAAGGGTTAAATGGCCAATTTCATCGCTGTAGGCACCGGTGTAATAGGCAAATAAAGGCAGCCAAAAGTGCCAATGCTTAGCTTGTTCACGTGCTAAACGCTGATCACCATAAATGTAACCATTATACAGGGTATGTAATTCCATGGCCGAAAAGGGCCTACGACCAAGATGGGACTTCAACCTAATACCTTGATAATAAAGATGTGTCGAAGAGTATAACTGATATACCCAAACCACCTCAAGATGCGAGCTTCAGTTAAAGCGATTTAGGCAAGGCATTGATTGCAAGTAATAGTGGTTCTATTGTTAAAATCAATATAAGTATCAAGTTTCCAGCTAAACGACACTGCCATAAATACGGCCGTGTCGTTATAAGCTTAAGGATTGCGATTAATCGCAAAGAGCTTTAGCTAAACCAACCGGTTCGATTTCAACGCATACTTGATCATCGTTCCAGTTTAAACCAACAAGCGCATCATCTTCGTTAAGGTCTTCAACCCACTCATCAAGAAATTCGTCTAGGCCAATTTCAACAGGGGTATAGTCTTGCCACTCATCTTTACATTGCGCTTTTGCAGCGTCTTCAGTACCCCAAAGTAATAACACATCAGTGTCGCTAAATTGGTTTGATTCACAGACAACAAAACCACCATCTTCGGCACCCAGTGCCCACATAGATTCGTTCAAACGAACTTTTTCTACAAAGCTAACTAATTCTGATTCAATTTCGATATCGCTCATTTGCGTAACCCTTATCTTTATATTCGTGGATCTGTTTGTTGTACCGCCGCTTTATCGGCGAATTTATGATAAAAATCAACTAAGTTTTCTAGTTGGCTAAAATCAGTTAATTCGCGGAAGCGGATCCAATCTAGCAAGCAGTATAAACTGATGTTGAGGTATTCACAGCTTTTAAATACTGGCTCCGATAAATGAGTATTTAAATAGGCTAATGTTTCAACAATTCGCTCATTCTGTAAATTAAAAAATAGTTTGTCGCTGTTGGTATCAAACCCTGAACGCTGACTAAGTAAAATTTCTACCAGTGAATCATTGCAGGCATTGATAATGGTTAAGTAGTTCTCTTGCTGCCAGCTAAGTAACGGCTGATCAGCTTTCTCGAGCAAGTAGCGGATAATTGAGTTGGAATCACATAAGGTAAAATCATGGTCGATTAATACAGGAATTTTTCTGGCAGGGTTATGAGCAATCATGGTTTGTCTGTCTTGCTCAGAGAAAATATCCAAATTAACAAAATCAATAGGTAGGTTATTAAGTGTCGCCCAAATCCGAATACGGCGCACAAAAGGTGAGGTAGTAGAGCCTAGTAATTGCATGATGGTGTCCTTTGCAAAAAAAAGCCGCTGTGAAGCGGCTTTTTGAAATCAATTTGTTAATTAGTCAGTACGGCTTGTTACTTCTAGAAGATGATAACCAAACTGGGTTTGCACTGGGCCTTGAACTTGGTTAATTGGTGCAGAGAATACGACTTTGTCGAACTCTGGAACCATCATGCCAGGGCCAAACTCACCTAATGCACCGCCATCTTGACCAGATGGGCAGTTAGAGTGAGCACGAGCAAGCTCTGCAAAGTCAGCTCCTTGCTCAATTTGCTGTTTTAAATCTAAACAGTGAGCTTCACTGTCTACGAGAATGTGTCTTGCACTGGCTACTGCCATAACATCTCCTAATGTGTGTTTTAGTATTAAATTACTAGTTTAGTTCAATATTTACCGAACGAAAAATTAAATTTATTTTGCAGTCAGCTCAGCTTCAATTGCATCGCGTAAAGTTTGCGATTGTGGCTTAGTTTTACTATTAAAGCGCTGTACTGTCTTACGGTCAGCAGACACTAAATATTTGTAAAAGTTCCAGTTAGGTGAGCTGGTTGCTTCGTTTAGGTGTTTGAATATCGGGTTTGCATCGCTACCGCGAACGGCACTGGTAGCAAGCATATTAAAGGTTACGCCATAATTAATGAAACATACTTTTGCAGTGTCTTTTTCATCGTCTTCTTCTTGGAAAAAGTCATCTGATGGAAATCCTAGTACTACTAAGCCTTGGTCTTTATATTCTTTATGAATAGCCTCTAAGCCTTCAAACTGGCCGGTAAAACCACAATTACTAGCGGTATTGACTATTAGGAGTGGTTTGTCTTTGAATTCGCAGAAGTTAATTGACTCTTTTGAACGTAACTTTCTCATTGTAACATTGGTAAAGTCATCACATTGGCTGCTTGCTTTAGCAGTTGGCGTAGCCTCAGTAGTTTGTGCTGCAAGGTTGGTTGTTATTAGACCTGCTGCAAGTAACAAAGCATATTTATACATAGTTATTTCCCGCTAGTTATTTGTGATGAATATACGCTAATATGCAGCAAAGTGATCATTTAATTTCAGCTATTTATGACGATTCGCAAAGCAATACAAAACGATTTAACTGACATAGTCGCTATTTATAACGAGACCATCCCTGGCCGTATGGTAACCGCAGATACTGAAGAGGTGTCGGTTGCAGACAAACAAGCTTGGTTTGATAGCCATACAGAAAAAAGACCTATTTTTGTTTTTGAGCAAAAAGGTAAAGTGCTTGCTTGGCTGAGTTATAAGTCGTTTTATGGTCGCCCAGCCTACGATGGTACCGTTGAAATTAGCATTTACATCACCCAGCAAGCTCAAGGGAAAGGGCTAGGTAAACAATTGCTTACATTTTCAGAACAGCATGCAAAAACACTTGATATCAAGGTGTTATTAGCTTTTATCTTTAGTCATAACCTACCAAGTATAAAACTGTTTAATCGCTTTGATTACAAGGTCTGGGGAGAGCTTCCCGAGATTGCGATCATGGATGATAAAGCCTATAGCCTTACTATTTTAGGTAAGCGTTTAGACAGTTAATTAGCTAAAAAGCTAATAAAAAATGCGGTACAAATTGTGACCCATTGCGATTTTAGGCTACGCTAAAATAGGTATTTATTATTAAGCGAGTCTAGTCTACTGTGCGAAGAATATTGATTGTTGATAGCAATAGTGTTTTAGCAATGCGGGTCAAGGTGCTACTAGAGCTGATTGGCTGTCGAGTTGAGCTATTACATTTTGCAATGGTTGATGATGCTGTTTTAGAGCAAGACTTTGATCTTGTTGCAGCTTCTCATGGTGTACCAACCACTGTTATTAAAACGCTAATGGGAGTGTTCGCACAAGAGCACTTCTTGCTGCTAGCGCCTAAAGCGCAGCGTAGTGATTTACTAGAGCATTTTAGTGAAGTAAATCGCCTATTACCTAATGCTGTGGTGATTTACCCCTTCTTTGCTAATAAAGAAATTAGCTCTTTATTAGAAGGGGTACTTGAGCTCGACAGCGATAATATTCTTCAACTTCCTACCGTGTTACTCGTTGATCACTGCGCAGAACGTTTGGCGCAAATAGCCCTAAACCTAAAAGGGGCACATATTAAAACCTTCACAGCTGATAATACTGCATCTGCTATGGATGTTATTAAAGAGCAGAACATTGATTTACTCATAAGTGATTTTACTTTTACTGATGGCACTGGACTTGAGCTCTTTAATAAGCTCAAAACATGTCAGCCTAATAGCCGCTGTTTACTTTATACTTCTAAACCTGATCAAGTCTCGATGGTGGCAGCTATTCGTCAAGGGGTAGAAGATGTGCTCATCAAGCCGGTTGATGATAATAGCCTGCTGCAATCAGTACATAAACTGTGGCAAACAGAACTATTAAGGCGTCATAACACTGAATTAGTCGAGCGTTTGCAAAATACAGTCGATGCACTCATAGAAAAAGACAGCTTACTACGCGTAATTTTTAAGCATACACCCGATGCCATTATTCTATTTGAGCGTGGTGGTAAGGTTATAGAAACTAACGACGCCTGCGAGCAGCTTTTTGAAAAACCGCTGAAAGAATTTGAGAATTGCTCTGTTTTTGAATTTTTTGATGTTGCTTCAACTGAGCGCATCAAAGATAAGATTGCGACTTTAAGTAAAAACCGACAATTTAGTTGTGACTTACGACTACTCAAGAAAAACGGCAGTGAGGTGCCTTTAGTTGGCTCGTTTAACGAAATCGACCACCACGGCGAAATTGCGCTAGCGGTGATCTTTAAAAATGTTACGCATCTTAAAGAGAAAGAAGATTTACTCGTTGAAGCTAAAGATTTGCTTGAAGAAGAGGTCAAAGCCCGCACAGCTCAGTTAGAGCATGCTAAAAATGTGGCAGAAGCGGCAAATCACAGTAAATCTGAGTTTTTAGCGAACATGTCTCATGAACTTAGAACACCTATGCATTCTATTTTAAGCTTTGCTCGCTTTGGGCTTGATAAGGTTGCTAATGACGATTTAAGTAAAGACAAGTTAAACAAGTATCTATCTAGAATTGAGCAAAGTGGTGAGCGATTATTATCGCTGCTGAATAACTTACTCGATCTCTCAAAGCTCGATGTCGGGAAATTCCCGTTCAATCCGCAAAAGCATAACTTAAGCAATATTATAAAAACCAGCATTGATGATGTGTCGGGCACAGCCCTAGAAAGAAGTATTGCTATTCGGCCTATTGGTTTTGAACAGGGCATTGTGCTTGAGTGCGACGAAGAACAAATTAATCAAATTATGCGTAACTTGATAGGTAATGCACTGAAGTTTAGTGAGCCAAATAGCGAAATTGATATTTGTTTAGCGGTGAATGAGCAGATGGCCGAAATTGCTGTTATTGACCGCGGAATAGGGATCCCTGAACAGGAACTTGAAAAGATTTTTGCTAAGTTTGAGCAAAGCAGTAAAACCAACAGTGGTGCGGGAGGCACTGGGCTTGGATTAGCTATTTGCCGGGAATTTGTAGCCTTACATCAAGGCACTATTTCGGCAAGTAACAATGAGTACGGGGGCGCCACTATTTTGGTACGGCTGCCCTTAGAAATAGACTTGCCGCAACACTTGGCAAATGAACAACAGTCTATATCGATGAATTAATAAAAGGGAAGAGATAATTATGGCCTTGAAACGTATTTTAGCGGTTGATGATGAACCATTTAATTTAGAAATTATTGAAGAGATCCTTGAAGATCTCGATTTTGAGCTGAAAATGGTTAATAGCGGCCCAGAATGCTTAGAAGTCGTTGAAGAGTTCGACCCTCAAGTGATTTTACTCGATGTGAGCATGCCACAAATGAGTGGTTACGATGTCTGTCGTAAGCTGAAAGAAAACCCCAATACACAAAAAATTATTGTGATGTTTGTCTCAGCCAGGGGCACGGTTGAGGAGCGCATGGAAGGCTATTCTGTTGGTGCAGAAGACTACATTGTTAAACCATTTAGTCATGGTGAATTAAAACTTAAGTTACAACATTTAAATCAAGTACTAATTGAAAAAGAATCGCTAGAACAACAAGTTGAAGATGCTACGTCAACGGCATTTAATGCCATGGCAAACAGCAGTGAAATGGGACAAATTGTTAATTACATCGAGCATATTGGTTCGATTGATAATGAACAAGAGCTCGGCAAAGCCTTTTTAAACTGTTTAGGTGCGTTTGATTTACAAAGTAATGTGGAGTTTAGGTTAGATAACGAAGTATTACATTTCTCTGTGTCGGGTGTGTGCTCGCCGATTGTGATCGAGCTGTTTGAAATGCTGAAAAGCAAAGGTCGATTGCATGAGTTCTCAAATCGGATTTTAGTAAACTATGAAATGATTAGTTTGCTTATCTTAAATATGCCTGGGCAAGACCCCGATAAGCATGGTCGAATTCGAGACCATATCTGTTTTTTAGTCAGTGTTACAGAGCAGCAGCTTAAAGCAATTCTCACTAAAAAAGAGCTACTTCAGCAGCAGCAACAGTTAAATGATGCTGTAAGTAAGGTGCACAGCAAATTTACAGGCTTGATTGAGCTTTTAAATGAAAACCGTATCAATAACGAAGCGATTTTTAAGCAGCTTCAAGAAGATTTAGAAAGACGCATACCAACTATGGGCTTAGATGAAGACCAAGAGGTGTTTATATATCAAAAGGTCGACGAAACCATTCAGAACTCAGTGGCTCGAGAGGAGTCTGTAAAAGGGGTTAAAGCGGCCTTTAAAGAGATTGAAAATGACTTATCGCTATTATTAACGCGATAGGGCAAAGCTTGAACTAGTCATCAAGCATCTCTGGGTAGGCCTTTTTCAACAATGCGAATTAAGCGCGCAGTTTTACGAAGCTTTAACTGGCGCTTATTTTCTTGTTTATCCAGTGCCCACTCGATATGCTCAGCGACTAAAGATGTAGCGGTTGTTAAGCGTTGCTTTAATGCCTCAATTATTTGCTCGCTGTAATCCGCGTTACCTAAGCCGACAGCAAGGTTTCTTAACCAACGCTGATGACCAATGCGGCGTATAGGGCTACCTTCGGTATTTTTAAGAAAGGTTGCTTCATCCCATGCAAATAAAGTTAGTAAGTCTTGATCTTTAAGCTGCTTTCTTGGGTGAAAGTCAGCTTCATCGGTAAGCTGACCGTAGCGATTCCATGGGCATACTAACTGACAGTCATCACAGCCATAAATGCGATTCCCTAACAGTGGGCGATACTCTTCAGGAATTGCGCCTTGCAGTTCAATAGTAAGGTAAGAGATACATTTGCGGGCATCGACTACATAAGGCTCGACAATCGCACCGGTTGGGCACAGCGTCATACAAGCAACGCATTTCCCACAGCCTTCAAAGCTATTTTCTTCATCAATAGGTAGCGGTATATCAACAAACAGCTCACCTAAGAAAAACCAAGAGCCCGCTTCTTTATTGATTAATAAACTATGTTTTCCACGCCAGCCCAAGCCTGCCTTTTCGGCTAGTTGCCTTTCAAGCACTGGGGCTGAGTCAACAAAGGGACGAAAACCGAGCTGGCCAACTTGCTGCTCTATTTTTTGGCCTAACTTTTTCAGGCGGTTGCGAATTAACTTGTGATAATCACGACCCAATGCGTAGCGACTGATATACGCTTTATCAGTCTGTTTGAGGTTCTTAGCAAAGCTTGCATCAGGCGGCAGGTAGTTCATTTTTACTGAGATGACTCGCTGCGTGCCAGGTACCAGCTCTGCTGGGCGCGCTCGCTTCATACCATGGGCTGCCATGTATTCCATCTCACCGTGATAGCCTAAATCTAACCAGCGCTGTAGCTGCGCTTCATGCTTCGTAAGGTCAATATCAGTGATCCCGACTTCTGCAAAGCCAAGGTCTTTACCCCATTGCTTTATTTGCAGTGCGAGTTGTTCATAATCAATAGCGGGTGTTGTCACGGTCAATAAAAAAGTAGCCAAGAAGCGGCTACTTTAACATAGTTTGACTCAGAGCAGCAGTTAAAAGCCGATCACACAAAGCGTTTTAACTGCTCTTGGGTTTGTTGGCTCAGTTTGTGTGATTGTTGGCAATCAGCGAGTGATTCATCAATTTGCTGCTTAGCTTGCTCACCCAAAGCAACTATTTGCTCAACCGTTTGATGGGTCTGAGTTTGGGTTTGCTCTAGTAAATGCACCGCGCTGACAATCTGTTGTAGTTGTTGTTGGTTTTGCTCAAATTCGCCAAGCATATTGCTAAAGCCTGTTGAGGTGTTGCTAATGGCAGTTTCCGCTTCACTCGAGTGGCTAATTAACTGCTCAGACTCTTTATTGGTTTCGCTAACAAGGCTATTCATTTGATTAATAAAGTCACTGATCTGGCGAGTTGCATCGTTAACTTTAACCGATAGCGATCTAACTTCATCGGCAACCACCGCAAAACCTCGGCCTGCTTCACCGGCACGTGCCGCTTCGATTGCAGCATTTAGAGCAAGTAAATTGGTTTGATCAGAAAACTCTTCAACCATTTTTAAAATGGCACGAATGTTCTCGCTGTTTTCTTTAAGGCCAGACACTGTTGCTGAGAAGTTACCCAAAATTTGGCTAATCATCGCGACCTTTTTAACTAATGCCGATAACTCAGTGGCTGAGTGCTTAACAAAGTTTAAGTGTTCACTATTAACATGGTGCACGCTGTCAGTATTTGCTGAGATATTCTCTAGGCTTGAAGTAATTTGGTTGCTTGAATCAGTAATGGTTTGACTGAATTTTATTTGCTGGTGGCTCATTTCTGCGGTTTGCTGCATCGAATGAGTCATCTTTGAACTACTATCTGCACTGGCTTGTGCACTTTGATAAGTAGTTGCTAATAGGTTTGCTAAATGAACTGTAAAGGTATTGTACTGCTCACTTAAATCACGAAATTCATCGTAGGTAAAATGCGGTAACTTGGCAGATAAATCGGCATCATGGCGGTTGATTTGCTCAAGTGTATCGCGCATTGCTTGCACTGGGCGCACAATTAAAAAGCGCATGTAGAAAATAGTAAAAATAAAGCTCGCGATGATAACAAAGGTCATTAACCAAAATAGTCCCATGCCAGCTTGTTGTTCTGAAAGGCTGCTATAAAGCCAGATCAAAGTAATGACTTGAAACGCAAACACAAAACCTAAATTACCGACAATTTTACGTGTAAGAGTGTAAAAGAAAGTTTGTTCGATAAAATTGTAAATGCGCATATAGCTACTCATTAAGGTGTTGTGTTGATTCATTTTGGCGTAATTTTTTATTATTCAATGTCACATAATTCAACAGTATAGCTTAGTTTTGTTGAGTTACAGTGACTGCAGTGTCATTTGTGTATGACACGGAAAATTAGTAAAAATACCATCTACGCCATACTCTAGCATTAATTCGATATCTTCCACTTTATCGACCGTGTAAGCATAAACTTGAAGGCCGCGTTGTTTTGCGTCAGCAACAAACTCATGGTTTATAAAGTTTTTATCTACATGAATGCTATAGGCATGGAGTTTTTGCGCAAACTCGCTGTAATTAATTGGGATAGAAGCGGTTAGTGCACCAATCTTTACCCACGGCAATTTTTGCTTTAGCCACATCAGTTGATGGTGATCGAATGAAGAGACTAGCAAGTTATCCCGAGAAATTTTCCCAGCGCTAACGTTTGATTCTATAAGCTCTACAAATTTATCTAACGAAAAAGTATGTTTAAGCTCTAAATTAAGTAAAGTTTTATCAGCAACCCAATCGATTGCCTGTTGTAAAGTGGGCACGCACTCGCCATTGCCTGCATCGTATTGTTGAATTTGCTCTTTTGAGCAGGCGTTTACTTTACCGCGACCAGAGGTTGTACGATCAAGCCAAGTGTCGTGAATAATCATGTAATCATCAAGGCAGCTTTGCACATCAATTTCGATGCCATCTACTGCTAAATCAACAGCTGCGATAATGGCGCTTTGAGTATTTTCTGGGTAGGTACCACTGGCACCTCTGTGAGCGAATACTTTCATCATTGCTTATACCTACGAGTCACTGACCATGTTTCATAAAAAGCGGCACTAATCACCAGTGCGCCACCAATAAGAGTGCTAATTGAAGGTTGCTCATGCAAAATTAAAAAAGCGAAAAACGTACCGTATAAAGGCTGCAAACACGATATCAAACCAGCGGTTGAAGCTGATAAGTTTTTTAGGCTTGCTGCAAACAGTGAATGCGGTGCTGCTGTAAAAATAACTCCTACGGTAATTAATAGCAGCCAATTTATTGTATCAACTTGTAATGGCGGTACTTCGACAAAGGCGCATAGCATAATGCAGGCGATCCAAGTTTGATAAAGCATGGTTTGTGGGCCGCCATATTGGCTAAAGTAACGCTTGTGAACGATATTTCGAAAAGCAAAAAAGAACGCTGACAAAATACCAATAGCAATTCCGAGTGTGACATCATTGCCTAAGCTGGCATCAGGAATAAGTAAATAAATACCAAGCATCACCACCAAGGCGCTAAAAATATCTTTGAGCTGTGGTTTACTGCCATGAAATAAAGGCTCTAAAAATACCGTGATAACAGGGTAAGTAAAAAAGGCAATCATACCGACTGCAATACCTGCTAATTGCATACCTGCGAAGTAGGTGAGCCAATGTATTCCAACAGTGATACCAAGTAACAAGGCTATAAGGTAGTCGCGACGCGAGTGAAGCTTAATCGCTTTGTGTTGAATTGTAAGTAAGATCAGTAAGGCACAGCCTGCAATTGCTGTTCGGTAAACGGTAATATCTAATGCACTTAAGCTGACTAGCTTGGCGAATAATGCAGTACCACCAAATAGTAGCACTGCAATGTGTAAGTATATTAGGCTCTGTTTGTGCGCCTGCATTACAAACCTTGTTATTGTTGTTATTAACTCTCTTTGTAACGGTAATCCTTTACTTTGTAAACTCCCCAAATGGGCTAATCCATTCGTTTAGTTCCAATATTTCCATCCCTGCAAGTAATAGTGCAGCACATTCGGCTCATCAAGCGTCGATACTTTTTCATTGTTTGCGCTAATATCCGGCGTGAAAATAAACAATTGTGCGTCATTTTCTGGGCGGTAAAAGCGGGTTTTAACTGGCAATACTTGTTGGTTTCTGCACATCAAGTTGCAAGCCATAACAAAGCCCCATTCGCCAAAAGAGGGCACATTTAAGTGATAAGGCAAGGTGTGCGCAAAGCCCGCTGCACTGAGTGTGTTGTTGATAGACCAAAATGCTTGCTTCGCAAAAAATGGACTGGTGGCTTGGGTCACGACAATACCGTTATTTGGTAATCGTGTTTTTACTAGTTGATAAAACTGCTGACTGTATAGCCGTGCTAGGTTGATTGCTTTTGGATCCGGTAAATCAATAAAAATAATATCGAACAGCTGTTCGCTTTGCTCAATATACACATAGGCATCTTGATGAATAACAGTCACTTTTGGGTCACGGAGTGAGTGCTTGTTAAGTGTTGTCAGGTTGTGATTAGTTTGCGCAAGCTTAGCGACTGCTGGATCTAAATCGACTAGGGTAATAGATTCTATTTGCGGGTATTTCAAAAGCTCTCTAGCTGCTAAGCCATCGCCACCGCCTAAAATTAGAATACGTTTGGCATTACCATGGCGCACCATAGCGGGATGGATAAGCGCTTCGTGATAGCGATACTCATCAATCGATGAAAACTGTAAGCCACCGTTTAAATAAAGCCGAATATCATCTTTATGACGAGTCAGTACGATTTGCTGATAGGGCGTTTGTTCTGAGTGCACAACACGGTCATCGTAGATTTGGCTTTGCCAAAGATGGGTGAGCTGTTTGCTAGCAAATAAGCAAAGCACTAATACTGAGCAGACTAAAACTAATGTGAGTCTAAGCACTTTTCGACGATTTGGGCTGATATGGTCGATAAAGTACCACAGCAATAACAGCGCAATACTTAGATTCATTAAGCCAAAGCTTAAGGCTGTTTTAAAAACCCCAAGCCAAGGTAAAAATAGAAAAGGAAACAGTAAAGTCGCGAGCAGGGCACCAAAGTAGTCAATAGATAATACATTGGCGAGGTTTGCTTTTAGCGCATAATGTTTCTCCATTAGGCGACTTAATAGCGGAATTTCTAAGCCAATCAAAATCCCTATTAGCGTGGTGAGTAAAATACTAATTGCTTGCAGTGGTAAACCAAACGCATAGCAGAAATACAGCAATGGCACACTCAAACCGCCAAGTAGTGCAAGCGCAAGCTCAAAACCAATAAAATACACCAGCAATGGCTTATCAGGCACAAAGCGGGAAAAATAAGAGCCAACCCCCATTGCTGCCATATAGACGCCAATCGTCAGGGAAAACTGAGTGATGCTATCACCCAAAAAGTAGGCACCAGTGGTTGCGATCAGTAGCTCATAGATAATTGAGCAAAGGCCAGCAACAAAAATACTAAACAGTAAAATGTGGCTTTCGCGAATTGATTTATTTACCACCTGGGCCGCCTCTTGAACGGAAACCTGCACTACCAATACTTTGCTCACGTAATTGTTTATCAACGCTTATTGTGAGGTGGTGATAGGAGTAAACTTGCCAATCTTGCTCTTTGTCACCTTTGCTATATGCCAAGAAGGAAAAGAAGAGAACGGGTGCTAAAAACAGTAACACAATAGGCCAAACTGAGATACGCGATTCCATTGCTTTTATAGCCTCAGGGTTTAACTTATTGATTGGTTTATAAGTAATATCAGAGCCTTCACGCTCAGCTTCTAAACGATGCAGCATTACAAATAGGGCTACACCGCCGATGAAACCAGAAATCCATAACAGCGGTAGCATAAAATTACTGTTACCTTTGATTGGGATAATACGAAACGTATAACTAAAATGTTCGGCACGCTTATTTGGGCCAAACGTACTACTGACGTAGGCGCTATATTGCCCCTTCTTTGGGAAGTGGACATCGTGATGAGTATAATCACGGTACTCAGTCCATTTGCCATCTGAATCGTGTCCGGTTTCGGCCCAAAGTTCATCAGAGTAACTAAATAAGTAGTTACCATCAGGGTCAAAAATTTCGATATCAATAGCTTTCCAAGAGTTTAAAGGCAGTCTGCCTTTAATTTCTAAGCGCATCATTTGGCCATCTTCTGGCACTGTAAATAGGTAAGGTTTGTCTTGTCCGTCGTAGTCTTTAAAGTTGCCATATTGGCCACTAATAAGTGGCGCTTGTAGATCTGCACGTATCACCAAGCAAACAACAAATGTGATAGCGGCAATAATAAAAAGCTTATAGATGTTCATCCATTACTCCATAAATAAGCTTAAATAGCGATAGTGATGATAACAGCAACACAGATTGCAATGCTGCTTTCAATAACCGCAACGGCGGTGTTTTTGTCGTGCATTGCTTGGTCGAGTGAAATTTTGCTAAAGATAATTTTATCAACGAGGTAACGCACAATTGGTAAAATTAAAAAGCCAAATAATGCGTCAATAAAGAATAAGCTTAAGCTTTGTTGCCAAGTATGAAAGCCACCAATGAGCGCATGACACAAGATAATAGCTAACGCCAACATAGTGCCAGAAAAGCTAAGTGCAACTGCTTTGTTGCCTTTTTCGAGCTGTTCGTGAAGATTAAAAGCAGTGAGGTGATCATAGCCTTTGGCAAAAATGATCAGCATTAGTTGCCCTAAAAAATAAAACACAATGGCTGATAACCATGTGCCTTCGCCGGTTAATGCGCCACCAATGATCAGTGCAGCAGCCATATAGTTTGCCGCTTGTACTAGGCCTACGGCCTCGTTTTGTTGGTTAATTAATTGCTCTTGGTTGCAGAACAAGCGCAGCAGTAATTTGTCATTTAAAATACGTGAGCAGGTTAGCAGCACCATACCTAATACACTGTACAGTGATACATTCATCAAATCTCTTAGTAAACCTTGGCTAGGTCCAGCTAAAACAAAACCATAAATAATGGTAATTGCCCCTAAGTAGCCGCCAATAGATAAACCCAAGGCACTGTTGGCATTATCGGTTAATTGGCTGGTGGTGTTATAAGGGGTTGCTAAGTTATACGACAGTTTTGCAACCGCTATGATCGCAATGAACAGACCAATATAGGCGCTGTTGTAGGCCATCGTTGCGAGGTAGTGGGTTAAGTTAATATCCATATAATTATGTTAGCTTGTTGTTATTTTCCGAAAATATTAACACAGAGTGTTTGTTGCAAAGAATATCAAAGCTTCATTTTTGGCAGAATTAATCAATTTCTTAAAAGTTTCATAGCTTTTTTATGACAATTGTCATGATGTATTGCTTACAAATGTCGTTAAACACTCATTCTTTTTTAAGTAACACTATACCTGTACCGATACATGTCGGTTTGTCATTCATTAATATAAAGGGTATAGCTATGAATCTAATTACTAAAAATATTTACGCGTTATTCGCTGCGGCAATTACATTTAACACAAATTACGTATTTGCTGAACAAAGTACTATAGATAGTATTGAACTTGCATCTCAACAGCATAACTTGTCAGAACTTACCAAAATAGCAAAAAATGCAGCAGGGTATGATGCAGCGCTTGTGAATTATCGCCTTGCTATTGCACATAATATCATGGGTGAAACTGAAAAAGCGCTTGCCTTACTTGATATTGCACAAACAGCGCTTTTAGACGATAAACTTGACGCAGATAAAAGTGAGGCAAACGCATTGCTTGCTCAAGTGTATGGTTATCGTATTTCGATTAAACCTATTACAGGTTTTTACTACGGCATAAAATCGAACAATGCGTTAAATAATGCGGTGCAAATTGACAAAAGTAATCCTCGTGCTCACCTAGTTAAAGGTATAATTGCTTTAAACACACCTAGCATGTTTGGTGGCAGTAAACAGCAAGCGCTTAGTTCATTGAATGAGTCTCTAATTCACTATCAAAATGATAATAATGATGGTTATAAATGGGGGCAGGCGGAAGCATATGTCTGGCGTGGGTTAACATATTTAGCACTAAATGATGTGCAAAAAGCAGTGCAAGATTGGCAAACATCACTTGACCTTGCACCAAACTATACATGGCCTAAAATTTTGATAAATAAAAATAAGCAGTAACTAATCGTGGGCAGCCATATGCTGCCCACGTTTAGATAAGATTTAAAAAAGCCAAAAAATGGGATTGAGCATAAATGAAAAGTGATAGTTTTAGACAAAGCTTAGCAATTGAAAAAAAGCCTTACTGGGTCTGGGGGCCACTTGTTTTTTCAAGTTTTTATTTTTTACCGTTGATTCTAAGTTTTGAGCAATTCGCAGCTTTAGATATTTTTATTATAGTTATGATATATATAACTTTTATTTTTTACTATGTTAAAGCTGCTAACGCAAAAGGTGAAGATGCGCTCATTCCAGTGTCTATCATTGTTATTATCGCAACTTTTGGTACATATTTAACTCTTGGAACACAAACTTTATTTGGCTTTGCTTGCTATTTTTTTGGGTTCAACTTTAGACAAAAAAAAGGCGTTTTAGGGCTAGTTGCTGTTGCTTTAAGTATTTTTTTCGCGGTGTATTTATTTGATTTGAATAATCCATATTTTATTGCGCCAGCACTCATCATCAGCATTGCACTTTATTTTATGGGACGTGCTGAGAGGCGTGAACGAATACACCAGTTAAGTGAACAAAAAAGTCAACATCAAATAGAACAGTTGGCAATGATTGCTGAACGTGAACGCATTGCACGAGACCTTCATGATTTAGCTGGTCACAGTCTATCGTCGATTGCTCTAAAAGCAGAACTAGCCGAAAAGTTAATTGTTAATGATAAGGTTGAGCAAGCACAGAGTGAAATAAAGCAAGTGGCGGCCATTAGCCGAGATTTACTCAGTGATATTCGTAAAGCAGTAACAAATATGAAACAGTTTAACCTCACTAAACAGTTAGAGTTTTTGCAAGAAGAGCTAACACAAAATGGCTTTAATGTAAAAGTAAACAATGAATTAACAAACTTATCGACAGCAACACAAAAAACCGTATCGCTTATTGTTACTGAGGCTTGCACTAATATTTTAAGGCATAGTAAAGGGAATGAAGTTTTAATTGATATTAGTAAGGAACTAATATCAATTAAGGATAACGGTATAGTAACCACATTTAAAAGTGGCAATGGCATTAATGGCATTAAGCAGCGTACTGAAGCACTTGGCGGAGAGCTTATTGTGGAAAATAAAAAAGGGTTTAACCTGACTATGAATTTTCAAGCGAATTTATCATGATTAATTTACTCATTGTTGAAGATCAGCAAATGGTTAGGGAAGCAATTAGTGCGCTTGTTGGACTTGATCCATTTATTAATGTCGTTGGGCAAGCAGAGGATGGCAAAGCTGCACTTAAATTTATTGAACAAAATAAGATTGATATGGTGTTATCAGATATTGAAATGCCCAATATGTCAGGCATCGAATTGGTAGAAATACTGAGTAAGCGCCATTCTGATATTAAAACCATGATAATAACTACATTTTCAAAGGCAGGTTATATAAAACGTGCTATGAAAGCAGATGTTCGCGCATTTATTTTAAAGGAAGCGCCATCAGAGCATTTAATTAATGCAATAAAATCAGTCAATCAAGGCCGAAGAGTCATTGATCCCGAACTTGCTTTACTTGCATTATCTGACACTGATCCATTGACTAATAAAGAACGCAAAGCATTAAAATTAGCCGGTGATGGCTTAAAAACTCAAGATATTGCAAAAACATTGTTTTTATCAGAAGGGACGGTTAGAAATTATCTTTCAGAAGCAATGAGTAAACTAAATGCGGTAAACCGAGTAGATGCTGCTCGCATAGCAAGACAAAAAGGGTGGTTATAAGGTCCTTAATTTTGCTATTAAATTATTGAACAATTTGAGTGCGAAAACTGGTTTAATCAATTTCTTAAAAGTTTCATAGCTTTTGCCTGTCTCATTGTTAGGTTATGGGTTAAAATAACAACATAACCAACTAACAAGATAGTGAATGTCAAAACAGGATCCCAATCTCAGTCGAGAACAAGAAAAGTACGAAAACCCCGTCCCTAGCCGTGAGTTTATACTTACTCACTTAGAATCTCGCGCCAAACCAGCAAACTTCACACAACTTTGTGACGAATTACATGTGAATGATACAGAGCGTCAAATTGCGTTCAAACGTCGTTTACGTGCTATGGAACGCGATGGTCAACTGTATTTCAATAAGTTTAAATGCTACGCATTGATTGATGAATCTGGGCTAGTTAAAGGCAAGGTCATTGGTCATCGTGACGGATTCGGCTTTTTAGAAGTTGAAGGTGAGAGTAAAGATTGGTTTATCGCAAAGCACCAAATGAATATGGTGTTGCACGGTGACATTGTGCTTGCTAAAGGCAATCGCAAAGGCTCAAGTGGCAAATGCGATGCACGCATCATTAAGGTATTAACCAATGAACGTGCACCGATTGTTGGCCGCTATTTTGTTGAGCATGGTATTGCAGTTGTTGTGGCTGAAGACCCACGCATAACGCAAGATATTATGATACTACCAGGTAGTGAAAATGGCGCGCGCCACAACCAAATGGTGCAGGTGCAAATTACCCAAAACCCAAGCCGACATATGAATGCGGTAGGCAAAGTCACTGAGGTACTGGGTGAGCACTTAGCACCGGGTATGGAAATTGAAGTTGCACTACGCAATCACGATATTCCTCACGTTTGGCCAGAAGCGGTTGAAAAGCAAGTTGCTCATTTAGGTGAGTTTGTTGATGAACAAGCAAAGCAAGGTCGCGTTGATTTACGTGACTTACCGCTAGTTACAATCGACGGTGAAGATGCCCGAGACTTTGACGATGCCGTTTATTGTGAGCGCAAACCATCAGGTGGTTGGCGTTTATGGGTGGCTATTGCCGATGTGTCGCACTACGTAGGAATGAACACGCCTCTGAATAAAGAAGCGATTGAACGTGGTAACTCAGTATACTTCCCTGAGCAAGTTATTCCGATGCTGCCAAAAGTGCTATCGAATGGCTTGTGCTCATTGAACCCAGAAGTTGACCGTTTATGTATGGTTGCTGAGATGACGGTGTCAGAAGCGGGTAAGTTGTCTGGGTATAAATTTTACGAAGCGGTGATGAATTCACACGCTCGTTTTACCTACACCAAAGTGAATGCGATTTTACAAGGCGATGAAAAGCTACGTGAAGAGTACGCTAAAATGGTGCCACATTTAACTGACTTACAGCAAATGTACATGGCACTTAAAGCTGCTCGCCAAGAGCGTGGTGCGATTGAGTTTGAAACCTTAGAAACGCGCTTTGTGTTTAATGCACATCGTAAGATTGAATCAATTGTGCCTGTGGTTCGCAATGATGCGCACAAACTTATCGAAGAGTGCATGATTTTAGCGAACGTATCGGCAGCCCGATTATTAGAAAAGCACGAGGCGAGTGCGCTTTATCGTGTGCATGATGAGCCTGATGCTGAAAAGCTTGGTTTCTTCAGAAACTTTTTATCAGAGCTTGGTATCGAAACTGCGATTTCTGATGAGCCAACACCAAAAGAAATAACCCAAGTGTTAGCTAAATTAGGCGACCGCCCAGAAGCTGAGCTTATTCAAACCATGTTGCTCCGTTCAATGAAGCAAGCGGTTTATCAGCCAGATAACATTGGCCACTTTGGTTTAGCTTTACCAGCCTATGCCCACTTTACATCGCCAATTCGTCGTTACCCTGATTTAGTGGTGCACCGTGCAATTAAAGCGGTACTTAAAGCGCAAGGTCAGCAAACATCGGGTGAGTATGCCTACACTGATGACGAAGTTGATATTTTAGGTGAGCAGTGTTCAACCACTGAACGCCGTGCTGATGATGCGACTCGCGAAGTAGCAGATTGGCTGAAATGTGAATTTATGCAAGACCATGTTGGTGACGAATTTGGTGGGGTGATCTCATCGGTAACTAACTTTGGTTTATTTGTACGCTTAGACGATTTACAAATCGACGGCATGATCCATGTAACTAACCTGGGCAATGAGTACTTCCATTACGATGGTGCTAAGCATTGCTTGATTGGTGAACAAACTCACACTGTTTATCGTTTAGGCGATAAACTAACGGTTCAGGTGTCATCTGTCAGTCTTGACGAGCGACGCATAAACTTAGTGTTAGCAGGTGAAGCGCAACAAGACCGTTATGCGCGTCGTCGTGGCCGTAGTGCCCCTGCAAAACCAAGTGTTCGTGCCCAGCTTAAAGCAGGTAAAATTCCTGGTAAAAAAGCGCAGTCAGGCAGCTTTGAGGCAAAATCAGGCGACAAAGAGAATGAAAAACGTGGCAAGTCTTCATCTTCTAAAGGGCGTAAAAAGCCTAATAGTAAACAAGCTGATGCTGTAAAAGCTGGCAAAAAGAAGAGTAAGAAAAAAGCCACCAAAAAGGCAAAAAGACCGGGTAAGAATGCCCGTAAACGTAATGGCCGAGGAGCAAATAATACGTGAGTAATGAATTAATTTTTGGTTTTCACTCAGTTGAAGCAATATTAGCAAAAGAGCCTGAGCGCTTTTTAGAAATATACGCTTTAAAAGGGCGTGAAGATAAACGTTTAAACCCGGTTATTGACCAAGCACGTAAATTCGGTATTTCTGTACAATTTATGCAGCGTAAAGCGCTTGATAATAAAGCAAATGGTGAGCAGCACCAAGGCATTATCGCTAATGTAAAAGCGGCGCGCATGTATAACGAAAAAGATCTAGATGAGATCATTGCCCGTGAAGAAACGCCTTTCTTACTGGTACTTGATGGTATTACTGATCCACATAACTTAGGTGCCTGTTTACGTAGTGCAGATGCTGCGGGCGTGCACGCGATTATCGTTCCTAAAGATAAGTCTGCAAAACTGAACGGCACAGCGCGCAAAGTAGCATGCGGTGCAGCAGAAACAGTGCCATTAGTTCAAGTAACCAATCTTGCGCGTACGTTGCGTGAAATTAAAGATGCTGGCGTTTGGGTTGTCGGCACTGCCGGTGAAACAGATACTGAGTTATTTGATGCAAACCTAACAGGGCCAATGGCTGTTGTTATGGGTGCTGAAGGGGATGGTATGCGCCGCCTTACTCGTGAGCATTGTGATTTATTAGTTAAAATCCCAATGGCTGGTTCGGTATCTAGTTTAAATGTGTCAGTTGCGACCGGTATTTGTTTATTTGAAGTGTTACGTCAGCGTAATGCAACGCAAATCTAACTACCGCGAAAATTTCAGACACAAAAAAAGCCGATGTAACATCGGCTTTTTTGTATCTAACAGTTCTGATTAGATTTTTGCAAAAGCGTCTTGTAGTGGTGGTACTACTTGCTTCTTACGGCTTAATACGCCATCTAACCATACGCGACCGTCTTCTGATTTAACATCATAGGCAGCTTCGATTACTGATACGTCATCAGACGCAATTAGCATTTCAGAGCCTTCTTTCATGATATCGGTTAACAGGAGTAATACTGAGTGGCGACCGCCTTCTTCTTTAAGCTTTGCGATGTCAGCTTCAAGGTCTGCTTTGATCTCATCAAATACAGCAAGGTCGATAACTTCTAGCTGGCCAATACCTACTAGCTTACCGTTCATGTTGAAGTCTTTGAAATCACGCATTACTAAATCACGTGCAGGGGTGCCTTCAACTGCTGATTTAACCTTGAACATTTCCATGCCAAGTTCTTTGAAATCTTCGATGCCAGCGATTTCAGCAAGTGCTTCAACACATTTGATATCAGCTGTTGTACACGTTGGTGATTTAAAGATTACAGTGTCGCTTAAGATAGCGCATAACATGATGCCTGCGATATCTTTTGGAATCTCTACGTTGTAGAAGTCATACATCATTTTGATGATAGTGTTTGAACAACCCACTGGGCGGATCCAACACTCAAGTGGTGTTGATGATGTTAAATCGCCTAATTTGTGGTGATCAACAACACCTACAACACGTGCTTCATCGATGTCATCAGGTGCTTGTGTTTTTTCTGTGTGGTCAACGATATAAACGTCTTCGCCTGCGTAGCTAAGTTTTAGCTCAGGTGCTTCGAAACCGAATTTATCTAGGATAAATTGTGTTTCAGGTGATACTTCACCTAAACGCGTCGGGATCGCGGGTTCATTGATCTGGTTTTTTAAGTAAGCAAGCGCAATTGCACCGCAAATTGAATCTGAATCAGGGATCTTATGACCCACTACATACATTGACATTGACGGAACTCCTTTAAATTTGGCGGATATTTTAGCAAAGTATCGACAGATTGATACATAACAGACATGAAATTTTGTTGATCAATTACAACTGCCAATTAATGTCCTTTTTGGTTACACTTTAAGATATTGAAAACTGAGGAAGATACTGATGCGCTTGAGCCGAAAAGCATGGAATAATGTGGTGATTATTTCGATGCTATTGATGATTTTTTTCTTCAATGGCCTACATAAAAAGCTCAATACACAGCCCGTTGAAGAAGGAGTACAAGCATTACTCCCAGAGCAAAGCTTCATTTTAGCAATGGCATTTCCAGAATTAAAAATCGAGCGTATCGGCACCTCTTGGCGTAGCCAATCACTGCAAGAAACCACATGGCAAGGCGATGAGCAGCAGCTCGAACAACTCGTTGAACTTTGGCAACATCAAAAACTGACTATTGCCAGTCTCCCTGTTAGTAAAATTTCACAGACATCGGCTGATTATGTTGCCTCCGTGTGGCTAGCCGGGGAGCAGTTGCCAGCGGTGTATCAGTTGTACAACATAGATCAGCAATACTATTTATTAGATAAGCGGTTACAACGAGTATTTGAGCTTGAACAAGCTGATGCTGCTAAGTTATTTCCGTTATACCCGTTTTAAGAGAGTCACAGATGCCTGAATTACCAGAAGTTGAAGTTAGCCGTTTGGGAATAACGCCGCATGTGCTTAACCAAACAGTGACCAAAGTAAATATTCATAACGCCAGTATGCGTTGGCCTGTGCCTGATGATGTATATCAATTACAAGGACTTAAAGTTACTTCAGTGGAGCGTAGAGCAAAATATTTATTACTCGGTTGTGAGCTGGGTAGTGTTATTTTGCACTTAGGAATGTCGGGCAACTTACGAGTTGTGAGCGCAGATGAGCCATTAAAAAAGCACGACCATATCGAATTTATTTTAGCCTCAGGTAAAGCGCTAAGACTCAACGACGCGCGTCGCTTTGGTGCCTGCTTATGGCAAGCACCAGGCGAATGTCATACCTTGCTAACCAAGCTTGGACCGGAGCCTCTTACCGATGAGTTTGCTGCAAAGCGTGTTTACGAACAGTCTAGAAATAAAAAAGTACCAATTAAACAGTTTATTATGGATAACGCTGTGGTAGTTGGTGTAGGTAATATCTATGCCAATGAGTCGTTATTTAAGGCCGGAATTCACCCGAAACGAGAAGCCGGCAAGGTGTCTTTAAAGCGTTATCAGCAATTAGTGCCTATTATTAAAGAAACACTTGCTGCGGCTATCACGCAAGGCGGCACAACATTAAAAGATTTTGCTCAAAGTGATGGTAAGCCCGGTTATTTTGCCCAGCAATTACTAGTTTATGGTCGCAAAGGTGAGCCATGTGTAACGTGTAAAGAGCCATTAAAAGAAATTAGATTAGGGCAAAGAAGCACTGTGTACTGCTCTAATTGTCAAAAATAACAAAGAATCCCTCATCTATGTAGTATTGCAACAGATAGCAAGATAGAGACAGGCTTAAGGAATGAGAAGGTTGTATGCTATTAAACAAATACGTCATAGGGTGCGTGTGCTTAGCGGCACTGGTGGGTTGTTCTAAAGAGCAACCTCAAGTTATCGTTGAGGAAGTGGTTACCGCTGAGGTTAAGCAGTTTGATGTGCCGCTGTATGGGAATTACGTGGCGCGTACAGACGCATCACTTGATGTTGAAGTACGCGCACGGATCACCGGCTTTGTACAAAGTGTTGAATTTGTTGAAGGTAGTTGGGTAAACGAAGGTGATTTACTCTACACCATTGATGATAGACCCTACCGAGCTAAGCTTAATCGCGTTAAAGCCGCACTACAAAAAGACCAAGCAGCGCTGGCAAAAGCAAAGCGCGATGTTACTCGTTTAAAACCCCTCTACGAGCAAGATGCAGCAAGTCAGCTCGACTACGACAATGCAATTTCTATCCAAGAGCAAGCGCAAGCGTCATTATCAGCAACCCAAGCAGAACTTGAAGAAACCAAGCTCGATTTAGAATATACCCGCATTACGGCGCCAATTAGTGGCATGGTTGGTAGCTCTGAAGCCGATCTTGGTGCTTTGGTTGGCAGTAATGGTATTTCACTCCTTACCACCATTCAGCAAATAGACCCTATTTTCGTTAATTTTAATATGTCGGCACTTGATTATTTGAATGCCAAGCGACGTATGACCAGCATGATGGAGAAGCTACAAGCCGAGCAACAAGGCAAGGCGCTAGAAGGCTTTGTACGTATTTCTTTGCCTGATGGCAGTGAGTATCGATATTGGGGTGATGTGAGTTTCACCGACCCTAAAATTAGCCCGAAAACGGGCACCTTTAAAGTAAGAGCAAAGCTGCCTAACCCTAATAGTGAGCTATTACCTGGGCAATATACAAAAGCACGGATTAAATTATCCGAATTGAAAGATGCCATTGTCGTCCCTGAAGAAGCTACACAAGTTGAGCAGGGCGGTATTTATGTAATGGTGGTACTTGATTCAGGTGAGATAGAGCGGCGCTTTATTGTTGTTGAGCATTACGGTGAACAAGGAATTGTTGCTAGCGGTGGCTTGAGTGCGGGTGAGCAAGTGGTGGTGAAAGGTTTGCATCGCATTCGTCATGGTCAGCAAGTAAAAGCGATTTCGTTAGCCGAGTTTGAAAAACGCCGATTAACGCCAAACACGGGCACTACTCCACTGGCGCCAGATAAACCAAGCAAACAAGATGATGAAAAAAATCAGCAGGGAGCTTAGCTATGTTTTCGCATTTTTTTATCAAGCGTCCAGTGTTTGCTATCGTTATTTCGTTAGTTATTTTACTCACAGGCTTGGTCTCGCTCTTTACCCTACCCATTGATCAATACCCAGATATTGCTCCGCCGTCGGTTAAAGTGTCTGCTTCATTCCCCGGCGCAACGGCAGAGACCGCATCTGAGTCGGTAGCCATTCCTCTTGAGCAAGAATTAAATGGCACACCGAATATGTTGTATATGGAGTCAAAGGCAACTAATTCTGGCAGTGTTGGGATCACACTCACCTTTGATGTTGGCACCGACCCAGATCTCGCCCTTGTTGATGTTCAAAACACCGCAAGCCAAGCAGGCAGTAATTTACCTGTTGATGTGCAAACTGAAGGGGTGAATGTCTCTAATGAAAGTTCCGTTGAGCTGTTGAAACTGGCACTGACCTCTGATGACCCTCGCTATGACGAAATCTATTTGAGCAACTACGCCAGCATCAATGTTGAGGCGGCTTTAAAGCGTGTTCCGGGGGTTGGTAAAGTGCGTAACACAGGCTCGCGTTCGTATGCTATGCGGGTCTGGTTAAAGCCTGATATTTTAGCGGGCTACGAGTTAACCGTGAATGATGTGACCGCAGCAATCAAAGCACAAAATAAAGAGGCCGCTGCTGGGGAGATCGGGGCTCAGCCAATGAGCGATGCAATTAAGCTTAACTTTCCGGTACGAGCACAAGGTCGGCTTAATAAGGTGGATGAGTTTAATAATATTATGCTGCGAGTTAATAGTGATGGCTCGATGATCCGTTTGCGAGATGTTGCAAAGATTGAGCTAGCTTCCTCTGCGTATACTTTAAATTCAAAACTAAATGAACAGCCCGCCACTATTTTGCAGGTTTATATGTTACCAGGCTCTAATGCATTAGCGGTTACAGAGCGTGTAAAGGCTGAGATGGCTCGCCTGAGCGCAGCTTTTCCGAAGGGTGTGAAATGGCAGCTTTTTTATGATGCCTCTGAGTTTATCAAGCTGTCGATTAATGAGGTGATCAATACCCTTATCCAAGCGCTGATCTTAGTGATTTTAGTGGTGTATTTATTTTTGCAAAACTGGCGAACAACTTTAATACCTGCGTTAGCTGTGCCGGTGTCGATAGTGGGTACCTTTATCGCCTTGGCTGCATTTGGTTTTACCATTAACAATGTCAGTTTATTGGCTATGGTATTGGCAATCGGCATCGTCGTTGATGATGCGATTGTCGTAGTCGAAAGTGTTGAGCGACTGATCAATGAGCAAAATATGGAGGTCGTTGCTGCTACTAAGCAAGCGATGACAGAGCTTTCTGGCGCCATAGTGGCAACCTCTTTAGTACTGGCAGCGGTGTTTGTTCCAGTGTCTTTTTTAGCTGGTATTACGGGCATTATGTACCGAGAGTTTGCGATTTCAATTACCGTTGCGGTACTCATTTCGACCCTAGTTGCGCTAACCTTGAGCCCTGCTTTATGTGCGATTTTCTTAAAACCTAGCGCCCCATCAAATATTAAGATTTTTAATAAATTTAATAACTGGCTTGAAAGTGTTGGCGAAAAATACACTTGGCTTGTAAAGGCATGCTCTGAAAAAGCAAAACGTAGTTATATTGGCTTTTTTATAATGATAGGTGGCTGTTACTTTGTGTTTAGCCAATTACCAAGTAGCTTTATGCCGCAAGAAGATCAAGGACGCTTTTTTGTTGATATTACCTTGCCAGATGCGGCAACGGTCTCACGTACCAATGAGGTGATAAGTAAAGCTAACCAATTTGTTATGAGCCATGCTGGGGTGGCTTATTCATTCACGCTAGCGGGTGAAAACCGCCGTGCTGGTAGTGCGCAATCACATGGTCAAATGGAGGTGATTTTAAAGCCTTGGCAAGTGCGTGCAGAGCAAGGTTTTACGGTCACAAGTGTGATGAATGATATACGTAAGCAGCTCTACGCCATTCCCGATGCTGAATTTAATGTGTTTCAGCCATCGGCTGTGGCGGGGCTTGGTTCCGGCTCTGGTGTTGAGTTTGCGCTGCAAGAAAAAACAGGAGGCAACTTAACGAGTCTGGTTGAATCGCTCGAGGTACTGCTGGCAAATTTAAATAACCGCCCTGAAGTTGCTAAAGCAAGTAGCTCACTGCGTGGCTCAGTACCCCAGCTGTTTTTGGAATTAGATAGAGAAAAAGCCATGGCATTAGAGGTGCCGATTGCTGATGTTTACAGCACAATGAAAGTGCTTACTGGCTCATCAACAATTAATGACTTTAATTTATTTGGCCGGGTTTATCGGGTTAAAGTTCAGGCTGAAGATGAATTTAGGGCACGCCCTGAAAACCTCAACGAATTTTATGTGCGTTCAAAAAATGGTGCTATGGTGCCATCAAATGTGCTTGCTAAGTTAAATTTAACAACCGGTCCGTCTGCAATAAATCGCTTTAATATGTTTACCAGTGCCATGGTGAATGTATCGCCAGCTAAAGGCTATGCATCGGGTGATGTAATTAACGTAATTAAAGAAGAAATGGCAAAACTACCGCCTAACCTTGGCTATGAATGGACAGGATTAACCTATCAAGAAATTCGCTCATCGGGTCAGCTAAGTATCGCTATCAGCCTTGCTATTGTGTTTGTATTTTTATTTTTAGCGGCGCTCTATGAAAGTTGGAGCTTGCCGTTTGCTGTACTACTAATAAGCCCGATTGCTATGTTGGGAGCCTCTGTATTGACCTTAGTGACGGGGCATGAAAACAATTTATTCTTCCAAGTCGCCTTTATTGCCTTGATCGGCCTTGCGGCAAAGAACTCAATTTTGATTGTTGAGGTGGCAAATCAGCTTTATCAGGAGGGGATGGATGCTACTGATGCAGCAATAGAAGCCGCCCGTTCTCGCTTTCGGCCTATATTAATGACTGCAGCCTCTTTTGTGCTTGGTGTATTGCCGTTAGTACTTGCTTCTGGCCCCGGAGCGGTTGGTCGACAGTCGGTATCTATGCCTATTTTAGGGGGGATGTTACTGGCAAGCTCTATCGGCATAATATTAGTGCCGCTGTTTTTTATTACCGCTGCACGCTTTGTAAAAAAACAGCAAACACCGGCCTCTAAAGTAGTAGAGGAGCAAGTCGATGCATAAATTGTTACCATTGCTTTGTTTCGCTTGCATTCAAGGCTGTGCTGTAGGGCCTGATTTTGAAGCACCTGAGCATAGTGAAGTTGCTAATTTTATGGGCGCAACAGCAACGCCACAATCGGAGGCTTTAGCGGGCTGGAAGCAAATTTATAGCGACCCTCATTTGCAAAAGCTGATTAGCCAAGCGCTTCTTAACAACCAAGATATGTTAATTGCGCAATCGAAAATTATTGAAGCGCGAGCTCGGTATCGAATTACGGATGCCGCTTTATGGCCTGATGTGAATGTAGGGCTTACTTCAGAGCGAGAAGAAGAGCCTAATAGCAGCCCAGAAAATACCTTTGATTTAAAAGGTTACTTAAGTTGGGAGCTAGATTTATTTGGTAGTAACCGACGCGCAAGCGAAGCCGCACTGGCAAATTATTATAGCCAAGAGCAAGCAAGAAACGCGTTGCAGCTCGCCTTGATTGCTGATGTTGCTCAGCAGTTTTTTGCCCTCAAAGAAGTTGAAGAGCAATTAAAAATTAGCCTGAGTACGATTAAGCTTCGCGAGAAGGAGCTTGAAATTGCGCGTATTCGTAAAAAAGGCGGTATTATTTCAGGGCTAGAACAGCGCCAAGCCGAGGTTGAATTAGAGTCAGCGAAAGTGAAGATCCCTCCTTTACAGCACAGTGAAAGGCGGATTATTAATCAGTTAAAGTTTTTGATTGGTGATGCCAATGCTGATGTGCAAGGGGGGAATGAGTTATCTGTGCAAACCCTTCCTAAGCAATTACCCACAGGACTACCTAGTGAACTGTTAAAGCGTAGACCAGATGTGCAGCAAGCAATGTATCAATGGCAAGCGGCCATGGCTGAAATTGGGGTCGCAAAAGCGGCCTTATTCCCAAAACTTAAGTTGTATGCCGAATATGGCAGTGAAAGTACTGATTTTAGTGATTTGCTCGCCAGTAATTCGCAGGTTTGGTTGCTGGGCTCAGAGCTTTTAATGCCAATATTTAATATGGGGCGCAATCAGGCAAATTTAACGGTGGCGGAACAACGAGCTTATCAGGCAAGTATTCAATATCAGAAAATAGTGTTGGTGGCACTACAAGAAGTGAGCAATCAGCTTTCGAACTATCAGTCGGCAGAAAAAAGCTATGATGCGCAAAGAAGCTTGGTGCTCAGTAGCCAAGATTACTATCGCTTAGCACGCCTAAGATATAGCAATGGTGTTGCCAGCTCCCTTGATTTAATGGATGCACAGCGCCAGTTATTTTCGGCAGAAATTGCGTTATCGCAGGCAAAAAATGATCGTCTGCAAAGCCTAGCAACGCTTTATAAAGCCCTTGGTGGCGGGTGGTATGAATTAAGCGAACAGGAACTAGAAAAAGAAAAAGTGGTGGATTAATTTAAAGAGCATGCAAAAACATGCTCTTTAAAACTTATAACTCAAATGGTGCTACACCGACGGCTTTCATTTTATAGCCGACTTGGGCAATTTCACCAGACCAGGTTTCGGTGCTGATAACGCCTGTCACGACAATCGCATCGTAGAGGCTTTCGATTGGTACGCCGTCTTTAATCGTGACATGCACAATTTGATTTGGTGGCGGTGGTGGCACGTGGATACAGGCACCAAAATAAGGAACCAATAAAAACTCGGTGATCACTTCGCTGTCGCCTTCAAGCGGAACAACAAAACCAGGCAAACTCACTGATTGGCCATTAAGCTCTTTTACCACGGGTGCATCAAGGTCTGGTTGCACCCAGTTTTGCTCGCTACCTTCATGGTTTGCTTGCGCTTGGGTGTCGATTTGGACATGACCTTTTGGAATTAAATCTTCCCAGAAGATTTCTTTAGGTGCGCCAGCATTAGCTCCAGCACACACAACTAATGCGACTAAAGCGACGAATTTTCGAAAAAACGGCATAACATTCCTTAAATTTTAATACTCATACCATCAGCAAGAGAGTAGAAATACGCGCGAGTTGCGGGAATTAACCCAACAATAAAGCCTGCAACCATTATCGCAGCTAAAAGCATGAGTTCATAGGATGACAATAAGGCTATATTTAGGCTTATTCCGGCATGGCTTTGCAAGTAATCTGCGCCGAGTAGCATTAAAGCATAGAATAATGCGATACCAACAATGCAGCCAAGCCCTGTAATGAGTAATGATTCGACACTGATCAAGGTGAAAATATGCCAAGGTCTTGCGCCAACAGAGCGCAAAATTGCAAGTTCTCTGCGGCGTTGATTGAGGCTTGAAAGCAGGCTCGTTAACATGCCAAGCAAACTGATCAGCACCACGACGATAGAAAATAATAGCAATATTTTTTCAACGATAGAGAGCATTTCCCATAGTTCACGCAAAGTAACACCCGGCATGATGGCAAGCAGTGCCTCATCTTTGTATTGGTTGATATTACGACGTACTTGTAAGGTATAAAGAGGTGAATCGAAACCAAGTAAAAAAGCGGTTATTTGTTTTGGTGTGCCAACTAAATCAACATCATCATGCTGGTCGTGGTCGTGGTCGTGGTCGTGGTCGTGGTCATTTGCATCAGCCTGAGCGGCTTCATGCTGATGAGCATGACCACCATGAATCGCTTCAATTGCTGCAAGTGGAATATGCAGGGTTTTATCAACAGGCGTGCCCGTTGGATTTAAAATACCGACCACTTTAAATGGGTTATCGTCATGATTATGAAAGCTGGTATTGCCCATGCCGTGCGCAATCACTACTTCGTCACCAAGCTGATAGCCAAGGGTATTGGCAACCTCAGCACCTAATACAACCTCAAATAAGTGATTAAACTCATGACCTTGTGAAAAGCTCAACGACTGCTTTTTAGCAAAGCGATAGTGCTCAAAATAGTCTTTATTTGTACCAAGTACAGCTAAACCTTTATGGCTGTCGCCAAGTGACATAGGAATAGCCCATTTCACACCCCGTTGCCCTGAGATGTATTGGTAACTTTTCCAACTCACGCCATTATTAGCATGACCAATGCGAAATACCGAAGACAGCAGCAACTGGATATCACCGGTACGCGCACCGACAATTAAATCAGTGCCAGAAATTGTATTGCTAAAGCTACTTTTAGCATCAACTCGAACCCGCTCAATCGACATCAATAACATTACGCTGATAGCAATGGTAAATAGGGTGAGTAGGGCGCTGGCCTTTCGGTTTAATAAACTTTTTGTGGCGAGTTTAATGAGTAGCATCTGTGCCTCCTTGTAACTCAACAAGGCTGATACTGCGGGTAAATAGCGATTGTAATGTCTCATCATGGCTAACAAAAATTAGCGTGCTATTTGCTGCACTTGCCTGCTCAAATAACAATTTTACGAATGCTTGGCGATTTTGTGTGTCGAGTGCTGAGGTAGGTTCATCTGCAATAATAATTTCAGGGCTGCCAATAAAGGCTCGCGCTGCGGCAACTCTTTGTTGCTGGCCAATACTCAGCTGTGCAACTGCTTGATGCTGCAAGTTATCATTTAGCCCTAAAGCGCTCAGTAAGCGGCTTGCTTCAGCGGCTATTGTTGCACTATTTTTTAATGCGTTTTTTTGCCTTTGCTTTGAAAATTGGCAACCTAAAGTCACATTTTCAATAGGCGATAAATAAGGTAGTAAATTAAAGTTTTGAAAAATATAGCCAATATGGTCGGCACGAAAACGGTCCCGTTTACTATTACTAAGTTGGTTAATCGCTTTACCAAGCAGCTCGATATTGCCCTGTGTTGGCACTGTGACGCCAGCAAGCAATGATAATAACGTTGATTTACCACAACCACTCGGACCGTGAAGAAAAACATGTTCGCCTTGATCAATATCTAGCTTAGTAATATTGATCGTCGGCTCGGGTTGTTTTGCGTGCCATTTAAAAAGCACATTTTCAAGCGTGATCATAACGACCTATGAATTGTTACCATCGCCAGTAATTTAATTTTCTACGCATTTTAAAATTACGAATAAAATTACGTGGTTTCGGCTTAAGTGCAGGATTGCTCAATAGTAATTCATTGCTAGCAGCAAGTACACGTTGACTCGATAAGCCGTCTTGATATGGATGCAGTTGCTGGCAGAAGTGCTCAATTTTCGCCATTAATTCAGCAGGCTGTGTGAAGGCATAATCAATCGCTTCAGTTAGTTTATTGACATCTGTAATATCAATAAGATGTTCGCCAGGTGCTTGATTGCAGAAAGTTACGACAGGCTTTCTTTGTAAGATAAACATAAGCAAAATGGATGAGGTATCACACAGCATGACATCCGCTGCTTGCAACAGCGGTAATACATTATCTGTCTCGACAAAGGTTAGATTGTCGTTTTGTAGAGCCTTGTATTGTTCAACAAGCTCGCTTGGCATTTTCGGGTGAAATTGCACCAAAATTCGCCACTTTCCTTGCTCACTGTATGCTTTTATTTGTTCGTATAATTTAGGTGCAAGAGAAAGGCGCTTTGAGAAAGTCGAGCAAATCAATAAGGTTTTTCTGTTGTCATCATAATTTTTGTATGGATTGTTTTCAATCTCACTAAAATAAGGATCGAGCGTCGGCCAGCCCGTTTCTTTTACTTTAAAGAATCCATGTTGCTGGGCAAGCTCTAAAAAAGTAGTCGTGGTTGTTGGCCCTTGAGTGCAATATAAGTCGAAGCACCCTCGAATATTAAAGTGATTATCAACACCTTTATTCATGCGCTTTCCTGAATTGAAACCATGGAAAACAGCTACTTTTTTACCAGGGATGAAATCCGGCACCACATTCCCTGGTACATACACGATATCTGGGCGCCAGTCTTTGAGCTCATCTACTGATAATAATCGAATCTCATCTTGGTGAAGGAAGTTTGGATTTACTTCATCGCCGTACAAAAACCAGCGAACTTCACCACCTCGGGCTAAAATCTCCCGTTGTAATGGGCGTAAGATCGCGTACGAATAGTTCTGCGAAATAAACATTAAATATTTTTTTTCTGCGGTAGCTGCTAAGTAATCCAAGAAAACCTCCTATTTCGAGGGCACTAGTATAGCGAAATAATGTTTATGACAGCAAAATTACTGAAAGTTTAAATTTTTATGGTTTTTATTACATCCGCAGGCTACTGATGATAGTGCAATGATTGAGCTTTCAAAGCGTCTAGATTATTATAGGCGGCCATAACCCCAATCCCATACATGTGCTCACAAGAGCATGCCAAATACTATCGGAGATAGCATGACTAGCTATAAAGTTTTAGACGTAAACGATGATTTACCGATCCGTACTAAAGGTGCGGTACACAGTGGTAAAGTGCGTTCAGTTTATTGGTTAACTGATGAAGACAGCGCTCGTTTAATTAATGACAAAGGTTATCAAGTTCCAAAAGGAACTGAGCTAGCTATTATGGTTATTTCTGACCGTATTTCTGCGTTTGATTGTATTTGGCAAGGTGAAAACGGTTTAAATGGTGTTCCTGGTAAAGGCATCGCGCTAAACTCTGTGGCATCTCATTGGTTTAAGTTATTTGATAAAGCAGGCCTTGCTGGTAACCATATTGTTGATATTCCACACCCTTATGTATGGATTGTGCGTAAAGCAAGTACTGTAAAAGTTGAAGCCATTGCTCGCCAATATATTACTGGCAGTATGTGGCGTGATTATGCGAAAGGCACGCGTAATTTCTGTGGTATTGACTTACCAGAGGGACTAGCTGCGAACCAAAAGCTAGATGAAGTTTTAATTACGCCATCAACGAAAGGCATTATCACAGGTGTTACTGACATTCCTGAAGTAGATGATGTGAACATTACTCGTGAAAACATCACTAATAACCTATCTGTTTTTAACTTCAAGTCTGAAGACGATGTGGCTAAATATGAGCAACTACTTGTTGAAGGCTTTAAGCTGATCAGTGATGAACTTGCGCAGCTTGACCAAATCTTTGTCGATACTAAATTTGAATTTGGTTATGTTGAAGACATTGATGGTTCAGATAAGCTTATCTACATTGATGAAGTAGGCACGCCTGATTCATCACGTATCTGGGATGGCCCAGCTTACCGTGACGGTAAAATCATTGAAAACTCAAAAGAGGGTTTCCGCCAGTTATTAATTAATAACGTGCCAGACAGCGATGTGTTATTAAATAAAGACCGCATGGACGAGCGTGAGCAGCTTGCTAAAGACTACACCTTGCCAGAATCAGTGATGCTTGAAGTGTCTGATACTTACGTTGGCATTGCGAGTAAAATCATTGGTCAAGAAATTACTATTCCAAGCGACCCTCGTAGTGAAGTAATCGCTATTTTAGATAAAGAATACGGCTTAATTAAGCACAATTAATTGCTATTTTTTTAACTTAGATATGCTCTAAGTCAATATTATTAAAGCCAAGTTGGTTTTCTACTAAAACTGCTTGGCTTTTTTCTTGCTTTTCATACCCTCTCTCATTAACTTAAGCTAAGATTAATCTATACTTATTAGCAAACTAGGCTAAGCAAGGTTCAATTATGACGTTTTTTGCGCACTGTGCTCGCACGGTATGTTCTTTTGTAGTTCTGTGCAGCACAGCAACTGCATTCGCTGCTGATATTTCATTTACCGTTCGTGATCAATTTGGTAAGCCTTTGGCTGATGCTGTAATCGAATTAGAAAATAATGCGAACTTACCGAGCACGCAATTACCCGTTGCTGTGATGGATCAGGTAAATAAGCAGTTTTCACCTAATGTATTGGTGATACAGCAAGGGCAGTCTGTTGATTTTCCTAATAGCGATAATATTCGCCATCATGTTTATTCTTTTTCAAGTGCTAAACCTTTTAATATTAAGCTTTACGCTGACCGTCCAGAAAAGCCTGAGTTGTTTGATAACACCGGGGTTGTAGTCTTAGGCTGTAATATTCACGACTCTATGGTGGGTTATATCTATGTCGCAAATAGCGCTAATACACTAAAAACAGCAGAGGATGGTAAAGTACAATTAAAAGGTATTACTGTTCCAACTAGTATAACGATTTGGCACCCAAACCAAGCAAGTGAAATCAATAAAAAATTATCAGTCACTGTAACTGAGCAAGTCGCTGATATTACAATTAATACGAATGAACCTGCACCGCGTAATACGTTTGGTGAGATGTTTAAGGCAGATAATGATTCATAGTTTAAGAGGGCGGATCATAGCCTTATGCGTAAGCCTGGTTTTATTAACTAGTTTAGTCAGTTTAGCGAGCTCTTGGTGGTCGACAAATCGCTTTAATGATCAAAAGTTGCGTGAAGATATTAATGTCGCTGAAAATGTTTTTAAGCAATATTTAAGCGCTAAAGAGAGCCTGCTATTAACTGCTGCAAAGGTGCTGACCGCAGATTTTGGCTTTAAACAAGCGGTCGCAACTCAAGACGCCGATACCATTAGTAGTGTATTGAATAACCACAGTCGTCGAATAAATGCTGATTTGATGTTGCTTGTGGATTTATCAGGGCAATTGGTCTCAGCAAATACTGAATTTAATCATAGGCCAGATGAGTTTTCTGCATTGATGAATGAATTACTCATTGATGCTGAACAATCAAATTTCATTGTACTTGATCAAACCCTTTACCAAGTTATTTTACTGCCAGTACGTGCGCCGCGAACTGTTGCCTACAGTTTAGTGGGGTTCGAGATTAACGATCTGGTTGCTGCAGAGCTTAAAAACCTCACCACAATGGATGTGAGTTTTATTGGTGAAGATGATGGTGTGGTAGAGACATCGCTGCCCAAGCAACCACAAAGCACCTCTGTATTAGCGCATTTTAATAACGAGACAACGCAGCGCATATTTGGTGAAAAGCCGGTCTATAGAAACCGCCTAGTTGAACTTCCATCTTTGCCCGGACACCTAGTTTCTGTGCTATTAAGTGCTGATTTAACCCAGAGTTATCGTGAGTTTGAACAGCTGTTTTTCACCATTATTGTGCTTGCTGCTATTACGGTTGTGATAGGCGTATTGACCAGTGGAATCTTAGCTAAAAATCTCACAACACCGCTTTCAAAGCTTACTTTACTTGCGCAGCAATTTGCCCGTGGCAACTATAAAGCTGAATTTGTAGGTAAAAAGCAAAGTAGTGAAATCACCACCTTAATTGATGCCTTTAACAACATGGGTAACGACATTAAAGAGCGTGAACAGCAAATAAGTTTTCAAGCTAGCCATGATTCATTAACTGGCTTTTATACCCGTTCTGCTATGTTAGAAAACATGGAAAACTTGTTTGCCGAAGGGGCTGAGTACACACTGGTTGCTATAGATATCCGCGGCCTTCGCCATATCAATGATAAATTAGGGCCGCGTATTGGCGATGATTGTCTTAAAGCGGTTGCTGAGCGGATTGGTGAATACTCAGCTCATCATAATGGTGTTAATGCTCGGATTGGCGGTGACGAATTTTTAACTTTATTGCCAGCCGATGAAACTAAACAATTTAAAGATGCGGTAATGAAGTTAGTTGCTCAGTTACAGGCTGGCTACTTAATTCAAGGCTTAAACATTACGTTACGCTTTAGTGTTGGGGTGGTGCATTGCCTTTCGCAAAATGTCAGCCCTGAGGATTTAATGCGTCGCTCGTTAATTGCTGTTGATACCGCATCTTGCGAGCATAAAACTATTCATTATTATCAAGAAGGTGAAGACGAAGAACATCTTGAGCGCCTAGCAATAATTGATGAACTTAAGCAAGCCCTTGTTGATGATGACGGTCAGCTGTTCATGACCTATCAGCCAAAACTAAATATTAAAACTAATAGCATTGATAAAGTTGAGTCGTTAATCCGCTGGCAGCGCAAAGACGGTCAGTGGGTTTCACCAGAACTGTTTATTGATTTAGCAGAGCAATCGGGGGTGATTGTTGAGTTAACTTCTTGGGTTGTTAAAACCGTAGTGTCGCAAGTTGCAGCATGGCAACAGCAAGGTATTACTATGCAGGCTGCAATTAATGTTTCTGCGCAAGATATTGCATACCCAAGCTTTTACTCACACCTTGCTAAACAGTTAGAAAAACATGCTGTTAATGGGCGCTTGATCACAATTGAGCTTACAGAACGCGATATGATTGAGAACGAAGAGCAAGGTATTAAGGCGCTAGAAAACCTCAAAACCTTGGGGGTTAAAATCTCGTTGGATGACTATGGTGTAGGGCAAACATCGCTTGGGCGCTTAAAGTCATTACCGATTGATGAGCTAAAACTTGATAAGTGTTTTATTTTGCAATTAGATCAGTCTCGTCAAGATCAATACATAGTGCAATCTACGGTTACTCTAGGTCATCAGCTGGGCTTTTCGGTTGTTGCTGAAGGGGTTGAGAACAAAAATTCACTGGATATTTTAGTGCAAAATAAATGCGATTATGCACAAGGGTATTATTTAAGTAGGCCACTAAAATCAGAGCAGTTTTTGCAGTGGTTAGAGGTGTACAATGAAGCGTCTTAATTGGTTGTTTGGGTTAACTTGCCTTGCTTTTACAAGTTCAGGGTTAGCTGCATCGGGTAAATTATTAGCAACGCCCGGAGTCTCCCAAGTTGAAGGTAGTGCGGGTGGTGGTATTGTCCCTTGGGCGCAACTTGCAGGCTATGCAAGTGATGATGAAATAGCAATAAATGGTTTTTGCAGCCGTGCAGACGTGAGTGATTACCGCTTAGATGTTTGTGGCGCGCAGCTAAATATTTATGATCGCGTTGAATTTAGTTACGCAGAGCAACGCTTCGAAGTTCCGGCATTAAATACCGATATTGAGCAATCAATTACAGGAGCGAAAGTGCGCTTATACGGCGATATCGTTTACAGTAAATGGCCGCAGCTGAGCTTGGGTGTGCAACATAAATCACTGGATGACGGCAGTATCGCAAACCTACTCGGTGCCAAAGACACCAGCGGTACCGACGTATATCTTGCTGCTAGTAAACTACATTTGGGCGCGCTTGCTGGGTATAACTGGTTTTGGAACACCACCTTTCGTTATAGCGATGCTAATCAGCTTGGCTTGTTAGGCTTTGGCGGCCCTGATAGCGATAAAGAATTGTTATTTGAAGCATCTACCGCGGTGTTTTTAACCCACCAAATAGCCGTGGGTGTTGAGTATCGTGAAAAGTCCAATAACCTAGGCTTAGGGGAGCAAGATTGGCAGGATGTGTTTGTTGCTTGGTTTCCTAATAAGTATGTTAGCGTGACTGCTGCTTGGTTAGACTTGGGAAGTATTGCTGGGGCTAAGGATCAAACAGGTTGGTATCTTTCTGTAACAGGGTATTGGTAATGATGAAAACACTTTTTACATTTGTATTTGCCGTTATGTTAGTTGGTTGTGCAAGTAGCAACAATAGCACCTTGTATCAGCAAATTAATGGCGAACAAGGAGTTGAAAAACTGGTTGATAGTTTTATCAATCAAATAGGCCGTGACGAACAAATTTTAGCTTATTTTAAACAAACGAATGTCGCCCATTTTCGACAAGGCTTTATTACTCATTTGTGTAGCGTCACAGACGGTCCTTGTGAATATAAAGGCGATAATATGGTTGATATCCACACCGGAATGAATATCCCTGAAAAAGACTTTAACCGTGTGGTAGAGCTTTTGATTAATGCTATGGACGAACAACAGATCCCGCAAACGGTACAAAATCAAATCCTTAGCCGCCTAGCCCCCCTTCGCCCTGAGGTAATTAACATTTAGCTAGAACAAACTTTAATTGTGGGCTGAAACAAAAATGTAATTTATGTACAATAGCTCTTGGTTGAAGTTATTAAGTTGTAAATAATGCGGTTATATTTTGATGTTCGGCATCTATATTACATTCCACAGTACTTGCCTGTTTTAAAGGAGTTAAAAGCAAAAGGCTACAAAGTTTCTATGGTTTTCTATGAAGAGCAGGATGAGCGAAGTCGTGCAGTATGCTGTGACTTTATAGTTAAAAATGCAATAGTTGCAAAGTGGTTAACAAGTACAAATGAAACCTTTGACTTTTATCAGAACTCAGATGCAGATTGGGTTGTGTTTGGCAATACATTCGCAGGTGCTGAGGATTTAAATAAAAAGACCGTACTGATGCAGCATGGTATAGGTCCAAAGCAGTGTTATTACGACGTATCGAACAACAAAATGACAGTACGGTTTGTTGAAGGTGAACACCGACTGCAACGTTTAAGAGAGCTTTACCCCGAAGGTAACTTTATTGATAGTGGCTATGCAAAATTAGACCCTATTTTTAATCAGACTCTAGGTACTATTAACCTCAAAAACCTAGGCCTAGATCCAACAAAGAAAACCTTGCTGTATGCACCTACTTTTTATCCAAGTTCTTTAGAATGTTTTAGCGATGATTTTCCTGAGCATTTTGATGAATTTAATATTATCGTTAAGCCTCATTTCTTTAGTTTGTTTAAGAAAAAATATAAAAAACAACGCCTAAAGCTTGAGAAGTGGGCTAGCGCTAAGAATGTTTACCTTGCTAATGAGTTCGATTTTGACCTTACTCCTTTTTTAGAACTTGCTGATATAATGATTTCTGATGCATCGTCAGCCATATTTGAGTTTGCAGCATTAGAAAAGCCTGTTATCTGGTGTGATTTCTATAAGCTGCGTTGGTCTTACAAAGGTATTTTTTCTTATAGGTTAAAAGCTCGACTTGATGAAGATATTAAATACTTCAATGAGCTATGTACTCGTGCAGGAAGTTATAAAGATTTAAAGCAGTTATTAACTTCAAGTGTTAACGAAACAGCCGAATTTAAAGAAAAAAGAAAAGAAATAGTCTATAAACTGGCAGGTATTACGGATGGTTACTCTGCTAAGAGAATTGTATCTTATTTAGAGGAGCACCAATGAAACGGGTAATTACATTTGGCACGTTCGATATTTTTCATGTGGGACACATCAATATATTAGAACGAGCTAAAGCGTTAGGAGATTATTTAATAGTTGGTGTATCTTCCGATGAACTAAACTTCTCTAAGAAAGGTCGAAAGCCCGTATATAGTGAAGCTGATAGGCTGAAAATTATTAGTTCATTGAAGTGTGTCGACGAAGTATTTGTAGAGCATTCTCTAGAATTAAAAGGTGAGTACATAAAAGATCATCAAGCCCATTTGCTAGTTATGGGGGACGATTGGGCTGGTCGATTTGATCAATTTAGCCAACTTTGTGATGTAACTTATTTAGAGCGTACTCCCTCTATCTCTACAACAGAAATAATAGAAGTTGTGAGGCAACCTTCAAACTGTCATTTATAATTAATAAAATAGCTGTATGCGCTTACGTTCAATCAAAAAATAAGATGTGTATATGGCTTTTTTATTTATCTCTCGCAACAATGTGCACGCCCGCTATTACAAAGAACTGACTAGGAAACTGCCTTTAAAGAGTAAAGTGCACTGCATGGGCTTACCTAGATTTACTGCTCTTAAATACTTTAGCAAGGCAATACAAATTGATTTTAGTAAAATAATTTCGGAGCAACTATTACGTAAACAAGCGCGTAATAGTTTATGGAATAACCCGCTAATAATTAAAAGTTACTATGCTTTGATGCTGCTGGTGGAGCGGTGTCGGTTCGCTAAGTATTATGATTTATTGAAGTTAGAATCGCCACAAGCTTTAGTCATTTGGAATGGTAATAAATTACCGAATGTTACTGTTTGTATGGCTGCTAAGGCATTAGGAGTGACCACCTATTACTATGAAAATGGGTTACTGCCCGGAACAACAAGCTTAGATCCTAAAGGTATTAACTTTGCGGCATCTGTACCACGAGATAGTCAATTTTATTTAAACTTTGATCCGCAAGGGGAGTTACCATTCTCTGCACCTGATTTAATCCCAAGAGCAAATCATAAAAAGCGCTGCAAGTTTGACGCAATTGAGTTACCCAAAAAATACTTATTTGTGCCATTTCAAGTTCCACACGATACCCAAATAGCATGTTACTCTCCTTGGCTTAAGTCAATGGAAGAGTATTACGAAGCTGTAGTTTCAGCAGTAAATAAGTTAAATGACCCAGAGCTTAAAGTCGTTTTTAAAGAGCACCCTTCATGGCACAAGCACTATGAGCACTTGTACGATAGAAATGATGTTGCCGTTTTTGCCAACGGAAATTGTACTCGAGAGCTTATCAATGGCGCTGAAGCCGTGATCACTATTAACTCGACCGTTGGCTTAGAATCTTTATTACTTGATAAAAAAGTGATTACCTTAGGGCTTGCTTGTTACAACATTGATGAGCTTGTACTACATGCGAGTGATCAAGCGACTTTGATTAAGTGCTTAGAAAAACTACAAAATGGCTGGCAGTCTAACAGTATTCTGAGAGATAAGTTTTTTACCTACTTAAAGCATGTGTATTGCTTGCCTGGTGTTTGGAAAGAATGTACAACTGAGCATGTTGAAGCGGTCGAAAAGCGCTTAACTCAACAAGATACATTTGCACAGTTATCGCAAAAGGAAAGCTAATGAAGAACATCGTCTCGCCAGAATGGCTTAACGAGCATTTAAACCTGGATAACTTGGTTATCTTTGATGCAGGAATGCTACGTCCTGGTTTACCGGGTGAGTATGCACCTAAGGCGATGCTTCCTAATGCACAGCGTTTTGATTTCAAAAAGACGCTGGCAGATAACAGTAATCCTGTACCAAGTATGATGTGCAGTAGCGAGCAGTTCACAGAACATATGCAGCTTGCTGGTGTTAACCAAGACTCTCTAGTTGTGATTTATGAGGATCAAGGCTTATTCAGTTCAGCCCGTGCGTGGTGGATGTTTAAAGCCATGGGCTTTGATAACGTAAAAGTTTTAAGTGGCGGTTTAGCTAAGTGGCAGGCACTTGGCTTTGCTACACAAGCAAGCTATTCAGCTGCTTCTGGTCAAGGCAATTTTGTTGCCAGCCCGCGTGCTGATTACTTTATTAGTGCTGAGCAAGTACTTAACTCACTTGACGAACAAAGCACACTAACACTCGATGCTCGCCCTTATGAGCGCTTTACCGGTGAACACGCTGAGCCGCGCGAAGGTATGCGCAGTGGTCATATTCCAAATAGTCGCAGTTTATCTCTAGCAACAGTGCTAAATAACGGTGAGCTTAAACCGCTTAGCGAATTGCAGGCATTATTTGAACAACACATAGCGCCGCATCACACCCAGTTGCAGTTTAGCTGTGGTTCAGGTGTAACCGCTTGTGCAATTGCATTGTGTGCCGATGAATGCGGTTACGCTAACTTACGTGTTTACGATGGCTCATGGAGTGAGTGGGGCGCTCGTCACGACCTACCTATTGAAACAGGTCCGCACCAATAAACTCAGCGTAATTTTGCCAGCTGCCGATACTGTTTTTATTCAATGGCTGGCGAATTTGCTTTTTACTCGCCGTGGCTGATGCCGCATTGCTTTTATAAAAAGTGAGGCAGTTTTCCTGCCAGCTTAAATCACAAAACGCATAGAGCTTTTGAGTTTGTAGGGTCGGCTCAGCCACCAATTGCTCATAGCTTTGCAAAAAAACGCTCTCAGGATACTTGTTGGCAAAATGACTGACTAATGCCGAGTAATCTTGATGGAACGAGGCAATATCTTCAAGTGTAAAACTGTAGTGATGAAACACACTTTGCGGGCTATACATCTGCCTAAAATTGGCAATGCTGCAATCTTGCCAGCCCCGCTGCATACAAACGATTTTCGCATTAGGAAAAGCCGCTAAAATAAAATCAATATAGTAAAAGTTAAATGGCTGTTTATCACAACTTCTTAGGCCGTCACTTAGCAGCTCGGCTCTCTGTTGATAGTTAGCCAGTGCTGTTTTTATTGCCTCAGATTCATATGCCTTATCGAGCATTTCGCTGTCTATTACACGAGCTGATTGCGTGGCGTCTTGTATGAGTTGCGCAATATCATTTAACTCCCCAACCCCTTGCAGTTGTGTACTTTGATTAAGGATTTTTTCAACTAAGGTTGTGCCAGAGCGGGGCATGCCAACAACAAAAACGGGTGAGAACTCAGAGTCACTACTAGCTGGTGCTTGCTGTTTGCTTTGAGTAATGAGCTTTTGACAAAAGTGGTGGTGTTGGCTTGCTTGATAGTTAAGTTTACCGGCTATCGCTTGCTTACTTAGTGCAAAGTATTTAAATGCATTTTTGTAGTCATTAAGGTGCTCATAATTAAGGGCAAGACTATGAAAATACACTTGCTGTTCAACAATGCTTTTTTCTTTATCCGCCAAGGCTTGTAGTTTTTGTATATGTTGCTTGGCATCTACTTTCGTATTGAGTTCAGCCTGCGAATAGTGGGCTTGATAAAAGCTAGGTTGCTTTGTGGTTAGTTGCTGTAATAAGCTTTTAGCCTCATCGAACAGTCCGTGAATTTTATAACACACCGCCAAATTATAGCTAATTTGTGGGTTATCTTTATTGCGCTGGTAGGCTGCTTGTTGGAAGCTAAGAGCGTTGTCATAATGCCCTAAACGGGTCGCAATGTTGGCTAATGTATCAAAGTCTGCGCCACTAAAGCCAGCTGTTTGTAGTGCGCTTTGATAATGCACAGCTGCATTACTTACTTTGCCTAACAGTACGTATAACTTGGCAAGTGCTAAATGATAAACAGCAAAAGGGGCTAGGCTTAGCGCTTTTTCAAGGAGCTTAATAGCTTTGGTGATATCGCCAGCTGCGGTGTTGACTTCGCCGAGTAAAAAGTAACAAACGTGGTCTTCAGGATTTTGTTTTAGGCGCTGCACAAGTAGGTGATGTGCATCGTTTAGTTGTTTATTTGCTAACAACTGTTGGATATGAGCGCGAAGCGCTTGTTGGGTATCATTTAGCATAAGCGCATATTATATCAATTCACCAGAAACTTAATTTTATACCAATCCGCAATAATACTTAATCATTTTGAGGGATTAAACCTG
>NZ_LJSO01000015.1:0-89375 GCF_001399985.1 Pseudoalteromonas sp. P1-8
TGAAAAAAATGACTGTTCGCGCAAAATACGAACGAAACGGGTAAAAATAGCACTAAAAAAGGCCCTGAAGGGCCTTTTAACGTTATTTTACTATGAGCTTCCAACCTACTTTTGCTTGTAGCTTGGACTCTAGTTGCAGTTCACTGGCCATTAATGGGTGATATTTTAACCAATCACCATCAAATGTCAGTGTGAGGGTGTTTTCATTAACACTGAGATCAATCGTTGGTAGTACATCATCTTGGCGACGCATTGATAAGATCACAGCGATCCGTACTACCCTTGTTAAGCATTCAGCGAGTAGTTGATGACAACCCAAGTGAGCAAAACTGTTTTTAACAAGATCAGCGCGATGCTCACAAGCAACAGCGGTAATTAGTTTATGCTCAGATTGCGAGAACCCTGGCATATCTGTGTTTTCTATAATGTAAGCCGTGTGCTTATGATAAAGCTTATACTCGATCAGTAAGCCAATCTCATGCAGTTTTGCAACCGTTCTTAATAATGCGATTGCGTTATCATCGATCGACTGCCATTGCCCCATGACGCTTTTAGCCAATTGCTCTGCTAGTTGCGCAACACGACAAGCCTGTTTTTGATCTACATGATAACGATTCATTAAACCATCAACAGTACGCTTGCGGATGTCATGGTTATGAAGCTCTGGCACCATGCTGTATAAAACGCCTTCACGCAATGCACCGCGCGCAAGACCCATTTGTTTTATATCTAACGATTCAAATAAGGCGATCAATATAGCGAGGCCAGAAACAAACACTAGACGGCGCTCTTCGCTCAAGCCTGGAAGCTCAAGATCAGCAATCGTTTCAAATTGCACTGATTGCTCTTTAATAGCGAGAAGTTTATCAAGCGTTAAAAGCTCATCTTGATTTTGTGCAACCATGATTTCTTGAATCGCTTGCACTGTACCTGACGCGCCGCTCGCAATTTGCCATCCGGTTGCTTGGTATTCATCGACAATTTCTGCAACCACTTCACTTGCAGCTTTAATTGCAGCAGCAAAGTTTTCGTTACTGAGCTTTTGATCTTTGAAGTAGCGTTCTAGGAAGGTAACACAGCCCATATGCAGACTTTTATAATGCAGTGCATCAAAACCCTGACCGATAACAACCTCGGTACTGGCTCCGCCAATATCGATAACCAGTTGTTTACCGCTGCAAGCTGAGGTATGAGCCACGCCTTTATAGATTGTCTTAGCTTCTAGCTCACCACTGATAACATTGATTTTATGACCAAGGATCTGTTCAGCTTTATGCTTGAATACATCAGCATTGCTAGCAAGACGTAAAGTTGCGGTCGCAACAATTGTGATGTTTTTCTGTGGTATGTCTTGCAGACGTTCAGCAAACAAGGCTAGGCATTCCCAACCTCGTTGCATGGCTTCAGTGCTAAGGACGTTGTTTTCATCAAGCCCTGCAGCAAGCCTTACTTTACGTTTGACTCGACCGATCGTTTGTAGACCGCCAGCAATCGATTTAGCGATCAGCATATGAAAGCTATTTGATCCTAAGTCGATTACTGCATACACATTTTTTTGCGGTTGAAGTTGCCCCACCGTTCAAAAACCTCTAGTTACTACTAAGTCTTCAACAACGGCCGTTTATTACGACCGTGATTTCTGGTAACTATTATTTGGTCGACGTCCGTTGTTATTACGATTACGTGGGCCTGTAGAATAGTTCCGCTTTTTCTGAATAGTAGGCTTAGTTAAATCATCAAGCAATGCACTTTTATCATAATGTGATAATGGAATGCTGTGTTCTATATATTGCTCAATTTCGTGGAGATTATAGGCATACTGTTCACAGGCAAAGCTAATAGCGTGTCCTGATGCACCAGCACGTCCGGTACGACCAATACGGTGTACATAGTCTTCACAATCATCTGGCAAATCAAAATTAAATACATGACTTACTTCTGGGATATGCAAACCTCGCGCTGCAACGTCTGTTGCTACTAAAAAGTCTAAATCGCCTTTGGTAAATTGAGCCAAAATTGATTGACGCTTTTTCTGATTTACATCACCGGTTAATAACCCAACTCGGTGACCATCGGCTTTCATCCATGCATAAACATTCTCACAACTGTGTTTCGTATTTGCAAACACAATCGCTTTATCTGGCCATTCTTCTTCAATTAAAGTTAACAGTAACTTAATTTTGTCATCTTGTGATGGATGGAATAGCTCTTCTTGAATACGCTTACCTGTTTTTACATCAGGCTCGACTTGTACATGCTCTGGGTTAGTCATATGTTCAAACGCTAATTCCTGCACGCGATAAGACAAGGTTGCAGAGAATAATAGGTTTAAACGCTCAGACGTTTCTGGCATACGTCTAAACATATAACGAATATCTTTTATGAAGCCTAAATCGAACATACGATCCGCTTCATCAAGCACTACAACCTCGATTTCATTGAGGGTATAACAGCCCTGTTTATATAAATCGATTAGGCGTCCAGTAGTGCCAATTAAAATATCAACGCCTTTTTCTAGTTGTGCACGTTGTTTTTCGTAATCTTCGCCACCATATACTAATCCTAAGTTAAGATTACAGTGTGGCGCTAAAATTTTTGCATCTTTGTGTATCTGAATCGCCAGCTCCCTTGTTGGGGCCATGATCAGGGCTCTTGGATGTTTACTAGATGCTTTGCTAGATTGTAATAACCGATGGCACGTGGCAGTTAAAAACGCCAACGTTTTGCCCGTACCTGTTTGCGCTTGGCCCGCAATATCGCGGCCTTCACAAATAAAAGGTAGGCATTTCGCTTGAATGGGTGTGCAATATTCAAACCCATTTTCGGTTAAACCGGCAACCACTTCCGGTGCGATAGCAAAGTCTGAAAACTTTTTATCGGTCAAATGTGTCTTAGTCATAGCGTTTAAGCATAACGTTTAAACTTGCAATAAGAAACAAGAGTGTTTAAATACGCATTAAATATTTCGCCTAACTAATCGGAGATCGCAATGAGCGAGAAAATTATTCAATTAACTGACGATAGCTTTGAAGCTGACGTACTACAATCAGACAAACCTGTACTTGTTGATTTTTGGGCTGAATGGTGCGGACCTTGTAAAATGATCGCCCCTATTCTTGACGAAGTAGCTGGCGAGTTTGATGGCCGAGTTACCGTTGGTAAACTTAACATCGACCAAAATGCAGGCACACCACCAAAGTTTGGTATCCGTGGTATCCCTACATTACTTCTTTTCAAAGATGGTCAAGTTGCAGCAACTAAAGTTGGTGCACTTTCTAAAACTCAATTAGTAGAGTTTTTAGAAAACAACATCTAATGAAAATATAAAAAAAGGGCTTTTTGCCCTTTTTTTAGCTTTATTTTGTTTAAAGACTGGACGCCTTGCTAGTGACCTGCTAGTTTATAAAGCCAACTAATCCTTAGTTATACCAACAAACCTCACTCATGTATCAAACGATGATTTTGAGTATGACAATTGTAATAAAGAACCCACCAATATGCATTTACGCGAATTAAAAGACAAGTCTATCAAAGAGCTTGTAAACTTAGCTGAGTCCATGGGGCTCGAAAACGTAGCCCGTTTAAGAAAACAAGACATTATTTTCGCCATCCTTAAAGCGCACGCTAAAAGCGGTGAAAATATCTATGGCGGCGGTGTACTAGAGATCTTACAAGATGGTTTTGGTTTCTTAAGATCATCTGAAGCATCTTACTTAGCCGGCCCAGATGATATTTATGTATCACCGAGTCAAATCCGTCGATTCAGCATGCGTACTGGTGACTCAATTTCAGGCCTTATTCGTCCACCTAAAGACGGTGAACGTTACTTCGCACTATTAAAAGTAAATGAAGTAAACTTCGACAAACCTGAAAATTCTCGCACAAAAATCCTATTTGAAAACCTTACCCCACTGCACGCAAACGAACGTTTACGTATGGAGCGTGGTAACGGTAGTACTGAAGACATCACAGCACGTGTACTTGATTTAGCCTCACCAATTGGTAAAGGCCAACGTGCACTTATCGTTGCGCCGCCAAAAGCCGGTAAAACGATGCTACTGCAAAACATTGCGCAATCAATCAGCTATAACCAACCTGATTGTGAGCTAATGGTACTTCTAATCGACGAACGTCCAGAGGAAGTTACAGAGATGCAGCGCCTTGTAAAAGGTGAAGTAGTTGCTTCAACGTTTGATGAGCCTGCAAGCCGTCACGTTCAAGTTGCTGAGATGGTAATTGAAAAAGCGAAGCGCCTGGTTGAGCACAAAAAAGACGTGGTTATCTTACTTGATTCAATCACACGTCTTGCTCGTGCCTACAATACCGTAATCCCATCATCAGGTAAGGTATTAACTGGTGGTGTTGATGCAAACGCATTACACAAACCAAAACGTTTCTTTGGTGCAGCTCGTAACGTAGAAGAAGGCGGTAGCTTAACAATTATCGCAACAGCTCTTATCGATACTGGTTCGAAGATGGACGAAGTTATCTACGAAGAGTTCAAAGGTACAGGTAACATGGAATTACACTTAAATCGTAAGATTGCTGAAAAGCGTGTATTCCCAGCGATTGACTTTAACCGCTCAGGTACGCGTCGCGAAGAATTACTAACCAAACCTGATGAACTACAAAAGATGTGGATCTTACGTAAGATCGTTCATGAGATGTCAGAAATTGATGCCATGGAATTCTTAATTGATAAGCTTTCAATGAGCAAAACCAATGACGAGTTCTTTGACTCAATGAAACGTCAGTAACTATTCCTAGTTTTAAAAAAATGCCTGTTTAATACAGGCATTTTTTTTGCGTAAAACTAAGGACATAACACCTTAAAAGTTATACTTTTACAGAATAAGTTTATTGGTAATTAACAGAAATTTGTTCTATACATTATAGGATTAAAGGTAAGGACTCCTCAATGACTCGCATTAAAGTAGCTGTAGCTCTATTCTTAATAAGCTTACTTAGTTGTATTGCTAGTTTTACCGTATTTGAATTATCTGCAGCAGCAATGGTTGTATTTGCACTAATTGTTGTCGTTCCTTGGCTTGCTTTGATTGGCTACGTTTATACGACTGAGCACAAACAACAAGATCACCTAAGTTTTTTTGTTTCTAACATTACTTCTGAGCAAGGCATCGATTTCACTTTCCGTTTTGACGAAAATGATCGTCAATTACCACAAGCTTGTCATGCCCTAAATGCAAGTCTGACGATAGTTGAGCACATGCTTGGCGAAATATACTCGTCATCTGCCCGCTTATTACCTATGGCTGATGCACTTCGTGATACCTATGCATCGATGACTCAAAAAGCCACCATACAAGATGCTCATGGTATTGATTTAGCAGATACCATTACCCGCACCATTGAAGTATCGAAAGAGCTAGATAGAAGTTTAGAACAAATTTTTAATTCAGTATCTGATGCCACCAAATCAGTACAACAAACCCGTTTAGACACAGATAAAAGCCAGGCGAGTCTTATCAAGCTTGCCGATAATATTAACCTCACCAGTGAGCAGATTATTTTACTTAAGCAAGATAGTGATGCGATTGGCTCAGTTATTGATGTTATCAATAGTATTGCCGAACAAACTAATTTACTTGCGCTAAATGCTGCTATTGAAGCTGCGCGTGCTGGCGAGCAAGGGCGTGGCTTTGCGGTAGTCGCTGATGAAGTAAGAAACCTGGCTGCCCGCACCAGTAAATCAACACAAGAAGTGCGTGAGATGGTAGCTAAAATTCAGCACAGTACAGAGCAAGCATATCAATTAATGCAAACCGCACTGAAAGAAACCGAGCGCACGGTTGAGCTATCTGAGGCATCAACTAAAGAAACCAATAAAATTGAACAAGCGATGCTAGAAATTAATGCGTTTTCTGAGAGTGTTCATGAGCAGGTGGCGATGCAAAGCCAAATGTCAGATGAAGCACAAACCAGTATTGATGCAATGGTTGAGCTCAATTCCGATGCTCTTTCAAGTTCACAAATACAAGCTGTATCGAGTAAAGACTTGGTTCGCCTTGCCCATACCTTAGACGATAAGCTTTCGATGTTTCATATTACACCACCAGAAACCGATCACGAACAGCGCATCGATCGCTCACGCTTCGATACCAATCAAGAAATTGAAAAAATTCAAGACGGTGATATTGAACTGTTTTGATCAACCGAAGCATTATGTAGTTGCTCAAGTAGCTGAGCAACTAAGCTTGTTAAGTCAGTAAGCTTATCTTGCTTTAATGCCGACTCAAGTGCCATTGCACTCATCGCAACGTCATCTAACTCAAACATTTTAGCCGCGCCACCTATACGGTGAGCATCCTGCTGTAAATTAAACAATTCATAAGCTGCAAGGTGCTGTTGTATTAATGCGCTTTCATGCTCAAAGCTATTGATAAAGCTTGCCACTAAGTCACTCATATCATGCTGGGACTTAGTTGTGGCACTGTCTTTTTTGCAATGCTTAGCAAGTTGCGTGTAAAACACTTTTTTATCAATCGGTTTAGCAAGGTAACCTGTAAAACCAGCTTCAAGGTAACTGTCGATTTCGTGGCTAATTGCATTAGCCGTTAATGCATACACAGGCTGGGTAAAGCCACATTCTTGTAATAGCTTGAGCGCCTGTAAGCCATCCAATACTGGCATTTGAATATCCAGCAGCACCACATCAGGGAATTCCTTGAGACAATGCTCAACAGCTTGCTCACCATTTTCAACCGCAATCACCTCAAGGCCCATCGACTCTAAATAACGAGAAATTAAACGGCGGTTATCGGGATGATCTTCAGCAAGCAGCACTTTACCAGACAATCCCTTTGTTACTGGCTGCACAAACTTTGCAAGCTCAACTGTTTCCGTGCTTGGTGTATGCTCTTTACACGGCAAGTAAAACGAAAATATGCTGCCTTTATTTAGCTCACTTTCAACACTGATATAGCCACCCATCATCATCGCAAGCTGTTGCGATAGGCTTAAACCAAGCCCGGTGCCCCCAAAGCGACGGCTGATGCTATTGTCGCCTTGCCTAAAACATTCAAAGATTTGCTTAAGCTGCTCAGCGTTCATACCAATACCGGTGTCAGTTACACGAAACCATACGCCTTGCTCCACTTTATAGACTTTTAACTCTACTTCACCTTGATTGGTGAATTTAATTGCATTCGCGCATAGATTTATAAGAATCTGTTTAATGCGGGTAAAGTCGAGCTGACTGTAAAACTGTTCGCCAAGCTCATTATGAAATGAAAAGTTAAGCCCTTTATCTTTGGCTTGACCACTAAGCATAGAATGAACATCAGTAAGTAATCGAACTAAATCACCTTCCTTTAGGCTTAACTCTAGCTTGTTAGCTTCGATTTTACTGATATCAAGTACGTCATTAATCAGCTCTTTTAAGTGATCGCTTTGTTTTTGAATAACAGCCAGCTCATCGTTTAACTGCTCTGGTTTATAATAACCATTCATAAGATTATCGGTTTGGCCTAGGATTGCAGTTAAAGGTGTACGAATTTCATGGCTAATATTTGCTAAAAACTGACTTTTAATTTCATTAGCGCTGCGTAGTTGATCTGCGGTTTCTTCAAGCTCTTTGGTTCGTTTAGCAACCATTAACGAAAGTTGCTCTTTTGCCCCTTTTTCAATATTACGGCGATAAATAGTAATACCCGTCACCACTATCATCACAAACAAGATAAATAGCATAATGCCCAACTGACGTTGTTTAGACATTTCGAGCTCTTGCACATTCTGTAGCTGCTTTAATTCAACAATTTCTTGATTAAGCTGACTTGCTTGGATTTGGCTTTGCAGCTCACCCATAGACTTTAATAATTTTAGACTTTGCTCGCTTTTAAAAGCGCGAACAAACTCATCAAAACTAGCGACGGCTGCTGCATAGTCACCCTTACCTGACTTAATCAGGGCCATCATTCCGGCGCCGTCTTGTACTCTCAAATCATCTTTATATTGTTTAGCCATAAAAACTGAGGTAGTCAGAGTGGCCTCAGCTTCAGTGAGCTTTCCTTGTAATAACTCGATTTTTGCTTGCGACAATAAGCCAGCTAGCTCTAATGTTTTATTATCAATTCTTTTTGCAAACTCAACGGCTTTTTCTGCATGACTTAAGGCAAGCTCTAAATCACCGGTGCGCAGATACACATTAGCAATATTAGCGTGGCGTGAAGAGAGAAAGTAAGCGTTATTTGTTTCTTGGTAGTAGCGCAAGGCACGCTGGTAGTAGTGTAAAGAAAGTTGATACTGGCCAAGCTCTGAGTAAGCCACTCCCATATTGCCATACGACTGAGCAACGCCATCTTCATCGCCTAATTTTTGGAAAATCTCTAGCGTTTCTCGATACATATCAAGCGCAATATCATAGCTCGACAAACGAATATAAATACCCGCTATGTTGTGTAAAATATCGGCTTTATCTTGCTCGCTACCATGCTCTTCATAGATTTCTTTCGCTTCTTTGTAATATTTAAGTGCTTGATCCATATTGAACATGTCAAAGTAAGCAAGGCCAATATTACTGAGTAAGTTTGCTTCGGCAATTGGCTCTGGTAGTTTTTCTGCAACGCTTAATGCCTTGCTATACGCAAGCACAGCTTGTTGCATCAAGCCTTGATAATAATAAGTGACGCCTTGCATTTTTAGACTACGAAAATAGCGATTTGGCGTTGCTGTAAAACTTGTTGCTTGCTCAGCCAATTGGTAGTTTTTCACAGCCGCCGAGAAATTACCTTTATCTAGAGCAAAGTCGGCAAGCTGCATGTATATATCGAGGCTTAGTTCTTGATTTGTCGTACTTTGGTTAAGCAGCTTTTTGGCAAGCTGTTGCTTTTCTTGCCATTGCTTGGATTGGCTAAATTGCTCAAGTAGCGAAGTGGATGCAAAGCTAGACTGCGAAACAAACAAACTACAGCTGAACAATAAAGCAGTGAGCAAGCTTACACGCAGTGATGTGAACATATGGCGAAATCCCTTAAAATCAACTTAGCCTGAAAATGAAGTTATTTAAGCTCGGCTAAATGCATTCCCTAGTATCTAAAAACATTAGCGTAGTTTCAAAAAAGCAGCTGTGATAGCGTATACCACTGTAGATTACACTAAAGATAGGCTTGCGAACAATGGTTAACCCACTGATTGATGAGATTTTTTACCTTCTTTTGGAACAGCCTATTTGGAAGGTTCATACGCTTGCCAGCGCACTTAGTGAATCAGGAAAAATAGAGCAATTAGACAATGACCCACAAAAAGATCTGTTTAAACGCAACTTTTTAGTTATGAATGGTCTTTATCAACTACAAGCACAACTTGCACCTGAGCAACAGCTACAGATTGCGTCACTTCACATTGAACTTGTTAGTAAGCAAACGGGTAACGCATTAGAAAGTCATGATCCACTACGAGATTACTATTTAGATTGGCAAAACTTTGATACAACGAGCGATGAAATAGATGCGTTGTTAAGTGATTTTTGGCAGCGTTTTTCGTCATTTAGCCCAAACAAGGGCATTCACTCATTACCTCAGGAGCAGCTATTACAATTACTAAAGGCATGGCAGCTACCTACTGATTTTTCGGAAAAACAGTTACAAAAGCGTTGGCGACAACTAGCGCTAAAGCACCACCCAGACCGCCAAGGCTGTGCAATTGAGTTTAAGAAAATACAACTCGAATATGAGCAACTTAAAGCAAGCTGCTCATAACTCAACAATTTATCTGCTCAAACGTCGCGCACGGATCTTGCGCTTTTTAATATTACCTTCAGTCAATTTACGTAACGCAGGTTTTGCAGCAGCTCGCTCAACAGCAATAAAGGCCACATTATCAAGTACGTTAATTTTACCTACCTGATGACCGGCAATTCCCTCTTTGCCTGTTAATGCTCCTAAAATATCACCGGCACGAATTTTTTGCTTCTTGCCTGCATCAATCATAATAGTTGCCATGGTTGGCTTATAAGCGGGCTTTTCTAGCAAGCTAAATGGCGGAATTGGTTCAGGGTCAAAATCACGCTCGTAGTGGTCGCCAATTTGTGCCACTTTAAATTGCTCAGCTTCACCATAAATAGAACATGCAATACCCTTTTTACCTGCTCGACCAGTACGGCCAACACGGTGTACATGGGTTTGTGGGTCATGCGCTAGGTGGTAATTCACTACCATGTCCATATCGTTGATATCTAAGCCACGCGCGGCAACATCCGTTGCAACAAGAATACAGGCGCTTTTATTAGCAAAGCGAATTAAAGTACGCTCACGTTCACGTTGATCTAAATCACCGTGTAAGGCAACAGCACTAAACCCTTCAGCATAAAGATCATCACAAATCTGCTGTGTTTCAACCTTGGTGTTACAAAAAACCACACAGCTTTCTGGTTGGAACTTCAACAACAACAGCTTCAATGTATTAAAGCGCTGTTTATTATTATCTAGCTTGTAAAAGTATTGCTTGATTGTGCTTTTTGTTTGCTCTTCTTCTACCTTAATCATTTCTGGGTTGCTAAGCACTCGCTCAGCTATCGCAGCAATTGATTTTGGATAAGTCGCACTAAACAATAATGTTTGGCGTTGGTTAGGAATGCACTCAACAATAGCATCAAGGGTATCTTGGAAGCCCATATCTAGCATTTGATCAGCTTCATCTAACACTAGGGTCTCAACATCATCTAAACGCAATGTGCCTTTGCGAATATGGTCATCAACACGACCTGGAGTACCAACGATGATATGTGCGCCATGTTCTAATGAGCCAATTTGTGGACCAATAGAGACACCACCACATAATGTTAAAACTTTAATGTTATGAATACCACGGGCAAGCTTACGAACTTCTTCAGCTACCTGCTCTGCTAACTCTCGGGTTGGACATAAAATGAGAGACTGAATACGAAAGCGTTTCACATTTAACTTAGCCAGCACACCTAAACTAAATGCAGCCGTTTTACCCGACCCCGTTTTGGCTTGGGCAATAATATCTTTGCCTTGCAAGATCACTGGCAAACTTTGCGCTTGCACTGGCGTCATTTGCGTATAACCTAAAGTTGATAAGTTATCGGTTAACTCTCGCGGCAAAGCCAAAGATGAAAAAGCAGTAGCAGTCACAGTAATATTCCAAACTTGATAATTGAGGGACATCCTCGAAGATGCTGTGGATCATAGCAGAGAATGTGCTGTTTCTCTAAACGAAAACACTGTTCAGCATATTTAATTCATATTTGCTTACAGTTTGCTACTTTCTAACTCTCTGCATTTGTTCTAGTTTATTGATAGCAACCTTCAGGAAGAAACTATGCTTCTATTTAATACCGCTGCAGCTGATGTTTTCTATAAAAAACAAAAAACGTGCCCTCACTGTCATAGTGAACATTATTCTTTAAGCAATCACAGTAAAGTTTTGCGCTTTACTATTTTGCCCATCATGCCACTTTCTATTAATTATCAAAGACAATGTGATGACTGTGGCTATGTTACTCCTGCACCTTGGTATTCACTGCCCGCCTTAGAGTTAGCGTCGTTTATAAAATACTTTATTGGCCTATTCATTATCGTTTACCTATTAACAAATGCATTAATCGGTGCGAATGAACAAACTGAAAATGAGCAAAATTACTTAAACGAGCCAAAGTTATTTGATACCTATTTTGTCTATTCAGATAAATTTACTGGCAAACCAAAACGTATTAATAACTTAAAAGTAGCTCAGCTCGTTGAATTTGATGACAAGAACATGACTTTTAGAGTTGCTAACTACACTTACAAGTACAACAAAGACATCGAAATTGCGATGCGTACCAGCATGCTAGTTCAAGATGATTACTTTTCTAGTAAAACCCTGACTTTCAGTAAGTCACAAATAAAGCAGCTTTATGATGAAGGCAGCATTTATAAAATTATGCGACCTGAGCTTTATAGTTTATTTGGTGGTTTTGTTATGCACCCGCCTAGACCTAAGCCTTTATATACGGGTGTTAAGCTCGATAAACATAATCAGGAAGGGATTACTTACTTCAAAGATGGCCTATACGAGGAAGCGTTGAAAAGTTTTACGCTGTCTGCGGAAGATGGTTATGCATGGGGGCAATTAAACTTGGGTCAGATGTATCGTGATGGCCAAGGGACAGAAGTGAATAACGAAAAAGCAGCTTACTGGCTCAACAAAGCTACCTTACAAGGGAATCCTAAAGCAAAGATTGAGCTCGCAGAGCTATGCTTGAGCTACGATTGTAGTAAATTGAATACTCAATAATCTATTACCCATAAATATCACACATAAGAAAGCAGCCAAATTATATGGTTCTCACTATTTACTTTGAATTTGTTATGTTATAACATTTTTAGTGGCGTAGTATTTATACTCTTTTAAAGCCGAGTTACTCTCCCTGCTCTGCTTTTGAGATTACGCAGCCTGATGGAAGAATCATCTTTTGAGTTTGTATAACTTGAAGGAAGACCTTGCACACTAGCACGCTTACGTTCCCGTGCTAAATCCTTGCCGGCGAGCTTGCTCGCCGGCACTTTTCTTTTAAAGCTTTAAATGATCATCTAAGAAAGCCAATACTTTTTTATAGTAAAGAGTACGGTGCTCTTCTTTATAAAAACCGTGGCCTTCATCATCTAAGAGTTCATAAATATAAGGATGATTCTCTCTCTTTAGAGCCGAAATTAATGACTCAGCTTGCTCTATAGGCGCCCTTCTATCTTCCCCACCATGAACAATTAATACTGGAGCTTTCAACTTTTCTATATTGTAGCTTGGTGAGAAACGCTTTAATTGCTCTTCATCCTCGCCTAATACTACTTTTAGAAAACGTTGTCCGCTATCACGTTCTGATACATCCCCTTCATCAAACATGAGTGGTAAATCATATACACCTACAACCCCAATCGCACACTGGAACATATCAGGTTCCAAGATCGCACTTTGTAACGCGGAATATCCACCAAAGCTGGCCCCCATGATGCAAATGTTACTTTTATCGGCAATACCGTTTGAAATAAGATATTTTACACCATCTATAATATCGTATTGAATTTCCTGCCCCCACTTGCGATGACCGGCACGTTCAAAATTTCGTCCAAAGCCACCTGAACCACGAAAGTTAACCTTGAGTACAGCAATTCCTCTATTCGCAAGCAGCTGAGCCGTTGAATCATATCCCCACCAATCTCTAGGGCCATGAGGACCACCATGCGGCATTACTACTAATGGTAAGTTTTTTTCTTCAGTATTATTTGGAATAGTTAAATAACCGTAGATAGCTAGTCCATCACGTGCTGTAAAATTGATGGGCTTTGTAATCGCCATTTGACTAGGTTTAATCCAACTTCTGGATGAAAATAAAAAACCGAGATTATTAGTTTTAGCATCAAATAAATAATAACTGCCAGGATTAGTGTCACTTGAGGCAAAAATGACGCTCTTATCACCATTTTCGGTACTGCTAACTAATTGAACCTGCTGACCCTCAAGCACTTTTAAAAGAGCCTTCAATTGCTGGCTTTTCTTAGAGTTATTACCTACAAATGTATAGGTTGGATAGCCTAATTCATGTTCGACAGCAAACAGTTCTTTTGAGACTTCATCCACCCACACTTGCTTTGGTGAAACACTGTTTTCTTTGTGAATTAGATCAAATTGTTTAGTTTTAAGGTTTAATTTATAAAGCCCTTTAGCTTCTCCATTAACAGAAGCCGTCACATAAGCAGTTTCATCTGTGCTATCAAAGGCATGCAACCCGACATCACTATATGAAACATCCTTTAAATTAAGCTCTTCCCACTCACCACCTGATTTAGGTCTGATATATATTTTTGGATTAAGATAGTCATCATTCGAAGCTGATACTCTTACGTTACCTTCATGATCAGTCAGAAAACTAGCCATTCTTGAAGGGGAGCGTGTGATCCTTTTTCTTGACCCTCTATAGACATCTACTTCATATACAATTGTATGAGGCTCATTGGCAGCTGTCCATGGAATGGTTAAAACCAACATTTTACGCTTATTTTCTACCAGTGGATCAAGTACATAAGAGGTCCCGAATACAGGAGTTGCCTTTTTAATTCTCGTCCCAGTTTGCCTTTCACCTTGGTAACCAACCAAATACTCCCCTTGACTGCCGTCTGCATTTACACCAAACAACTCACCATGGTATTCAGGATGATCTTTCCAACCTTTTAGATACTCTTTAGCTAATACAATACGCTCTTCATTAACCCAGTAATAGTTACCGACTTGAGCATTACCAGGAAAGTGGATGGCATGAAGAACTTTAAATGTATCTGTATCCAGTATCATTAAAGCATTCTTGCCTTCAGGTTGTGTGATTACAGCTAAATATTTACCAGTAGGGGATATTTTAACACCAGCGAATTCACTTGCTTTACTAAAGTTTTGAATATCAAGTAATTCAGTTTTTGCATTAGCACAGAGACTAACTAGCAAACAGGAAAAAACTATTATTAATCTATTCATAAAATTCCTTTTACATTTAACTTGTTAATTAATTTACTAAAAAATTAATGGTTGGTATACATTCTAAGCATAACTACTACTTTGAAATCCTCTTGTAAAGACTAATAGATATAACAATCAAAACTCCAGCCAAAACACCTAATAAACCATCAAATATAATCGGCGTAGCCAGCTCACCCGTTTTACCAAGTAAACCCGTAATAAACTCTGTGCTGCCTTGCTGGGCGTGATGTAAAACGGGGATCCCATGTACCAATATGCCTCCGCCAACTAAAAACATAGCAACCGTTCCTGCAAAGGCTAAAAAGCGCATTAACTTAGGCGCTGCAGCAAGTAAAAACTTACCTACTAACTCTTTAAACTTACCGCCACTTTGCTGCGCTTTTTGCAGTAAATACAAACCAGCATCATCTAGTTTAACAATCCCTGCAACTAACCCATACACGCCAATGGTCATAATAATTGCTATTACACTAAGCACTAAAGCTTGATTCACCAGTGTAGCGCCAGCAACCGTGCCTAGCGTTATCACGATAATTTCTGCTGAGAGGATAAAATCAGTGCGGATCGCCCCTTTCACTTTTTGCTTTTCGTATTCTTGTAAGTTTTGTTGTTCAGCCAGAGTTTCATCTTCTTGTTGAGCATGACCAAACAGCTTTTCGATAATTTTCTCTGCACCTTCAAAGCACAAAAACAGCCCGCCAACCATTAACAGCGGAGTAATTAACCAAGGCAACCAAACACTAATCAATAATGCTGCGGGCACTAAGATGGCTTTGTTAATAAACGAGCCTTTTGCCACAGCCCAAACCACAGGCAACTCTCTATCGGCAGTTACCCCTGTGACTTGCTGAGCATTAAGAGCCAGATCATCACCTAACACCCCTGCTGTTTTTTTTGTTGCGACTTTACTCATCGTCGCAATGTCGTCTAAAAGTGTTGTAATATCATCAAGTAAGGTTAGTAAATTTGTGCCTGCCATGGTGGTTCCTTGCCCATTAAATACACTATCAACATAACTTATCCTGCCATTTTCACCAACGGTTAATTTTTCTTTGTTAGGCTTATAGCTCATTCAAAAATAGAGGTGTTTCTATGATTAAACCACTTCTCTCAGGGCTCGCTTTAGTTACCTTGTGCGCGTGTGCTGAGCAAAGTGCACCAAGCAATTATCTGTGCGATGAGACCCTCAGCGCCAGTATTGTTGAATACAGTGATGAGGAAGCAAGACTGACATTTAAGGAGAGTGAATTTTTACTCAATCGCCAAGTAAGCGGCTCAGGGGTTAAATACAGTGCCGATAATGTGCTGTTTTGGTCAAAAGGCGATGAAGCCATGTTGATTTTAAAAGGTAAAAAGTACCAATGTAGCTTAACTCAGTAATAGCAAAAGCTTTCGTGGCTAAATTAGCTTAATCAGTGGTTTTGAGTATAATAGCGACAGTTTATTCAGCGTTTAAGCGGCTATAATGAAATATAAAGATCTTCGCGAATTTATCGAGCTATTAGAACAAAAAGGTGAATTAAAACGGATCAAACAAGAAATTGATCCTTACCTTGAAATGACCGAAATTGCCGACCGCACGTTACGTGCCGAAGGTCCTGCTCTGTTATTCGAAAACCCTAAAGGCCACACTATTCCGGTTCTTGCCAACCTTTTTGGTACGCCTAAGCGTGTTGCAATGGGCATGGGGCAAGATGATGTTAGTGAACTGCGCGAAGTTGGTAAGTTATTAGCTTTTCTAAAAGAGCCTGAGCCACCAAAAGGCATTAAAGAGGCACTAGGGCAAATCCCAGTATTCAAACAAGTACTGAATATGCCAGCTAAAGAAGTAAAAAAAGCGCCTTGTCAGCAAGTTATACTTGAAGGCGATGATGTTGATTTAACTAAGTTACCTATCCAACATTGCTGGCCAGGTGATGCTGCTCCCTTGATCACATGGGGTCTAACGGTTACCAAAGGGCCTTATAAAAAGCGCCAAAACTTAGGCATTTACCGTCAGCAGCTATTGGGTAAAAACAAAATTATTATGCGTTGGCTATCGCACCGCGGTGGCGCATTAGATTTTCGTGAATGGTGTAAAGAGCACCCAGGCGAACCTTACCCTGTATCTGTCGCATTAGGTGCCGATCCTGCGACAATCCTAGGCGCTGTAACACCAGTACCAGACACCCTAAGCGAATATGCATTTGCTGGTTTACTACGCGGTAGTAAGACTGAAGTTGTTAAATCGGTTTCAAATGACCTACAAGTGCCTGCTACCGCAGAGTTCGTACTTGAAGGTTATATTATGCCGGGTGAAACAGCACCAGAAGGCCCTTATGGCGATCACACCGGTTACTACAACGAAGTAGACGAGTTTCCGGTGATGACGGTCACTCACATTACACATCGTGAAAACCCAATTTATCACAGCACTTACACTGGCCGTCCACCAGATGAGCCAGCAGTACTCGGGGTTGCTTTGAACGAAGTGTTCGTGCCAATTCTGCAAAAGCAATTCCCTGAAATTGTAGATTTTTATCTGCCACCTGAAGGCTGTTCTTATCGTATGGCTGTGGTCACGATGAAAAAACAATATCCAGGTCATGCTAAGCGCGTAATGATGGGGGTGTGGTCTTTCTTGCGTCAATTCATGTATACCAAGTTCGTGATTGTTTGCGATGATGATGTAAACGCACGCGACTGGAACGACGTAATTTGGGCCATTACCACACGTATGGACCCTGCTCGCGATACGACGATGATCGAAAACACGCCAATTGATTATTTAGATTTTGCATCGCCAGTTTCTGGCCTTGGCTCAAAAATGGGCATGGATGCGACTAATAAATGGCCTGGCGAAACAGATCGTGAATGGGGTGAGCCCATTGTCATGGATCCAAAAATCAAAGAACGTGTTGATGAATTATGGGACAGCTTAGATATTCTCTAGGCTGTGACTATGTTAAACTGCTCAAAATTTAACGGTTATGAGTGCGATTCATAACCGAATTTGCTTCTGTGCTTATAAAGGTAAACTATGCAAACACTACTCGCTGACGTTGTTGCGATCAGCCCGCTTACAGACCATGTACATAAGGTCATTTTGAAACCACAGCAACCTGTGTCATTCGAGGCAGGCCAATATATGCAACTTGTATTAGGCGAAAAAGATAAGCGTGCCTTTTCTATTGCAAGCCGCCCGTCGCAAACTGAACAGATTGAACTACATATTGGTGCCGCGGGTGCTGATTCGTATGCAATGCAAGCGCTTGACCATTTACGTCAAGCTCATACAGAGCAACAGCAAGTTAATGTTGAAGTAGGCTTAGGTGTATCACAGCTGCGAGTTGAGGGTGAGCGCCCAATTATTCTACTTGCTGGCGGTACAGGTTTTTCTTATGCCAAATCAATGGCTGATCACCTTGCTGAAATCGGCTGTGAGCGTCCTGTATTATTTTACTGGGGTGTACGTGAGGAAGCTGCACTTTATGCTCATGATGAAATGCAAGCATGGGCAAACAGCAACCCACATTTCCAATACATTCCAGTAGTTGAAAATGCGCCGCAAAGCTGGAATGGCAAAACCGGTTACGTCCACAAGGCTGTTATGGAAGATATCGTGTCTTTAGAACCATATGATATATACATGGCAGGCCGCTTCGACATGATTGGCGTGGTTCGCGATGATTTTATTAATCATGGTGCGGTACGTGAGAACATGTACGCCGATGCATTTGCATTCATTAAATAACTAACTCATACCGGTTATTTTTAAGGCATCCAATTGGATGCCTTTTTTATTTGTTTTACCTATCGCCTTAATCCGTCTAAACGATTTCACAAACTGCATTTCCTTGACCATACTCTGATTAGAATAACGATGGGGAGAGACCCAAATGCTAAATACAAAAGTACAAGACTTTATGCAACGTAAGTTGCCACACATTACGCCTGAAACTGAAATGACCACCGCGATTAGCGAGCTGCAAAAGTTTAAATTACTAGGCGCACCTGTATTCGATGACAACAAAAGCCTAGTTGGCTTTATTTCTGAACAAGAGCTGCTGCAACCGCTCATGCAAAACAGTTATTTCTGTGATGGTGTAGTGAAGGTAAAACAGCTAATGCGCACCGATGTTGTCACGGTAAGTAGCGATCAAAACATCATAGAACTGGCAGATGGCATGCAAACTGGAAAGCCAAAAAACTACCCGGTTATCGAGGATGGTAAGGTTGTTGGCATGATCAGCCGAGGAGACGTGCTCAAGGCATTGTATGAAAACTATGTCTCATGCCAAGAGCACCAAGTGTAAGTTAGCTGCTTAACGATTAACAGCTAACTGTTTTAAAGCAGCTTTATCTGCATCGCTTAAATAAGCAATTTCAAGCGCATTAGCTTGCGCTTTTTCCATATCGGCTTGGCTTAAGCCTGCCGCAGGTGCTGCTACTTGATACTCATACGCTATTTCAATACCTTCAACTGCTGGATCATCAGTATTAATTGATGCCAAAATACCATGGTCTAAGAAGGTTTTTAACGGGTGTTTTGCAAGCTCAGCAACAGTGCTGGTTTGAATGTTACTGGTTAAGCAAGACTCAATACCAATGCGCTTATCACGTAAGTAATCCATTAGTGCAGCATCTTCAATCGCTTTTACACCATGACCAATACGCGTTGCACCAAGCTCGTTAATTGCTTGCCAAATGCTTTCGCTACCTCGCGCTTCACCGGCATGAATAGTGGCAGCTAAGTATGCATCATGAACTTGTTTAAAGTGATCAACAAATAGCTCACCCGGGAAACCAATTTCATCGCCAGCTAAATCAACCGCGACTAAATCATTTTTAAAAGCAAGAAGCGCATCAAGCTCTTGCTGACAGATTTTGGTGCCATACGTACGCGACATGATGCCGATTAAGTTAGCTTTAATTGGTGCGTTATGACACGCACTTTTTACACCATCAACCACCGCTTCGACAACACCTTGCGGGTGTAGGCCTTGGCTTTGCGCCATATAATATGGGCTAAAACGAAGCTCAACGTAATCGAGGTTTTGGGCAATCGCATCTTCAACGTTTTCGATAGCAATACGACGACAAGCATCGTAATCACCCAATACTTTTACACCCCAATCTAGCTTTTGTAAAAACGCCACTAAATTTGGTTCAGGGTCGATAACCTGTACGTGCGGAATAAGCGCTTCAATGTTGTCAGCAGGTAATTCAAGATTAAACTGACGACCAAGGTCTAAGATCGTTTGTGGGCGAACATTACCATCTAGATGACGGTGAATATCAAGCAAAGGGAGTTTGTTATTGATCATAATTAGCACTCAGGTTCAGTAAATTTGCGCGGATCATACGTACCCACGGCGATATTTCAAGTTTAGATGATTTTATTTACTTTTTAGAGGTCAAATGTCTGCTTTAATGGCTGCTAGCATTATGCAAAAAATGCCACAAAGTTTTAAAAAGTTTATCTGCATCAATTGGTTTAGTTAAATAACCATTCATACCACTGGCTAAGCCTTTCTTTAGGTCATCATCATGAGCATTTGCCGATAAGCCAATAATAGGTAAATCGGTGATCAGCAACTTATTACGAATAACCTTAGTCGCTTGTAAGCCATCCATATTCGGCATTTGAATATCCATAAGCACAAGGTCATAGCTTTTTTCACTGATCATCTTAATAGCCTCGTGGCCATCTTTAGCGATATCAGGTTGGCAGCCTTTAGTTTTTAAAATCGAACTCGCCACATGTTGATTCAATGGGTTATCTTCAACCAATAAAATTGCATCATTGGCAAATGAAACAGCAGTCACATCAATATCAGCTAACTCATCATCACTATGAATCACCTCTTCAAGAGGAGACTCAAATGGCAGCGAAATTGTAAACGTTGAACCTTGCCCCTCAGTGCTACTGAGGCTTATCTCGCCTCCCATCATAACAATGAGTTTTTGACAAATACTCAAGCCTAAACCTGTGCCACCAAAGCGACGAGAGGTTGAGCTATCGGCTTGTGAGAATGGTTTAAACAGTCGCTGCTGGGCCTCTTTACTGATGCCGATACCCGTATCAATAACACTAAAATAAGTAAATTCACCCTGCTGCCAAATACGTAATGTAATCGTGCCTTCTTGAGTGAACTTCACCGCATTGTTTAACAAATTCAACAATACTTGTTTTAAACGAATTGGGTCGGTGTAGATCAGTAAGTGTTCAGAAGCATCAAGCTCAACTCTAAATTCTAAAGAGCGTGAGTTAAGCTCAAACTGCAATAAGTTAGTCAGCTCACTAACCAACGCATTCACATCAATAGGCTCTTGATGTAGCTCCAATCGCCCAGCTTCTATTTTAGAAAAATCTAAAACATCATTGATTACCCGTAATAGTACATTCAGTGCACCATCGGCTTGATCAATATAACCACGGGCTTGTTGCCAGTCAGGCTCTTGCATTGCTAAATAATGCAAACCCTTAATACCATTAATAGGCGTGCGTATTTCATGGCTCATATTCGCCAAGAACTCACTTTTAATTTGGCTGGCTTTATCGGCTTTTAATTTTTCTTCGCGAAGGCTTTGAGTTTGCTTTGCCACTTGCTGACGAATTTGAATATTAGTACCAGTTACAGAAATCAAAAAGGTGATCAATAACCAAACAAACAGCATACCGACTATTTGCGCCAACCAATAAGGCAACCATGACGACTGTGCAACTGACTCCCATAATTTTACCTGCCAAACGCGCTCACCAATAATAAAGTTGAAGCTCGCAATAGCTGTTGTACCTACACGGTGTGGGCTGTAAATTTCGACAGGATTACTGCCGTCAGTAACGTCATAGAAGCTGGCATCGATATCAGTGTTCTGATTAAAATTAAGTGTTTGTGCTAACACTTCTAAATTGACCACGGCGACAACATAACCTCTAAATCCGACCTGGTGATTAGTGTCTGAATAAACTGGGTTGAAGAATAAAACGCCCTTTTCGTTACCATCACCTTGCATCAGGGTAATAGGCTCACTGACGGTGACATTCTTAATTAACCGAGAGTCAGTTAACGCTTGTTTACGTAACTCGTTTGAGGCTAAATCAAAGCCTTGCGCTGGTTCGTTCCCTGCTAAAGGATGAATATATTGCACCGGAAAATAAACCGTTCGCTTACTCACCGGCTGCCACTTCCCTGCAGCATTTTTTTCTTTCACATAATAGTCAGCGCCCAGTTCATCACGCAGTAAATTTTGATAATTATTTAGTTGTGAGTGAATAACCTTAGGAGCCCACTCAAGGGCAAGAATTTCTTCGCTGTATTGTAGTTGCCTTGATGTGAAGCGCTTAAATTCGTCAAAATCAACCATGTCACTACTAGCAAAAAAAGTTGCGAGTAAGGCTAAGTGCGACTTAATTTCATCAACTTGGTGTTCAAGGTTCGTGTGAATAGCACTGACTTTAGCTTGCTGGCGCTGTAAGTCTTTGTCTTTTTTTACACTGGCTGCACCATAAAAGCTGACACAAATAACCACGTAAATTAATAGCGACGGCACAATGATTTGCAGCCGTTGGCGAGTATGATGGTAACTAAATGCCGCTAAAATTAATGGCGTGAATATCAGTACCCCAATGCTATCGCCAATCCACCATGCGATAAAATTATTAAGCGCCGCATAACTCGGAATAACATTGTTAATTACCAGTAAGCCGGTGCCAATTGATGCAGCAATCAAGCTACACAAAGGGCCGCCAATCATTAAACCAAGCATACTTTGCTTCAATGATGATAATTCAATCGGGCGTTTAACGACATGAATGATAATGTAATAGGCAAGCCAAGCTTGGAATGTAGATGCAGTTGTTACGCCAATTGCCTGCAGCATCATTTGCCAGTGAAAAATATCAGTGGCTTTATCAAGGTGAATAAGGTTTACAAAGAATGCCCCTAGCAGAACCCCTGGCAAGGCACGATTTCTAAGTAGCAAGATACTGGCAAGCGCAATACCTGAAGGCGGCCATGCTGCAACCGCATAGCCATCAATCGCCAGCAATGAATTACTTAAGTACCCTGTAAGAAAGTAAGCAAGTGCAATGCTTATTGTCAGTGTAAATAAGTTCTTCAAGCCATCGCTCCTTTGCTGGCTGGAGTAAAATTATTGATAGAGTACCAATGCTTTTTCTGGTTGGGCACTCTTACTGTAGCTTAGCACCGCTTGCTGCAAATAAGCATGGCGATTATCTGCATTAAGCGCTTTATCAAACACTCGCGCGGCTAAGTCGTATTCACCGTGAGCATTAGCTAAACATGCAAGGGCTAGTAATAAGTCTGTATTTTCGGCGTCTTTTTTTAATACATCCTGCAAACTTGATTGCAGCTTGAGTGCATCGCCAGCGCTACTAGTACGTAAAATACGTGCTAAATCTTTATGCTGTAGCGGTTTTTTGATCATTTTAATTAAGCTTAGCTCAATTTTGTTTAACTCACCTGCCTTCGCCATCGCCGTTAAATAGCTTACCTCTGCGTGTGGCTTCAAGTTTTTGGCTAATTGCTCATAACGCTCAGTTAAATCCCCGTTTGACTGAGCTGCAAAGTAACGGTCGAACAATTGTTGCCACTCTTGCTCTGAAAGTACTTTTTTGCGTAATAAACGTGGCATAAAGTCATTAAGTGCCGCCCACTTTTGCTCTTGCACTAAAACATGGGCATACATTTTAAGCTCTAAACGAGAGGCTTTTTTGCGTTCAGCTAACGCTTTAAGGTCAGCAAAAATAGTGCTGGTTTCGCCGCTAGCAATCCATAAATTAGCCACCTTTAGCTGCTTATCTTGGCTTATTTTATCAAGATAGCTAATTGCTTTTTCATTTTCATTATTCGCCAGTGCCGCTTTAGCTAGAAGCGCAAAACGTATATCGCTCCACTTTTGTGCAACACTGTTGTTATCAAGTGCAAGCTCAAGCTCCGTATAATCGTTATTTATTAAGCTCCATACACCTTGCTCAATAGCCGCTTGTTTACGCTCTTCACTGCGCGCAAAGAAACCATGGCGTGTATGGCTATATAAAGATATTACGTAACGGCAAAGCTTATAAAGTAAAAACAGTGCAGCGAATGCCAATATTAAAAGTGCAGTAACGCCCCAAATAGTCCCTTCAATGGTTGTTTTATTAAAGGCAATTAGTACATAACCCTTTTGATCTATAAAAAAAGGGGCAATCCCTAAGCAGACTGCTATTGCAATAATGATTAATAAAAAGCGGATCATTGTGCCCACTCCTTCACCTGCTCAGTACTTTGTAATGACACTTTTGGACTAAAATTGAGCTGCTCTTTCGAAAGCTCAGCAAGACTTTTTAAGGCCGCTTTTGTTTGCGCATCATCTTGTTTGAAGTAATCTTTTACCAAGCTATGAGCAGCATCAACAGCACTAAAATACACACTGCTTTGTTTACTTAATACAGCATCTTGTGCTTGAGCTAAGTATAAACTTAAGCGCTGTTTTACTAGGTGACGCTCTTGCTCACTTAAAAATGGTGCGATAACCATATCTTCACGTGTGCGTACTTCTACAAAGAAGTCTTTAAACTGCTGCCACGACTTCGCAAGGTTTTGACGCCACTCACTCACATTTTCACTTAATTGATTTGGGTCTTCTTTGACGACCTCTTCAGGGAGTGAAATAGCATTAAATACCAGTTCATCAACTTTTTGATTAATGCCATGCAGTTTTAAATAAATTGCTTCAACAGCCACAGGTTCTATGGCATTCAAGGTTTGTAAATCTTGGTGAATTGCTTGGCGAATAGCGCCTGTACCCGGGTGTTCTGCAAGTAAGCTATCTAAGCGAGATAGCACAGCAGCAGCCCCTTGGTAATCGTGCTCTGCCCACAATTTAAACTCGGCCATACGCTGCAGGCTTGTGACTTCTTGCGGATTAAGCGTGAAAGTTTGCTGCTCGGCGCGCTTTAAAGCCGCTTGTAATTGCTGCTGTGTTTGCTCTGCACTTTCATTTAGTGCATCAGAGACCTTTTGTTCACTGTTATAAAGCGAGTGCTGCATTGTTTGTTGGGCACTTTTTAATGCATCAATTTGCTGCTGTAAGCGTAGGTTTTCATCTGTCAGCTCAGTCAATGCCACAGCCGATTGCTGATCGCTATTTAATTTTAGATAAAACTCATAGCCAACTGCACCAGCCACTAAAAGTGAAATAAGTAACGCTAAGCTACCTGTTTTGCTGATGCCTCTTTTAGCTTGTACAGGCGCTTTCGCCCCAATATTTGCCGTTTGCGCTTTTTTCTCTGGCTTTGCAGTCACTGGCTTTGCGGGTTGTTTTGATTCTGCTTCACTCATTTTGCTACCTTGCTGATTAATGCAGGTGAACATAGCGCTGTCGCTCGCCCCTGCAGCAATATGTATCTGTGTTCTTGCGACATTCTGTTGCTTTAAATAATCAGCGATACGCTCACTGGCAACGAAAAATTGTCGCTCTTTCAACCATGCAAGCTGAGGCTCATTTAGGCCATTAAAAATGGCATCCACCGCTGCATTACTGGTAATGACTATACCTTCTACATCAATTGTTTGCCAGTGGTCCATCCACTTGCCCGGTTCGCTCTCAATTGCGCTCCGCTTGTAAACAACCAACTGATTTAATAAAGCACCACGTTGTTTTAAGGTTTTTGCTATGGTCGTGCGCCCACCTTCACCTTTCACTAAAACGATGTTACTTAGTTCAACATCTTGTAGTGTTTTTAATTCAAGCAGACCTTCTGAATCATGCTGTTTGGGCACTGCGGCTCGTCGCCCAAAGGCTTCATAAACCGCATCAGCCGTTTGCTGACCGACCGCATAAAGTTGCGCTGCTTTGTTGATGGTTGGTGTGAGTTTTAATAAGGCATGCACGGCATCTTGCGAGATAAAAATGATTTTATCGGCATTTTCTAGCGGCGCGAGCTCACTACTATTTACGGTGAGGTAATCTAAGGTAAGGACTGGACACAGGGTTGTTTGATAACCCGCCTGCTGAAGCTCAAGAGCAAGCTCAGTGCCTTTTCCTTCTGGACGAGTTATCAAAATATGCATATTAAGCGTCTCTATATACTTCAGCTAAAATTTTATCAGCACCTTGCTCAAGTAGCTTTTCAGCAAGTGTAATACCTAACTGCTCTGCGTCAGCCACAGGGCCTGTCACTTCATCACGCAGCATTTGGCTGCCATCAATAGCGCCCACTAAACCACGTAAATGCACTTGCTCACCATCAACCAATGCAAATGCACCAATTGGCACTTGGCAACCACCTTCTAAACGGCGATTCATAGCACGCTCAGCATTAACACGAATACGTGTTTCATTATGTTCGAGTGGCGCTAACAGTGCTTTTGTCACTTCATCATCAATACGGCACTCAATACCCACAGCACCTTGACCATTTGCAGGTAATGATACCTCTGGCTCGATAAAAGCTGTAATACGCTCAGGCATTTCTAAACGAATTAGACCCGCTGCAGCTAGGATGATTGCATCATATTGACCATCATCTAGTTTTGCTAAACGAGTATTAACATTACCGCGTAAATCACGAATGTCTAAATCTGGGCGAGCTTCGCGAATTTGGCATTGGCGGCGTAAGCTTGATGTACCAACAATAGCGCTTTGTGGTAACTCATCTAAGCTTTTGTAGTTGTTTGATACAAACGCATCGCGCGGGTCTTCACGCTCACAAATTGTGTGTAACGCTAACCCTTCAGGAAACTCAACAGGCACATCTTTCATTGAATGCACCGCGATATCTGCACGACCATCAAGCATGGCTTGCTCAAGCTCTTTTACGAATAAGCCTTTACCACCAATCTTGGCCAGTGGTGTATCAAGGATAATATCGCCTTGCGTCGACATAGGAACCAACTCTACCGTTACATCGTCGTGGAAGTGCTCTAGTTGAGCTTTTACAAATTCAGCCTGCCATAAAGCAAGTGCACTTTTACGGGTAGCGATACGAACTAGTTTTGTTGTCTGTGTCATGAAAAATCCAATTAATTATCAGGCTGATACTAAATATTACTCAGCTAAAATTCTAAATTCTTTTTGGGCCAGTAAGTTGCCATCTGCGTCAATAACTTCAACACGCCAATCACCCAGTTGTTCTGGCATAATGTTTTTCGTTGAATAAGTACGAAAACGTGGACTACTTACGGCCAATTCAATCGAAGCAAGCTGTTGACCTTGGTAATACCATTGGTGACGAACAGCTTGTCCCTGCATATTTCTAAGCTCGCTAAAAAAGCTCAGGCTATTGCTTATTTGCGCTAATTTTACATCGTTTTTTAAAACGTTTACTGGTTCTCGATCAACAACATCGGTTGTTAATACCGCGCGGCTTACTTTATCTGTGTCTATTTTAGCGCCAATTGCGACACTGGCAATATGTGCTGACTGCGAAAACTGCTGCTGAGCATCAGGAGCAGCAGCAATCTCTACTTGCTGTTCAGTTTGTGGTGCTTCTTCACCATCAGGGGTGACAGCTGGTGTTTCAGGTTGTTGCTCATCAACAACCTCTTCACTGTCGAACTCAGTCTCTGCTGTTGTAACGTCAGGTTCTACAATGTTTGAACTCACAACCTCTGCTTTAGTAGTTTCTGTGCTATCAGCCTGCGGTGTTTGCTCATTCATTAACGAAGCATCGACTTCTTTTGGCTCTTCTTGCTCAGCGTCATTTAAAGAAGCTTGTAATTCAGCATTTGTAAACTCTGCTTGCGGTTCATCTTGCGGAGATTGTTCAGCATTTACAGCACCAGTAAAGCTATACACTAAAATAGCCAATGCTACTAAGATAACACTGCTAACCATAAAAATGCGTCGCCAATGCCATTGGTAAGTCACTGCTGTAGGAGTTGAACCTGCCGATTCAACGGCATTCATATTTGCTGTAATTACAAGTTTCTTTGTCATGTTGGCCTCTAAAACCAAAAATTAACTCAAGCGAGCAATTAACCATTCACGAATAGCCATTAACTCTTCACCACAAACTTGGTGCGCCATCGGATAGTCTTGCCAGCTTACTTCCATGTTGTTAGCGCTAAGCACGTCAAATGCTTGTCTGCCTGCACTATGCGGTACCACATCGTCAAATCGACCATGTGCCATAAAAATATTTAACCCCTGCTGCTTGGCTTCATCGGCAAATTTTGCAGGCACACACATATAGGTTGAAAGTGCCATTACACCCGCTAATTTATAATCTAGACGTGGCGCTAAGTGCAGAGATACCACACCCCCTTGCGAAAAACCGGCAAGAATAATTTTGTTTGGGGCGATACCATTTGCTATTTCTTGATCAATAATTGCAGCCACTTTTGCAGCGGATTCGCGAACCCCTTGCTCGTCAGCACGCTTATCTAAATCCATCGATTTAATATCGTACCAAGAACGCATTGCCATACCACCATTTATGGTGACCGGCTGCACTGGCGCATGTGGAAACACAAAACGTACGCCAAGCTCTTTTGGTAGAGCAAGTTGCGGTGCAACTGGGGCAAAACCATCACCCGAATCACCTAAACCATGTAGCCAGATAACCGTTGCTTTGTGGTCGCCTTGTGCTGAGTACTCAACAAACTCTAAACTCATAGTTCAGAACGCCATTCAATTGTTTGACCTGCTTGGCGAGTTGCCGCATCACACATAAATTGCCAAAACTCTGCACCTGAGCGGTTATCAATCCACTTATCGTCGCGTAGTTCAAAATGGTGACCATTAAATTTAGTCGCTACCCAAACTTGGTGTAATGGTGCTTGCTTGTTGATCACAATTTTACTGCGATCAGGAAAGATGATTTCTAAAATACCTGACGCTGATTCATAGTCTAAATCGGCATCACATTCATCGATTTGCTCTTCAATAGTTAGCATTAATGCATCGGCTAGTGTGTGGTATTCATGATCAGTCATTTTAGTGTCCTTTAACTGGCTTTAAGCCTAGATCTGGGGGCAGATTGTGTACATCAAGTGTAACAGGAATAAATTCATCCGCGAATAGCTGCATTTTTTAAATATTCTGTTACTCTGCGATTATAAAGCCAGCAACCGTATTAATCTAATGAAAGAGACTCATAGCCAAAAATTAAAAACCATTTTACCTCTAAGCGCCCTTCTACTAACCCTAGCAGGTTGCGGACAAAGTGGTGCTCTTTATCTGCCAGATGATACTAAGCCGCCTGCAAAGTCTCAGCCGCAAGCTGATCCATCCGAACAACCAGAGCAAAAACAGGACCAATAGATGGACTTTTTTAACTACAATAATAATCAGCTGTTCGCTGAAGACATCGCTGTCAAAGAGCTTGCCGAACAATATGGTACGCCTTGTTATATCTATTCTCGCAAAACCTTTGAACGTCATTATCTAGCATTCGCTGAAGCTGCTAAGTCACATAAGAGCTTGGTGTGCTATGCCGTAAAAGCCAACTCAAATATTGCCGTGCTGAATATTTTAGCGCGACTTGGGTCAGGTTTTGATATTGTCTCAAAAGGTGAGCTTGCGCGCGTTATCCAAGCAGGCGGAGACGCAAGTAAGGTTGTTTTTTCTGGCGTTGCAAAAACCGCTGACGAAATTGCCTATGCACTTGAATTGGGGATCAAGTGTTTTAACGTTGAGTCAGTGGCTGAGCTTGAGCGTATTTCAAAAGTGGCAACGGATCTTAACTTAGTGGCACCGATTTCGATTCGCGTAAACCCAGATATAGATGCAAAAACGCACCCTTATATCTCAACCGGCTTAAAAGAGAATAAGTTTGGTATTGATATTCAAACTGCGGTAACTGTGTATCAACATGCAGCATCATTACCCGGTTTAAAAATTACCGGTGTAGATTGCCACATCGGTTCGCAGCTAACGGAAATAAAACCTTTCTTAGCAGCCCTTGAAAAAGTACTGACTCTTATCGAAGAGTTAAAAGCGGTTGGCATCAAGCTAACTCACCTAGATATCGGTGGTGGTCTTGGGGTGCCTTATAATGGCGAAACACCTCCTCATCCAAGCGAGTATGTTGATAAAATTACCGCTCGATTAGCAGACTACCAAGATTTAGAACTTATTTTTGAACCTGGTCGTGCGATTGCAGCCAACGCAGGTATTTTAGTTACTAAAGTTGAGTTTATTAAACAAAACCAAGATAAGTTCTTTGCTATTGTTGATGCAGGCATGAACGATATGTTGCGTCCATCGCTGTATCAAGCTTGGCAAAGTATTGTACCAGTTGAACCTCGCGCAGATGATACGCCTACTTACAACTACGACATTGTCGGCCCTGTCTGTGAAACCGGTGACTTTTTAGGTAAAGACCGTGAGCTTGCACTTCAAGCCGGTGACCTTTTAGCGCAGCGCAGCGCTGGCGCATATGGTTTTACCATGAGCTCAAACTACAACTCACGCCCGCGTGTTGCAGAGATTATGGTGGATGGCCAACAAAGCCATTTAATTCGCCAACGCGAAACCTTAGAAAGCCTTTGGCAAGGTGAGAAAATTTTACCATAAACGTTTTTATAACCGCCCTGCTCTGTGGCATGATTAGCTCAGAGCAAACCCGAATTAGAGCGTTATGTTAGTTAATTTTTCAAAAATGCACGGCCTAGGTAATGACTTTGTCGTTATTGATAACATTACTCAAAATGTTTTTTTATCACGTGATCAAATAAAGAAGCTGGCAGATCGCCATTTCGGCATTGGCTTCGATCAACTGCTTATGGTTGAAGCCCCTTACTCTCCTGATCTCGATTTTCATTATCGAATTTTCAATGCCGATGGTAACGAAGTTGAACAGTGCGGCAACGGTGCGCGCTGTTTCGCCCGCTTTGTACGTATGAAAGGCCTGACCAATAAGCATAAAATCTCGGTTTCAACAAAATCTGGTAACCTCACGCTTTATATAGAGAAAGATGGCCAAGTAACGGTAAATATGGGCCACCCCAATTTTGAACCGAACAAAATCCCATTAAAAGCCAGCAAGCGTGAGTTGACCTATATTCTTCGCACGGAAGAACATACGGTATTTAGTGGCGCAGTATCGATGGGTAACCCGCACTGCGTTTTAGAAGTTGATGACATTCATAGCGCAGAAGTCGCCACCTTAGGCCCACTGCTTGAAAATCATGAACGCTTTCCACAACGCGCAAATGTTGGTTTTATGCAGGTAATTTCGCAAGATCACATTAAACTAAGAGTGTGGGAACGTGGCGTTAGTGAAACCTTGGCCTGTGGTACAGGTGCCTGTGCTGCGGTCGTGGTTGGTCAAATTCAGAGTAAACTTGCTACTACCGTACAAGTTGACTTACCCGGCGGCAGTTTGCAAGTACGCTGGCAAGGCGAAGGCCACCCTGTACGAATGACAGGCCCTGCTGAGCATGTTTTTGATGGACAAGTGGCACTATGAGCAAACTAACAGAACAACAAATTGCTGAATATTTAAAAGCACACCCTGATTTTTTTATTAAAAACCCTGATGTGCTCGCTGAAGTTGAACTACAACAGCAAACGGCTGGAACAACGTCTTTGGTGCATATTCAACAGCGCCAATTACGTGAACACAATACGCTATTAAAAAATAAAATTGAGCAGCTCGTTGAACAAGCAAAAGAAAACGAGTTAATTTACCGCTTATTTAGCGACTGTCATCGTCAGTTATGGACTAACTACGACTTTACGACACTAGCTAGCAACTTGCGCAATATTATCTGCACGAACCCATCCATTAACGAATGCCACTTAGTTAAGTACGATAAAAAGTTTGATGAATTAATTGCTCATCGCCTGCAAAACGACGGCATTTACTTGGGTCGAGTAAGCCAACAAGAAAGAGACTTACTGTTTTCAGACACGACTCAATCGACTGCTTTATATCTAATTGGTAACACGAAACACCCTGTGGCTATTTTGGCGTTTGGTAGTGATGACGTAAATCACTTCGAACCGGCAAAAGACAGCTTTTTTGTCCTTGAGTTTGTGCGCTCATTGCAACTGCGCTTATTGGAACTTGCATGAGCGATGTGACAACGCCAGACATTAATGAATTAAGTGATGCTTGGCGAACACCCATCCAACTTTTTGCAGACTACTTACGCTATGAAAAACAATACTCAGCGCACACAGTAAACCAATATACGAGCCAACTAGGCTTCGCAGCTTTGTACTTTAGTAAACTATGTGAAGACTGGTTTGCTGTTCAAGGTGAGCATATTCGCCGTTACAGCATGCAAATGCGCAGCAAACAATTGAGTGGTCGCACAATCAGTTTAAAACTAAGCTGTATTCGCAGTTTATATAAATTCTTAAAAGCCAAAAATATAGCCAGTCAGGTACATTATCACAATCCGGCAGAGGCCATTAAAGGGCCAAAATTTTCCAAGCCTTTACCCAAAAATTTAGACGTAGATCAAATGGCTAAGCTTTTAGAACTGCCAGATGATGAGCCTTTAGCTATTCGTGACAAAGCCATGATGGAATTAATGTACTCTTCGGGTCTGCGCATTAGCGAGTTAGTTGGTGCTAACATACAGGATATAAATCCAACTGAAGGCGAAATTTTAGTCCGTGGTAAAGGTAACAAAGAACGCTTATTACCTGTAGGCAGCAAAGCGCTCAGTGCATTAAAAGCATGGCTGAAAATTCGCCCTCAATTTGCACATCCTGATGAAATAGCCGTGTTTGTTAGCAGCCAAAAAAAGCGAATTTCCGTACGCCAAGTTCGCTTACGGATGCAAGAATGGGGAATTAAGCAAGGGATCAGCTCGCAAGTGCATCCGCATAAATTACGCCACTCGTTTGCATCACATATCTTAGAATCATCAGGGGATCTGCGTGCCGTACAAGAACTCTTAGGACACAGTAGTTTGTCTGCAACGCAAGTTTATACGCATTTAGATTTTCAGCATTTAGCTAAAGTGTACGATAACACCCATCCACGCGCTAAAAAGCGCTCAACATCAGAGTAAACCCTTGTCATTATGATCCGATTTAACCGTGCCCTATCGCCAGTTTCAGTTTTAAGTTTTGATTTAGACGACACACTTTACAACAACCATCCGATCATAAAATCAGCCTTACAAGCACAAGCTGATTACTTAGAAGCATTAGACCAATGGCCAGACGATAGCATGAGCTACTGGTTAACATGCCGCGATAATGCTTTAAAACATGATGCAACTTTAATTGATGACGTTACACGCTGGCGACAAGCAGCATTACACTATGCCATGACCGATCTGGGTTTTTCAGCAGAGCAAGCTCAGTTGCATGCCGAAAACGCTTATCAGGCATTCGCTGATGCCCGCAGTCAAATAACCGTGACTGATGAAGTGCTTGAATTACTTGCTAACCTCAGTAAACACTACCGCCTCATCGCCATCACCAATGGTAATGTCGAAGTAGAAAAGTTTAACCTTAATGGTGTGTTTGAGTTAGTTTTACAAGCAGGCCCACACGGAAAAGCAAAGCCGCACAGCGCCTTATTTGATAGCGCAGCCAAAAAATTAGAAGTGCCTCACAAGGAAATTTTGCACATTGGCGATAGCCTAGATACTGATGTCCAAGGCGCCAATAATGCCGGATGCCAAAGCGTTTGGCTAAATAACCAAGCAACGCAATATCGTTATCAAGGATTAGCAGATATTGAAATAAGCAATATCATGGCGCTCAATCATTTGATTAAAAAGTAACGACTTTGAGAAATTTGTTTTATGCTGAGCAAGTAGGCAACAAAGATTTAAAACTGGTGGGCGAAACGGATGAATGCTTTTCTTAAATTAATATTGCTACTTTCTCTTAGTTTAAATGGTTACTTTATTTGGCAGCTTTTTAACCCAGCAAAGCCTATAGAAATAGAAACTGTCGCACCAGCGCCTAAAGTACAAAAAGGCACGGTCTTACCTGCCCACTTCCAGCAAGCAGTTGCACTATTTAGCAATCAGTTATTTGATAAAGCCGTCGCTGAGTACACTCAATTACTTGTGAATGAACCTCGCTATGCAAGGCAGCTAAAGCAAGCTTGGCAACAGCAACTAGAATCATGGCTTTCCCATAAAAAATTCACTTTAAGTGAGCAATTTTTAACGGCCTTTTTAAATAGCCACCCTTACGATGTCACCATGCTTGAACTTGAAGCTAAGCGTTTAATCGCACAAGGTGATACCCAACAAGGAATCATCAATTTACTGGCTCTTAGCAACCAGTTAGACAGCAATGATAAACAACAACTTAACAAACAAATAGACGAGCTAAGCACATCCTATATTGATGAACTTATTGCGACGCAACAATGGCAAGCCCTGCTTAATATTAGTCAACAATGGCTTGATTACACGCCTGGCAATGCGCAGTACTTATATAACTATGCATTAGCTAACTATCATTTAGAAGATTACGTCGCGAGCCAAATAACCCTAGATCAACTGCCTGAAGATCATGACTATAAACAACAGGCCGAGCAATTACACCTATTGATTCAACAAGCCTTAGCAGGTGTTGAAGTTATAAAATTAACCGCTCGAGGTTCGCATTATTTAGTAAACAGTATTATCAACGATGATATTGAAACCGAACTGATGATCGACACAGGCGCTAGCTTTACTGTGATCAACCAAACATTATTAAACTCGCTTAACACTCCAGCAAATTTTCTTGGCGCACTTAAGGTAAACACAGCTAATGGCATTGTTGAAGCACAGCGGTATCAGCTCGAATCCTTTCAAGTCGGACAACAACGTATTCGTAATTTTGAAGTGCTGGTAATAGAAAATCATGCTGGCTATGGCTTATTAGGTATGAACTTTTTAGAGAATTTTAAGTTTAATATCAATCAGCAAGTGAATGAGTTAGAGTTGATAAAGAACAATTTTTAAGGACAAGCAATGACTCTTAACGAATTTCTTTCGAAATTAGCAAGCACACCACAGCAAATTGAGTTTACCGATACCATGGCGGTAATTGACAGCAATTATGATTTTACCCCAAGCGCTTTTAATAATCATGGCTTGCTTAGCGAGGCAAATGAAAATAATGGCTCATGTAAAATTTTTGCCTTTGCAAAGCTTAATCAACTAAGCAAACAAAATACCCTCGATTGTTTTGGCGCGTTTTATCGTGATGATGTATTACACAATCCTGAAGGGCAAGACCACATGAACATTCGCACCTTTATGCTTGCCCCTGAAGCGACCCCTTTCTTAGGAGTTACATTTACCGAGCAAGACGTGCTTAAAGCGAAGTGATTAAAACCAAAAATTAAAGGGGTTTTTCCATAAAATAACGGCAGCCGTCGAGTGGGTAGTTACTCATTTCGTATTTGACTTGGTAGCCGTTTTTTTCGTAAAAGGGTTTGGCTTGAAAATCGAGCGTATCAAGTTGAGCGGTATTTGCACCAAACGCTTTAGCTTTGCTCTCTAATTCAGCTAACAATCGTGTCGCAAGCCCTTTACCACGTGTCTTATCATCACACCAAAGCCAACTAATAAGCAGCCAATTGCCAAATACTTGACCATGGATACCGGCAACAACATTGTTTTGTTTATTAACGAACTTAAAGCCTAAAGGAATACGCTCGGCATTAAAATGCGCGGCGTTGAAAGCCACAATATGTTCTCTTAGCTGGTTGTTTAGATCAGCTGAGTCATCACTTTTTAATTGATACATAGCATACCTATAAAATGTTATGACTCAGTATACGCTTATATCGTTAATCAGTATAAGTGGTTCTTGCCATAAGGTACTTCGAGCATGTTACTCGCCAGCTTTTCGGGCTGACCGCACATTTCATCATAAGCACTGGTGTGGCGTAAAACCATATCACCATAACTTAAGTGATCGAGGCGCTTTTGAATGTGCAACGGGCTAATATCGCGAATAAACTCACCTTGCTCATCAGTGACATAATACTCAACGTTATTTATTAGCACAGACACTTGATACAGCGCCATTTCCAACGAATGAAGGATAACTTTTTGCAGTGGCTGATGGTCTGCAAGCTCTGATAACTTGATAGGCATGTGCGTTCCTCTTTGATGGTGGAACTATCTATACGTGATTTTGGTATACTGTGATCAAATTAATTGTACAAAAATCACTCATGCCAGAAAAAGTACGACTTGCTAAATTTATTGCCCATGCGGGTGTTTGCTCTCGAAAGCAAGCATCGCGTTTGATAGATCAAGGTGAGGTAACAGTAAATGGCCGTGCCGCAAATCATATAGATCATGTTGATGAGCACGATGATGTGATTGTACTTGGCGAAAAAATTTCAGCAAAAGCGCCACTCACCTACTTTGCGTATCACAAACCCGTTGGTATAGATTGCAAATTAAATGCTGACGACCCAACCAGTCTTATTCATAGTCTGCCTAAAACTACCCGGGTTTACCCAATTGGCCGGCTCGACAAAGACTCCCGAGGTTTATTGATTTTGACCAATGACGGTGAGTTTTGTAATCAACTTATCCACCCTGATTACCACCAACCCAAGCGCTATTTAGTCACCGTAGATAAACCTCTTGATAGTGATTTTTGTAAAAAAATGGCAAACGGTGTGCCTGTAGATAAACAAATAACCCTTCCTTGTGAGGTGGCTCAAGTCACCGAAACACAGTTTTGCATCGTCTTAAAACAAGGTTTAAACCGGCAAATACGTAAAATGGCACGTTTTTGTGGCTACAAAGTCATCGACCTGTACCGCACAGATATCGCAAAACTGTCACTCACCACGCTGAATTTGCCCGAAGGGCAGATAGTCAGTATCAAAAAAAGTGACATTCTCTAACAAAAAAGTTTGCATTAATTGATTACGCGTGTAATCTTAAATTAAAGATTACATCTGTAGGCATAAAAATGATTGAACTTTCTAAAGCTGAATTCGAAGTATTAGATGCGGTATGGCTTGGCTACCCAGCCACGGCTAGTGAAGTAATTGCGCGTTTAAGTGACGATAAAGAATGGCACGAAAAAACCATTAAAACGCTACTAAGCCGTTTAGTTAAAAAAGGCGCACTAAGCTTCGAGAAACAAGGTCGCCAATATAACTACACCCCTTGTATTGCTCGTGAAGAATACACATTAAAAGAAAGCCAAAGCTTTATTGAACGCTTTTTTAATGGCCGTATTGCGCCACTGGTGAGTGGCTTTGCTAAATCAGAGCAACTCTCGCAACATGATATTGATGAGCTGAAAAAGGTCATTGATGATTGGGAAAAACAGCAAAAATAAGGCTTGTTATGTTAGATGCATTTTTTAATTGGTTGTTAGATCAACAACTTTTGATCTCATCTGCAATTATGTTTTTATTACTGCTAGAGCGAAAGTTACTAAGCCAGCTATCGGCACGCTTGGTTTATACACTGTGGGCGCTTTTACCAATTAGTTTATTGTTAGCGAACCTACCAGAACACTTAAAACCAATTCAAAACGACTTTATCAGTCAGCTGACTATCACACCAAACACAGCAATAATGCCGCAGTTTACGCTCACTTGGTTTGCTATTTATGGCTTTATTAGTGCCGCACTGCTGATCACTGCCGTATATTTTCATTACCGTTTTCTAGCAAAACTGCAATTAGTACCAATTACGCTTGATCATCACAACAACCAAAGTATACGCATATACCAAAGCAACCAAGTGAGCTCACCTATGGTTGTAGGAGTTATAAACACCAAGCTAGTAATGCCTACAAACTATCAAAGCCATTACAACAGCCATGCTTTAGCGCTTATTTTAGAACATGAATCAGTGCACATTAAACGCAAAGATAACCTAATTAATGCCATCGCGTTAAGTGCCACCATTTTGCTGTGGTTTAACCCTGTCGCTTGGCTTGGTTATGCAAGTCTGCGCCGCATTCAAGAGCTTTCATGTGATGAGCAAGTACTCAAAAATAAATCAACTGAACAACGAATTCTATACAGTAAGGCATTAGTGCACTGTGCAAGCTTTAGCAGAACAGGCTTAATGGCTTATTCACAATACGGAGATAAAAACACCATGTTACAACGTCTAAATCAAATAAAGCAGATCGACAACAGCTCATTTATTGCAAAAACAGCGTTAGTTATTTTTACAGCGGGCATGCTTAGCAGCTTTGCCATTGCAAAACAGCCGATGTCCGTTGAAAAGACAAAGGACTATCAAGCGGTTATGCGTGTAGAGCCGATATACCCAATTCAAGCTGCAGAGCAAGGTATTAGCGGTTCAGTCGTTTTGAAATACGATATTTTACCAAGTGGCGCCACCAGCAATGTTAGTGTAGTAAGTGCAGAGCCTGAAGGTGTTTTCAATCGAGAAGCGAAAAGAGCCTTAAAACAATGGCAATATGCGCCGTCTGAATCTGGCTTTCAAAACGCCTTAGTACAACTCGATTTCGCCTTAGACGAAAACTATCAAGCAAAGGATTTAATAGAAAAAATTAAAGTTAGCTCTAAGTAAAAGTAACCACTTAAGACCCTAAAGCAAGCGCCTTATTTAAGCCGCTTGCTTTGTGGTTTTTAACTTATTGCTTTGTAACTAGAGGCAAACAGCAATCATCGCCACAGCACAAACATAGCCTACTAGCCAAACTAATGAGCGCAGAATATCTTGGTTTATGTAGTAGAAAATACAATACAACACACGGGCAATAACATGCACAATCGCTAGGGTCTCAGTTACCTGATAGACATTATTGCTACCTATAACGACTGCCAGAGCGACAGCAAAAATAATCAGCGATTCAAAGCTATTTTGATGTGCTGCCAACGCACGAGCACCAAAGCCGGTTAGTTTAGCTTGTTGCTCGCGTGGGTGCTTATTGTCGTAGCCTGCCAACTTATTTTGTGCAAAAGCCACAGGCGCTTTGGCTAAATAGGGTATGAGTACTGCGATGAGTGCACAGATAATCAGTGTGGTCATGATATTTCCTTATCTTTTAACTGTAATACCCTACCCTAGCGTAAACAAAAAAAGCCGCTACTTAAAACAGCAGCGGCCAGTAATAGCATCATTGTCACTATAGTCTAATGACGGCATAAAAGCCCTGCGGCATATTGTCACAGCTGAGTTTTTCTCAAGTTGGTCGATAAGCTAATGCTCTCATACTTTGGTTTTGTTACTCTAAGCGCCTCTCCTCATTAATTTATTTTCAATATGACTTGGATTTTCTTAACTATTTTTGCGGCATTTATGCAGTCGTGGCGCAATGCACTGCAAAGTAAACTGAGTGCAACAGTGAGCGTTGCAGGGGTAACGCTTGCTCGCTTTATTATTGCCAGCCCGATTGCTGCCCTGTATTTATTTGTACTTTATCAGTATCAAGACGCCGCACTCCCTGACTTTAATCTGGCTTTTATTGGCTACATTGTTGGCGCCAGTATCGTCCAAATCGTTGCCACCGGTTTGATGGTAAAACTGTTTAAAATGAATAACTTTGCAGTCGGTGCCGGGCTTGCAAAAAGTGAAGCGCTGATGGCGGCCATTTTAGGCGTTATGTTCTTCGGCTCAGCACTCTCACTGCTAGGTTGGGTTGGCGTATTTATTGGTGCAATTGCGGTATTGCTATTAAGTGGCATCGCGAATGTTAAACACTTTAATTTGGGCACCGCACTGCTTGGGCTTGCTTGCGGCACTTCTTTTGCTCTTTCATCGTCATGGATCCGTGAGGCAAGTTTAAATTCAGGGCTGACTTTCCCACACTCGGCCGCTTGGGTGTTGTTACTGATTATCAGCTTACAAACCCTGATGCTGTGCGTGTATATTGCATTCAAAGAACGCGATACATTTAAGAAAATGTGGCATCACAAAGGCACTACTACCGCTGTTAGTGTTTGTAGCTGTTTAGGTTCAATTGGTTGGTTTAGCGCTATGAGCTTGCAGCATGTTGCTTATGTAAAAACACTGGGGCAAATAGAAGTATTCTTTACCATTTTGGTATCGATTCTTTGGTTAAAACAACCTTTAAAGCGCCAAGATACGGCTGGGCTTGTGTTAATTGCACTGGCAGCCATTCTGGTAATGCTACCAAATTAGGCTTATTCCTAGTCATTAAAAAAGCGGCATAGCCGCTTTTTTAATGACTAATTTTTAGGGTTATTACACCGCTAATTATCAGCAATACTCCGGCAATACGGCCAAATGTGGCGGCATCCCCATAAAATAAAATACCAACTAAGAAAGTGCCTGCTGCTCCTATGCCTGTCCATACCGCATAAGATGTTCCCATCGGAATATCCTTTTGCGCCAACCACAGCATAAAACCACTAGCGACCATAAATGCGACGGCTATCGCAATGCCTAACCAGCGACTGTCTGCCTGTTGAGACATTTTAAGGCCAACAGGCCAGCCAATTTCTAAAAGACCTGCGACAATTAAATACAACCACGCCATTAGTGATCTCGCTTTTTCAAGATCACGTCATACAGATCTTCACGGCGGTCTTTTAAGTTTCTAACAGTACCTTCACTGTGAAGGATTTTCAGTTTATCCATATCTAAATCACTGAATAACAGCATTTCGGTATTCGGTGTTGCTTCATTCAAGGTTGCATCATGCGGGAACGAAAAGTCAGAAGGGGTAAGCACTGCTGATTGCGAATACTGTACGTCTAAGCTTTCTACTTCAGGTAAGTTACCAACCGAGCCTGCAATCACAACATAACATTCATTTTCAATTGCGCGTGCTTGTGCACAATGGCGTACACGTAAGTAACTATTTTTTGTATCCGTCCAAAATGGCACGAACAAAATATCTAACCCTTGCTTAGCGAGAATACGTGACAGCTCAGGGAACTCTACATCGTAACAAATTTGAATACCAACACGACCCGCATCCGTTTCAAATACAGCAATTTTATCACCGCCTTGGATCACCCAGTCATTTTGCTCGTGAGGGGTAATATGAATTTTACGCTGCTCATCAATTTTACCGCTGCGGTGGCACAAATAGCTGACATTATAAATCTTGTCATCTTCTGCGAGTGGCATGGAGCCTGTGATAATATTGGCATTGTATTCAACCGCCATGCGTGACATTGCATCACGGAAGGTTTCTGTGTACTCGGCCAAATAGCGAATAGCTTCCGTTTGATTACTTTGTTCGGTAAGACCCATTAACGGGGCATTGAAAAATTCCGGAAACAGAATAAAGTCACTCTTATAGTCAGACACCGTATCAACAAAGTATTCCACTTGCTTGAGCAGCTCTTCAACAGACTCAACACAGCGCATTTGCCACTGTACAGCACCGACACGCACAATTGATTTAGTCGACTCAAGTACCGTATCCGTCGGCTCAAACATAATGTTATTCCACTCTAGTAAAGTGGCATAACCTACTGACTCCTGATCTTCAGGAAGGTATTTTTTAAGTAAACGTTTAACTTGGAAATCATTAGATAACTGAAAGCTTAAAATCGGATCGTACAGCTCTTTGTGGTCAACTTTTTCGATGTACTCCATCGGCGACATCTCTGCACTGTGATTGTAATAACGCGGAATACGCCCACCCGCTAAAATAGCGCGTAAGTTATACTGACGACATAGCTCTTTACGTGCATCGTATAAGCGACGACCCAGTCGCATCCCTCGGTGAGTTGATGAAATCACCACATCTAAACCATAAAGTGCATCACCTTCAGGATCACTAAATACACGGTCATGACCATCAACAATGTCTTCGTAGGTATGTGGGTTAGAAAAGCGCGCGTAATCAACCTGTACACTCAAGGCAATGCCCACTAAAACACCATCGTCAACAATACCTATTTGCCCTTCCGGAAACTGGTCTATTAGCCTAAAAATAGTATGGCTTGGCCAAGCACCACCAAGCCCTGGGTACGCTTGATCCATGAGGGTCTTTATTTGTGGGTACTGTTCTTTGGTTAGATTACAGATCTCTAAATGCGTTTTTTCCGCCGGCATAGCTACTCCTTTTTAGGCACGAGAGAATAATCACAGCAAACATTGCTCAGCATGTTTCTAGATTAGCTTTAACTAGAGTGGCATCAAATGCCCACTCTGCCAAGCCCCAAGCTTAACAAACATGATGTGAACAGGCGCTTAGCCTCATTCATAAACATCAGTGACATGCGTTTACAAAGCAAAAGCGAGCAATTATAAACCTGCATTGCTCAACTTTTCATCTATAATTACGCTACTCTCCATGTGTATTTGAGGTTGGATTGATCAAACACTTATTAAAACAATCAAAGCAATCTGGCTTAGAAGAGATTGAACACGTTAAATTTCTGATTATTTCTAAAATCGCCTATTTCGCGTTGATTGTTCATGTCTTGCTGATCCCCGTATTTGCTCACATAGGTGCAAATACGCTTGCTTTAGTGAATATTTTGAGTGTGCTTGCTTGGGCAAGCGGCATCTTTTTAATTAAGCAAGGACTAACTTCGCTAGCACTTAGAGTATTTTGTCTTGAAGTAATTATTCATGCAGTAATTGTCTGTGCCACCCTTGGCTTAGGCGCAGGGTTCCAGTTTTACCTTTGGACTGTGTCTTGTATTTTAATGATCGATTATCAATTAACCTTTAAGCGTGCAGCTTTATATAGCTTAGTGATGATTGCGATATTCGCCCTGCTATATGTATTTTTTTCAGATGTTCAGTACAGCTTTGCTTACCCAGAATTACTACCACATGTAAATGTAATCAATATTATTATTGCCGGTTTACCTATGGTCTATGGCATGGGTCTAATCAGAGAAATCACTTTGTCGCAACGGGTTGAGTTAACAGAAATGGCAGCCCGCGATCCACTCACTAAGCTCTACAACCGCCGTTTTGCAAAAAAATTAATCACTGCTGCACATCAAAAAAGTATTGAGCAAGAGAGCAGTCTTTGTATTGTTATGGCTGACATCGATAAGTTTAAAAGTATTAACGACAATTATGGCCATGAAAAAGGTGATACGGTGCTCGTTAATGTTGCAAGGCTAATTCGCCAATTTATTGATGATGAAGATATAGCGGTACGCTGGGGTGGTGAAGAATTTTTAATTTTATTAACTAATACAGATGCAAAGCAGGCCTTTACAAAAATTGAAACCTTACGTTTCAGAATCGCCGAACTAGAGGCGCATCATGAATTCCCCGATCTCAATGTCACGATGAGTTTTGGGCTTATTGAATGGCAACCGCTCGCTTCAATAGAAAAAATGCTACAACACGCCGATGAAGCGCTGTATAAAAGTAAGCATGCAGGGCGCAACCAAACAACTATTGCTACAGGCCATCGCCCTGCTTTCAAAGATGCTGATGCGGTTAATTAACCGCATCTATGGTGATACTGTGGGCAATCTCCTGCGGTAATAATGGCGTTAAACCATTACTGACATAATCGTTAAACCCGGCACGATAGAATTCTGACAATGGATGCCCCGACTGCCCACCCGGAATAGCCATGATCGCTTCATCTAAGTGCCCAGGTTGAACAATAAAGCGCTGTGAAGCACCAAAGCTACGTCCTTGCACCGAAGGCATAAAGGTATCACCAAACCCTGGTGCTGTTGGCATATTCAATAAACTTTTAAGTGCGGGTATTTGCTTGGCAAATGGGTGCTCAATCACTAATTCGTTAACCTTGCCCCACTTCCAGCTGTGCGGGTTGTTACCGTATTGCTCGGTTAGTTTAGTGATAACGCGATCAAAAGCTCCTATCATTTGTTGTTGCCAGTTTGCATACTCAGGGTTTAACCATGCTTCAGGCTGCGCTTCGATAAGTTGCCAAACAGCAGGCTCTAAGTCTCGTTTTACTGGTTTTAAGCTACTATCGAGAGCTTTTAGCTTATTCTCTAACGGGCTAAATAAGCCGTTAATCACTTCACTGCGGTAGCGCTTTACTAAGGTGTAGCCAATTGAGTCGCTACAAGCACACGCCTGCCAATTATTTAGCTCTTTTAAATACAGGGCATATTTATCGCCTGCAGTGCTAAGCTGTTTGACCAGCAGTTTATGCCAAGCCGTTAAGAAACGCGCTTCGTTATCATGTTGTAAGTCATAAAAATCTTGTTCGTTGAACTGTTGTTTTTCAAATAAGCGGTCGCGAATTTGTGCCGAGCGAGCCCCCATGGCATAAGCACCATTACCAAAGCGCTGGTCATCCTCTGCGGAAACAACTCGTGAGTTGCCCGTCCATAAACGGCCACTTTCTGGGTTTTTAACAAATGGACGCTGGGTTTCGTTTTCGTGCCACTGTGCAGGATACGCTTGCTCAGCCACAGCTAATTGATGGGGCTCTTTACGGGCAGGCACGGCTCCCATATTCTTCCAAGCTGCATTACCTTTATCATCAACAACCATCAGATTTTGTACAGGAATACCCACCTCAGCAGCAAGCGCTAGTGCATCATCAACCGTGTTTGCTTGCTCAAGCTTAAGTAACTCCATATCAACCGCATACTCATGGTGGGCAACCCAACTTAGCGCATAAGGTTTGCCGTTGATTTCTGTAACTGGGCCATACTCACTCATGGTTAAAGCGTAATTTTCGCTGTTGCCGTCATTGAGTAAGATAGGTTCATCTATCTGCCAGGTTTTCTCTTTACTCTCAAGAGCTATCCAGTCGGCTGTATCTAGATAACCATTGGTGAATCCCCAAGCTATCTTATTATTGGTACCAACAACAATGGCAGGAGCCCCAGGTAGTGACACACCGGTGATTTGCTGCATTTCACCATTGAGTGGGTAATTGAGCTGGGCTCGGTACCAAATGATTGGCACAGCAAACGATAAATGCATATCGTCAGACAGCATTGCAGCACCTGTTTCAGTTAACTGTCCAGTAACCGCCCAGTTATTACTGCCAAGTTCCTTTCGGTCTGCAATGTCAGTCATAGCCCATTGAGCGTCTTTGAGATTAGGAATACCACCGTTATAAGGCGCTAATTGGCTATTATCGAGTGCCGCTTGATAAAGGCTAGGCTGAGTAATAAAGTCAACCATCGCCTTACCATATAAATCTTCGATTTCGATCAGTGTTTTGTCGCGCTCAAAGGTGGCCGTTTGTAAATCTAAATACATACTAAAAATGATTAGTAAGCTGTCTTCGCTTTGCCAAGGTTTTGCTTCAGCGCCTGTGAGTAAATATTCAAAGCTATCGAAACCCACTTGCGCATGGCCTTCATTAACCCCATTCGCGTACGCTTTTAATAGCGCTTTATCTTTAGCAGGTAACTGCGCGACAGCAATCTGACTGCGTTTACGTAACTGATGAAAGCGCATTTTTTTATCAAGCCCAACGGCAGCTTTACCAAATAACTCACTAAGCTCACCTGCAGCATTACGGCGCAGTAAATCCATTTGAAAGAATCGGTCCTGACCATGAGCAAAACCAAGAGCATAGGCTGCATCTAATCGGTTTTCGGCATGAATAACAGCCTGTCCTAAGGTATCTCGCTCAATCTTAACTGATTGCGAAATAGCGTCGCTTTTACCGCGACCATCAAGTGCCGGTAAACTTAAGTTTAATACGCCATAAACAAGCCCCGTTGCGAGTAACATTACAACGAACAAACCTATTAGTAACCATTTGATTATCTTAAACATGCCAATTATCCTTGCGCTAAAGTAACACTATATTAACCTGAGTTTTGTGAAAGAATAGTGTTGCGATACAAATAATTGAAATTAGGTTTATAGATTTGCTGTTCATTGTTAATTACCACAGAAATTGTCTATAGTAGGTAAATAGTATAAAACCTGATATTTCTCATGCCGCTAGCAACCGAAACAGATAATAAAAAACTACAAAAACTGAAGCTAGCCTTCTGGTTTTCACTTGCCTGTATCATCGTGATTGGTCTTGTAATCGACCAAATTAATTACAGCCGCGAGAAAGATACTTTTCGTGCACAGGAACTGGCAAAAGTAAGTGCCTATCGTGCAGAGCTCGAAGCCACCTTAATATCTAACATTCAACTTGTTAGGGGCCTTGCAGTTGCCATTGCTGCCGAACCCAATTTAGACCAAGCCCGCTTCACGCAAATTGCCAGCCCTTTATTTTCAACGTCTTCAGAGCTTAGAAACATCGGCGCGGCCCCTGATATGGTTATTCAGATGACTTATCCTCTTGTGGGTAATGAGAAATCTATCGGGCTAAACTTTTTAGAAAACCCAGCGCAGCGTGACGACGCAATTAGAGCACGAGATGAAAACCGTATTGTTATGGCCGGCCCCTTAGAGTTGGTGCAAGGTGGTCAAGCATTAATAGCAAGAATGCCCGTATTCACTCCACCAGAACTCACTTTTTGGGGGCTCCTCTCTGTTGTTCTCGACATAGATAAAATCTACACAAACTCGGGGTTAATCGCGCTAAGTCAGCATTATGATGTTGCCCTACAAGGCAGAAATGGCCTTGGTGCTAAAGGTGATTTTTTCTTCGGCTCTAAGGACGTGCTCAATACCAACCCTCTGAGCTTTAGAATTAACTTTCCTGGTGGTGAGTGGCAGATGTACGCCACACCAAAATCTGGATGGCAGCCACCAAGTTCTGCTATTTGGCCGCTAAGACTGGCCATTATTTTATTCTGTATCTTGTTTGCTGGCGCCTCTGTATTCTTTTTACGCATGGTTGAAAGACAGTACAAAAGCGAACGTATGTTAGAAACTATGAGTAGCCTTGCTAAAGTCGGCGCTTGGTCTTTTAATCTAGAGACAAGAACCGTCTATTGGTCTGATATGACCAAGCAAATTTTTAAGTTTCCTCTTAATGTACAACCAGAGTGGCCTGCTAACTTTACACATTTTAAGGCTGGTGAAAGCCGGGATAAAATTCGTCGCCTTAACGAGCGTGCAATCAAGTATGGTGAGAGTTTTGAGACTCAAGTGCAAATCATCACTGCTGAAGGTGATGAAGTTTGGGTGCTGCTACATGGTGAAGCCGAGCATAAAAATGGCCGTTGTATAAAGCTTTTTGGTTCACTACAAAATATTGATACCCGTAAGCGAGGCGAGCTAGAAAACAACAAAATAGCCTTACATAATGAGATTTTAGCCTCTCTTACCGTTAATGATGCTGTACTGACGGGTAACCTTAACTTATCTAAACATGTGATTGTGCAAGCAATTTGTCACGCTTTTGATATTGATCGCGCGAGTATTTGGCTATTTAGTGACGATCGCCAATCGCTCAATACTTTTGCTATTCACGACCAAAGCCAGCCTGAATTTAACGAGCCGATTTCACTGCAACAATTTGAATTTCAAAATTATTTTGATGCCATTAACAATCATGCTGTAATTAATGCCAGTGATGCACAGCAACATCCACTGACTAGTGACCTACGTAGCAACTACCTTGATTGGTATAATATACGCTCAATGCTGACTGTGATAATCCCCACAGGTAGCAAAACAATGGGGGTTGTGTGCGCCGAAAAATGTCATAACCGCAGACATTGGAGTAAAAATGAAGAAAGCTTTTTAATCGCAGTTGCGGCACTCATTGGTAGTTTACACGCAAGTCAGCGCCGTATAGAGACCGAACAACAACTCGTTCAAGCAAAAGAAGCTGCTGAACAAGCAGTAAAAGCCAAAAGTGAATTTTTAGCAAGCATGAGTCATGAGATCCGCACCCCTATGAATGGCGTGATCGGGATGCTCAATATCATCAAACAAACCAAACTAGACACCCAGCAAAACCACCATATAGATTTGGCGCAATCATCGGCTGAATCACTATTGCATATCATTAACGATATTTTAGATTTCTCCAAAATTGAGGCCGGTAAGCTCGATATTGAAAATGTTAGCTTTAATGTATCAAAACTACTTGGCGATACTATCGAATCGTTTGCCATTAAAGCAGAACAAAACAATACCAAGTTGCTGCTAGATACCACACACCTTAATCACGGCTTTATCATTAGCGACCCTAATCGGATTAGGCAAATCATCAATAACCTAGTTAGCAATGCGGTTAAATTCACGAAAGATGGTGAGATAATTGTTATCGCCAAACTCGAAACAAACAACGAAGAATTGTTCTTGAACTGCTCTGTTATTGATTCGGGTGTAGGTATTAAGCCTGAAAAACAAGCCGCTCTATTTGACTCATTCACGCAAGCTGATGCATCAACTACACGCCAATACGGCGGTACAGGGCTTGGCCTTGCAATAGTAAAACAGCTGTGTCAGTTAATGGATGGTGATGTCAGTGTGGTTAGTTCATACGGGGAAGGCAGCACCTTTAATTTTACTGTAAAAGTTAAACGTGATCATACAAAGCAAGCGCCAGAGCCAAGCCACATTATAGATAAAAAGCATATTTTAATTGCTGATAATTGTAAGCTCAGTATCAATATTGCCAAAAAGCAATTACAACTATGGGGGGCTGAGGTCGAGACCTATACTGATATGCCAAGCTTACTCAATCGTGCTGCAATGCCAACCGATAATGGCTGCGATGCAATTTTAGTGGATTATCTTTTTTATAGCAGCGCAACAAAAGAGCACCAACAAGCATTCTTAAAATACTTTAATGCCACCAGCTGTAAACGAATTTTAATGGCCCCAATGAGCCTTACTGAAAAACAAACGAGACAAACATTAAAAGTTGAGAGTATTATCTTTAAACCATTAACGCAGTCTGATTTATTTAATTCACTGGCGAACGACAAATACATTGAACAGCAGCAGGTTAATAAAGAGGCCTTAATAACCAAGGTCGTGACCAGTAGCGATAATACTGAGTCGCAAGTCTTGCTGGTTGAAGATAATAAAGTGAATCAGATGGTGGCAGGTTCGTTGCTAAAGCAAGCAGGCATTAGTTTTGATATCGCTGAAAATGGCCTTGAAGCGATTGCAAAACTTTCAAGCCGAGAGCAAAGCCCCTACCAATTAGTGTTAATGGATTGCCAAATGCCAGAAATGGATGGTTACCAAGCAACGCGAGCCATTCGGGCAGGTGAAGCAGGCGCAGCTCATCAGGGGGTTAATATCGTCGCACTCACTGCAAATGCGATGCAAGGTGACAAAGAGCGTTGTTTAAACGCAGGTATGAACGACTATGTCACCAAACCCCTTAAATTTGACTCGCTCAATAAAAAGTTAACAGTGTGGCTAAGCACTGAAGAATAAAAAGAGAGTAAAACCATGCAATTATCATCAATTCAACAACGTGTTATTGGCTGTTTACTCGAAAAGCAAAGTACAACACCCGAACATTACCCGTTATCTTTAAACTCACTGACTAATGCATGTAATCAAAAATCTAACCGTGAGCCAGTATTGTCTCTCACTGAAGCGCAAGTACAAGATACCCTCGATGAGCTTATTGCATCACGGTTAGTCACTGTTGATGAAGGGCTGTCAGGGCGTGTAAATAAATATGCTCACCGCTTTTGTAATACCGAATTTGGCAGTTTGCAATTTACTGAGCAGCAACGCGCCATTATCTGTTTGTTACTGTTACGTGGCCCGCAAACACCAGGCGAACTGAGAACTCGCAGCAACCGCCTCGCTGAGTTCAGTAATGTAAATGAAGTCGAAGCCGCATTAAATGCACTTATAGAGCAAGAACATGTGGCACGCTTAGCACGAGAGCCTGGCAAGCGAGAGAGCCGCTACATGCACTTATTTGTTGACCCAGACAGCATTACTGAGGACATGGCTGCTAAAGAGCCTGTTCAAGATAACAGTAGTGAAGTGCAACAATTACGAAGCGAAATCGAAGATCTTAAGCAACAAATTAACGCAATAAAAGCGCATTTAGGTCTTTAATAAAAACCGCGCCCGTAACATAATGTACAAGACGCTGACAACCACAACGAAAATAGGAGCTCTACCATGCGTGCCGACATTCTGGCGGAAATGAAAGTCCAACCAACTATTGATGTAAAAGCGGAAATCACCCGTCGTGTTAACTTTCTTAAAAGCCGACTTATTGCTGCGCACTCTCGCTCACTTGTATTAGGGATCAGTGGCGGTGTTGACTCATCAACCTGTGGCCGTTTATGCCAATTAGCGGTGGATGAATTAAACCAAGAACATAACACGAACGAATATCAATTTATTGCCGTGCGCTTACCTTACGGCGTACAAGCAGATGAAGACGAAGCACAACTAGCCGTAGATTTTATTCAACCAAGTAAGCGTATGACGGTTAACATTAAAGCGGCTGTTGATGGCATGCATGAACAAGCAATGGCAGCTGTAGTTGGTGGTGGTGCTGAATTACCAGAGCAAGCTAAAATCGACTTTATCAAAGGTAATGTAAAAGCACGCCAACGCATGGTTGCGCAGTATGAAATTGCCGGTTTCAGCCAAGGCTTAGTTGTTGGTACCGATCACAGTGCTGAAAACATCACTGGCTTCTACACAAAATTTGGTGACGGAGCATGTGACTTAGCACCTTTATTTGGTTTATCAAAGCGTCAAGTTCGTGCGCTTGCTGAGCACTTGGGAGCGCCAGCTGTACTTGTGCATAAAGCCCCAACGGCCGACTTAGAATGTGATCGCCCAGGTCTAACTGACGAAGAAGCGCTTGGCCTCACTTACGATCAAATTGATGATTTCTTAGAAGGTAAAGAAGTCAGCAATGAAGTAGAAGAAAAGCTAACAGCAATTTACTTACGTACTCAACATAAGCGCCAAGCGATCCCAACGGTATACGACGAGCTTTAAAAACAGTTAAAACACTAAAAGGGCAATAATCATTGCCCTTTTTCCTTCCTCGTACAGACCCTTAGCAATATTCAAAACCTTCAATCACTCATTATCGGCCGCGCTAAATGATCTAGAGCGCTATGCTTGACGTAAAAGTTAGCAACATGATTGCAGTAAAGATGAAATAGTTCTGTAATTTGGTTTATAGTTGTTACAGTTAAGTACATTACATTTCAAATCAAAAATCTAAGGTTTTATATTAGTTTATGTCATCGCCCATTTTAATTACTGGCGCAGGCCAACGTATTGGACTCGCTCTGGCCGAGCACTTTTTAGCGCAAGGGCAAGAAATCATAGTCACTTACCGTACCCGCCATGAAGCAATTGATGTGCTTGCAGGTAAAGGCGCTATTTGCATCCATGCTGATTTTAATAGTGACCAAGCTATCGGGCATTTTATCGAAGAATTAAAAACCCATACCAACCAGCTCAAGGCAATTATCCATAATGCGTCTAGCTGGGATTGCGAAGCAAATAACCACGATTACGCAGACCTATTCGATAACATGATGCGTATCCACGCCAAAGCGCCCTATTTAATTAATTTAGCAGCTTCTGATTTGCTACTGCATTATCAGCAAAACAGTGGCCAAGCCGCAGATATTATTCACTTAACCGATTACGTAGTTGAAAAAGGCAGCCCTAAGCACCTTGCTTATGCAGCAAGCAAAGCAGCGCTTGATAATTTAACCAAGTCGTTTGCCGCTAAATTTGCACCAGCCATTAAAGTGAATGCTATCGCCCCTTCGTTAATTATTTTTAACGAACACGATAGCGACGAATACAAAGCCAAAACATTAAAGAAATCGCTAATGGGCATTGAGCCCGGCTGCGCCGAGATTATTAACAGCGTAGAACTATTACTAAGCAGTCACTACATCACAGGTCGTTCTATGCCTGTTGATGGTGGCAGACATTTAAAATAACGAATTACTGAGAAAGCTATGCACGATGATTTAAAAAATAGTTACCAACAAATAATTACCGCAGTAGGTGAAGATCCTGCTCGTGAAGGATTACTCGACACACCAAAACGCGCCGCAAAAGCGATGGAGTATCTGACTAAAGGCTATCGTCAAACGTTAGACGAGATCACCAACAATGCGGTATTCACTTCAGATGCCGATGACATGGTATTGATCCAAGACATTGAGCTTTACTCTATGTGTGAGCACCACTTGCTGCCATTTGTTGGCCGCTGCCATATTGCTTATATTCCTGATGGCAAAGTGCTTGGTTTATCTAAGTTTGCGCGAATTGTTGACATGTTCGCACGTCGTTTTCAAATTCAAGAGCAATTAACCCATCAAATTGCTAAAGCGGTTGAAGAAGTAACTGGCGCGAAAGGTGTTGGTGTAATCGTTGAAGCAAAACATATGTGTATGATGATGCGCGGCGTTGAAAAGCAAAACTCAAGCATGCGTACATCGGTTATGTTAGGTAACTTCAGAGCCGATCCAAAAACCCGTAACGAGTTTTTACAACTAGTTAGAGGGTAATGATGGCCAATGCAATTATTAATGTCACTAATCTCAGGCTACGAACCTTTATAGGTTTTAACCCTGAGGAACGTGAGAAAAAACAAGATGTAGTGATTAACTTAGAAATTCACTACCCTGCTGATCAAGCTTGTGAAACTGACGCAGTCGATAAAGCGCTAAACTACAAGACCATTACTAAAGAAGTGATCAGCCTTGTCGAAGAAGGCCACTTTTTGCTGTTAGAAAAACTGGTTGCTGAAATTTTAGCAATTTGCCACCAGCATCAAAGTGTTCACTATGCCAAAGTACGCGTCGATAAACCTCATGCGCTGCGCTTTGCAGATTCAGTATCACTGACCCTTGATTGGCAAAAAAGTTAAAATAACTTTTCTAGCCCTACCGCAAAGGCAAGCACAGCTAAATAACGTGCGCCTTTGCCTAGGCTCACGAGTAACAAAAAGATTGAAAACTTAACCCTAAAAATTCCGCCAACAACCGTTAAAGGGTCGCCGACAATAGGCAGCCAAGCAAATAGCAAACTGTAAATACCGTATTTATTAAATTGCTGTTCGGCTTTGTCTATCGACTTTTGTGAAACAGGAAACCATTTACGGTCTTTAAATCGCATAACCTGCGTGCCCAGCCAATAATTCACACAGCTCCCGAGCACATTACCCACAGTCGCACTTAGCCATAACAGCCAAAGTAGATAGTCACTACTGGCTATCATTGCTGTCATCACTAATTCTGAAGAGCTAGGTAATAAGGTTGCGGAAATAAACGCGCTGAAAAATAACGATAAGTAGGCCATAAACATCACATAAAAAAGCTCAGCAAATGGCTGAGCTTTTAGTATATGGCAATTAGTTTACTTTATAAATTCTATCGCCATTGGGTATTTAACTTCTTTACCATCGTTGGCTTTAATCGCCGATACTACCACCATAATCAATGAGAATAGCGCTACTAATGGCAGCAGAATGACACCAACGACAACAAACATCAGCATAAAGCACACAATGTAAGCAATCATCATGGTTAATTGAAAGTTTAATGATTTGCGACCATGCTCAGCAACAAGTGGCATTTCTTCTCTTTTTACAAGCCAAACAATCAAAGGCCCAATCACCGAACCAAACGGGAAAAGCAAGCCAGCTAAGGCACTTAAGTGACAAAACATTGCCCACGTGCGCTGCTCTTTATCTGCCACAATTATTTCAACTTTTTGATTATCATCCATTTTAAATTCCTTGTTATGGGTCTGTTTGTTTCTCTACTATAAACTGTAATGACTTTTTACCCTAGCTAAATTGGTTAAATTTAAAACTCTCTACTAACACTAAAGACTGCAATCAACGCTGTGATAAAAATGTGATAACTTTGTGAGAGTTTCTGGATATTGCTATTCGATACTGGTTTTGAATCATCAAAAACAGGAATCTCACATGAAAGCTTTACCTTTAACTTTATTCGCTGCATGCGCAGTAACTAGCCTTGCAAGCCAAGCTGCTGAGCTTGATATAAAACTAACTAACCTCACGCAAGGTTTACACTTTACTCCTATTCTCATTACGGCTCATAACAGTGACAGCAAACTTTTTAGCGTTGCTATGCCTGCGTCTACAGCCCTACAGACTATGGCTGAAGGAGGCAATCTCGAGCCATTAATGACTGAAGCCACAGCCGCAAACAGTGACATGGTTGCCAATCCAGCTGAAGGTCTATTAGCCCCAGCAAGCTCAACGATGGCGAGCTTATCCACCAAGGATGGCAATAACTACTTATCTCTAACAGCCATGCTACTGCCTACCAATGATGGCTTTGTAGGTTTAGATAGTTGGATGATCCCAACAGAAGCTGGTACCTACACTATTTATCTCAATGCGTATGATGCAGGAACCGAAGCCAATGATGAGCTTGTTGTTGAGGGTTCAGGAATGCCGGGCACGCCAGGCATTCCTGCCGCACCGGGTGGTAATGCGGGTATGAATGGCAGCGGCGTCACCAGTAGCGAAACCAATATGATGGTGCATATTCATCCGGGTAATTTAGGTGACGACGATTTAGAGGCAGGTATGAGTGACCTCGATAACACCGTACACAGATGGTTAAACCCAGTTGCGATGCTAACAGTTACGGTTAAATAGGAGGTTATTATGCGCTTTTCAAAAAGCTTAATTATCCTCGCACTGAGTGCCAGCCTTGCGGCCTGTGGGGATTCAGATAATGACGAGGTGGAAGTAACAGATCCTGTAATGCCCGTTATGAGCTATGAATTTACAGTACAAGTTACGAATTTAACCAATGCCCAACCATTGTCACCGATTGCAGCCATTGCTCACTCTGAGGGTATGCTTTGGCAAATAGGTGAACCAGCTTCAGCTGCGCTCGAATTAATGGCTGAAGGAGGAGATAACAGTGAATTATTAGCAACTGATTTTGCTATGGCCTCAAGCTCAGCTGAGAGTCCACTCCCTCCAGGTGAGCAAGTCACTTTAATTCTGAGTACTGAGCAGCTTGATTCATTAAAAATCAGCTTAGCGACCATGTTGGTGAATACAAATGACGCGTTTACCGGTCTTAATGCAATAGACGTGTCTTCGTTAGCGGTTAATGAGTCACTGTCTCGCACTAGTTTTGCCTATGATGCAGGCACAGAGGCTAACTCTGAAGCACAAGGCACGATCCCAGGCCCTGCCGACTCAGGCGAAGGCTACAACGAAATGCGTGACGATATTAACCGTGTTGCAATGCACCCAGGTGTGGTTAGTCAAGATGATGGCCTGACAAACTCAGTGCTCACCAGCCAGCATAAGTTTGATAACCCAGTTGCTCGGATCACGATAACGCGGACGCAATAATAATCGCACTCCTTACACAGAAGGTCATAAGGATGTGCCTCTGTGATTTGGAGTGAGCCATGCGCCAAGAAAAATTATTAATCGTCGAAGATGATAGAGCAATCCGCCAACTTATCAGCACACAATTGCACTGCCTAAACTTACATATTGATGAAGCCTCGAGCGCAGAAGCTGCAATAAAGAAGCTTGCCAGCTCAAGTTATGGCTTAGTACTGCTTGATATTAACCTGCCACAAATGGATGGCTTGAGCTTATGTCGCAAAATTAAAGAGCACTACCCAAGTATTGCCGTTATTTTACTGACCGCACTCAGTAGCGATATGGACAGAGTGATTGGTCTGGAAATGGGCGCTGATGATTACATTTGCAAGCCGTTCTTCGCTAGAGAGTTACAAGCACGAATAAAAACGCAATTACGGCATAGGTCACAACTTATAGCAGCTCAATCACACCATGAAGATAGCGCTCAAGCGGCAATTCAACTTGGAGAGCTACACATTGAATTTGCCAGCCACCAAGCATTTTTAGCTGACCAAGCAATTAACTTAACCGCCACCGAATTTGATTTACTGGTCTACTTTGCCAAACACCCAAACCATGTTTTTAGCCGCCAACAGTTACTTGACCAAGTATGGGGTTATCAACACAGCGGCTACGAGCATACGGTTAATTCCCATATAAACCGTTTACGCAGTAAGTTTGAGCAACATCACTCAGCCAATTTTATCGAAACAGTTTGGGGTGTAGGCTATAAATTAAACCCCGGTCAATTGAGTGCAAACTAATGAAATCAATGACGCTTTATCAAAAACTCGCTTGGTCATTAGTGCTTATTTTTAGCCTGTTGTGCGCACTGGTTTTAAATTGGAGTAAGCAGCTAGAGCAAAGCTCGGTACACCATGCTCAGCAAAACTTGCACCTCCAATTAGCCGAACATTTAGTGCATGATAACCCACTGATCCAGCAAGGTGTGTATGACTATAAGGCACTAGAAAACTTATTTCACACGCTGATGATACTTGGTCCGGCATTTGAATTTTATTTTGTAGATCCAGAAGGTCATTTACTGACTTATTCCGCCAAACCGGGGCAAGTCGTGCGGCAACAAATAAACTTAAGCCCGATACAGCAGCTGCTCGACAACCCCACTGCCACGCCAATTTATGGTGACGATCCACGTAGCAACGATGGCGTAAAAATTTTTTCGACCGCACCAGTTTATAATCAGCAACAACTGCAAGGCTATTTGTACGTGATAATTGGCGGGCAAGCTTACGATACAACCCTTAAAAACATTAAAGCCAATGATAACCTTTGGCTAGCCGCAATGTGGTTTGTAGCCGCCTTAGTTGCGCTCTTTATTGCGATGTTGCTGTTGTTTCGGTTTTTCACTTTACCGTTAAAAAAACTCAATAAAGAGCTTAATAAAATAGAAGCAGCGAACTACAGCCTAACCAGAATGTCATTGGATTCTAGCTACAGTGCTGATGATGAAATTGGCAATTTAAGCAAAGGCGTCAATGCCATGCTGGCGCGTATTGATGAGCAGTTTCAGTCATTACAGCAAGCCGATAAGCAACGCAGAGAGTTACTCACTCACTTATCACATGATTTACGTACGCCGCTATCTTCACTGCACGGCTTTTTGGAGGTGATCAATAAACCGAATAGCCACTTAAACGAGCCTGAGCAACGTCATTATCTCAACCTTGCAATGGATAACTGCCAGCAACTAAAACAGCTGATTGAACAAATTTTTGAGCTGGCTAATTTAGAATGCGGCCAAGTAAAAATACAATCCGAGGCCTTTAATTTGGGCGAGTTAATTTATGATTGTGTGGCAAAGCTTGCTCTAACAGCGCAATCAGCGGGAATTTCACTCAAAGTTATTCCTGAAATCTGTGATTTTACCGTGACAGCAGACATTGCAAAATTAGAGCGGGTACTTACAAACTTAATCGAAAATGCCATTCGGCACACCCCACATGGCGGTGAAATTGCCGTTAAGGTTAGCCAGCAAAGTGATCAGTTATACGTAGCAGTGTCTGATACCGGGGTTGGTATTCATGAGGATGAACTCAATGCGATTTTCGAACCTCACTATCAGGCTCGTAATAGTATAAAACGAGGCTCAACTGGCTTGGGACTTGCTATTTGCAAGCAACTGCTCACCCTAATGGATAGTGAAATAAACGTAAAAAGTACCTTAGGAAAAGGCAGTGAATTTCGCTTTAATTTAGCTATGCAGGCACCCGCTTAATCACGGATGCCTGCGTTGTTATTATTTTTCGATACCCGCCAAATCGAGCATAAAGGCGTAATATAAAGCGGTATCTTGCAAGCTTTTAAAGCGCCCAGAAGCACCGCCGTGCCCTGCTTCCATGTCGGTTTTGAACAGCAACAGGTTATCATCGGTTTTATATTCACGTAGCTTAGCAACCCATTTTGCAGGCTCAAAATACTGAACTTGAGAGTCGTGTAAGCCGGTGGTGACTAGCATATTTGGGTAAGCCTGCTTCTTAACTTGGTCGTACGGGGAATATGACAGCATGTAATCGTAATAGACTTTATCGTTCGGGTTACCCCACTCGTCATACTCATTCGTTGTCAGTGGCAAGCTGGCATCTAGCATGGTCGTAACTACATCAACAAAAGGCACAGCAGCAATCACCCCTTTATAAAGTTCAGGTGCTTGATTCACAACAGCCCCCATTAGCAAGCCTCCTGCACTGCCACCCATGGCAAAAATATTATCTTTATTACCATACTTTTGAGCTGCTAATGATTTAGTCACATCAACAAAGTCATTAAAGCTGTTTTGTTTATGGAGCAACTTGCCGTCTTCGTACCAAGGACGACCCAGCATTTGTGAGCCACGGATATGTGCAATCGCAAATACAAAACCGCGATCAAGTAAGCTTAAGCGTGAACTAGAAAAGCTCGGATCCATGGTCGCACCATACGAACCATAACCATATTGCATAAGTGGATTCGAGCCGTCTTTTTTGAACTTTTCTTTACGATAAACAAGGCTCACAGGAATATCCACACCATCTCTAGCCGTCACATAAACTCGCTCAGAGGCATAGTTGTCAGGATTAAAATCACCTAATACTTTACGTTGCTTAAGCAGTGTTTTTTCGCCACTTTCTAGGTTGATATCGTAGCTGCTGCCTGGCGTCGTCATACTTGAATAGTAAACACGAAAGCTAGGATTATCTAACTCACTATTGCCATAGCTAAAGACCATATAAGTTGGGTCATTAAATGCAACGACTTGCTCTTGTTGGTTACGAAGGTCACGAATAGTAATTCGGGTTTGCCCCATTTCTCGCTCTTCATACACCAAGTGATTATTAAATAACTCAATGCCTTCAAGTTTCACGTTATCACGACCAGCAATTAGCGTTTGCCAGTTAGCTTTATCATGAGCCTTATCGCGGTGCACTTTCATCAGTTGAAAGTTAACTGCATTTAAATTAGTAACAATGTAATACCAATCGCCTAATTTACTGATGTCATATTCAAGCCCAGCTTCGCGTTCAATAAAACGCTTTGGCATTGCTTTAACATCATTGGCATCAATAACCGACACACCCGATGCACTGGTACTGCCATGGCTAATATAGATTTCTTGTTGGTCTTTACTCTTATAAATACCGGTGTAGTAACTGGTATTTTTCTCTTCGTAAACAAGCTCATCGTCGGCTTGAGGGGTGCCTAGTGTATGGCGATATACTTGATAGCCTAACAGCGTTTGTAGGTCTTTTTTGATATAGTAAAAAGTTTTGTTGTCATTAGCCCAGACTACATCACCTTCTGTACCTTCAAGGCTCTCTGTAAGCATTTTACCTGTGGTTAAATCTTTTACTTTAATTGTGTAAATACGACGACTCACAGTGTCTTCACCATAAGCCAGCAAATTGCCATTTGGGCTGACAGCTAAACCAGTTACGGCAAAATAGTCATGATTTTTAGCAAGCTCATTCACATTTAAGATAACCTGCTTACCTCCTCCTTGGCTATCTTTGCTGCGCACATAAACCGGGTATTCGTCATCACCGCGCGTTTGTGAGAAATAGTAATATTCCCCTTTTTTTGTCGGTACCGTATCGTCATCCTTCTCAATACGCCCTTTAAGTTCTTCGAACAGGGTGTTTTGTAGTGTTTGTGTATGCGCTAACTTGCTTTCAACATACGCATTTTCAGCATTCAAATGAGCAATAACAGCGGCATCTTTGCGCTTATCATCACGCATCCAATAGTAGTTATCGATACGAGTGTCACCATGAATGGTCATTTCATGAGGTATTTTTTTGGCGACGGGTGCTGCAATCTGAATTTGCTCTGTAATAACGGCTTGTTCTTTATTATCGGGGACTTTATTACACGCTGATAGAACAGCTAAAGAGAGTGCCGCAAGGCAAAGTGAATGGCCAACTTTCATGGGATTCCTGTTTTCGTTTTATTATTCTGTCTCCAATATAAGTAAAAAAACTGCAATATATAAGTAGCCTTTGTGAAGCAATGTAAAAAGGGAGCCGAAGCTCCCTTTTATCACTTATTTATCAAGTAATTACTTTTGCTTACGACGACGCATAAATGCGAACGGTGCAGCAAGTAATGTTAACCATGCTAGTGAGCCTGAAGAAGATTTTTTCTTCTCTGGTTCTTCAGCTACAACATCTTCTGCCGGGTCTTGTGTTACTGCAATAGTAATCGTCACCGCTTCAGACATATTGCCTGCAGAGTCAACTGCAGTTACTGATACTTCGATAGAGGTTGTTTGCTCATAATCGATAGCACCCGCAACCATTAACTCACCTGCATCACTGATGCTAATGCTATCACTACCTGTCACTTCATATGTTGCGATAGGAGTCAGATCAGCATCTGGGTCAGTTGCAGTCACAGTACCAATTACAGTACCTTCTGCGGCATTTTCTTGAACAGAGAACTCACCAAGCTCAGCATCGATTACTGGGTTAACTTCTTCTGGCTCGTCAGCAACGTTCATAACTTCAACAGTCACCATCGCTGATTCAGAGATATTACCTGCAGAATCTACCGCCACAACTTCAAGCTCAATGCTCATCATGCCAGCATCGTAGTCAAGCATGTCGCTGTTCATAACAACAACATCACCTGAAGCAGTCACTGAAACAGCTGAAGAAGTAGAATTAACTACAATGTATTCAGCGATAGGGTTAGCAAGCTCAGCACCATATGTTGCTTCTAATGTGCCAATCACTGTATCTACCGCAGTATTTTCATCTACAGAGAATGATGCATCATCAAGAACTGGGGCAACATCAGCATCTTCGCTTGGTGTTGCTGCGTATGCTTTTGAGCCTGAGTCAGATAAGATCATGAAGTCTGCACCAGCGTTCAATAGTGTTGCAGAAGCGCCTGGCTCTAATGAGCTAACTACTTCGCCTGATTCATCAACTAGAGCTGCATATACGTCACTTGATGCGTCAGTGAATGTATATGTGCCCATTGCAACATCGCCTTCGCCTGATGCAATTGGTGTCCACGTTGCTTCTTCTGTACGGAAACGTACATTTGCAGTTGCGCGGCCAATATCATCAGCAGTAAGGCCAAATGCACCTAGACAGCTTTGCATTGTGAGGTGGTTATTACCTATGATTTGGTAAATATTATCAAGGTTACCTGAAGAGCTACCGTAGCCATGCGTAAAGGTAATTGCTGTACCTGGCTCAACATCATAGAACCATTCTAACTTACCATTTTGTACCGTTACATCGTATGTACCATCTTGGTCTACGTCGAAGTCAGCCATGAAGCCACCCACGTAAGAGTGAGTAATACCTTCATTCATCACAAGGGTAGTCAAAGTTACATAACCGCTATCACAGATATCAGTAGACACTGCAAATGTTTCGATTGATGCACCAACTAAATCAAAGCGTTGGTCTTCATCTACATCATCAGTCATTACTGTAGGAGCAAATATTGGCTCAAGTGCTACAGCACCTGTATTCGTTAACTCATGAGCAACACCATTATCTGTCGTCATTACTGGCATGAAGCTCATTGCTGCATTTGCTTTTGGTAATACGTGGTATACAAGGTGGAATGCTTCATCACTACCATCAGAGAAGATTAACGCACCATCAAGCTCTAGGTTAGTTAAATCAGCCGTAGCATCTTGTGAGCCGATATTGTCATCCGTTAATGTCCACTCAGGTAATGTTGCAGGATCAATCGTCGCTGTCACATCAAATGACATAGTTTGGCCTGCTGGCACTGTAATTGACTCTGGGTAGTCAAGAGAGAATGAACCACGTTCAACATCATCTGCATAACGCTGTTCAAGAGAAAGTGTGTACACTTGGTCTTCGTTAGAGAAGTTCTTAACTTGAACTGTTTTAGTAAGCTCAACTGTTTCAGATGCGTTTACTAAACCAAACGAAAGCGCTGCTTGTTTAGTATCTGCAGCCCAAGCAGCAACTGGTAAGTTAGCCGCTTTATTTACATCAACAAGACCCGCACCGATATAACTAATTGGTGCAAGCTCAGCGTCAGGGTTAAGCGCTAACGGCTCCATAGTCACATTTAGGTTTGCCGTGTTCATTAACGTCGCTTTAATTTCAAACGCGTTTCGCTCTGGCAGCGCTTCTTTTAATAAGCTCACCGCACCTGCAGTAATAGGACCCGAGAATGAAGTACCTGTTGCACCAGTAAGACCATCACCAAGACCAGGGTGAGCAGTCATGATATTAACACCTGGTGCTGTAATTTCAGGTTTTAACAGACCGCCCATTGAAGGGCCACGTGATGTGAAGTCAGCAATAGCACCAGAAAGAACTAGACGTTCAACTGTTAGGTTAAATGTACCGCCCGCTTTAAGTGCTGTACCTGCAGCAAATGTTACACCTACAGAAGGGATAGTTACAGTCGGATCTGAACCGCCCATAGGTGCTGGCGTGCCATCATCATTATTGTTTGCAATTATAACAAACTCTGCGCCTTTAGCTTGTGCTGCTAATACTTTAACTGTGAATGCACATGCACCACGGTCGATGATAACGCCTTTGCCTGTAAAATCTACGTCGTCAGCAAACGCTTCACAAGCCGTTTGATTCGCATCAGGGTACACAAGTTCCAAGTTTTCATTAGTGTAGTTAAATGCCATCTGTGGACCAAAGCTGGCCGGCTGTACAATCGCTTCTTCACCATCAACTGTACCGCTACCAATTGATTCTTCACCGGTAGGGTGAGTCATCGCACCTACTGAAAGAGCGTTTTCAGTTGTACTTGGACCACCAACGATGAATGGGTAAGCGCCATCATTACCTGCAGAGATAACAACGTTTGTGCCAAGTTTAACCGCTTGGTTGATGAACAGGCCAACTGCATCGTTTGCAATATCACCGTAATCACCACCGAGAGACATGTTGATAACATCAACACGGTCACTAATGTCGCCATTGCCATCAGGGTCCATTGCACTCTCAAGCGCTAGTAGTTGTGCAAGGCCAGGACAACCGCTATTACATACCGAGTAAACAAATAAATCTACGTTTGGCGCGATGCCATTAACAGAGTGAGAAACGTGTGTACCGTGGTTAGTTGTCACATCAATTGGATCATCGTCATAATTGATGTAGTCATAACCGCCTAATACTTTACCTTGTGGCCAATCAACTGAAGCAGGATCAGCAATTGCTGCAGCATACGCTTCGTCAGTACCCGCACCACCAAAGGCTGTATGAGTGTAGTCAATACCTGTATCAAGAACAGCAACGCGAACACCTTCACCTGTTGCTAAACCGTTAGATACTAGCGGAGTTGCTTCAATATAGTCAGCGCTGTCAGCAACATGCAACTCATAGTCGTATACTGGGTAAATGCCTTCTACTTGAGAATTTGATAGTAACTTAGCGACGTCTTGCTTATTACCATTTACCACAACAGAACTTACTAGCGTTGAAGTTTTAGCAACAACTTGAAGAGGCAAGTCCATACTGTTAATTGCTTGCTCTACGCTTGCTTGTGCTATTTTAGCTTGCGCTTGAATTGACGCTACATCCGCGCCCATTGTTTTTGCATTGATACTTGCAGGAGCATTTAACTTAATTAACCAACTTGTTGCTTCACTGCGAACTTTTTGTTCTTTCTTAGTTACCGCGCTCGCTTTGATTAATTTTTTACCGGCAAGATTATATTTAGAAAAGTCATTAGCTTGTGCACTAGCGCACATTGCACTTGTCACAGCCAAAGCAACTGCTGTTCTTTTTATTAGATTATTAGACATGGGTTCCCCTGGGATATGTTATGTTATCGTCTAAATAGTGATTGAAACAAAGTTTCAGAACTAATATAAAACGGAAACACAAACAAGAACAACATTTCAGTTACAAAACAATTACAAATATTTAAGATCGAAACACACAAATAATCACAACCCACTGTTTATAAATAACTTTACATGGTGAAGAGCAGTTGTAAATGTTTGTAAATGAAAATTAGGTGTTGAGTTTTAATAAATAGAGTACTTTCAAATGAATTCAGAAGTAATCAACATTCTTACCATGGCAAAAGTAATTCAAACTGCTGTTGCACCCGTCTTTTTAATTACCGGTATTGCAGCAACGTTAGGCGTGCTTTCAAACCGCTTGGCACGTATTACCGATCGAGCTCGGCAGTTAGAACGTAAACTTAAAGTCAGTACTGATGAAGACTTCAATAAGTCATTAACAACAGAGCTAAGGGCACTGTTGAAACGCTCTCGCTGCATTCATATCGCCTTTAGTTTAAGTGTACTCAGTGCCTTATTAGTATGTGCTGTGGTTATGTGTCTATTCTTATCACATATTCAATCTATCAACTTGAGCGTGACAATTGCTAGCTGCTTTGTGGCTGCTATGGCGCTTTTGATATGTGGATTTTTATCTTTGTTATGCGAGGTTTTCTTAGCCACCAGAAGCATGCGCCGTGGCATGATCTTCGCCGATATTGATATTAATGATTAAATTAAACTTAAGTTAAGATTAACCGCAATACACTTGAATATTATATTGAGCTAAGATACAACTCAGTTAGTTTACTTTTATGACATCTTAAGGGGCAAAAGGAATGAAATTAAAACAATTAGTAGTGGGTGCAATGCTTTCAACAATGGCATTTGGCGCATCAGCAAATTCTGTATTTGAAGAGCCAAGCGATGCAATCGAGTACCGTCAGGCAGCATTTTCAATGATCCGCGTACAAATTGGCGACATGGGCGATATGCTAAAAGGAAAAGTACCTTTTGATGCAGAACGTTTTCAAAAGCGTGCCGACAATGCAGCGGCATTATCTAAAATGCCTTGGGAAGCTTTCGTAGCGGGTTCTGACAAGGGTGATACATCTGCACTTGCAGCTGTATGGAGCGACAACGAAACCTTTATGAAAAAAGCAGTTGCTTTCCAACAATATGCAGATGAGCTAGCAGTTGCAGCACAAAGCGGCGATAAAAAAGTAATTGGCAAAGCATTTGGCGCATGGGCTAAAGGCTGTAAAGATTGCCATAAGTCTTTCAAAGACTAGTTAAAAATTTGAACTAAAAAGGCGCTTATTAGCGCCTTTTTTAATGTCTTGAATTACCTACCCAAGCAAATAGCTGAGTGGCTCTGCACCCCAAGTCGTAAATAGCACCACTAAGCACACTGCAAAAATAACAAAAGCTATCAACGGCGATTTTGTAACAGGCTCAGTAACCGCAACTTGGTCGCTACTGCCCGTTAGCATAGGTTTCACTAAGTTTTTTCCTTTAATGCGGTAAATCACAATCGCTATTACATGCAACACAATGGCATACAACAAAATATCAAAGTTTAAATGATGTAACCAACCGGCAAACTCTACGGTATCTGAGGATACATGCTCAACGAGTGGACCATCCGTTAAGATATCGTCACTGGTCATTAAGCCAGAGGTTAACTGTACGATAAGTAACGCAAAAAAGGCTATCACCATATAACTACCCGCCGCGCCATGACCCGCCTTATGTTCATTGCTTGTAAACGATTTAATTGCGGCGATTGGTGAATGAATCAGCGCAGACAGCTTTGCCGTTTTACTACCAATAATGCCCCAAACAAGACGTGTAATAATAAGCGCTAGAGTGAAGTAGCCTGCAGCAAAGTGCAGCTCCAACATACCTTCTTCAGCACTAAAATAGAGGGTTGCGATGGCCGCAACTAATAACCAATGGAAGCTTCTTATAAAGCCATCCCATACTTTAACTTTAGACATTGTAACTTTCCCTTTAAAAGACGCTAATGATTTCAGCAACAGGCTCGGCTATACATTATTGCAAACTTCAGTTATTTTGACACACCTCTATTTCAGCTGTTTTGATCTGAGCCATAACAACAAACATGAGCGATAAGATGCATAAATCAACAATAAGAGCCTTGCTAAAAGGATTTTTCGACATGCTCCCCTTATGCCTTGCGGTGTTACCTTGGGGAATTTTATGTGGCTCGTTAGCAGTTCAAAATGGCTTCAGTGCTTTAGAAACACAAGCTATGTCGTTATTGGTATTTGCAGGCTCAGCACAGCTCGTTGCGATTGAATTAATGGCAGGAAACACGCCGCTTTTAACTATTTTATTTACCACACTCATTATTAGCTCACGGCACTTTTTATATGGTTTAGCTATTCGCCACAAAGTAATAGATCAACCCTTTCGTTGGCGACTGCCAGTGAGTTTTGTACTAACAGATGAATTATTTGCTTTTTCGCATCATCACAAAGCCTACCGCACAAAAGTGCGCCTTATTTACGCGCTAAGTGCCGGCTTTAGTTTTTATATTGCCTGGAATATCTGGACCCTCCTTGGTATTGTCGCAGGAAGCTTACTTCCCGATTTAACACACCTAGGTCTTGATTTTGCCATCGCTGCCACGTTTATTGCTTTAGTTATTCCGGGTGTAAAGAACCTTGCAACACTGGCTACAGTGATCACCGCAGGCGTTGTAGCAACACTATTAAAAAGTCAGGGCTTTCAACTTTGGCTTGTCACCGCGGCTCTTATCGCTATGACGGTTGGTTATCTAATTAGTCGCTGGCAAGCAAAAGAGGAGCATACGCTATGATGATCACCATTTTATTAATGGCGTGTATTACCTTCTTCACACGTTACTTATTTTTGCACCGCGCATTACCATTCAAAGTCGGTCCGAAAATGCAGCAATTTTTAAGTTTTAGCGCCCCAGCCGTACTCACCGCAATTTGGGTGCCCATTGTGTTTATTAATGACGAAGGGATAAATCTAGAGTGGCAAAATCCTTATCTAAGTGCTGCTATTTTGTCTGTTATCGTGGCCTATAAAACACATAACATATACTACACAACACTGGCAGGTATGGGATTATTTATAATTTTAAGTTAGCTACGATACTTAACGCCAAGTAAGAAGAACCGCTGATTAAAATTTACCCTTTTAGAAAGATGCCAAGCAAGTTAGAATCAATGCAACAATAATAAAAAGTTATCATTATGAGCGAATTTCACCAACTTTCTGCCACCAGCCTACAAGGCCAAACCGTTGACTTTTCTGATTTTGAAAACAAGGTTGTGCTTGTTGTAAATACCGCAAGTAAATGCGGTTTCACTCCACAATATGAAGGCTTACAAGCACTGCACGAAAAGTATCATGAGCAAGGCTTAGTAATAATTGGTTTTCCATGTAACCAGTTTGGCAAACAAGAACCAGGTGATGCAAAAGAAATTAAAGAAGGCTGCCTTATTAACTATGGCGTTAGCTTTTTAATGATGAGCAAAGTCGATGTGAATGGCGAACATGCTCACCCTGTTTTTAGATACCTAAAATCAGAATTACCGGGGTTTATCACCCGCAAAATAAAATGGAACTTCACCAAATTTTTAATTGGTAAAGATGGCAAGGCCATTAAGCGATATGCGCCACTGACAAAACCTGAACAGCTCGAGTCAGACATCGCAGCTGCACTGGGCAAATAACAAAGCCTAAAAGCAATAAAGAGGCAAATTGCCTCTTTATCTAAATTTATGCTTAGTCGTTCAAGTACTCGTCAAAGTCGTCGTCGCCTAAGTTTCTGCGCAAGCGTTTTTGTTCAAGATAGTCTTCCAACTTCTTCTTTACGCGTTGCTTTTTCTTGTCGTGTTGATTACGCCCGACCATTTCGTACTCGTCTTCAACAAAATCGTCATCTAGCGCGTCATAACTAAATGTCTTACCCACAACCCACTCCATAAAGTGTTTGAGACCAATTCTTGAGATTAAAATTTGCTCGATGAATTGGCAAAGATTAAAAAGCTCAGTAGTAATTTAGTATCTAAAAAACCACCAAAATAAAGCCATACACCCATGCTAAATAGGTCATATGTCAATATTGTGAATAAATAGCGCTAAATTTGATTTCTGAAAAGTGAGAGTTTTTTATCGTTTCGATAAAAGTCATTTATGCATGTGTATTTTTTAGTTAATTTGACTAAAAAATGGTTAAAAAGTTATTCCCCGCAATTTTTAAAAAACCATAGAAACACAGCAAGGCATTGAATTAATTGAACTTATAAATTTTGGCATTCAATTTGATTATGTATTTGTGTCATTTCAAACAGGAAAGAAAAAAATGAAAAAGTTATTGTTAGTAAGTTCTTTATTTATCGCTACCGGCGCAATGGCTCATAACGATAATGATACAAATATTTCATTCAGCGGTGAGCAGTGTGATGTTGAATTTATAAATGATGTACGCATCACACCAAGCGAGTTAGAAGTATACACAGCCGATAATCGCACTATGAAAATCATCGATCAGCACACTTTATATATCGATGGTCAAAGCGTGTCGCTTGATGCTTCACAACAGCAAGCAATTGCAGATTACTCAGACAGCTTACGCAGCCAACTTCCTGAAGTAGCAAATATCGCACTTGATGGTGTAAAAATAGCTGGTGTAGCCATCGAAGAAGTCTCAAATGCTTTCAATATTGATGGCCTAAGCGACATTTCAGAATTAATGGACGATATCAGCGTAGAAGTACAAAACGCTTTCTATCAGCAAGGTGCGTTCACCATGGGTCAGCAAAATTTCGAAAAATTTGGCCAAAACTTTGAAGACCAATTCGATGAGCAAATCGAATCGGCTGTCGAGTCAGCCATGATGCAATCGATGGGCAGTATTTTAGTGGCGCTAGGCTCTGAACTTTTAGGTTCAGGTGGCGACATGGATGAGTTTGAGCAACGTATGGAAAACATGGGCGCACAAATCGAAGCTCGTGTAGAAACACAGGCAGCTCAACTTGAAGAGCGTGCAGATGCATTATGCGGCAGCTTTGCTGATATCGCTCATAAAGAGCAAGAGCTAGTAGTTCTAGTACCAGAGCTAAAAGAGTATCAACTATTTACTTTCAAACAGAATGCAGAGTAATTGACTAATTAACATCCCTGAACCAAAACACTTGGTCCTTTCGCGCAGAGCTTGCTCTGCGCTTTTTTATTTTTTGGCCAGCACAGTCAGCTGCGATAACGTTTTAATCGCCTGCTCTAAATTCTCAGACCAAGGCAAGCCATAACTTAAACGAAAACAGCTACGGTACTTTTTACCCGCTGAGAATATCAACCCTGGAGTAATACTGATCCCCGCCTCAAGTGCCAAATGGAATAACTTTACCGCATCATATTGGCTACCAAGGTCAACCCAGATAACACAGCCACCCTGCGGATTACTAATACGCGCACAACTTGGCATATATTGCTGCAGGCACCAAATCATACGCTCTTTGTTGGTACTTAAGCGCTGTCTAAGCAAACGAATGTTACGGTCGTACTCACCGCTAGCTATAAACTCATACAAGGTCCACTGGTTTATAAGTGGCGCGGAGCAACTAAGCGCGCGTTTGTGTCGCCTTGCTTGCTCTGCAAACTTACCAGCAATGATCCAACCTATGCGATAACTGGGAGCAGCTGTTTTTGAAAACGACGCGCAGGTGATCACTAAGCCCTTTTTTGAATAAGCTTGTGCAGGAGTGGCACGCTTAGCTGTAAAATGTAAGTCACCATAAACATCATCCTCAATAAGCACCACGTCACGCTGCTCTAAAAGTGCCACTAATTGCTCACGCTTGGCATCAGGCATAAAACTGCCAACAGGATTATTTAATGAGGTTGAAAACACACAGGCTTTTATATCATGCTCATCGAGTGCTTGAGCCAAATCATCTAGCCATATTCCTTCATCGGGGCACAGCGGTATTTCCAGCGCCTTTAAGCCTAAGCTTTCAATTAATTCGATAATGCCAAAATAACAAGGCGACTCGATAGCAATAACATCACCGGGTTTAGCAACACACTTAAGGGCAATCGCCAACGCTTCTTGAGCACCATTGGTGATCACTAGTTCATCGCTATCAACCCCAATGCCAAAATCCAGATAGCGATGAATGAGTTGTTTTTTAAGTGGTGCAAAGCCATCCATCGGGCCGTAATTAATTGCCGATGCGCCCGCTAATGTCATTACTCGGCGCATTGTTCGTGCCAGTGCTTTATCTGTTGGTGCTGCGGCTACAGGGTTGGCGATACCAAATGGCACCACATTAGCTTTATGGATAGCGCTGTAGACTTGCTCAATCAAGCCTTGCTTATTGACTGTGGTAGGCTCTCGACTGAGCCTAACTCGCTTTGGTCGTGACTGATTTAACTGTGAAGACTTTAAAAAGTACCCTGACTTTTCTCTTGCTTCAATCAATCCTTGCCCTTCAAGTAATTGATACGCCTGTTTTACAGTAGGAATACTAATATTGAGCTTGTCTGCCATTTTTCTGAGCGAAGGTAACTTTTCACCCGGTAATAACGAGCCTTGCAAGCAAAGATCTCTAACTAGCTGAATAACTTGTTGATATAAGAACTCACTGTTACTACGACTGATAACTTGTGACATAGCCCACCAAACTGTATAGGTTGCATTTCTAGTTTTCTGTATATGTTAAGTATACAGAAGAGGATTAAAATGAACATACTTTCAATTTTTGGGTACTAACTATGAAAAGCGCCGCTCTCTACCTTGCTACAGTACTGATCTGGGGATCGACTTGGCTAGCTATTGAGTTTCAACTAGGTGATGTCGCTGTTGAGGTCTCTTTATTTTACCGCTTTGCCATTGCAGCCATTTTAATGTGGGCCTTTGTGCTCATGAAAAAGCTACCTATGCATTATTCACTGCGTGATCACGGATTTTTTGCTTTATTAGCCTTATTTAACTTTGGTTTAAATTATTTAGTGCTGTATTGGGCGCAGAACTATCTCACCTCAGCAATGGCCTCAATAGCGTTTTCGATGTTGCTATTGATGAACATTATTAACACCCGCTTGTTCTTCGCAAAGCCAATTGCGAAACGAATTTACTTTGGCGCTCTACTCGGCGTAATGGGTATTGCCAGCTTATTTTGGCCACAAATTCAGCAATTCGACTTGAGTAATGGTGCGTTGGTCGGGTTACTACTTGCGCTATCTGGAACCTTTGTGGCTTCATTGGGAAATATGGTCAGCGTTCGAAACTCTCAGCGTAATATTGGCGTACTTCAAGGCAATGCCTGGGGTATGTTATACAGCGCTTTAGGTCTAGCTGCTTATGTTTTAGTAAGCGACGTTGAGCTCACGTTGAACGCCCCAAGTAGCTATTGGGTATCGCTTTTCTACTTAGCAGTGTTTGGCACCGTAATCGCATTTGCTTGTTACTTCGCGCTACTTAAAAACATCGGCCCTGAGCGCGCAAGCTATGTGATCGTGTTATTCCCACTGGTTGCAGTGGTGTTAAGTACTTTATTTGAAGGATTTGAATGGCAAGCGAATACCTTTATGGGTTTTAGCCTAGTGTTATTCGGTAATGCTATCGTGCTGACTCCTACTCGACAAATTAAAGCATTTTTTGCTGCGCGTAACTTGCAGCAAAAAAGCTCCGTCCCCAGTTAGAAGTGACTATGTCGCCTCTAACACCAAGCGCTGGCAAATTTTGCCGGCGCTTTTTTATGGCACATGAAAACGAAGTGCTTGTTTGTGAATCTTAACTTTAGCCGGAGTAAAACCAACAAGCTCACCATCGGCTTCTATAGCCAACCCTTTCGTGGTGACCTCTGCAGTTGTTAACTGGGTATATTCTAGCGCTTGCAAACCATGATGCTTTACGAGCAGTAAATACAAAAAGCTGATCAGGTTTTTCAATAAACCGCCAGCTGGCATACAGTAGCAATCAAGCTGACCATCATTTAACTTTGCCCGAGGGGCAATCTTTAAGCCACCACCAAAGTAATAATGATTAGCAAAAATCGTCGCTAAATTACTGTAGCTGAGTGCTTTACCATTAAACTCACCCTGAAGTGACTGTGCCTTAAATGAAAATAGCTGCTTGATGCCCTGCCAAGTGTAGCCAAACGAGCTAAAACTTCCGGCTTTATTTAGTTGAGTCACGACTTCAGCGTCAAAACCTATTCCCGCCACATTAATAAAATAGCGCTGATTGATTTGTCCAACATCGATTAACTCTGTACGGCTATTAAAAACAGCGTCATACCAAGCTTGTTGTTTACACGCAAAGCCACGAGCAAAATCATTTCCTGTGCCTGCCGGAATTAACGCGATAGAACAGCGACTCGACATTAATGCATTAACAGCTAAATGCAGCGTCCCATCACCACCAATCACCACAACTTGAGTTTGGTTTTTAGCCAAAAGCGCTATATCAGCGCAATCATTCTCAAACTTGCCTGTGGTTAAATACAATTCAGGCTCAATCTGTCTTTTTTTACATTCTTTTAGTAGCCAATCAACACTGTTTTTATGATTTTTTTTGTCACTTGGCTTTATTATTATCAACATCAACGGTTACTTCTTTTCTTGCACGGCAAAAACACCACACTCGTTCAAATTATATTAATCTGAATAATTAGTCACTTTCTCACTCTAAAAACGCATAAATAAAAATAATAAAAATTAAAAACCTTTATTTACCTACACTTCAGCGTTAAAGAAACTGCATAAGCATGCAAGATATCAGTAAGGTAAAAACTTAACCCCATGTTAATAAAAGGCTTTTGGATTAGAAAAAGTTATCCGACAGACTCAATTTTTATCGTTTTATTTTTGTTCAGTTTGATTGCAAAATACTCACGTTTTCAACCAAACACAACCCGGAGCAAAGTAATGAACCCAATTAATACATTAAACCAAAACGCTGCAACTCATGTTGCCGTAAAACCAACAAACCGCAAAGCAAAAATGTTGGCAAAACTTAATCGCTACGGCAAAAAGTTAGCTCTTGGCGGCGCAGTACAACACAAGTAATCCCCAACCATGGTTACTTTATCGGTGCAGTAAACACCCAACCACTAACGAAGATCCTTCTTTAGCTCCTCCGTTTACTGCTCCAATCCCTTTCTTTTAAGTTAAAAACAGCAATTAATTAAACCTTTTTACAAAAAACTCCCTCTTTACGCTCAAAAAACAAGCAAACAAACTTTTTCCTATTTACACAGCCGATTCAGCTAAGTATTATTCTCGCATCACGATGTGGAGAGATGGCAGAGTGGTCGAATGCACCGGTCTTGAAAACCGGCAGGGGTTTGTAGCCCCTCTAGGGTTCAAATCCCTATCTCTCCACCACTTATTTTTATTTGTTGATTAATTTCAGCAAATTACAATCAGAATTATGCGCTGGAGAGGTGGCCGAGTGGCCGAAGGCGCTCCCCTGCTAAGGGAGTATAGGGTTTGTAGCTCCATCGNGGAGAGGTGGCCGAGTGGCCGAAGGCGCTCCCCTGCTAAGGGAGTATAGGGTTTGTAGCTCTATCGAGGGTTCGAATCCCTCCTTCTCCACCATTTTATTATTAAAAACCGCTTTTAAGCGGTTTTTTTATGCCCGAAAACTTGCACACTTCATTATATTTCATGCATGCTAAGTATCTATTTGCTACACAAAGTGATGCTATGTTTCGTTTTGCATTTTTTACTCTTGCCCTACTTACCTGCACCAACAGTCAAGCCACTATTTATAAGTGCATGATTGACGGGGTTGCCACTTTTACGGAACAGCCTTGTGGAAAAGATGCAGTAATCGTGAAAATTGCACCGCCACCAGCAACTAGCCAAACACCAGCTACAGAGCAGCCGCAAAAACCACAAAAGCCTGCCGACTTAAGTGTTGAAGATTATTTAAAAATTCAAAAAGCCGATCGTGAAATAGAGCGCCTTCAGCTAGAAATTAAAGAACTACAAAAACAACAAAGTGAGCGCATCGATAAACTCAATAATATGACGCAAGATGCCGCAAATAGGTTAGGCGCAGCGTCTATTGATGATGCTATCAGCAAACAAAGTGAGCGTATTAACGCTTACTATAAGAGCCAAATCAGCATCCTCGAAAAACAGGTAGCACAGTTAGAAGAAAACAAAAAGCAGCTCAAAGAGCGAGGCACGCAATCCAATTAGCTTAACTTACTAAAACTGGTCAGACATGATATAACAACATTTGCTGATTTAGTTTAAGGGTCAATTGTTTTGCACATTCACACGCTCGAAGGTTATATTCAAAATATCTATTTAGTTGAATATCCAGATAAATTGATGCTGCTTGATGGGTGTTGCCGTGCTGATGTTGATACTGTATTTGACTATATTACCGAACAACTAAAGCGCCCCATCACTGACTTAAAACTGATTGTAGTCACCCATATGCACCCAGATCATGCCGGTGGAGCGCATGCACTAAGAAAGTTAAGTGGCGGCAAAATAGCTACGTCGAACGCTCCAGGTCAATGGTATAGAGGCATTGATGGTTTCTTAATGCATTTAACCGATATCGCTTTGGCTTGGTGGGTCGCAGGTAGGTTAAATAAAAAACGCCACAACCTTTGGTACAGCCGCCATCTAGATGCAGATTATTACCTTGCTACTGATGCAACCCTACCCGGCTTTGACGATTGGCAAGCACTACATAGCCCAGGTCACACTGACCGAGATATTAGCCTTTATCATATTCCTAGCGAGCGAATTTACATTGCTGATTTACTAGTAAAAGTAAAAGGGCAGCTTGTGCCACCCTTTCCTGTTTTTTACCCTAAGCTGTATTTAAGCTCTTTGTTGATGCTAAAAGCGCTACAACCAAAACGGATTATGTTTGCCCACAGCAACGAAGTCAGTATTGATGACATCGACTTTGAGCAAATTTTAGCGCTGGTCCCAGAAAAACCAATGACGCATTGGCGTTCAGTCAAAGCAAAGGCTCGACAAGCACTTAATTTAAAGCGCTTTTCACAGTCGTGATAAAAGTATCTATATCCTGCTGATCATTATAAATATGAGCAGAGACTCTTAAGCCTAAGTGACGTTCATCAACCGCAATATTCGCTGCAATAAGCGCAGCTTTAACAGCCGCTTGTTGCTCGCCAAAATGCATAATAGCCGTACCAGAGCATTTGTCAGCCTGTATTGGTGAGCGCATATAATCAGCTAATTGATCATGAAACTGCGCGAGCATTGCTAAGTTATGAGCACGTACTTTCTCAATACCAAGATCAGCAAAGTAATTAATACTATGCGAAGCCAAAATATAAGGTGCAACTGAAGGGGTACCGCCCCAAAAGCGCAATGCGGTTTGATGATAAGCAAAGTGCTTAATATCAAACTCAAACGGATTTTGATGAGAAAACCAACCAACATCTTGTGGCTGACAAAGTGAAAGCTGCTTGCTGCTAACCCATAAATAAGCAGCACCAGGCCCACCACATAACCATTTTACACTCGAGCCCAACATAAAGTCGGCATCAAGCTTAGTTAAGTCGACCTCTAAAATGCCCGCAGACTGTGCAACATCTAGTAAGCTCAATGTGTTGTGTTGTTTCGCGATATTTATAATTTCATGAATAGGCGCTTGCTGACCCGTGTTTGAATAAACATGGCTAATAAAGACTAAATCAATATCATTTTTCGCTAAATATGACTGCCAAATCTGAGCATCGGTTAGGTCTTCATGCTTACCTATAAACACGATTTCAGCACTTTCCGGTAGGGCTTTTTGCATCGCAAAACCCATACTTGGAAAGTCACTTTCGGCCATCAATACTTTGCAATTTTCTTGTTGAAGTCGCGGGTGCGACATCAACAGCTTGGTTAAACCACTCGATAAGTTAACTTGTGGGCAAAATAACTCACTATGCGAGTTAAATAATTTAGCGAGACTACTCGTAAATGCCTCAACACCTTGCAACCACTGTTGCCATGGTTCTTTATTTTCATTTTGCCAAGCAGCAAAAAACTGCTGATGAAAATGCTGCTCAGCAGATTTTAAGGGTCGCCCCACAGAGTGGTTAAGCAAATAGCTGCCTTGTGGAATTACAAAATCGTCTTTACTCATTACTTAATCCACTGTTTTAACTTAGTTAAATCATCAAACCGAGTTCGAATATCGTCCCTTTTTGCTGCCGCACGACGATCACGTAACTGCTCTAGTGAGTTAAGTAACACATGCAAAGGCGGCCCACTGGCTGTGACTTTATCCATATGTTGTTGCTGCATTTGCTGTGAAGGCTGCGCGATGTATTTACTGACCAACTGATTATGGTGGCCAATGGCAGTATCACCATGCAGTTTACACACTTGAATGAACAGCTTTAAGTTAGTTTGTAACCATTCGCTATCGCGCTCAGCTTCTGCCGCTAAAAAGTCATCCATAATGCTTGTCATACGCATACTTTCACGCAGGATCTGCTGATCTTCAGGCATCATATACAAGAATTTATCCACCAGCATTTGCGAGTAGCTAGGTTCATTAGCAAAACAAAGACCAAGCAGTAAATCGATAACATTAATGCCCGCAAAATCACCAGCATTCGCGCCACGATATACCTCTTTACCTACTCGATACGGCTTGTAATACGGGCGTACACAATAGAAAAAGCGGTCTGTATCGAGCTTGTTGTATAACGTATTATTCGACTCAATCACATCAAGCAATGCTTGTTTTGCCACTGCGAGTAAATCTGCTGCGATAGGGTGTGATATCCCTAATGGCTGAATTTTTAATAAAGCATCTGCCGCGCGCTTATACGCTAAAATGCCCTTGGTATTGTAATCAATAAAGATTTTCTCATCTTCAAGATCTGTAAAGCGCTTATACAAACCATCAACCGCTTTATTGTGGGTGGTTAAATGTGCCGTTGCAAAACGTGGGGTTACGCCAATAGATGCACCAATGTGCATTGCCAACGCTGAAGCTTCAACAAGCGGTGAGCTTGTTTCACGAGAAGGCTCAGTGATCTCATGGCGACGGCATGCCGCCATATACAAGCCAACATTACCTAATAAGTCAAAGGCATTATCAAAGCCTTCATCTGTATTACCCTCTGCCAGTAAGGCACGAATATGCTCATTACCTTCTTGCTCTAATTGACGTTTAAGGTGCTCACCGACACCCTCTACATTCGCTTTATCGTCTTGTTGCCAATATAGTTTTTCTAATTCGCTGTTGATCTCAACAAAACGGGTGCGAAGCCAGCTATCAAATGCCTTAGTGTTCTCAGTCACAGGCTCACTCCAAAATAATTATATTGCGATAATGTTAACAGAGTTCAATGAGTGCTAATCGCCAAAATATAGACTAGAATCCATCTAGATTAGTGAAAATCACTCAAATAAAAATGAAATTAGATAAAAAAGACCAACAAATACTTAATTCTTTACAGGATAATGCGAGAACTTCTGTCTCAGAGCTGGCACACTCGGTTAGCCTGTCCGATACCCCTTGCCTACGCCGCATTAAAAAGCTCGAATCAGCAAATGTGATCAGTGGTTACCATGCTGCCATCAATCCTAAAGCAGTTGATTTAAATGTGTCTGTGTATGCCTTTGTTCGCTTAAACCAGAACTCTGTTACCGCTGCTGAGCAATTTGAACAGCAGGTTGAGAAGCTTGACCATGTACTTGAGTGCTCTGTTATTTCAGGCAGTTATGATTACCTGCTGAAGATCGTTGCCGCTGATTTAGAAAGCTATGAAAGCTTTGTGAAACATAAATTAGGTAGTATTGATTGTATTGCTAACATCGAATCGACAGTGGTCTTAAAACAAGCGTTCACTAAGCGTCATTTACCGCTCGCTTGACGCACCTTGCTTGCAAATAAAACATAACTCGATAAGCTAAAAACAGGCTTTAAAAGGATGCTTAAAATATGAAATTCATCAACTTAGTTGCTATCTCTTGGGCCATCAGTGGGCTCTTTAGCAGCTCATTAATGGCACAGCAACAAACCTGCCTTACTCAGCTTGAAGACCAAGAACTGATGATGAAAAGTAAGCGCGAAGGACTGTTTAGAGAGCCATTACCACGCACCCATAGCACCTTTAGCTATAATATCGAGCAAGCATTTAGTGACTATTTAACCGCTGCTTACCTGCAAATTAGTAGCGAAAACCCGCGCGCTAATTTGCCATGCCCTGTTTACACAGACACCTATCAGCAGCTTGTTGCACAAGGCGCTCGACCAGCTAACGCGACTGTTGCCGATTTAATAAGCCCATTTGAACTTAAACAGGCCAATAGCCGTAAAGCAGTGCTCTTGATCCACGGTTTAACCGACTCACCCTTTACCTATCACGACCTTGCACAAGTGTATTATCAACAAGGGTATACGGTACGCACAATTTTACTACCTGGGCATGGTACCGCTCCTGCAGCACTTAGAGACATCGATGCCGATGATTGGCAAAAGGCTAGCGTGTATGCCATTGAGCGCACATTAAAAGATTTTGATCAGGTGATATTAGGGGGCTACTCAACGGGTGCTGCACTGGTTATTGATTACTTAACTCAAGGCCCGGTCGATAATAAGATTACTGCTGCTATGTTGTTTTCACCCGCAAGCGAGCCACACAATAAAAACGGTTGGCTGGCGAAATGGGTTGATGCGATTCCATTTGTGAATTGGATTGATAAAGATGCGGACCTTGATTTTGCCAAGTATGAGTCGTTTCCATTTAGTGCAGCCTCAGCTAGTCACGAAGCAATGAGCCGTATTAGCCTTGATGAACTACGTCATCGCCAACTCCCTAATGTAGCGATATTTAGCACTTTTAGTGATGTTGACACCACAATAGATAACCAAGCAACCTTTAAGATTTTAACTAAGCTGCACGACCCAAAAACGCGCAAAAATAACCAGCTTGATCGCCTTGTATACTATGGTGATGACGATAATATTCCCGCCAGCTTTCCAGCTGATTACCAAATAATTCGTGATGACTGCGACACCGATGACTGTAAAAAAATCAAAGGAATGTCACATATTGGTATTGTTAATAAACCCAGCAACCCTTACTACGGTCGCACAGCATTGTATCGCAATTGCGGAAGCTACTTAGATGACGACAAGCTTTATACAGCCTGCAAATACCAAAAAGACGTTGTGATGGGTGAACGCACAGCCGAAAATTTACAAGCGCACAAACCCTTTGCACGACTCACGTTTAACCCTTATTTCGATAAGCTTGCTATGCATATCAACGGTTTCATCAAAGATATTGAATCGGCTGAACAATGAGTGAGTTTAGCCACCGCTGGTTTAATCAAATAAGCGAGATTGATGCCACTCTTTGGCAATCATTTTTTGATGATACGCCCTTTACTGATCACGCTTTTTTAGCGGCTTTAGAACAAACGGGCTGTGTGAGTGAAGAGTCGGGTTGGCAACCTATGCACCTAGCAATTTACCAGCAAGAACAGGTCATAGCCTTACTACCCGGGTATCTAAAACACCACTCTTATGGTGAATATGTATTTGACTGGGCTTGGGCTGAAGCCTATCAACAACATGGCCTAGAGTATTACCCCAAATGGCTGTGTGGCGTACCATTCACACCTATTGCTGGGCAACGAATTAGTATAAATCACGATAACCCCACTGAAGTCTATGCTTACACTCAGCATGCACTCACAGCAACAGCAGCGCAGTTAGGCTGGTCAGGTTGGCATATAAATTTTTGCCACCAGCAACAAGCGACTGCATTAACTAGCGATACCGTAATGCAACGTCATGGCGTGCAGTTTCAGTGGTTTAATGAAGGCTATAATTGCTTTGAGGATTTTTTAGCTTCACTCACCGCAAGAAAGCGTAAATCGCTCAAAAAAGAACGCGCTAAAATAACTGAACAGCAGATAGCCGTAGAATGGATAGAAGGTGCTGACATCAGCAAACAGCACATGCAGCAATTTAGTCATTTTTACCGCCAAACCTATTTAAAGCGCTCAGGCCACAATGGTTATTTGAATACCGCCTTTTTCGAGTTATTGCAGCAAAGCATGGCCGACAAACTGGTGCTAATGTTCGCTAAATATCAAGGAGAGGTGATTGCCGCCACTCTCAGTTTTAAAGATCAGAACTGTTTGTATGGTCGTTACTGGGGAACGAACTATGAGCTCGATAGTTTGCACTTTGAGCTTTGCTATTATCAAGGTATTGAATACTGCATTGCCAACAAACTTAAACAGTTCCATTCTGGCGCGCAAGGTGAGCATAAAATAAGTCGCGGTTTTAAGCCCGTAAATACCTATTCACTGCATCATATTCAGCACGATGATTTTGCAGCTGCCATTAGCGATTTTATAACTAGAGAACGCCAACATATGGCGCTCTATAAAGCCCAATGCGAAAGCTTACTGCCTTTTAAACAGCAATAATTGGTTATTCGCTGGCATTTGCACATCTTCAACAAAGAATAAGCCAGCTTGCTCTGCAAGTTGGCAAATCGCTTCAAAATCACGAATCGCACTATTTGCATCTTGCTGTTTTAAAAAAGCATCAAATTCAGCATTACTAGCACTGGTAAACTTACCTTGGTACTTAAATGGTCCATAAATACACAGCTTACCTTTTGGCGCTAAGTGCTTTGCTACACCTTGGAAAAAGCGCTCCACCAGTGGCCAGCTAATAATGTGCATTGTGTTCGCGGTGAAAATGGCATTCACAGTTTCAACCGGCCAAGGATCATTAAGGTCGAGTGTCAGTGGCGCATGCAAGTTAGTTAATGCAGCTTCTTGATGCCATTGTAAAATCCCCGGGTGATTAACCTCGCGATCACTACAATGCCACTGCAAATGTGCTAAATGCGTTGCAAAATGCACACTATGTTGCCCAGTACCTGAGCCGACTTCTAATACATCCGTCACATCAGAAAAGAACGCTTCTAATACGTTTAAAATAGGTAATTTGTTGTTTTCACAGGCTTGAGAGAAGGGCTTATCCATACAAATTAGTGCACCATGTTTGGTAATTAGTGCACAACAGTAAAGCAAAAATAAATAATAAAGTCGCGGTGAATTTATTAGTTAAAAATATAAAACCATTATTTTCAACAAGTTAAATTTATTGATCAATATTGGTACAGCTTATGCTATTTCCTAAGTGAGTTAACCAATAGGAGCAATATTATGTATATCTCACCCTACACCGCTGTAGATGCAGCACTTGCAGCCAGCGAACGTGCTGAAAGCGAAAAAGCCGCCTTAACAAGTTGTGACGACAGAGCAACCGTGATCGATCTTCTTTCTCAATGTAACAAAGAAAATGTACAGGCGCCGAAAAAACATGAAACAGACCAGATTTTTATTCTCGGCTACAATTAATCACACACAGTTAATCCATTCAGTCTTAGCTTCATTATATAAGACTTGCACTAAAACCGATTAACTGTAATGATAACAATTATCATTACAGTTAATCGGTTTTTCTATGCACTCTCACAATGCTATGCTCCATTATCAGCGGCAAATGAAATGTGTTTGCCAAAGACCTGGGCTACATGCCCCTGCACTTGTTGCTAACTATGTTGAAGCGGGTTTAAACATTGCACGCTATTACGAAAAGCATCACAACTTTATTTTGCAAGAGCTGTATCTAAGACGCACCTTTCATGAACTACTTGAAAAGATGTGTGATTCATTAGTGCATAATGCAATTCGTAAACAATGTTTGGCTCAGCTTTATAAACCGCAACTTGCGCTAAAGCGTTACTACAAAACTCATAACTGTATTGAAAAGTATTTCAGTTTGGAGCGAGAAGCGTGTCTTCTCAGCCAAGAATTTAACCCGATTTAGGAGTGTTTATGAGCCAATTTAGAACCGAATCAGATAGCATGGGTGAACTACAAGTCCCTGCCAATGCGTTGTATCAAGCTCAAACGCAACGCGCTATCAATAACTTCAAAATTAGTGGCTTAGCCATGCCTAAGCAATTTATCACCGCCCTCGCCTACATTAAGCAAGCTGCCGCGCAAAGTAATGCTGCTTTAGGCCATTTGAGTCAAGGTAAAGCTAAAGCTATTGAGCAAGCATGCCAAGAGGTCATCGACGGTAAACATTTTTCAGAGTTTCCTGTTGATGTATTTCAGACAGGCTCTGGCACTAGCTCAAATATGAATGCCAATGAAGTCATTGCAACGCTGGCGAGCCAACTTGCAGGGGAAACCATTCACCCCAACGATGATGTGAACATGGGACAAAGCTCAAATGATGTGATCCCCACTGCGATTGCTGTAAGTAGCGCTATTAACATCATTTATGAGCTGTTTCCTAAACTCGATAAACTCAGTCAAAGCCTACAAAGCAAACAAGCCGAAGTGGGCCATATTGTGAAAACCGGTCGCACACATTTAATGGATGCAATGCCTGTGAGTTTTTCACAAACACTGGCTGCATGGCAGTTACAAGTGGATCATGCAATGGCAGGCATTCGCCAAGCTCTTGAGCGAGTTTGTGAACTTGCACAAGGTGGCACAGCAGTTGGTACCGGCATAAATGCCGATCCAGCATTTGCCGGTGAGTTTTGCCAACACTTGAGTGAGAATGTAGGTATTCGCTTTAGCCCAAGCAAAAACTTCTTTTATAACATAGGCTCACAAGACGCCATTGTTGCGCTCTCAGGCCAGCTAAAGGTACTTGCTGTAGCACAAATGAAAATAGCCAATGACTTGCGCTGGATGAACTCTGGCCCACTTGCAGGTCTTGGTGAAATTGAACTTGAAGCTCTACAGCCAGGTTCATCAATTATGCCGGGTAAAGTAAACCCTGTGATCCCTGAAGCGGCGGCTATGGTCAGCGCACAAGTAATTGGCAATGACGCGACCATTACAGTGGCTGGTCAAGCCGGTAACTTTGAGCTCAATGTAATGCTACCTGTGATTGCCCTAAACATTTTGCAAAGTATCGAACTTTTAGCAAATAGCAGTGAAGCACTGGCAGATAAAGCGATTGCCAGCTTTAAAGTAAACCAAAGCAATGTTGATAAAGCGCTCGCTAAAAACCCAATTCTGGTTACTGCACTTAATCCGGTGATCGGCTATAGCAAAGCCGCAAAAATTGCCAAATTAGCTTATCAAGAAGGTCGCCCTATTATTGATGTTGCTGCTGAGCATACGGATATTTCACGCGAAGAACTGAGCGAGTTATTGAACCCAGCCAAACTAACCCAAGGTGGTTTGTAATACCTATTCATTGCAGATAGCTGTAAAACTTTTATCTTATTGTAGCTCTGTGAATACAGAGCTACTTACTGAAAGCTAACGTTTTTATTGCTCCACTTTGAGCAATGTGTATGATAGTGAGTACTTATTCAACGATTTTTAGGTATGTTATGCGCTATCCACTATTGGCAATTTTATTTCCTGTGTTATTAACTGCGTGCTCGGACGCTGCAACTAATGAGCAAGCCGAATCAACGGCAACCAGCAATAAACTTGTCGAGGCACCAAAAGCCGTTGAAATAAAAAACGCTGAGGAAGTGACCAAAGCAGCCCCAGATAAAGCCACTATTGGCTCTGCCCATGAGCAACTTAAACAATTAATCGATGATCCAAGCTGTGACAACAGCACCCAATGTAAAGTATTACCTGTTGGTAGTCGTGCTTGTGGCGGCCCAAGTAGCTTTATTGTTTATTCAACCAAAACAGCTGACACTGCTGAGGTTGAAAAGCTTGCAAAAGATATCACCGCCCTTGAAAAGCAATTTAACGCAGCAAACGACATGATGAGTATTTGTCAGCATCTAACCGCACCAGGTGCGCAGTGTTCTGAGAATACTTGTGTTAGAATCGAAGGCTCAGCGGCAAGTGTATACTAAGGAATAAGCAATAATGGTTCGTTCATCGACTTTCAAGAAACTTTTCATCACCACAACTGTGTTAGCAAGCATTGCTTTAAGCGGTTGCGAAACAACAACGTCGGGTAGTTCTGCGCGCGTTGATTTAGGTGATTTAAACGATCAGCTGAACGATATCGTTAGCAATAATAGCTGTACCGCGAGCTTTCAATGTAAGGTGTTAGAAGTTGGTGAGCGGGCATGTGGTGGGCCAAGTCGCTATGTGGTTTATTCAACGTTAAACAATACACAAGAGCAAGCAGAGCAACTTGCAGAGCGAATTACAGCCGCTGAAAAGTCATCTGATCAAGCATTAACTGTTAACGATTGCTCACCAGTTCTGCCTATACAATCGCTGTGTATTTCACAGCAGTGCCAAGCATTCGAGATTAAGTAAATAATGCAATAAGGCCGGATACGATCACCACGCTGATGATACAAATCCCGGCCTTATATATGTACTTAACCTGCATTGTATTATGCACCCAGTAAGCATAAATGTAGCGAACAAAGTAACTTGCTGCAGTGCCAAATAATGCAAAAATAACTAAATACGCAAGTAAAATAATATCCACAGTCATGCCACTTCTTCAAAACATCTAGCCTCAGTGTAAGGGCTTAAAGAAGTAAAGGCAAAACCTTAGCTTTTTTTACTGTGTTCAATAAGTAATTCAGCCACGCGCTGCTTCACAGCACGCTTATCATCGGCTGCAACACCAAAGCGCTCAGCCAATAAAGCAATCTCTTCATCATTTAAGTTAAACGATAAACGCTGTCTGGTTTTTTTCGACTTAACGTCGAGCTCCAAAATCTTACGGATCATATCTGATGGCGTAAGTTCTTGGTCAATGGCTTGCTTCTTAATTGATTTTTGCACTTCAGAGCTTAAATCAAACGCCATTTGCGTGGCTCTAACGGCTTGCTCCTGACGCTGCCATTTGGCTTTTGCATCACTCACTTGGCATCCCCAGGAAATAAGTCAACAATATCGCTAATTGGTCTGGTTAACGTCAGTGATACCTCTGTTTCACCGCCTTCCCAAATCTCAATATTTAAACTATGCGATTCATCATCTGAGCTTAAACAGATCATTTCACACGGCTCACCACCTTCGTCTTCATAACGAGGTAAAGGTTTATTGCGGTAGTCCTTATTATGGAAATAACACACATAAGGTGCTTCTGATTGTTTGTAGCTCGATGCTAAAAAGTGACTAAAACGCTCCGGACTATTTTGCACGTTAATTGCCGTTAATTCGTCTTCATCAAAAATACGAGCGAACTCATCAAGGGTAAAAATCTCATCAACATCGTCGCGTTGAATTTTGATCGCAAAGTTTGCCCATTGCTCACCGTCATCTGATTCAATTTGCAAAAACACCACTTGGCCAGATTCACTCTCGAGTACCAACTCATACTCTGCACTACGTTGGTACTGATACGTTTGCACATCAATAACACGCAGTGTTTGTCCTTTTAACCAGCTTGGGTAAGCGAACGAATCAATCACCGTCAGCATATCACCAACGAGTAATTGGCTTGGATCAGTAAGCTGACGCTCTGGGGCTTTTTTAGATTTGAAAAAGTTAAACATTGGCTGACTCCTTGTTGAAGCAAAAAAGGTAACCCAGTGCGTGGGTTACCTTTTGTCTTTCCGTTAACTGATTAGCTATTTTGTTTTGCTTTAATACGCGCCAGAATATCCGCGCTTTTCGGATTGGTATCACCAATACCCGCTTCAGCCATTTTCGCTTTTAAATCATCGCCATTAGTATCAGCTTCTAATTGCTTAGCCGCACCTAACTGGTCTTGGCGGTCTTGCTGACGCTGCTTAATACGCTCAAGAGACTCACGTGCTGATGTCATTGATGAGCTGTTAGTATTTAGCGTGCTATTAACAGCCATTGTTGCTTGCTGAACACTCTCTGTCGTTTTAACCATCGTTAATTGACGTTGGTTTTCTTTAATCGACTTTTCAGCATCTTTAACTTGCTGCTTTAGTTGCACAATGTGGTTACTAAAACCAGCTAACACTTCTTCGTGCTCTGCTTTCTCAGCTTCAAAATCACCGATTTTTTCTGCGATTTCTAATGCTAGCGCTTCATTGCCTTTTTCAAGTGCTTGACCTGCATACGCTTCATGTTCTGCAATTGATGCATCTAGTGCGCTAATTTTACGCTTCGTTTGCATCTCTTTTGCCATTACTTCGGTAAGGCTTTTTTTAGCGCGTTGTAGGGCATTTTGTGCATCAGCAATTTCTTGTTCAAAGATACGGATACCGTTTGCATCAACAATTGCTTGTCCTGCTTCACGAGCGCCACCACGTACAGCTGTAAATAGTTTCTTTAAAATACTCATAATCTTAACTCCAGAAATTGCTAATTAATCGTTTAAATAAATGGTCACGGCTTCAAGTGCATCAATCGCATTGTCTGCCAGTGTTACCAACTCATGGGTAATATCATCAAACGATGAATTAACCGATAACGCGCCAAAAATAGCGTATTTATCATCAATTTTTGCAAATGCACTTAATGGAATTGGTACATTTAAACGTAGTAACGTTTCGTTTAACTCATTACGCATATCTGCTTGTACTTCGTTTTCAGCAAACAGGTAGCTTATACACAGTAGTTGCTCTTCTGTTTGGGTAACAAAGATAGGTAACTCATCATTCCCATCGACGATAACTTGTAACACATCTTGCTCACCTTCGTTGGCAATCAAGAAAGACTCAAAGCTCACACCTTCTGTTTCAAAAGAAGCCAGTTTGATTGATAGTTCATTTAATTCCATGTCTCACCTTTTTACGTTTTGACATATTATGTCTGAGTTAAGATTTGCATAGCCGACATATTATGTCAACTATAAAATATCAATTTTTGTACAATTCGGTTTCAACTTGCCACGCTTGGCGGTAATAATCATATAAGGTTCCTGAACCTAATCTATTGACTTCAATCGTGTTTACTTGTTCAAAAAAATGATTCGGAAACACAAAAGAAGCCAATAAATATTCTTTGCTTACCCAACGAGATGGCACCGGTAATTCGTTCGTTTCACGAATTCGCTGACTTGCTGATTTGCCAGCGGTGGTCGCGATAGTCCAACCCCATTGACCAAACGAAGGAATATTCTGTTGGTATTGCTCAACATAACCAAAGCCAGCAGCTTTCATTGTTTTAGCAATACTCAAAAATGCTTTCTTCGCATGATAAGGGGATGTTGATTGCACGGCCACAGCTCCATCAGGTGCCAACAACTGACGCACATGATTATAAAAATAATCACTGTACATCTTATTAAGATCAGGGTGATTAGGGTCTGGTAGGTCAATTAAAATAGTGTCAAAGCGCTCGCCTTTAGCAAGCATAGCTTCGACCTCTAAAAAGGCATCTGCAATGCGAATATCAGCGCGGGGATCGCTCATAGAGTGCTTATTTAGCGCTGTTAAACGTGTTCTGATTTCCTCTGGCGCATCATAGTCGCCGACATCATTACCAAATAAGTTTAACAACTGACCATCTAAGTCAACTAAGGTGACATGCTCTACTGGCCACTTCAAAACATCACGCAATGCAAGCCCATCACCACCCCCGATGATCAACACGCGGTCGTGGCGATTTGAAGCCAACATAGCAGGATAGACAAGCATAGAATGATAAATTTGCTCATCCACACTTGAGAATTGTAAACGGCCATTGAGGTAAAGATCGGTAATTGCATTGGGCTGATTGCGGCTCAAACGCTCAGTTAAAACTAGGTGCTGATACTTAGTTGCTTGCGAGTAGATAACTTTATCTTTGTATAAAACATTGCTTAGGTTTTTCATCCAACTGGTGCCAAGCACAAGCACAAACGCAAAAAACACCAACAACAGCACATGGCAAACTAGCAGTAGCTTAGCGAAGCGAACATGTTGATGATAGCGCCATAAAAACACGAGACCAGCAATAATATTAAACAACGCCGTCCAAGCTGCTGCTTGCATAATTGGCATCGCAAGCATAATGCTCACCCAAATCGCAGCACCGACACCGGCACCGATATAATCCGCCCCGTAAATAGTTCCCGCATTATTTTCTAAAAAGCGGCCATAAACTTGCTGGCGAATACGCGCAATTAGCGGGATCTCCATACCGATCAATAGCCCGAGTAACAGACCAAACACATAGGGTAAGAAACGTGACCACTCTTGTAGCATTTCAAATACATAGCCATTAAGTACGGTATCTGCAGGCAAGTTAAAAATTTCGGAGAAGATATGCGGCAATGAATAACTGACAGCGATAACACTCGCTATCGCTAAAATACAGCCCATGCCGACCAAGGCAATAATACTCTCTAGCCACGCGAAAGCAGTAAATGCATCTTTAAACCAACGTGCTAAAAATGCACCGATACCCATAGCGACAATCATGGTGCCGATCATGGCATAAATGGCACTCTCGACCGAGCCTAAGACACGACCAGCATAATGAGATAGAAGGTATTCATAAATAAGGCCGCACCCAGCGAGTACGGCCATAACAGTTATTAATAGGAAATCATGCCCAAGTAGATTGGCTCTACTTGGGGCGCTTGTTGTAGTAGACACTTAATTAGGCACCTAACAAGGTTGCCATGGTCGAACCAATCGCAAATGAGATTGCTGCAGAAATAGCTGCTACACCCACGTTCTTCTGGCGGTTCACTTCATCTGAAATATCACAACCAGATAGAATGATTTTGATAGTCACTAAGTGTAGTAAAATGAAAGCAACTAAACTCACTGCTGCACTTAATGCCCAGTAACCTAAACTAGCAACAATGTTGTCAGCCGCATAAGGAGCAATACCTGATGCAGCCGTTAATGCCAATGCACTACCCACTAAAAAGCCAGCATAACGAATACCTACTGCTAAGTTACCGTCAATAACCGCTTGCTGTAAGCAATCACCACTGCGATTAGTACGCTTGAATAACTGCACTCGATATTGACTGATCAGTAGCATCGCAATGCTGCCAATGGCAAAAGCTGCGATCACAATTGGAACACCATGCCAGCCTTCAGTCGCAACCCAAAATAAAGCAGAGCGAATGACAATCGCTACACTCACCACATGGCCAAAATCAATGAGTGCAGCAGTAGCATTACCTTTTACGATTTCGTCATGCAGGCTCACTTTACGAAGCGCTACCTTGTCTTGGAAGAAGTGACCTAGCTTGATAAGCACAATCGCCATCACACCATAACCTAGCATTTGTAATGCTTCTTGTTGTAAGGTCGGTGCAAATGCGCCGCTGCTCACGCCACTAAGAACAATAGCAAGTGCCACAAGCCCAGCCGCAAAACTAATACCAAAAGCAAAATTGTCACGCTCAGTTATTTCATCATTAGCGTGTAAGTTAGATACCCAGCCTTTGATAAATTTTAGGCTGACAAATAAAGCGATAATGATTGCAAAGTCGATTGCTAAAGCTTGCAACGACCAAGTGGTTATTCCATTAAATTCATACATGTGTTGTAACTCCGGTGGTTATTCTTTTCACTACTTACCGCGGCTAATGCCACGTGATGTTCTGCTCGAGCTGTTACGTAATGACCCAGAGCTTTTACTGTAACTACTGCTAGAAGCATAGCTACTACGTGTGCGTGGCGGCGTATAGCTGCTACGGCTTAATCCAGATGCGCCACTACGCTTCTTGGCATACGGACTAGTGAATTGTTTACCTTGGCGTTGATAAGACTGATGAGTACGTGTCTCTACCGTTTGTTGTGCTTTAATCTGTTTTGGGCTCGAATAACGATAACGGCCATAATCATTGTAATAACTGTACTTTCTGTGACGACTCCAACGACCATACTCAACTCGGTCGAATACATCGCCCAACATGCGATACATCCCGTACCAAACCCAAAAGCTGGTACCGCTGCTATTTGTTTGCCATTGCCCATAGTTAGGGTTGCCAACTAACTGGTTACCAACACTTTCGCCTTCAGCAGCTTCACTAACTGCGCCAACGCGCGCCAATGACCCCTGCGACATATCAGCAAGCATATTGATAGGATCGGTAAGCGCATCTTGAAATAAAGATGGCTTGGCAGCATCACGAATAAGATCAAGTTGATGAAGAGTATCTTCATATGGTGGTATTAGATAAGTAGACTTAACATCAGCTAAGCGTTGTGTAAGACCTGAATAAATAGCCCCTTCACGAGTCGCATCAAGACTAATTACACGGGCGATCTCAGAAAGTTGCGGTTGCTGCTCAGCAAGCACCTTGCCGTATTGTTTAAGTATCGTCGCATTACGCAAAGAGCCATTATCAAGCGCTGTACCAAGTTGATTTAATTCAACTTCAGCTTTTTCTATGGATTGTTGTATTGTTTGTTTCAGCTGCTCTTCTTTCGACTCACAGCCCATAAGCAAGCTTACCAAACAAAACAGGCTAATAAGTTTCCAAGCTTTTATTTGAGACATTCATGTCACCTGATTGTGGTTTAAAAACGCAAATAGTTTTACATAGCTCAGGTACTAAACCAAGATTAAAATTGCAACAAAGGGTAAATTGGGTCGTGAATTGCTAGTTAGCAAGGGGAAAATTTAAAGGGCTGGCTTAGGTTGGGTAGAGCGAAGCGAAACCAAACACATCACAGAGCTATCAGCTTTCAGCCGTCAGCGATCAGGCGATATGTGGAGGTTCTAGGCTCTAGGCTCTAGGCTCTAGGCTCTAGGC
>NZ_LJSO01000016.1:0-71206 GCF_001399985.1 Pseudoalteromonas sp. P1-8
TTCAAGTCCAGTACGACCCACCACATATAAAACCTCCTTATTTTATCTCTAGTTTTCAAAAGCATCGCCACTCTTTACAAAACACAGGCTCGATGGTTCAAGTCCAGTACGACCCACCACATATAACAATCACTTCTAATATCTAACTTCTAATATCTATCACTCACTACTCCATTTATTGATATAACCCAAAGCTAAACTTTAAATCATTGCAAAAGCTGTAATTTGCCTTGTCAGCAGCTAGACTGTTTATTATAGTCATCGTTAATGTCACTTAGTCGCAAGTCCAATGCCTGCAAAGATTTTTTCGAAAGCCAAAATTTTAATAGTTGAAGAGCAGCCACTTGCTCAAAGCTATATGAAACAGTCCTTAGAGGGATTGGGGTTTCGTCAGTTGCGTTTTGCTGAGCATGCAATTGCAGCAAAAGAACAATGTCAAATTGAGCAATTTGATCTCATCGTTTGTTCATTTAACCTTAGTAAACATCAAGATGGTTATCAGCTTTATGAAGAGCTGAAAATGAAGCGTCTTATAAAAAACTCTACCGGCTTTATTTTTATTTCAGCTGAAACAAGCGGCTCGTTAGTTCACAGTGTACTCGAGCTACAACCAGATGATTTCTTAGTTAAACCCTTTACAATTAACGAATTAAAAAATCGTATTGAAAAAGTGTTATTGCGCAAAAGTAACCTACATCAAATTTATCAACTTATTGATGATGGGAATGACTCCAAAGCAATTAAACAAATTGATGCCTTGCTGCAAAACAAAGGTAATAGTTACAGCGCCATTCTGTTGAGATTAAAAGGCGACGCCCTTCTTCGCCTTAAGCGCTTTGAAGAGGCCAAAACATTTTTTAAATCAGTGCTCGATATTCAAAAATTTACTTGGGCAAAAGTTGGTTTAGTCGAAGCGCTTATTGCTAATAATGAACATACCCTAGCACACCGCATGCTTAAGACGATGTTGCAGCGCAGTGAAACGAGACTAGTTGCGCTGGATTTACTAGGTCGATTAGAAATTAAACTCAATAAGTTTGATGAGGCTCAGGACTTTTTTAGTAAAGCTGTTGAGATTGCCCCACGTAACATTGACCGCCAAAAAGCCCTGAGTCATGTATCATTGCTTAATCATGATTATGAAAAAAACTATTTAACTCAAAAAGATATTGCCAGTTACGCAAAGCACTCAATTCACGATAACCCTGATATATATTTAAATGCGGCGCGCGCAGGGATTGATTTTGCTTTAACGACGGATCAAACCGATCAAGTTAATCGCATTTCGAGACAGACAAACCAGTACTTAAGTGATTTAAAAAAGCAGTTTCCGAATAGTAATAATCAAACACAAATTGATGTTCTCAATGCGCGTTTGCATTATTTAAAGGATGAACATCAAAAGGCTAAAGCACTTATCAATCAGCTTGATGAAAGTGACACTCAAATTCGTTCAGTAGATGGTGCGCTCGATAAAGCGAAAGCGTTTCATGAGCTTGGTTTTCACCACAAAGCACAGATGCTATTTAACCAAATTATCACTCACTGTGAACGCCACCCATCAGTTAGCGATCCGGTGTATTTACGTTATATTCAACAACAACAAACTGAACGACGAGATATCAAGCTCGGTCCGAAAGAGCTCAATAATCACGCTGTAACACAATTTAATAAAGGTCAGCTCAATACGGCACTTGAAGCCTTCACCCAAGCATTTAGGATCATGCCTAAAAATGCCAGCATCGCTTTAAACCTACTGCAATGTTTATTCGATACAAATAACCAAGGCCAATCATTTAATTTAGCGCTCGCGAAAAAATGTTTTGCCTTGCTAGATGCGCAAACATTAGAAGATGAACAAGCAATCCGCTTTGAAAAAATTAAAGCCTTAGCTGCAAAGTTAAAAATTAAGCTTGCTGAGTAATCGAGTATGGCATTTTCTTTGTTTAAATTTAAAAAGCCCCTCCTAAGCGTTGCGCTTTTAATCTTTTGCCAATACAGCTTTGCCTCAGCAACATTACAACATTGGCAACAAGCCAGTATCAATTGGCAAAGTAAAGCAGGTAGCCATATCAATATTTTGGCTGATGAGCAGCCTGCATTTATGGCGTTAAAACCCTACATTCCTTTATTTGAGCAGCTAACAGGGATTTCTGTTGGCTTTCATGCTTTAGAACAATCACAAATGCGTGTTCGTCGCCATCAAGATTTAAGCGAGGCTTCAGGGCTTTACGATGTACTGCCGATGGGGATTACCTTTTTAGGTGAAGCGCAAAGCCAAGGCTGGATTGAGCCCTTGCAGCCTTACATTGATAACCCAAAACTGACAGACAAAACTTGGTATCAGTTAGAAGACATTAGTGAGCGTAGCCTAGCGCTTTGTAAAATTGATAACACGCTATATTCGTTACCATTTGATTTTTCTGCGCCGATTTATTTTTATCGCAAAGATCTTTTCGAACGTTTTAACTTAGCAGTTCCCGATACCTACGAGCAACTACAAGCAACCAAGGTTAAGTTACAACGGGAAATCGACCGCACCCCTTCTTTAAATGGTATGCATGCATTTGCCTCACGGACATTGCCCGGTGCAGGATTAAACACTTGGACTGTATTACCTGTTATGCGTGCTTATGGCGCTGAAGTTATCGACGCGCAGGGCCAGTCAGTTTTTAATAGCCCTGAAACGGCACAAAGCCTACAAGTGTATCGCGACCTAGTAACAGGGTTCGGCAATCCAGATAACAGCCGCTTACTGCATTTTTATGAAATTCGTCGCCTGTTTAAAGAAGGCCGCCTTGCCTCGGCCTTTTTGGCTTCTCATTTTTATAATGAAATAGATACCGCCGAAGAGTCAGATATTTGGAATAAATGGGAAGCAGCCCCCTTGCCTGCTGGTCCAATCGCCAGAGAAACATCTCCTTGGGCATGGGCATTTGCAATTAATAGCAAATCAACTAACAAAGATGCTGCATGGTTATTTATTCAATGGGCAACCAGTGAGCAGACCGCCGCACTACTTAGTACAGGAGGCTCACCGCCTAGACAAAAAGTGTGGCACGAGAAGCTGTTTACTCTAGTAAACAAACCTGGCTTTAATAAAGCCATGTTGTGGGTGTTTGAGCATGCAACGCCTGATCGCCTTCAGGCTGGCATGGTCGAGTTTCCGGTTATTGGCGAAATTATTTCGCAAACCTTTAGCCAAATTTTCTATGGTGCAGATATAAAACAATCAATCAAAAGCACAGACGCAAAAATTAACGCTAATATGCAAGCATTAAAAGTACGGAGCAATATTGAGCAATGAGAATTAGTATTGCCCACAAAATTTTAATGATCATTGGCTTTACCATTACCCTTATTTTAGGGGCAAGTACGTCGTTGCATGTAATGGAGCTTAAAGAGCAAACACTTTTGAACATGAGTGAAAAAGCCGATGCGATTGTCTCGCCCATGTTGTCAGAAATAAACAGCCTCACACAAGACAATACCGTGGGAAGTTGGGTGCTTAAAATTCAGGGTATTACATTAAAGAACATTTTAAAAAATAATACCTTTGATGATTTAAAGACGATTTACTTTATCGACCAAAATAACTTTATCGCTGCACACCCAGATAACAGTAAAGTAGATACCCTAGAAACTAACCAAGTGCTGCTAAAACAGCTCAACCCTGAGAAAAATGCCATTGTAGCCATGGATCAGCAATATGCTGTTGCTGTGCCAATTAGCAATTTTCAGGGGGAAAACATCGGTTACGTTATCGTAAGCTTTTCAGATAAAGACTTAGCGTTAAAGACTAAATCGATTATTAGTAATGCAGTTTCGCTGTTTGCTATTTACCTGTTAACCGCACTTATCATCGCCTATATCATTATTCGCCGTATTATTTTACAGCCCATTGATCAGCTCGTAGAATTTTCTCATGCTGTGACCACGGGTGATTTAAACTGCCCTATTAATATAAAAAGCCAAGATGAAATAGGTACTCTCGCCAGTGGCTTTAAAATGATGCGCGCTGCGGTTAGACAGCAGATCAACAGCATGCATGAACAACATAGTTTGCTTGAAGACACGGTTGCAAAGCGCACTCAAGAGTACCTTGATGCTAAAGAACAAGCTGAGCAATCAAATCAGGCTAAAAGTCGCTTTTTAGCTAATATGTCACATGAGTTAAGAACTCCGCTCAATGCAGTGCTAGGTTTTAGCCAATTACTACAAGATAGCGAAACAGATAAAAATAAGCGTCGTTATTTAGAAGCAATATCAATCTCTGGAAATTCACTGCTTAATGTTTTGAATGACATTCTCGATTTATCAAAAATCGATGCTGGTAAAATGCAACTCGATATTGAGCGTGTAGAAATCCCTAAAATGTGCCATGAGCTTAATATGATGTTTTTACAGCTCAGTGCGCAAAAAGATCTCGATTTACAAATAACCTCTCACCCTGAGTTAACAACTCCAGTGTTACTTGATAGCAATAAAGTTCGCCAAGTACTAACCAACTTAATCAGTAATGCTATTAAGTTCACAGCACAAGGCAGTGTTAAAGTGTATTTTGATTTTAAAGCACACGATGACAACAGCAATATTGATATCAAAATTCATGTCACAGACACAGGTAAGGGTATTCCTAAAGATCAACAAGATCTTATTTTTAATGATTTTGAACAAGTACAAGGCCAACGTAGTTCTGAGTTTGGTGGAACGGGGTTAGGTCTTGCGATTTCACTGCGTTTTATCAAGCTAATGGGTGGTGAGTTATCGGTGATCAGCGATAAAGATAAAGGCAGTGAGTTTATCGTGTCGTTACCAAATATTGAATTAGCTGAATCTAAAAATGAAGTGAAACATCGTAACTACCCCGCTATTTCGAGCTACCACTTTAATCCTGCTCGCATTTTGATTGTTGATGATATTCCCTACAACCGTGACTATTTAGAGTCCTTCTTATCACGCTGGAGCTTTACCGTAGACACGGCTATCAATGGTGAAGATGCCCTTAAAAAAATTGAGCAGCATCAGCCTGATTTAATCATCATGGATTTAAAAATGCCGGTGATGGGCGGATTAGAAGCAAGTCAGTTAATTCGCAGTGATGATCGCTTCAAGCATATTCCAATCATTGCGGTTACAGCATCGGTATTAAAAGATGATAAGGCGCAATCCAGTATTTTGACAGACTACATAATCAGTAAGCCAATTCACCGTGAGCACCTTATTTTTATCATTGCTCAATACTTAGATTAGGTAATGATTAGATAGAGATTAAATACGCATTAGTCGCGTTTTTTCATCGCTATAGCATTCATGCAATAGCGTAAGCCACTTGGCGGTGGACCATCAGGAAATACATGTCCTAAATGTGCATCGCAAACATTACATACGGCTTCAATGCGCTGCATACCATGGCTAGAGTCCGCGATATAGGCAATGCTTTCAACACTGCTAGGCTGGGTAAATGACGGCCAGCCTGTGCCACTATCGAACTTTTCATCGCCATCAAAAAGTAAGTTGTCACAACACACACACGCATATTGACCTGGTTCAAATATCGTACATGAATCAGAGCTATGCGGACGTTCGGTGCCTTTTAAACGGGTTACATAGAATGCATCTTGTTCGAGCTCAACTTGCCATTCAGATGGCGATTTTTCGACTCGACGTGAAGGTGTTGGGTTACCGTTATGGGCAAACTCTAAAATATCTTGCCAAGTTAACATAATGCTCCCTCAGGGTTGAATACAACAATTGCACAGTACATCACAAGCACTACTAAGGGCAAGCAACGTGCGTCTAGTAATTACTGTGTTTGTAACCTGATATCTATTTGTGCACGTTCACGCTCAGAAAGTAGCTGTGCTAAATGACTATTTATTTGGCTGCTGTTAACACTTAATACGGCTGTTATCAGCTGGTCATTGACATCAGTTACATGGATTATCCCTTCGCCGATTTCAATCTGCTTAATTTGGCCAATTAATACAAACTCAGCTTTGCGTTTAAAATCGAATAAACCAGCCAGACTTATCAGCGCTAGCTGATTCACATCACGCTTTAGTAAATCGGCAATGGGATTACGCGCTACAAATAACGGAGTTACCCGATAAAGGCTTGATAAAGTAATAAAGCCCCATAACATCACAAACAACGAAAATGCAGCACTGTGCCAAAGTGGCGTAAATACCCACAAAGCAATTAATACCAGCGCGATCGTGAGTGAAATTTTTGCTAAAAGCTTATTAATTGCCAACATATTGCAGCCCTATTTCTTTTCAATTGGATCTGGCCAATCATTAAAAAAGACCGACAGATATCTGCTTTTTAATAAATATAACAGTACCCATAACACCAGCACCATTTGACACGCTAAGAAAAACGAAAACTGATAGTGACTGTGCGCAGCCTGATAGGTTAACCAACTTAAATCTGTGATTGCACACAAAATTAATGGCCAGCGCATAAAACGCCATATAGACGCCAGACGTTTCGCACTTTCAGCATTTTCTTGAGGTCGGCGTAAACAAAAGATCACCGCCGGTAATAAGGCGATTGCAGCTATGGCAATGGCTGTAAAGAAATCGCTTTTCGATTTAAAAAACAGCGACATGATATCTAAATCAGGGCGACGGCTCAGCGCCGCCATCAGCCAAATAAAGTAACTGCGTAACAACACTAACAAAGTTAAATGAAACGCTACTGGGGTTCGATAAGCGCCGTGTTTATCCCAGTATTCTGGACCGTAGCGATTCATATTTGGTTCTTCTTATCGGCAATGATGCCAAGTACCAAAAACGCAGCTGTAAGTGTAAGCGCCAGCCATTTAACACCGAGTAGCAGTAGCAACTTACTTAAAAATGGAGTTACAAACACCACAAGTAAGCCCATGCCAAACCCTGTGACCAACACAAAGCAAAGCACGCGAATAATAAAGTGACGACGCGCGACAAAGCGCTTGGTCACTTTAATAATATCGTTTGCATACAAGGATATAAAACACACCACCAGCAATAATGAAATATTGTAAAGGTGTGGTTGCAGCCAGCTGCCAATTGTTAAAGCAACTGACGACAATGCCTGCAATAGACTATCCATTGTGCTCACTTAAAAGTGCAATGAGGTCAGCCTCAGTTAACACATCAATGCCTAAGTCTTGTGCTTTGGTTAATTTTGAGCCTGCTTTTTCACCCGCAATCAGTGCATCTGTTTTAGTCGATACACTACCCGACACTTTTGCACCTAACGCTTGTAAACGTGCTTTTGCATCATTACGATTAAGCTCACTCAATGTGCCGGTCAGTACGTAAGTTAAGCCAGCTAATGGCTGCGCATCGGCGCTCGGTGCTGTTAATTCTGGCCAGTGAATACCTTGCTCAACTAACGCATTTACAACTGCCATATTGTGCTCTTCGCTAAAGAAGCCACGTACATGCTTAGCAACGATCTCACCTACGTCACTTACTTCAGTTAACGCATCAACGCTTGCTTGAGTGATTTTTTCTAGAGTTAAAAAATGGTTTGCTAAGTTTTGCGCGGTTGCTTCACCGACTTCACGAATACCTAACGAATATAGGAATTTAGCTAAGGTTGTTTGTTTCGCATCTTGTAGTGCATTAACTAAGTTCTTAGCTGACTTTGGACCCATTCGCTCTAGTGATTCAAAATGCCCTTGTTTAAGGATAAATAAATCAGCAGGCGTTTTGATCAGTTCACGGTCAACTAGTTGGTCAACAATTTTGTCGCCTAAGCCATCAACATCAAGTGCTTTACGTGACGCAAAATGTTTAATTGCTTGCTTACGCTGCGCTTGGCACACTAAGCCACCCGTACAACGGGCAACCGCTTCACCTTCAATGCGCTCCACATGTGAGTCACAAATTGGGCAAGTAGCTGGAAATTCAATGTCTTTTGCATCGTCAGGGCGACGTTCAAGGACCACTTGGGTTATTTGTGGAATAACATCACCCGCACGACGTATAATCACGGTATCGCCAATTTTAACGCCTAAACGGGCAATTTCATCGCCGTTGTGAAGTGTTGCATTAGATACCGTTACGCCACCTACAAATACCGGCTCTAATCGTGCTACAGGGGTGATTGCGCCAGTGCGCCCTACCTGAAACTCAACATCAAGTAATTGGGTGATTTCTTCTTGCGCCGGGAATTTAAAAGCAATTGCCCAGCGTGGTGCTCGTGCCACAAAGCCTAAACGCTCTTGTCGTTTTTTGTCATTTACTTTAATAACCACACCGTCAATTTCGTAGGCAAGGCTACTTCGACGCGTCAAGATATCTTGGTAGTAATCAAGTGCAGCTTGCTGACCTTCAACCAGTTTTGTTTCTGGGCAAAGTGGTAAACCCCAATCGGTGAGTTTAGCTAGCTGTTGGTAATGATCTTCTGGTAACTGCCCATCGGCAACAAGCCCAGTGCTGTAGGCATAAAACATCAGTGGACGCTTTGCTGTTACTTTAGAGTCAAGCTGACGTAAGCTACCAGCCGCAGCATTACGTGGGTTAACAAACACTTTGTCGCCACGTTTTTCGGCTTCACTGTTTAGTTTGGCAAAACCGGCGCTATCCATAAATACTTCACCGCGCACTTCAAGCTCTGCTGGGAAGTCATCGCCACGTAACTTAAGCGGCACATTACGAATTGTTTTCACGTTTTGAGTGATGTTTTCACCCACCATACCATCGCCACGGGTGGCTGCTTGAACTAAAACACCATCACGATAAATAATCGATACCGCTAAACCATCAAGCTTTGGCTCACAACAAAAAGTCAGCTCATTGTTGTCCATTAGACGCTCTTTGATACGGCGGTTAAAGGCGGCAAACTCTTCTTCTGAAAACGCATTATCAAGTGACAGCATTGGCACTTGGTGAGTAACTTGCTCAAACTTATCAAGTGCGGCGCCACCGACTTTCTGGCTTGGTGAGTCAGGGCTTTGAAACTCAGGATTAGCTTGCTCAAGGGCGCTCAATTCGCGCATTAAACGGTCATATTCAGCATCAGGAATGCTAGGTGCATCCAGCACATAATAATTATGGTTATGCTCTTCTAACTGGGCACGAAGTTGGCTAATTTGCTCAAAGATGGGGCTGGACATGAAAACCTCAAAAATCTACATAAAAAAGCCACTTAGACGACTTAACGCCAAGTGGCCTAATACTTATACTCTGTGTGTGCGATTACGATGAAAAGCTGCGAACTTTCTCAACATACTCACGAACGCTTTCAACCGTCATTTCTTCACGGTTGCTATCTAAAATCGTTGCACCAAATTCATCGGCTAGCTTTTTAGCAGCACTGTGCAACATGTTGAATGCACTTAGACCGTCGCCATCACATGGTAAGGTCATAAATAAGCTAACACCTGCCGTACTAAACTGTTCCATATTATCAATATCGAACGTACCTGGGTTGTACATATTCACTAAACGGAATAACACCGGGCCTGTGCCAGCTGGGTCTAAATGACGGTTAAAGAAACCTTCTTCAGAATACTTAAAGCCTAACATATTAACAGCTGGCAATAATTGGCTGCCATCCATTGTTAAACCTTCTGGCATTTGTAAATGCACGATAATGAAATCGGTTGGAGCTTGTGCATCAGCAGGTTCTTCTTCAACTTCTTGTTGCTCAGCTTCAGGCTCTTCAACAACCTGTTCTGAAACAGCCGGCTCGTCGTGACTTTCTGCTGAAAAGCTTAAATCACCAAACTCTGGCTCATCACGCTCTTGCGATTTTGCAGTCGCAGGCTCTTGAACCTCGCTGGTTGTTTCGTTCGGTTCAACCCGCTCAAGTGATGGCGTATCTGGGCTGTCCTTTTTACGCACCGACCATAAGCCGTGAATTAATAAACCACCAATGACAAATACACTGATTACGATTAAAGCCCATCTTAATTCTTCGGCCATCCCCTCACCTTTATTATTTGATATGCCTAAATTTTATGCATGTGCCATTTGCACAGCTTGTTCTATATCTACAGCGACCATACGTGATACACCTGGTTCAGCCATAGTTACACCGGTCAACCTGCCTGCCATTTCCATAGCAATCTTGTTATGACTGATATAAATAAATTGTACTGATTGTGACATCTCTTCTACCAAACGGCAAAAACGACCCACGTTCGCATCATCCAATGGCGCATCCACTTCATCTAGCATACAGAATGGAGCTGGATTGAGCCTGAATATTGAAAACACCAATGATAATGCGGTCAGCGCTTTTTCTCCACCACTAAGCAGGTGAATTGTCGAATTTTTCTTGCCTGGTGGCCTTGCCATGATGCTCACCCCACTTTCAAGTAGATCATCACTGGTCAATTCAAGGTAAGCACTACCGCCACCAAACACTTTTGGGAATAACTCCCCAAAGTCTGTATTTACTTGTTCAAAGGTCGCCTTGAAACGATTTTTTGTTTCTCGGTCGATTTTTTGAATCGCCCCCTCAAGGGTATTTAATGCTTGTGTTAAGTCATCAAGCTGCTGATTTAAATAATCGCTGCGCTGTTTAGCCTGCTCAAACTCATCTATTGCCGCTAAGTTCACCGCGCCAAGTTCATTTAATGCTTGCGTGGTTTTTGTAAGCCTCGTTTGCATGCTATTTAAATTGGCATTGTCAGGCAGTTCTTCAAGTACTGTTTTTAAATTTTGTTCCAGTTCTTCAAGTGGCTCTAACGCAGCTTGCGCCTTCACGATTAAACTTTGCTCATCCAGCGCTAATGCTTGCAACTGCTCTTGTAACGTCACCAACTCAGATTGCGATGATTTCAACGCTGTTTGCTTATCAGCAAGCTCCTTTTTAGCTTGACTCAAGGCCGCTTGCAAGTTTTTCAGCTCAACGTCACTTTGTTGATGCTTTTCAAGCAATAGCATAATTTGCTCTGCTACTTCTTCAAGCGGGATCACTAATTCTTCTAGTTGCTCGTTGAGCTCTAATACGGCTTCACTGGCAGCACTTTGTGCGGCATTTGCATGCTGTAGTTTGGTTTCGCTAAGTTGACATTCACTGCGAGCTTTTTGTTCGGCCAAATTTGCTTGATGTGCTTGCGTTTTATATTGCTCAAGCATAGAAGCCACTTGGCGATAGCGGTTATTTGCCTCAGCTTGTTGGTGTTTTGCTTGCTCTAACTCAGTTTCAAGTTCTAATTGCTGCTCTAACAGTTGTTCAAGTAAACACTGCTGAGTTTGTTGCTGTTCGTCAGCATTTTGCTTTTGCTCAGCCAGTAAGGTTTGACGCTGTTGCAACTTAACAAGCTGGTTTTGCCACTGGGTTTGCTGCTCTAATAACATATCGCGTCGAGTGCTGGCCGATGCAATCTGCTGAGCTGCTTGGTGAATTCGTTCTCTGTATTGCTCTTTGTCGGCGATAAGTGTTTTCTTGTGAGCTAGATGCTCATTTAGCAATTGCTGCTTAGTTTCTAATTGCTCGTTGAGTTCTTCATCTAACTGCTGAGCATCACTTAGCTGAGCATGCTTTAAAAGCAAAGAATTGTCGGCGTCTTTATTGGCATCGGTATGAAAGTTACGACCATGCATACAGCCCTCTTCATCAATCACAGCCAGCCAATATGTATCCGCCAAAATAGCGTCATCAAAACAAGGTTGAAATGCAAACCGTGCTAATAAATCAGGGTAAGCACCCGATTCGATATAATTAGCTAATGACTCTTTTGGTAACTCATCATCAGATGCAGGCCAAACACTGTTAGGCTCTTTATGTTGACTGACCTTTAGATGCTCAAGGCCAAGTAGGGCTTGTTCAATTAGCGGCTCAAAGCCAGAAGCCACCTTTAACTGCGCCAATAGAGAGACACTCTCGCTGTTGGTTTGCTCTGATAACACAGAATTAAGCGCAGCTATGCTGGCTCTATTTTCATTACTGTGCTGCTGAACCCGCTTTAAGTCCTGCTCTAAGTGCTGTTGCTCTTTATCCGCTTGTTCTAGATTTTGAGTGAGCTTATTCAGCGCACTTTGTTGCTGCGCAAGCTCTTTCGTCAGTGATTGAATTTGCTGTTGTTGCTCTGCAATTTGCGCTGCAACTGGAGTCGCTTCAAGTTCATTAATTTCAGCGGCAAGTTGTGCCTGCTGAGACTCGAGTTGCGCAACAGTCTGGGCAAAGTGAGCCTGTTGATTCTTTGCAACATTAATATCACTGCTATGAGCTTGGCTTTTCTGTAAGGTGCTTTGATATTGCTCATTGGCGCTTTGCGTTTGTTGCTGTTGCTGTGCGACTTGTTCTTCAACCTCTGCAACTTGCTCAGCGCACAGTAAACTTTGCTCAATCGCTTCTTGTAGCTGCTCTTGTAAAATGGCGGCTGAGGCGTGTTGCTCTTCTTGCAGCTCTTTATTTTGTAACTGCAGTTGTTGCTGTTTGATGAGGTTTTGACTAAGTGTTTGCTGTTGCTGCTTTAAGCTGATCTGTTGCTGCTCTTTGCGGGTTAAATCAGTGTGTGTTTGATGCTGAGCCTGCTGTGCGTCTTGCAGTTTTTGCTGCTCAAGCTGCACTTGATTTTCAAGGCTTGCTAAAACATCATCGTGGCCAGAGTGCGCTTCTCTAAAGAACTGGATTTGCTCTTTAAGTTTATTAATTTGCTCAGCTTTATCAATTTGTTGTTGGTGTAACTTCTGCCACTTTAAAACCGCAATTTGCCCTTTTAAGGTGCGCTCAGTGGCTTTTAGCTCTCGGTATTTTTTTGCATCGACTGATTGCACTGCAAGTTTATCGAGCTGTGTTTGCAACTCCTGCCTTACATCAAGCAACCGCTCAAGGTTTTCGCGGGTGCTTTTAATGCGGGTTTGCGTTTCACGACGACGCTCTTTGTATTTTGAAACCCCCGCAGCTTCTTCTAAAAAAACACGTAAATCAGCCGGTTTACTCTCAATTAAACGCGAGATCATGCCCTGCTCAATAATCGCATAGCTGCGCGGGCCAAGACCTGTGCCTAAAAAGATGTCGGTAATATCACGCTTACGGCATTTGCTGCCATTTAGAAAATAAATTGACTGGCCATCTCGAGTCACTAAGCGTTTGATCGCCACTTGGTTTCGATCAGCAAAGGTATTCGGTAAATGACCACTGGTGTTATCAAACACCAACTCAACAGAGGCTTGTGAAATTGGCTTTCGATTAGTTGAGCCGTTAAAAATAACATCGGTCATGGCATCGCCACGTAAGTTTTTAGCTGAGCTTTCACCGAGCACCCAACGCACTGCATCGATGACATTTGATTTGCCACAGCCGTTCGGGCCGACAACACACGTCATCTGATCAGGAAATGGGATCTTAGTGAGTTCAACAAACGATTTGAAACCCGCTAATTTTATGGTGCTTAAGCGCATCTAATTGTTTTACCGATTTTTATTGTTATTCTTCAATTTAACCCATTTTAGGGTAAAAGGTTAAGCGTGGCGCTTAAAATTATCTAAAATAATACCCGTTGCCATCGCTACATTGAGCGATTCTGCTTGACCATAAGCCGGAATGGTTATTTTATCAGTAACTAAGCTTTCGCAATCAGTACGTATACCATGAGATTCACTGCCCATTAGTAATACGGCATCTTGTTTAAGAGCAGTTTTGTGGATGTTCTCACCTTCTAAAAATGCACCATACACTGGGAGGTTTAGGCTTGGTAAGTAACTGGTTAAATCAGTTTGTGAGACACACACGCGAGCAAATGAACCCATTGTGGCGCTAATAGTTTTCGGGTTATAAGCATCCGCACTGTCTTTGCTGGTAACAATATGCTTAATACCATACCAATCAGCAACACGAATAATCGTTCCTAAATTCCCCGGATCCGACACGCCATCAAGGGCTAAAATAAGTCCCGATGTTGGTAATGCTTGCTCACTTGGCATATCAACAACAGCAATTGCGGCGTTGTTACTAACAAGCGTACTAGCTTTGGTAAGGCTGTCTTCATCTGCTTCAATGACTTGATGGGCTGCAAGTGCTGATTGATGCGCAGACATAAATGCAGGAGTCGCAAAGATATGAGCAATGCTAAAACCACTGTTTAGTAATTCAAGTACATTTTTTTCGCCTTGAACAAGGTACTGGTTATATTGCTTACGGTATTTCTTTTGACCTAATGCACGAATTAGTTTCAGTTGGTTTTTTGAAATCATAACAGCCTCATAAAATGATGGTTAAGTATATCACCAAGGTCACAGATTCTGTACTCGAAAAACCAAGGGGAAAGTGCCAATTGCTTATTCAATCAGCACTTTTAAGAGACACTAGCTAATAAGAGGCATTAACTAATTTTTGTCAGCCATTCATTTAACCATGGCTCAGTAACAGGCCAAGGCTCAAAATCTTCACAGGCATCAATTTCTAAACGATGACCAACAGGTTTTGCCTGTAAATCGCGAAACAGCTCATCAAAACTGCGACCTGCACCACAAAACGTATCGCCATAGCTGCGGTCGCCCATAGCAATAATGCCGTATTGCTTGCCTGTTAACATAGGAAATTGATCATTTAATTGGCTATATAAAGCGATTAAATTGTCAGGAATATCGCCCTGACCCGTCGTTGAAGTGATCACTAAAATATGTGACGCAGCCAGCATGTCATCAACCGTGCCATTTTCAACTAATTGCGCTTGATGCTCAGACTTTTCAATGACTTCAATAACTTGTTCGCTTAAACGCTCAGCACCGCCGTAAACACTGCCGACAAAAATACTAATGGTTGCCATAATAATCCTTTTCTTCTGTTGGCCAGCCAAGTTGCTGGCAAATCGTTAACATTGCATCGCCTAAAGGCGCTCTAATTGTTATTGGTTGCTTGCTATAAGGGTGCACAAACTTTAATTCAGAGGCAAATAACATTAACCGACGAAGTTTAAAATGCTCTCTAAAAAATTGATTATGCTGATTATCACCATGATTTACATCACCAATAATTGGCAATGATAAATGTTTTAAATGACGACGAATTTGATGTTTGCGGCCAGTTTTTGGAAAACACTCCACCAGCGAGTAACGAACTGTTGGGTATTTACCAATTGGAATAGGCAAGCTTGCTTGGTGCAGGCAATGAAATTGCGTTTGTGCTTCTTGCGGTGCTTTATTTTGATCAGCAAACTTATCGGCAATTTTATCAAGCTCTTCTTTTAAAGGTTTATCTAAGAAGATTGATTCGTTTAAAAAGCCTCTTACTAAAGCTAAGTAACGTTTTTCAATTTGCCCATCAATAAACAACTGGTTCATGTCACGGGCTGCTTCTGAGCTTAACGCAAACAGTAATACGCCTGAAGTTGGTCTATCTAAACGATGTACAGGAAACACGTGTTGGCCTATTTGGTCACGCAGCATTTGCATTGCAAATTGGGTTTCGTGTTTGTCTAAAAACGAACGGTGAACCAATAAACCGGATGGTTTATCAATCGCAATGTAATTTTCATCGCGGTACAGAATCGATAACTCATCAAATTGTGGCTTAACACTCTCTTGCATCTTAGTTATCACTCAAAAGTTGATCGAGTTTTTGTAAAACGTTAATCACATCACTACCGCCGCTGTGTTGTGCCAGCATCATTTCAGCCATAGGTGCAATTGCAAAATTACGGGGTAAAGGCTGGGCATGTGCAATGAGGGTATGCATTTTTTCAAGAAAAACAAATTGCAGCCATTGCTCAAAAGCCATGGTGTCATGACAAAACGGCACACTAGAATTGAGTGCACTTGGGTCAATCGGTGTTGTTTGCCAAAGTGAATGGCGTTGTAATGTGGATTCTAATTCGCGCAGCAGCGCCAAAGTCTGTTGATGCATTGTAAAACTCTTAATACCTTTGTGCTTAGTATACCCTGTTCCAAGGCGCCATGGTATGGCGTATAATTCACGGCTGATATAGATTAAAAACGGTAATTGAGATTTTATGACTGAGCAGATCGCCACTTTAGGGCAACTTCTGGATGCAGCAGGTACCACTTGGCGTGCCTTCGATATTGGCAGACACATCACGAAATTAGACAAAAAACAATTTCTTGCCATTGAAGAAACAAAAATCCCTTACCCTTACCCGCTTGCTGGTCATGCTTGGCTTGCTATTCAATTTTGGGATGTAAAAGCGTCTAAAGAACCTTATGTATGGTTTTTAAAATTCCCCCTAGATGAGCAAAGCCGTCTTGTAAGTGCAAGCCGCGATCATTTCGCAAATATGGTAATTGAAGCGCTTGGTACAGAAATTACCGGTGAAAATGCCGAAGGCAAATTAGACAACAACCCGTATGTATTTACGCCAAACGCCAACAAGCTAGCAGCATTTAATGCACAGGTTAAATGTTTACTTAAACAAAGTGCTTCACAGTATTACGAATATGCGCAGCTGTATTTTTCAGGCAAACTCGGTTTTGATAATTGGCAAAGTGTTGCTGTACAAGGTATTGCAGACTTTGCGATGCGTTTAGATAACGACAACAATTTAGCAAATCTACAAGCCGCTTGGGGGCAATTACCAGTCGAAGTATTACAGCCGCTAAGTGCAATGCTTGAACATGTTGCAATCGAACCCGTGTTTGCAGAGCAATTGTTAGCCTATGGTTTAAACGCCATAGAGAATAAAGACGACATCGCCCTTGTCGCAGCTCTTAGAAGCTTATCAAAAACACCAGCACAAGGTTTAACTGCGCAACTTGTTGATACTGTATTACGCTCTGATATGAACACCCAGTCAGATGTACTACTAACGATTGCGGGGCGCTGTTTTAGCACACTTGAAGACCCAGAACGCTTACACGTGTTTATGGATTGCTGTGCACACCACACTGAAATTGAACAACTGTTTGTGAGTATTTTCACCGATTTAGTTGCAATTCCTAGTATTCGCCCTCACCTACTAGGTTTATTAAGAAAAGAAAATCGTAGCGAAACACTCGCTCGAGCAATTGGAAGGTTATTTTCGTAAATGGCAGGCTTGTGGACACTCATCATCATTGGCAGCATCATCTACTTTTTTTGGTTAAACAGAAAAGTGGCCGAAGCAGCTAATCTTCATGCACAAAGACAAATTGAGCAATTAAATGTGCAATTGATGAGTGTTGCTTGCAATAAGCGCCGACTTGGCATTTTAAAAAACGGTAAACCAGGTATAAAAAGCGAATTTATTTTTGAGTTTTCAAGTGATGGACAAAACGTGTATCAAGGCGTTTTGATCATGGAAAACGAATTACTTAAAAGCGTAGTAATACCGCCGCATAAGATTTAAGTTACAAGTTGCGAGTTGCGAGTTGCGAGTTGCGAGTTGCGAGTTGCGAGTTATACAAGAATAATTGCAAGTGCGAGAAGTGCAACCTCCAGAAAGAACTAAGGCGTAGCTAATAGCCACGCCCCAATCTTGCTACTTCCATGATTAAGTATCCTTACTTATGCCGAAGCTGCCTTTTTATCTTTCCCCTGAACGGGTATACATCCGATACACCCACCATGCTACTTCATGTAACATTTAACACATCCTAGTGCCGTCCTCTTGCCGTCAATGACTATCCACTTCGTTTTCCAAACGCTCCTTTAGCTTCCTGCTAAAATCATCCTTTGGTCAGTCCTTTTCAATCGCTCCGCGATTGTACTGCATCCTGGCAGTGTCCTCGTTCTTCCTTGCTTCCCTAGCTCTTGTCCCTTTGCTTCCTGCTAAGCATCTTGCTTTATTGCCATAATCCTAATCCTTGGCATCAGTTCAATCATTGAACCTGCGTCTTCTTGACATGATTAAGTTTAGAGAAATGCGGATATCTTGGTAGGCATAAAAAGTAATTTTTTCTAAGTCACAAAAATGACAAAAACAATAAATCCTTTAAAATCATTACAATAAGCAATTATAGGTACAAATTTAAAGGCATTAAACTGATAAAACGCACAGCAATGTGAGATTTATCTCACATTGCTATTTCCAAAACGTCCTTTTGTCAATTTGCTGCTTTGAACATCAAGTCACCTTCAACTTGGTTAAAGCTTAATGCTTTGAACACTTCAAACCCTTCAGAGCTAAAGAATTCGCGCTGTTCAGAGCGAGTAACAAATACGGCTAAACCACTTGCTTGATTGCTTGACTCAACTAAATCATCAAGCCCTCGTAGCAGATATCTGCCTAAACCTTGCCCCTGAAAATGTGGGTCAACGGCTATAAAGGCTAAAAACAGATAATGGCCTTTACTCGAGAGCGCTTCACGAATAGTGCGCTCTTTTTCTATAAGCTGATTGGTTTGCAAGTAACCCGCACTAAGCATCAGTTTTAAGCGCCAATGCCAGTATCGTTCAGCTTGCAGTTCACTTGCCGAATCGAATACACAGGCAATGGCTTTTAATCTACTTTGTGAGTAAAGACCTATTAGAGGCTGCTTTTCTTGCCAGAAACTTGCTAGCTCTTCACGTACTAAAGCACGTAATTTAGTTTCATATTTACTTGGGTTATCTTGTTGAAAACCTAATACATTCTGAAGAACGGGATCATCATGATAGGCTTGATAAATAAGGCTTGCGGCAGTGCTAATATCTTCAGCACTCAGGTATTGCACACTTAAGGTTTCGGGTTCAGCAACTGTCAAAATACTCATCCTTTTATTTGTTTTATTATTTTCGTACTAGACTATAAGGTATATACCCAACAGCGATTAAAGACAAATTCAGCGTAAGTTAAACTGCGGTTCATCATCATTAAGTTCAAGCAGTAATAATTATCGCCATACACAAGGAGCAGGACTATGGATACGACAAAACATGATATTTCGACCCTATTTGCACAACTTGGTTTACCGAGCAAAGAAAGTGAAATAGATGCTTTTATAGCATCCCATCAACTATCTGATACAACCCTATTGCAGGAAGCGCCTTTTTGGGATGAAGCTCAGCAACACTTTTTAGCAGAATCACTTGCAGAAGATGGTGCTTGGAGCGAGGTGATTGATGAATTAGACGCAAGGTTACGCCAGTAACGCCTGCGACCTAATTTACGAGCTTAAATAACATTCTTTTAGCTCGTAAATTAGGAAAGTAATTTCACTCCACATCTATTATTGCTACCATACGCGCGCACTGCAGCCCATATACTGCGGTGCTTTTTAGTCTTTATAAAAGAGTTTATACAAAAATGAATGCCGTTGTATTTGATGCAATTAAAACCCTTCTTGATGAAGGTAAAACCCCGACAGTTGCCTTAACTAAAAGTAAGCTAGCCCAACCAATGCCGATGCCTGTGATCATCGCTGCGGTTAGCCAATATAAAAACAATCCGGATTCAATTAATAATTTCATCAATAACCCGTCAAATGAACAACTGAGTACACCAAAGGAAAGTCAATTGGATCGTATTGAAGCTAAATTAGATAGGTTATTAGCACTGCTTGAGAAAAAATAATGTTTGTTGTCGATCTGACTTTTGATTGCTACCAAGATACTACCCTAGAGCTTGCTGAGCAGGCGATAAACCGCCTAGTGAATGCGCTTCGTTTTAACGGCCAAATTATTGGTGATGAATTTCCAACGGTTTTAAAAGATGGATTTTTCATTACTCGTGTAATGTGCCCAACCGAAGATGCGATGCATCCGCTCAACCATAGCCCGTTTGTAAAACATAGCATTGAGCAATTAAACACTGCAGGCTTACTGGCACCAAAAGTTAAAGTGGTCGGCCAAGACATTCACTCAAATGGCGCAGACATGTGTCATGATCCGTCGTGCTATATTTTGTATACCACGTACGTGCACACCTGTAGCCCGCTTTATTGTGGTGATGACTTTTTGCCTGTGCCGTTATTTCGCATTCCAGCAATTGCCAATGGCGATTACAAAACACTCATTAAATGGCAAGAAGACTGGCAAGCCTGCGATCAAATTCAGATCAATGGTGCAACCCGTTGTGAATTTCCTGCGCTTGAGGAGCTAACTAGCATCAAGAGTGACTTATACCGCCGTGGTCGCGATATCACGAAACGTATTAGTTTTCTAACCAAGAAGCCGGTTTATTACTATTTATATCGTGTAGGCGGCGTTGACAAAGAGTCAGAGCTTAAACGTCGCTGCCCAAGCTGCGATGGCGAGTGGAAATTACCAGAGCCATGGTTTGGCTTATTTGATTTTCGTTGTGAGCCCTGTGGCATTGTTTCGAATATCTCGTGGGACTTTCAATAGCTTAATAAAGGCAATAAATTAAAAAGGCAAAAACTAAATACACGAAAGGGGCAACCGCCCCTTTTTACTTATTAAATTTACACCGTTACTTTGTCTAAAAACTCACTGATGCTATTCGCTAGCACATGATGTGGTTTTTTACCCACATACTCTAAGCAAACCTCACCGCTTTCGACTAATACAGTGATCAGTAGATCATCTTGCTCTGTAAGACCAATAAATACGGTTTCTGGCTGCTTTAGCTTGCGCTTCATTAACACGTGACCGGTAATATTTTGCTGTAAGCGGCTAAAATCATCTTCATTCCATGCTTGTAGCAGTTCAATGTGATGATCATCAATACTCAATAACAAATTACCCGCATAGACATGACCAAACAATGGGCTTAAATCTTCAGGAAACGATAACTCTAGTGCCTTGGCTAAGTCTTCTAAACTGCCAGCAGGTTGTTGTGGAACTGCACACCACTGAATAAGCCCCTGCTCATCTACTTCGCCCTGCTCACATGGACTTGGCCATGCTGTATCATGTTCAATAACAGGAAGCTTTCCTGTGCGTTCGAGGCATTTTTCACTAAATGCTTGATGTAACTTATCTAGTTTTGTAGAAACAGACATACTGCGAAACTCATTGGCTTTAGGTATAATGCCGCCATTGTAACTACAAAAGTGTAAAGATGACAGATTACAGCAACTCACCCGAACTGAAAAACAGTGTTCTTGGTAAAAGCACAGAGTATGTAGATACCTACACACCAAGTTTACTGTTTCCTATTGCCCGTAAATTAAACCGTGATGCATTAGGTGTTAGCGAAGATAACTTACCGTTTAAAGGCCAAGATATTTGGACTGGCTATGAATTATCGTGGCTAAATTGCAAGGGTAAGCCAATGGTCGCTGTGGCAACGTTTGTATTTCCTTGTCAGAGCAGCCATATCATTGAGTCTAAGTCATTCAAACTGTACCTAAATAGCTTTAATCAAACACGTTTTGAGACGCTAGATGGCGTACATCAAGCGCTTAGCAAAGACTTGTCAGATGCAGTTAATGCACCGGTGGTCGTTACTTTATACCAAGCAGATGATTTCAATTGTTTGCCATTTTCAGCGTTACCGGGCGAATGTATTGATGATCTGGATATCGAAATCACCAGCTATGATATTGATGCAAGCTCACTTCGCCATAATGGTGATGAGATTGTCTCAGAAACCCTACACAGTCACTTACTAAAATCGAACTGTTTGATCACCTCACAGCCTGATTGGGCGAGTGTGATTATTCGTTATAAAGGCCAAGCGATTTGCAATGAAGCCTTATTAAAATATTTAATTTCATTTCGAACTCACAACGAATTTCATGAGCAATGTGTAGAGCGTATTTACTGCGATTTAATGCAGCAGTTAAACCTCGAAGAGTTAGAAGTGTATGCCCGTTATACACGCCGTGGTGGTTTAGATATCAACCCTTATCGCTCAACGAATCAAGATGAAACACCCTTCAAGGTAAAAATTAATCGCCAATAACTTTGGTGACAATAAAAAACCGAGTTGTGAACTCGGTTTTTTATTGTCTGAAGATCCGTTACAGATAATTACTCGTCTTTAAAAATACCCACATACGTTGGTGATGTATTTGATTTACTCGCACGGTACATACCAGCGGTGTTAAACGGCAAGCTAATGTTACCTTTAGCATCAATAATGATCACACCGCCTGTGCCACCTATAGGCATTAATACATCGTGGATCACTTCGTTCCCCGCTTCTACAATAGTTTTACCTTGGTATTTTACGCGAGCACAAATATCAGCTGCCACATTGTAGCGAATAAAGTACTCGCCATGGCCTGTCGCAGATACTGCACATGATTCGTTTTCAGCAAAGGTCCCCGCACCAATCACTGGTGAGTCACCTACACGACCAAAACGTTTTGCTGTCATACCACCTGTAGAAGTACCTGCAGCGATATTACCGTTTTTATCAAGTGCAACTGCACCGACAGTGCCCATTTTGTAATTAACCGGCAGGGCTTTGTGTGCAGCTTGGTAGTCTTTGCTAGTTACTTTTTGTTTATCGAGCTTTTCTTTTGCTTTTAATAACGCTTTATAACGGTGCTCAGTATCAAATAGGTTGTTTTCAACCAGCGGCATACCTTGAGTTTTTGCAAACTCTTCAGCACCTTGGCCGCTGAGCATAACATGCACTGATTTTTCCATCACTAAGCGCGCCAAGTTAATTGGGTTTTCAATGTGTTTAACCCCAGCAACAGCTCCAGCTTGGCGTGTACGACCATCCATAATCGATGCGTCAAGCTCATGTGCCCCGTCATAAGTATATACAGCACCGCGACCAGCGTTGAAATACGGCGAGTTCTCCAGCACATTAATTGCCGCAGTGATAGCATCTAGGCTCTCACCACCCTTTTCAAGCACGGCATAGCCTGTTTCAACGGCTTCTTTTAGTTTTGCACGGTAAGCTTTTTCTTGCTCTGGCGTGAAGCGGCTCTTTTCAATCGTTCCTGCACCACCATGAATGGCGATAGCAAAAGGTTGATCACTACTGTGGCTTAAAGTACTAAATGATAATGCGCTAAGGGCAATGGCTGAGGTGAGTAATGTTTTTAACATAGGGGCACTTATATTTATTTTAGTTTGTAAGCCCAATGTGAATAATTAGGCGCTGCATTTCAAGCTTTAACCGACGAAAGAAACAAAAAAAGCGCCAAATGGCGCTTTTTTTCAGCTGTTTAAAATTAAGCTTGAGCTGCTTTTAAACGTGCTAAACGTGCTACTTGGTGAGTAGACGTTAAGAAAGAGTAGATAGGTGCTAAGTAGCCACGCTTACGAAGGTCTAAGAACTCTTCATCACTTAGTGAGTTAAGTTTTTTCTCATCAACAAGGTAGATACCGTTGATGTCTTTTTTCTCACCTTTGATTTCTACAGTTAGCGTTTGAGCTACTAGTAGTTCTTTGTCTGCAAGGTACTTAGTGAATGCTTCAGTTACCTGAGAGAACTCGATGAAAGAAACAAGTGCTTCTTTACGACGCTTAAGGTACTCAGTTTCTTCACCGTTTTCGAAAAGTGCATTACCTGTTTCTTCGCTTACAAGTGGGCTTGCTTCGTCGATTACGATACCAAATTGGTCAGCTTCTGGGTGCTTAACAAGACCTAGTGGGTAACGAGTCATAGACATAGGTGCAAATGCAGCTGTCCATTTGTCGTCTTGAATGAAAAGGTTCTCGCCTGGCTCTAGACCAAATAAAGCAACTGCTTGGAATTGACCTGATTCGTTGTTTTTAACAAATGCCATTGGGAATTCATTTGCGATGCGTGCAAATTCGTGTGCAACCACAGGTACTAAGTGCTGAGTTTTCATGAACTCAATGTTGATGCCATTTTGAATTTTAGTGTTGGCATGTTTTTCGTTATGTAAAGGCTGTACTTGTTGCTCCGCCATGATACTGCTCCATTAATTTTATAATATGTTTTTGCTGTTAGTGCCCAAAGCCTATAGGTTTTGGCAACAAAAAGGAAGTGAAAATTTTGTGGCAGTTTGTACATTATAAATTAACAAATTTACCTACATTACCAATCAACCCCAAATGATGAAAAAACAAGCTATAAGCAAGTAAATATTATCACGCATAAGCCACTATTTTTGTTAGTATATTCAACAATTATGGAGAGACTGAGGCAAACAATGGAAAGTTATCAATTAAATAAAGACTATAAAGTAAGCAGCGTTTTCATTGCTGAAATTAATGAGACTGTCATTATTGTTGATGACTTTTTACACAGCCTTGCGCCAGTTTATCAATTTGCTACAAAAACGGCCTATTTCCAGCCTTTAGGCAGCGATGGCACACTCTACCCAGGAAAACGAGATGAAATGCCTGCGCCTTACTACCGAGCTTGTGAGCAGCTACTTAACGAACTTTTAGAGCAAGAAATCATTACAAGCGGTGAAAATAATTTATATCTTCACCGCTGTAAGCTTTCATTAGTTACTCAAAATGCGAATGAATTAAATACCTTGCAGCGTATGCCACATATTGATTCAACGGATGATAAAACATTTGCAGCAGTGCATTATTTGTCTCCTAAAGAATGGGGCGGCACAGGCATATACAAATACCTGCCTGAGAATATTATTAAAGTGACAGCTGATAACCAAAATAGCGTGCATAACATGATTGCTGATACTGAAAAATACAGCGCAACTCATCAAGGCTATTTAAATGAAACAACAGGGCTTTTTGAAAAAGTGGTGGATATTGAAGCCAAGGTAAATAGGCTCGTAATTTATAAGAGTAACCTATTGCACAGCGCAGCTCTTTTTAATCACAAAAAGTACAGCAATGATCTAAGCAACAGTCGTTTATCTATCTCTTCATTTTTTAGAATTAGCTAAGCTGACTAATACCTTTTTAGCCAGCTCAGTTAATAAAGTTAGTTTTTCTGTAAGCCAAATTTCTTTATTTTATTTAACAGCTCTTTGTGCTTAGGTAGCTCATTTAATAACTGCTTGACGCGCTGCTGTTTAAATTTAGCAACTTGTTGATTGTCGCTCTGCTTATATTGCTGCTTAGTGGGTACATAATGCATACCAAACAATACATATAAGTAGTTTTCTAAGTCGAATAAATCGAACTTACTGGCAAAGTCTTCGCGTACTGGTGTAAAGCGCTGCCAGCGTGCTAGGTTATTTTTTAGTTTTTCTGATAACTGGTCGGCTTTTTTGTTATCACGCCAAAAGGCTGAATCAGTTCTATCCGAAATACAGTAATGCATTTTTATAAAATCGAACGTTTGTTGCCATACATAATTCACCTGCTGATTGTAATCACCAGCAACTAAGTTAATGTCATCTCGGGTACGCGGAAAACGCTTTGCTAATAACCCCGCAGAAAAGTCTGCAATTAAGATGGCAGTTGCTTCAAGTGGCTCAACAAACCCTTGTGACAAGCCTATAGCGACACAGTTTTTGTGCCACATTTTTTCTCTATGCCCTACTTTCATCGGGATCTTTCTTGGCGTTAAGTGCTCAAATTTATTACCTAAATAATGATGCAATTTAGCGTGTGCTTGCTCATCGCTCATATACTTAGATGAATAAACAAACCCCACTCCTCTTCGCTCTGTGAGCGCAATATCCCAGATCCAACCAGCTTGGTGTGCCGTAGCAATAGTGTAAGGCGGTATTTCATCATCGCTTTGTGTAGGTACTTGCAATGTGATTGCAGTATCAGTTAATAAACTATCTGACTTATCAACAAAGCCCACCCCTAGTTTTTGCCCAATAAAGGCAGCCGAAAAACCGGAGCAATCAATAATAAAGTCAAATTCTAAGGCGTTACCTTCTGAGTCGATTAGGTGTGTAATAAAACCTTGCTCATCACAGCTGACATCTTTAATTTCTGCAAACAGGTGTTTTACAGCAAAATGTTGCGTGGCATGGCTTCCTAAGAAAGCAGCAAACTTTTTAGCATCAAAATGATAGGCATAGCCATTGATACCTGCATATTGAGGTGTCGCAATTGTTTTCGGTGCTAGGTTATTTTCACAACACGCATGTTGCTTAGAAACAAAGTCTGCGTAATCATTACCGTTACCCTCAGCAAGCCACTGCTGCGTTAACTCCTCACCGAATATATGTGGGTGATCAAATAAATGATGGTAAAAGTTAGCACCATGTTTGTGTTTATCTAGCCAATTTACAAACTTGATTGACTGCTTAAAAGTAACATCACATTCATTGATAAAGTCACTTTCACTGATACCAAATTTTTGCAAAGAGTTGCGCATCGAAGGAACAGTACCTTCACCGACACCTATGCTGGCAATATTAGGAGACTCGATTAACGTGATCTCAATGCCACTTTGCAAAAGCGCATGACCCAAATGGTTAGCGGCTAACCAACCTGCTGTTCCGCCACCAACAATTGCGATTTTTTTTATCATTTTTACTCGCCCACTTTTTACTCACAAAAAAGCCCAGTGCGAGCTGGGCTTTCTTAATTTCGTTATCTAAATCAAATTAGAAACGTAGTGATACACCTAGCTTGTAGCGTGCTTCACCTTCAAAGCTCCATGCTGGGTAGCCGTTACGAAGCTCAGGAACTACTTCCGCATCAGAAGGAGCAACACCGATTTGTACGCTGTCTTCTTCAGTTAAGTTAACAGCTTCAAACGTTACGTCAATGTTATCAGTTACGCTGTAGTTAGCACTGAAATCAAGTGTACCGTATGATTGATGCTCACGGTTACCGTAGAAACCAGGTAGCTCACGGATCATGTACTCTGAACGCCAGTTATAAGCTAAACGTGCTGAGTAAGTATCTGTTTCATAGTAACCCACTAAGTTCACAGTATGCTTAGACGAATCTGAGAATAATGGGATCATATCTGGGTAGTTTTCAGCTTCTGATGGTGCATCTACGAATGTATAGTTTGCTGAGTAACCAAAGCCACTGTCAAAGCCATCTTGAATTTGTAGCTCGATACCTTCGATTTGGCCACCACTTGCATTAAGCTTAGTAGATAGCGTCCAGTTATCACCTTGAGTATCTGGGTCTACAACACCGATTTGTTGATTCAAGATTTGGCTTGAAGTAACAAATGATGTGATGTCTTTGAAGAAGTAAGTTGCACTTACCATACCGTCACCATCAAAGTACCACTCGATACCTAAATCAGCTTGAGTTGCTTTGAATGGGTTAAGGCCTACGTTACCTTTAGTTAGTACTTCGTTATTTGCTGTACCATCAGCGTAACCTGCAAAAGATGATGCAGAGAACATATCTGTGTAGTTAGGACGTGCAATAACTTGTGCAGCAGAGGTACGTAAAATTACATCTTCAGCTAAATCGAATGCGATATTGATGCTAGGTAATACGTCGTTGTAGCTCGCTTTATCTGTGCTTAGTGAACTTTCGTACTCACCATTTGCAAAACCGTAGTAATCTGATTCTGCATCTGTAGAGATATAACGTAAACCGAAGTTACCGCGGATAGATTCTGCAGAGAACTCTGCCATTGCGTAAACTGCGAAGTTTTCTTCTTCGATTGTACCGTAACCTGAGCGGTATACAGCTGAATCATTATCGAAGCTTGCAATTGCAGCACGTGCATCAGATACCATTTTGTCAAAATCTGGCTCAGGTAAAGTGAAACCTGCACCTGATGACATTGTACCTGAGTAGTAAGTCTCACCATCACCACTTGGTAATGTATCAACTAAAGTAGTTGAGTAAGTCTCTTGTTTTACTTCATGGTCAGCCCAACGGAAACCTGTTTTGATTGCTGTGATAGCACCAAAATCAACAGGGAATGAAAGGTCTAACTGTGCGTAAGTTTCTTCATCTGTGTTAGGTTGCTTTTTAAGTGCCCAACCAGCTGGAGATAATGGACCCGCAAAATCTGATGCTTCAAAGTATTTGTTATTGATATCAATTTTGATTACATCACCAGTAGCATCATAAGTACCAGCGTAATCAGATGGAACACCGATGAAGTTACCGTAGTTTGCTGTTAGGTCTGTACCACCTTCTGATTCAGTTGTACCGAAACGACCTTTTAATGTGAAGTAGTCAGCTTCGTATTTAAGGCTGAAATCAGCAGTATCAGATGACATGCTTGCGATACGTGCCCAAGTTTGAGTCCAACCTGGATTTACACCTTCACCAGTACGACGGTAGAAAGTACATGTACCTGATGCATTTGTTTGCTCACAAGCTGCTTCTTTGTCGTCAGGGAACATTACAAAGTTTGAGGTATTTGCATTGTTTGCATCTAACTCAAGGCTCATGATGTTTAAACCTAGCTCTAGGTTTTCTGTAGGACGATACTGGAAAGTTGCATTTAATGCTGTACGTTCACGCTCTTGTTGGAACGTAGTAGGAACAATATCACCCCAACCGATCAGTGATTCGATACCGTTACGTTGGTAGTTTGTTTCAGCCCAAGATACTGAACCTAGTAGACCGAATGTTTCTTCGTCATTTTTCCAGCTAAATAAACCAGAAACTTGAGGGTCTGTTTCTTCAGAGATTGTGCCGTAGTCGGCTTTTGCACTTAAGAAAGTTGTACCAGCGTCAAGATCAAGTGGCTTACGAGTGTTAACAATAACAGTACCACCAACACCACCTTCTACAACGTCAGCTTGAGAAGATTTATAAACTTGGATTTCACCAACTAATTCAGGTGGTAAAAGCGTGTAGTTGAAGCTACGGTCGATTGATTGTTGGTCATACCAACCTGTTGATGCAACAGTTTGACCGTTTAAAAGTGTGCGTGTTAATTGGCTTGAAGCACCACGAATAGACACTTGCTGACCTTGACCGAATTGACGGTTAACAGCAACACCTGAAATACGACCAAGTGCTTCACCTACATCACCATCAGGAAACTTACCGATGTCTTCTGCAGAAACAGCATCGACAACGCTGTCAGCAAAGCGCTTAGTATTCATTGAAGCTTCAAGTGAACGGCGAATACCGCGAACTTCAATTACTTCAACATCTTCTTGAACTTTAGTTTCATCTGCTGCGTATGCAGCGCCAGTGAACCCAGCACTCATTACGAGGCCGATATTAACTGCTAATAAGCTTTTCTTAAAATTTTTAGCTAACACAGGATTCCCCTTGAATCATTTTGTTGGTTTTTTATATCACTTCTGCCCAGTGATGATGACAACGCTGTCATCTAGTAACAAACCATACACTCTAAATTACATTTGTGCTACATCTTTTTGGTTAATTTGTGCAAAAAATTTACAACGAAATAATCAAGTTATTGATATAACTAATATTTAATATTGAGTTTTTAAGAATTGTTACAAATAAACGGCGCAAATATAGCATGAGTGATATTGCAGATGAAAAGAGCAAAAGGATGAGTTTTTGAAATTTGCTAAAATTTACATGTGTTTTTGTAAGCTTTAGTTTCCATTGGGCGTTTATTAACCATAACTAAAAGTTATATAAAACCTGTTATCTAACAATAAATTAGCTTAAAAAACTAACCTATTCCTAAAAGCACGCTGTCATGTACAAATTATTTTTAACTTTTTCTGGGCAGAATGAGTTAAAGGGGATGTTGAGAATAATAACCAATAACAATGACAGCGTTGTCATTTTTAATTATATAGAGCCATTTTGTACTTGTCTAACACTTTATCGGGCTATTTAAAAAAAGCGTATTTATGCAAAATCGTTTGTTAAAGATGAGAATTTAAAAACAAAAAAGCGAGCATAATAGCTCGCTTTTGACATTGAGTTTGATCAGGCGATTAAGGCGCCCAATAAACTTCAATATTGATATGTGGGTGATTCAATACTGCACGTAAAGGCATGTCAGCAACTGCACCGCCCTCTTTCGCTTGCTTGTAAACAGCCAGTTTTTCTTCACCGCTAATTAAAAGCTTCACAACTTTAGAATCTGCAATCGCAGATAAAGTTAACGTCATACGCTCAGTGATTTTACCTGTTACATCGCTTTCAATAGCGTTAATTGCACATACTAAATCATCTGTCGCAAGACCGTGTTCAAGACCTTCGGCATGAGGGAAAAGAGAAGCCGTATGACCATCTGGACCCATGCCTAAAATTGTCACATCAAAAGGACGCTTTAATGCTTTGTATGCAGCTTCACATTCAGCTACACCATTTTGTGCCGTTAATGCATCATTTTTCATTGTTACGAAATTAGCTGCTGCACCATGGTTTTGTAATAGCGTGCTTTTGATAAATGCTTCATTACTTTTTTCATGATCAGCATCAACCCAACGCTCATCAACCATAGCAACATCAATGTTTGCCCAATCAAGTTCAAGGTTCGATAAGTGCTTATAAGCAGGTGCTGGCGATGAGCCACCCGATACCATTAGTACCGCACGACCATCTTCTTTAATACCAGCAACAAGGCTTTGTTCAAGGCTTGAAGAAAGCTCAGCTGTTAATTCGTCTTTGTTTGCAAAGAATTTTTCAACAATTGTTGCCATCTTAATTACGCCTTATCGCCTGTGTTAAACCAAACGTGGTTGTTTTCTTCTAAAAGCTCATCTGCATCTTCAGGGCCCCATGTACCAGCTCGGTATAACGATGGTGCACCTTTTTCTTGCCAACGCTCAATGATTGGGTCAATCCATTTCCATGCTTGACGCACTTCATCACGGTGAATAAACAGTGATGGGTTATTTGCTGCGGCATCTAACATTAAGCGCTTGTAAGCATCTGAATGGAAACCATTACTGTACGCTTGCGATAACTCAATGTTCATGGTTACTGGTTCTAATTGCATCTCAAGGTTATCAAGGCGCTTAGACATCAGTGTTAATTGAATTGTTTCTTCTGGTTGCAGACGAATAACAAGACGATTTGGCTCAATGTTACCTACGTTGTCGGTATAAACGTTGTGAGATACTTTTTTGTATTCAACAACGATTTCAGCACAACGCTTTTTCATACGTTTACCAGTACGAAGATAGAAAGGAACACCTGCCCAACGCCAGTTATCGATGTGCGCACGAATAGCAACAAAAGTTTCTGTTTTGCTCGCACCTTCGTTTAATTCTTCTAAGTAACCTGGGACGATTTTACCGTCTAAGTTACCTGGTACATACTGACCACGTACAATGTTTGCATCAACATCTTCAGCCACTAACGGACGTAACGACTCAAGTACTTTTAATTTTTCAGTACGGATGCTGTTCGCGTTTAATTTGTTTGGTGATTCCATTGCCACTAAGCAAAGTAATTGTAACAAGTGGTTTTGTACCATATCGCGTAATGCACCCGCTTTATCGTAGAAACCAGCGCGGCTTTCTAGGCCCACAGTTTCAGATAAGCTGATTTGGATGTTATCGATTGATTTAGCATCCCAAAGGTTTTCAAACAGTGAGTTTGAAAAACGCAGTGCCATTAAGTTTTGTACTGTTTCTTTACCTAAGTAATGGTCAATACGGAATACTTGCTCTTCTTTGAAGTATTCAGCAATTTTTGCATTGATTGCTTCAGCAGATTCACCACAGTAACCAATCGGTTTTTCAACAACAACGCGTGACGTTTCTGTGATCAGACCTTTCTTAGATAAGATTTCACAACAGCTACCGTACACTGCAGGTGGTAATGAAAGGTAAAAAACACGAGACTTATCAGCATCGTGTTCATCAAGGATATCTTTTAGTTTATCCCAGTCATCATCGGCTTCGGTTACATTCGTTACAACCGGCACAAGATAAGCTGAAAATGCTTTCCAATCTTTTGCGTTGTACTCACCTTTACCTAAAAAGTCTTGTAACGCTTTATGTGCTGTTTCGATGTATTCTTTGCGTTTGCTTTCTTCACGTACCGTAGGAAGGATACGAGAACCTTGAGGAAGGTTGCCCTCTTGATAAGCGCGATACATTGCAGGAAGTAACTTACGTAACGCAAGATCACCGCCGCCCCCAAAAATTACGATATCAAATGGATTTAACATATATCACTCTCTACATTGGCAATGCCATGTTAATCGACTCATGCAGTATGGCAGTGCGTGTTGTTATCTGGTTGATTGGCTGTGTTAGATGATCCCTTTAACAAAGCCTGTTGAATTTGTTGTAAGTAGTTTACTCATTATTCTTATGTTGGCTGAAGTAAATGAGTCTTAGGGGCTCTGTAAATCCTCTCACAAAAATACAGGCCCTAAGAACTCCAGCGCTACCCGTTCAAAGGTATTCGGTTTGCAGCTGTTGCTGCGAATCTATTACTGCTTACGATGTGTTTTATAGTAAGCGATCAGTCCGTTGGTTGAGCTGTCGTGTGGATGACTTACTTCGTCATCAAATAATTCAGCTTCAATTTTAGAGGCAAGTCCCTTACCTAGCTCTACACCCCATTGGTCAAATGAACAGATTTCTAAGATAATGCCTTGGCAGAAGATCTTGTGCTCATAAAGCGCAATTAAAAGCCCTACCGTTTTCGCATCAACTTTATCTAACAACATTGACGTTGTTGGGCGATTGCCTTGGTGAATCTTATGATTCAATAATTCTGCAATTTCTGCTTCAGATTTACCTTTTGCGGTTAAATCTGCAGTTACTTGCTCTGCATCAACACCAGCCATCATCGCTTCGGTTTGTGCAAAGAAGTTTGATAATAAAATATCATGGTGCTTACCAACATTGACTTGCGGCTCAATTGAGGCAATAAAGTCAGCAGGTACAATTACATTACCTTGGTGCAGACATTGGTAAAAAGCATGTTGGCCATTAATACCTGTCATCCCCCAAATAATTGGAACCGTCGTGTAAGGAACCGTTTCACCAGCAAAAGTAACGTGTTTACCGTTACTTTCCATCTCACCTTGCTGTAAATACGCAGGTAACATGTGTAGTGCTTGGTCATACGGTAAAATAGCTTGTGCCGTATAACCTAAAAAGCTAGTGTTCCAAACACTTAAAAGCGCCATTAACAATGGTACGTTATTTTCAAATTCAGCATTTTTAAAATGCTCATCAATTTCAAACGCACCTTCTAGGATCTCTTCGAACGTGTCGAAGCCTAGGTACAGGGCGATTGGTAATCCTATCGCACTCCATAAAGAAAAGCGACCGCCTACCCAATCCCACATTGTGAATACGTTTTCATCAGCAATACCAAATGCCGCTGTTTTTTCTAAATTGGTGCTTACAGCTACAAAGTGCTTAGCAATATGTTCTTGCGCTTGTGCTGTTTGTAAAAACCACTCAACAGCCGATTTAGCGTTAGTCATGGTTTCTGAGGTTGTAAATGTTTTAGATGAGATAACAAATAATGTTGTCTCAACATCTAACCCCTGTAAAACAGATGCAATTTGAACACCATCAACATTTGATACATAGTGAACATTTAATGTGTCGTCAGCATAAGCAGCAAGTGCTTCGGTTGCCATTTGCGGACCAAGGTTTGAACCACCTACACCAATAGCAACAACATCTTTTACAGCTTTACCTGTGTAGCCTAACCACTCGCCACTGCGTACTTTGCCAACAAAGGCTTTCATTTTAGCAAGCTCAGCGTTAACAGCGTCTGTTACGTTTTCACCATCAACCATTACAGCTGTGTTAGCGCGGTTACGTAAAGCAGTATGAAGTACAGCACGGTCTTCAGTAATGTTAATTTTCTCACCACTGAACATCTTGTCGCGCCATGCGCTGATATCGCACTCTTTCGCTAAAGCAATTAATTGTTCAAAAACAGTTTTATCAATTTGTTGTTTTGAGTAATCGAATAATACACCTGGGATCTGAGCAGAGAATTGCTCGAAACGCGTGCTATCTTTGGCAAATAAATCTTTAAGATGAATTTGTTTCATCTTCTTGGCACTTTCAGATAGTGCTTGCCAACTAGCTAATTGCGAACGGCTGCTCATATATATAATCCCCTCAAAACTTGCAACAAACTGATTTTTAACTATCTTTTTATTAATGTTGAATAAAGACAGCAATTAAAAATACGATGAAAATTAACACTAAGTTAAAATGACAACGCTGTCAATGTTCTACTTTTACATTTTATAGTCGAGATAATAGCGCAATTTTTCTCTTTTGACACCGGTATCATAAAAATTATCTCAATTATTTTACTGCTAATTTGGTAGAACATTAGATACACTAACCAACTTATATTAAATATTAATGTACCTATTAAGAAAAAGCGCTCTGGTGAACACTTTTCGATATTATTATAATACAAATATAACTAACTATAAAGTAACAGTATGAAAGTAACCATAAATGATGTAGCCAAGCTCGCTGGTGTTTCAATGAAAACCGTATCGCGAGTAATTAATAAAGAGCCATCGGTCAGAAAAAAAACGTACGACATAGTGATGGACGCTGTTAACACGTTGAATTATCAACCAAACCTTGCAGCTCGTAACCTAGCAGGCACATCGTCTTTTACTGTTGGTTTAGTTTATGACAACCCGAATGCTTATTATGTCATCGATATGCAAAATGGTGTGTTGTCGCGCTGTAAAGAAGAAGGCTATGAGCTGGTGATTCATCCATGTAACTACCTTGATGGCAACATGGAAGAAGACTTTAAAACCATGATCAAGCGCTCTCGCTTAGCAGGCCTTGTATTAACGCCACCGCTGTCAGAGCAAAATAGCATTATCGATATGCTTGATGAAATGGGCATCCATTATGTACGCGTACTCTCGGGTCGCCCTACAGAAGAAGACCAAGACACTTGTATCTATGTGAACGACTACGCCGCTGCGTACGAAATTACTTCTCACCTACTCTCCCTTGGCCACAAAAACATTGGTTTTTTATGTGGTGACAAAGAGCATAAATCAACAACTGAACGCTTAGAGGGTTACCAGGCTGCATTAAAAGATCACAGCATCTCGATGAATGATGAGCTGATCTACGAAGGCCAGTATTCTTTCGAATCAGGTGTAGAAGGTGCAAAAGCATTATTAGGTGAGAATAACCCGAAAAACATAACTGCCCTTCTTGGCGGTAACGATGAAATGGCAGCTGGCGCGTTATTCGCCTCACGCTTAATGGGAATTGAAATTCCACAGCAGTTATCAATCACCGGCTTCGAGGACTCACCGTTCTCTCGTCAGACTTGGCCTAAACTCACTACAGCCCATCAGGCGAATGATGTGATTTCGCAGCATGCAGCGCGTTTACTGTTTAGAAAAACCCGTGGTGCACGTAATCAAGATAAAGACATCATCACGACCTTTACCCCTTCATTAGTGGTACGGGAAAGCTCAGGCCCAACAACGGCCTAGTTTATACAAGTTACGAAAAAGCCGCTCTATAGCGGCTTTTTTAATGACTGATTTATATGTACTTACTAAACATTAAAGCAATGCTAAACCGCCATTTAAGTTATAAACGTTTTCAAACCCTAACTGCGACAAATTATTTGCCGCTTGTTTAGAACGATTACCACTTCGGCAAACCAAAATGTAGCTATGGTCTTTATCAAGCTGCCCTTGCACGATAGCGTTTGCCATACGGCTCAGTGGAATGTTGATCACTTTGCTATCAGCAACTGTGAATATTTCAGCCAAATTATTCGCACCATGTTCATACGGTTCGCGAGTATCAATTAAGTAAGTGGCTTTATCGTTTAGCATTACTTTAGCATCACTTGCCGCAAGCTGTTTCATTGGTGCACTTTCAAGTGTTTCAACATAGCCACATAGAGAATGACTTACAGTATGCTTTTGCTCATCCGCTTGTTGCTTTAATTCAACAAACTCATCATCTGATACTTGTTCACTTAATAGTTTTGCTAATAACGGTGTCGTTGCCTTTTGTGCATGCCAATCCATAGCAAAACATTGCTGATAATCATGCCCTGAACAAATTACCGTAGAATCTTTCACTGCCATAGCAAGCTGTTTTAATGACTGAGCCATTTTCGCAGCATTGCCACCGCTAATTGCTGTGTTACCTAAGCCACCTGGTAGGATTAAATCACCACAGAAGCAATAGCTGATATCACCGCTTTGTGTATCTGACAATAAATAGCTAACACTATCGTCACTATGACCCGGTGTCGCTACTTTAGTTAAGCGTGCATCACTTAATTCGATGGTTGCTAAATCTTTAGGCCAGCCAAGTTCATCTATTTCATTAGCAACAAAACGTTCTGCGAGCTCTTTTGATAATAAACAACGAGCCGATAAACGCTCTTGGTGATTATGGGTATCTAAAATCGCTTTTACTGATAGACCTTGTGTCGCGACAATTTTCGCCATACGCGGAATAAGCTCGATAATAGGATCAATCACCACTGCGTTTTTATCGCTGTCTACATATAGCCAACAGCACGCGGCTTGATGACGTAGCTGTGTTAAGCCAATCGCACACACTTCGTGTTGAGGCGATGTACTATCAGATACAACTAAGCAGTTTGCTTCTAGAATCGGCTTTAAAGAACGGATTTTATCGCAAGCAAAGTCAATCTCTTGTTGGTTAACAGCTGGGCCAAACGACATACGTATCGCGTTTTCACTTTGCCAATCACTGGCCCCCATCGCATCTAAAACAAAACTACGATTTGCGCCTGAGCTACATGCAGAACCGCCACTAACACGGATACCCGCCGCATCAAATAAATCCATCACCTCTTTACTGGTTAATTCGTTCACAGCAAAGTTTAATGTTGTTGGCACTGAATGCTCAAAACTGTGATTAAACGTGATGCTGCCAAAGGTGTCTGTTAATGCAGCTAATAATTGCTCGCGAAAAGCATGTAGCTGCTCAATTGGCTTGAATGTTTGGTTTTGTTTATCAAGTAATAACGAGAACAACTTATTTAAACCGGCAATGCCCGGTAAATTTTCTGTACCAGATCGCATCCCACTTTCTTGGCCGCCACCAGCAATAAATGGTGTATACGCACTGCCTTTACGAATATAAAGTACGCCAATACCTTTAGGGGCATACAATTTATGGCCAGAGAATGGAGCATAATCAATGGTTGTTTGGCTTAGCGCTAAGTTGGTTTTGCCTAATGCTTGTACGCAGTCAACCATCCAAGCCACATGGCTGTTTTCACTACGAATGACTTGCTCAATAGCGCTTAAATCTTGGAATACACCGGTTTCGTTGTTTACTGCCATAGTACAGATCATCAGTGCATTCGCAGCATGTTTACGAATAAACTCGAGGTCTAAAATACCGTTTTTATCTACTGGAATAGCTAATACCTGTGCGTTTATATCAAGCACGCTGTTCCAATGTTTTAGGGTATTTGGCACCGCTTTATGTTCTGTTGCCCCATAAAGTAATACCGGATTCTTGATTTGATGACTTTTTGCAGCAATAAGTGTTGAAACAACCGCTGTTTGAATACCTTCTGTTGCACCTGAAGTAAATAAAATATCACCATCGGTTGCGCCAATGACTTCACGTGCTTTGTTACGCGTTTGTTCTAATAAGTGTTTTGCTTGAATACCCGTAATATGAGAACTTGATGGATTACCAAAACAAACTTGCATCGTGTGCGAAACCACATCGGCAATTTCAGGAAGTACAGGAGTCGTTGCATTCGCATCTAAATAAATTTGCTGATTAGCATCGTCAGGAAGGTAAAAATTTGCCATGTAAAACGCACCATATTACTAAAAGATATATCTTATAACCTATTTTACATTTTTCACGGCTAAATTATAATAATCAATTAGCCAGTAAAGTGCGTTTTCTATACTTTTTAAGACTAAGCTAACTTTCTATTAGCTCAACCTGCTTAGAAGACCAGGCATTTATAAGCGCTTTTACTAATGAAGCCAGCGGTATTGCGAAGAACACCCCCCAAAAGCCCCATAAACCGCCAAAAAACAGTACTGCAACGATAATAAACACTGGGTTTAAATCGACCGCTTCAGAGAACAGTAACGGCACTAACACATTGCCATCAAGAGCTTGGATCACGCCATAAATGATTAAAATGGTCCAAAATTGTGTTTCTAAACCAAATTGAAATAACGCCACCGCAGCAACTGGAATGGTCACCAATGCCGCCCCAACAAATGGAATAAGCACCGACAAGCCTACTAACACGCCGAGTAAAGCCGCATAGCGAAGGTCAAGCACTGCAAAAGCGATAAAAGATGCAGTACCAACAATTAAAATCTCAAATACCTTACCGCGAATATAATTCATGATTTGCTGATTCATTTCTTGCCATACTTGAATGATCAAGCGGCGTTGCTTAGGCAATAAACGCTCAGCACTTTGTGTGAGTTCCAATTTATCTTTAAGCATAAAGAACACCAGGAGCGGCACTAAGATCAGATAAATCAGCCAAGCTGCCACATCTTTAATCGAAGTTAATGACACCGATAGCACCAACTGACCAAACTCAATCGCTTTGGTCTCTACACTGGTAACAATTGATTTAACCTGATCTTCAGTAATCAAACTTGGGTAATCTTCAGGAAGATGTAAAAGCAGCGCTTTACCTTTTTCAATCATGTAAGGGGTTTCTTGAACTAGATTACTAGTTTGCTGCCAAAGCACGGGCCCCATGCCGACAATAATCATGATCATCAAGCCACTGAATACCAACATAACAAGAATCGTTGCGGTAAACCTCTTTAAACCCAGCTTTTCTAAGTGAGCAACAGGCCAATCAAGTAAATAGGCAATCACCAAGGCAACCAAAACAGGCACGATTAACGAACCAAAAAAGTAGAAAAATGCAAAGGTTGCAATAAGCAGTAACAACAAGGTTACTGAATGGGGATCTGAAAATTTATTTTCGTACCAGGCTTTTACATACTCAAACACGAATGGGCTCCACAGTTAGTACACCTAATTCTAGGTCAATTTTAAAATGGTAATGATGTTTTTCTAAAAATCGCTGCATATCGTCCGTTGCCTCAGCAGCATTAAATGTAAAAGTCACGGGTTGTTTAATTGATGTTGCCTTATTCAACCCTAATTTAAACTGAATAAATTGTTGAGGGCACTTATAGCCTCTTAAATCAACCGTTAACATAGCGAATCAACTGCGTTATTAATATGAATAATAAGTATAAGGTGTAGGCCGTTTGCGAAAATAAGTCTTTATAACGAGAAACAACTCATTTTTTTCTTAAAACACGCAAAACAATAGTTTATCCTTAATCTATAACTGGTAGTAAAGGAAACTCCATGCCTGGCTCGCATAATAAAGCGCAATTACCTGCGAATCCAACTCTTAAAGAGATAAACTGGTATAAAAAACAAATAAACTGGGGCGAGCTGCCGCCTTTTTATCATATGGTGGCATCATCGGTTAGCGAATCTGAAGGGATTTTAGACCACGGTTTTGATAATGCCATTAAACAATTAATTGATCCACGCAACTGGAACCTTGATTTATTAGGTGGTCATGAAACCGACATGGGCGAAATTGTTTGTAAGCAAAAACCGCGCATTGCTTTGCATCAAAGCTTTACGGACCGAGGTTTCGAATTATGGGCCTACCCTTATGCTAAAGATGTTATGGTAGACCAATACATCAAAGACAATCGCTTTATGGAGTTTAAGGTGTGGGACCCGCACACCATGAAAAACCTTATTCGCTTTAACCAGCTTCATAAATTCATCGCTTTTTACTTTGAAAGAGGCGATAAAGCTGACAAAGCTTTAATTCTTCATGCCCATAAAGTAGCGCATAAAATCATAACTTTTTTACAACGAGAGTTGAACGTTGTTAAGCTAGATGGAGTCACAATAAAAGATTTCTATCAATTGTGCGAAAAAGACAGCCGAGCATGCAGCGACGAAATAGACTTAGCAAAAGTCATGTTAGGTGAGCAAATCAACAAGGAATAAGATGCGACTAAAATCAGCCTTTATTACACTGTGCAGTGCATTACTGACGTTTTCAATACTGCATAGTGAGCCGTTGAAGGCACAAACAAACTTTAAGCTGCCCGATTTAGGGACCTCAGCTTTACAGGCTTTGCCGATTGAAAAAGAGCAAGCGATCGGTGAAGTGATGATGATGCAAATTCGTGGCTCATCACCCGTTGTAAGTGATCCTGTTCTTGATGAGTACCTGACCACTTTGGGCCGTCGTTTAGTCGCAAACGCCAACGATGTGCGTTTCCCATTTTCATTTTTCTGGTTAAACAACGCTGAAATTAATGCTTTTGCCTTTTATGGTGGCCATGTGGGTGTGCATACGGGTCTTATCGCACAAGCCGATAACGAAAGCCAATTTGCCTCAGTACTTGGGCACGAAATAGCTCACGTAACACAGCGCCATTTAGCCCGCCGTATTCAACAGCAGCAAGATAACAGCGCGTTAACTATAGCAGGTATGATTGCGGGTATTTTAGCTACCGTTGTTGCACCTGACGCTGGTATTGCAATTATCTCAGCAAACCAGACACAAGCGGCGTTTAGTCAATTAACTCATAGTCGTGCTGCAGAACAAGAGGCAGACCGTATTGGTATGCAGACCTTAAATAATGCAGGGTTTGATCCTCGCCAATCGAGTGAGTTTTTAACTAAACTTGCTGCACAAATTCGCTACAAGTATAAGCCGCCAGCCTTTTTGCTAACTCACCCATTGCCTGAAAGCCGTGTTTCTGATGTACGCTTACGTGCCGAGCAGTATCCAAAACGACACTACTCCGATAGCCTAGAGTTTAACCTAGCTAAGAGCCGTGTAATTGCTCGATATCAGCAAAAGTCAAAAGCTGCAGAAGATTTATTTCGTAAATTAATGCGTGAAAATACCGTTCATAACGACACTGCACTTAAATATGGCTTGGGTATTAGCTTGTTGGACCAAAAAAAACTTGATGAAGCAGCCAGCATTTTGAATCCATTGCTTGAGCAAGATCCAAAGAACTTATTTTATATTGATACCCACACAGACTTACTCATTGCGCAAGGTAAAGCGAATGAAGCAGTAGAGTTTTTAGCTAAGCTAGATATCGATAGACCTAACAATCAGGTGATTGCCTTAAACTATGCAAATGCCGCTATTGAAGCTAAACAATTTGACCTTGCTGAACGTATCTTAAAATCTTATTTATTAGCAAAACCTGAGAACAATCTTGCCAAAGAGCTCATTGCTGATGTCTATAAAAAGCAAGAAAATATGGCTTCCTACCATGAAGCGCATGCCGATGTGCTTGCCCAATATGGCGCTTATTTAAAAGCAGCTGATGAAATTCAAAAAGCACTAAACTTTGTTGAGCCTGAAGAGCTAGTTAAACAACAACGTTTAAAAGCCCTACTTACACAGTACCGCCAATTACAAAAAGAGCTTGCGAGACTTTAAGTCTCGCGGCGCTTGCCCTAAAATAAGCCAAATTATTAAATGTGAGAACACACTATGTCTGTGACTATTTATCATAATCCACGTTGTTCAAAATCGCGTGAAACACTTGCCCTATTAGAAAGCAATAACGTACAACCAAGTGTTGTTGAATACCTAAAAACACCGCTTAATGAACAACAAATCTCGACTTTAATTAGCCAACTGGGCTTTACTTCAGCGCGTGAATTAATGCGTACTAAAGAAGACATCTACAAAGAGCTTGAGCTTAAAAACGAACAAAACGAAGACAAATTAATTGCTGCAATGGCTGCCAATCCAAAACTAATCGAGCGCCCAATTGTTGAAAATAACGGCAAAGCTGCTCTAGGTCGTCCACCAGAAAACGTATTAAGCGTACTTTAATGGCTATAAACATTGTTGTGCTATACCACTCAAGCCATGGCTCTGTAGAAGCAATGGCTCATGAGATAGCCGAGTCGATTGAGCAACAAGGTGCAACTGCCTTATTGCGCACGTTTGTTAAACGTCAGCCACACGATATTGTGATCAGCAAAGATGATCTAATTAATTGTGATGGCTTAGCCTTTGGCACCCCTACTCGATTTGGCATGATGGCCTCACAAGCTAAGAGCTTTTGGGAGACCACCAGTGATCTGTGGCTTAAAGGTCAGCTGATAGATAAACCTGCTTGCGTTTTTTCGTCATCAAGCAGTATGCACGGTGGCAACGAAGCTACCTTGTTGAATCTATCACTGCCGTTGTTACATCACGGCATGATGTTGCTTGGCGTGCCTTATGAGGTACCTGAGTTATTAGCAACTAAAACCGGCGGTACGCCGTACGGCGCGAGTCATGTGGCCGGTAGCAATAACAGCAATGTGTTAAGTAAAGACGAAATTAAAATTTGCCAAAGCGTTGGAAAACGCTTAGCACTGATTGCGAGTAAATTAAAATGAGCTTGGAACCTGAGCTAAATCAGCCTGTTGCCAAAAAACCAATTACAAAACGATTCCAACGTTTTGCACTGATTGGTTATATCGGCTTATTAGTTTTAATGCCAATTTGGCTGTTTTTAATTGCCCCAAGAGAAGGCCACAGTAACGCCTTTATCTTTGTTGTTTATATACTGCCTCTACTGTTACCGCTTAAGGGCATTATTCAAGATAAGCCTTATACCTACGCTTGGGCGAACTTTATCGTGATGTTCTATTTCATCCATGGTTTTACATTACTGTGGGTCGCACAAGAACAGCTAATTTGGGTATTACTTGAGTTAGCCTTTGCGAGTCTGATGTTTATTGGCTGCACTTATTATGCACGCCATCGCGGGCAAGAACTTGGCCTTAAGATACGTAAATTAAAAGAAGAGTTGGCAGAAGAAAAAGCCGCTCATGAACACGATAAATAATACCGATTCGTTTTTTCAAAAATGAAGCAAAAAACGGCAACCTAGGTTGCCGTTTTTTTTATGTCACTTTATATAGTTTTTATGCGTTCACACCAACTCTGCTAAGGTGGCTAGTGCGACAATACTTGCCAGACCCACTTGGCCAATTAAGCTAAATAATGAGAACAGCCTTAAAATAAACAGCCCCCATGGATGGCGAATATGCGGGTAAAGCGCACAGCGTTTCAAGCTTGTGGCAAAGAAAAAGCATAAGATCGAAACCAACGTAAAGCTCAGCGTTAACTCACTTTTAATAGCAATGCTATCGTCAAAAAAGAAGAACAACTGCACAGGTAGTAACACAGTTACAATCGCATGTAGTAAGTGCACTTTTTTAACGCGATCAAACTGCCCTTCTGGCGAAAGTTCCTTAATGCCAAAGTCATGCTCAAGGCACTTTACTAAGTTATCCGCTTTAATGCTAACTGCTAGTCGGTAGCAACTTAGACCGTCGTTGTTACGGACTCTAAAGTCATAGCCCGCTTTTAAAAGCAACACCAGTAAAGGTCCATTCTCGGCTAATACAGCGTAATGTAATGCTGTATTCCCTTTGTTGTCTTGGGCCTTCTTATCTTGATGTTCAAGTATTGTCTCAACAACATTCACATAGCCTTTTTCAGTAGCCCACATAAACGCTGTTTTACCGTTTTCGTCAGCTAAAGCACCTGTTGCGCCTTGCTCAATGAAACGCTTTGCCATAGTTTGTTTAGCATTTTCGTGGCTTAAGTGGGCAAGTAAAGCTTGTTCAAGTAACGATGCTGAATCAACATCAGGTGATACAAGTTTTAGTAAGGTGAAGTAATCTTCACCGTGAGCAACTTTTTCAGCCGCAAGCGCTGTTAATGGTTCAAGATCAGCCACTGAATCAGGAATAAAACCACTAAAACGCTCTCTAAAGTCAACTTCGGTCCACAACTCTAATACATCGTCCGCAGACATTTTTGCACCGTGATTAAGAACATGTTCAATCACAGTAAAATAGCGACGATTAAATAACTGGTGGATGAGAGTTATAGGCGTTTTAACAGCCGATTGAGCAAATGCGCTAGCGTACTTCTCTAAGCGCTGGCATAACATTAAAACAAGACTTTCAGGGGTGTAGTCGTTTTCTAAGAAATGCGTTTTCATAGCATTAATATAATGCAACGCAGCTTCATCAAACTCAGAAATATGTTGGAAATAACACTCTTCAAACGGTTCAAGAGGAGTTAACCAAGTAAGGTAGTAAATAGGCGGAAGAACCGTCGTACACACACCGTCATCTTCATTAGTAGAACGACATGCCGGCCAAGCTTCTAAAGCATCTAAAATATAGGCCCCGTTTTGCTCAGCTAATCCTTTGATTAGTAACGGGTATTCCTTTGGCCAAATCAGTACATTTTCCATTAAAAAAACACAACTCCGCTGCACATTATTCGATGTCTTATTAAGCAACCAGTTATAGCAAAATTTAACTGACAGTTTGCTTAATATTGCGACCAATTACACAGTATCTGAACAGATACTTTGGTAAACAAGAAAAGTAGCATGATTCTACCACAGAGGGTTACAGGTGCTAGCGCAAAGTAGGTGATTTTTAAAGAAAATAGAAAAGCAGCGGCACATGGACGGTACTCACTGCTTGGTTGGAGACTGAAAGTAGCTAAAATGCTCGATGAGGTGAAGGTAATCGAGCTTTAAGATAACTTACTTACTTGCTAATTCGTGTGTCACTTCATCAATGCCAACTTGGCTGATGCGCTGTAAAACTTCTTTTTGCTTCGCGCTTAACAGTGAAATGCCTTCAGCAACAATATCGTATACTTTCCACTGCTTATCTTTGCCTTGGCGTAATTTAAAGTGCAAATCGATGGCTGGCGCATTGTCATCAACAATTTGCGTTTTAACTGTTGCATAACCATCGTCGATGAGTTGTGATTGATCAAAAATAACTTTTTGGCCTGTGTATTTCATTAGTGCGCCGGCATAAGTTACTGTTAAGTAATGCTCAACCGCAGCAATAAAATCAACGGCTTGGTCACGGCGTAGGCCTTTAATGTGCTTACCTAAAAGCTTATACGATACAAACTTAATATCCATGTGCGGCAATAAGCGTTTTTCTACAATGTTCGCCATTGCTTCTGAGCTTGCATCGCCTTTTGCATTTACATTTGCGATATCAACAAATAAATCTGCTGTGACTGATTCTAATAGTTGCTTAGGCGAGCGGTCTTCACTGGCAAAAGCAGTTGCAGTAAAAAGCGCAGCTATAAGCAAAAATGAGTTAACTAGTTTGGTCATCGTGTTCACCTCTCAACGAAAATTTTCGCTAATATACCGATATTAAATCCATAAAAAAAGAAACAATCCGACACCGTTTTAATGCCAATTAAGCACCAATCGATTTTTCCCATAGTTTTCAGTTAATTGCTAAAAAATATGAGAATGTGCACAGCTTCTGTGTTTTTACGCACATTGAAAAGTTCTTACCTCCGCCCTTATCTACTTGCTCACAGTCATAATCAGAAGTACCGAGATGAAACTAAAACACCCACTAAAAGCACTTATGTTAAGTGTAGCCGCCCTACTAGCAACACCAACTTATGCTGCTTCAAACCATGGCTATGCCGTTGATTACATTCAAGGTGAAGGGGATGTAAAAGGCTTAAAACTGGCCTACCAGTACCATATACCCAATGAAAAGCTGCCCTTTCAACACGCCCGTTTGTACTTCGAGTCTAGTTTTAATATTTGGCAGTATGGCAAAGACAACAAACATCAAACTAATATCGTGTTAGCTATGTCTCCGGTGATCCAATACCCTGTATTTAATGTGAAAAACATGCCTGTTTATGTGGAGTTTGGGATCGGGGTTTCACTGTTAGATGACACCCATTTTGCAGGTAAAAACGTTAGTACTCACTATCAGTTTGAGGATAGGTTGGGTTTGGTTGCAGACCTAGGTGAAGACTCAACCTTAGCTCTTAGGTATTTACATTACTCAAATGCGGGGTTCAAAAGCCCTAACCCTGGCCTTGATTTTATTTCACTGTCTTATGCAAGACGATTTTAAGTGCTACTATATCGCTGTGTATATCGGCAGGATTTCAAGATGGAAACTTGGCAAATTATAGCCATTGTTGTTGCCGTATTTGGTGTAGTAATTGGTAACCTTATGTTGCTAAAACATGCTGCAAAAATGGACTTCAAAGTGCCTAAAAGCGATGATAATGAAGATAAAAAAAGCCCTGATGAATAATCAGGGCTTTTCTATTATAGATTTCAGCTTAGTTTACACTAACCAATGTGCCATTAAGACAATCACCGGTAATGTTACTAAGGTTCTTAAAATAAAGATGAAGAACAACTCGATAATATTAACCGGGATTTTGCTACCTAAAAGCAGTGCACCTACTTCCGACATATAAATCAATTGCGTCACACTCATTGCAGCAACGATAAAGCGTGTTACATCACTTTCGATACTACCAGCGGCAAGAATCGACGGAATAAACATATCAGCAAAGCCAACCATAATTGTTTGTGCGGCAGCTTCAGCTTCTGGTACTTGTAATAGCTCTAAGAATGGTACAAACGGCTTGCCCATATACTCAAAAATTGGCGTATATTCAGCAATAATCAAGGCAAATGTACCAACAGCCATAACCACAGGTAATACTGCAAATACCATATCAAATGCGTTATGTAAGCCTTCTTTTACTGTACCAGCAAAGCCCGGTGCAGTGCGTGCTTTAGCAAGCGCCACATCAAGTGAATGAGAAACTAATGTTTTACCTTCAGGCACTGACTCTGCGTCTTTATCAGGCTCTGTTCCATCTACATAGAGATCTTTTTTAAAGCGTAGCGGTGGTAAACGAGGCACAATTAGCGCTGCGGCTAAACCAGCTAAACACACTGTTAAGTAAAACGGTGCAAAAAGGTGCTCAAGCTTTACTTGACCAATCACAACTAAACAAAAGGTAATTGATACAGCTGAGAAAGTGGTACCAATAATAGCCGCTTCGCGCTGAGTATAATGTTTGTCTTCATACTGACGAGCGGTCATCAAAATACCCACACTGCCGTCACCTAACCATGATGCCACACAGTTAACCGCACTTCGGCCTGGCACACCAAAAAGTGGGCGCATAACTTTAGTTAATAAGGTACCAACTAGCTCTAACAAGCCGAAGTTTAATAATAATGGTAATAGTAAGCCCGCTAAAACAAACACAGAAAACAATACTGGCAACAAGTCGTTTAACACCAGTGCACCGGTATTACCGGAAATAATCATTTCTGGCCCTTGTTTAGTGTAGGTCAGAACGATAAAAACCATACCCAGTAATCGAACACTCAGCCAAAGCCAACTAACATCAAATAAATGTTTAATTATAAAGAACTTAAGTAATGGCTGCGGTTTAAACAACTTTATCACTAAAGATAAAATACCGGTGATACAAACAATGCTGGTAATTAAACCCAGTGCAAATGGGCCAATCCACTCTTGCACTGCTTTTGCCATAACAGCAATCGGAATGGTCATTGCTTCACCTATGGGTACCGGCGTCATAAACAAGAAGACACCTATAAGTGAAGGAACGAAAAAGGTAAACAAGGTTCGCAAGTCACTGCGATTTGCTGTGTTTAAGTTAGACATATTTTCAACCTGTAAAAACCACAAAAAGAGCGGCTAAGCTCTTTTTGTGGTGGTTTTGACTTTTTTAATTATTAAATATTGATACCGCGCTGACGCAGTGCATTTTCTAATGCTTGCTGGAGGTCATTCATTGTACCAGGCTCTAATGTCGAACCTTCAGAGTCCATCCAAGTTAAACTTGTGCCGCCATCATTGGTGCGGCTAACAAGAATTTGGTATTGGCCATCTTCAATCGGAAGTTCAGATAATTCTTCGCCCCAAATTGAATCCCATACGCTTGACTCAGGCTTTTTGTAATCAGCCGTGATCAAACCACGCTCTTGGTCAATCTCTACGATAGTGAAAGATAAGCGTTCTAAGAAACCTGAGAAACGATCAAACACCATGTTGTAATCTTGCTCTGTAACCAGTGCCGCATTACCTTTGTTATCAAAGCCCATTTCTAATGAAATAATGCCTTGTTTTTTACGCATATCAACTTCAAGTTGACGGTAACGATAATCAAACTCAGCAATCACTTGGTTTAATGCACGAACTTCAAGCTGTTGTTGTAGTAATGGTGTTAACGGTACTGAGTCACTTTTATAATCAGCAAGCTTAGAAGTTAACGAAGCTGTACGCTGATGCGACTTTTCTTCAATTGTGAAGATAAAGCGCTGCTGTGATACTTCAGTTTCAGTTTCCCAGAACCAACCTTCTTCAGGTTTAATAATGGCATACCAACCTGTTTCAATTGAATTTGAGGCTTTGTCTTCTTTTAAAGCGGCGGTATTTTTTTCTGCTAGAACAGCTTTAATAGAGTCCCAGATAAATACATCTAAATCTTCGATACCATCGTTTTTATCAAAGTAGACACGTGCTTCTGTGTCACCTTCTTCAACCCAAGTACCTTGAGCAATGGTAATTACTTGCGCTGGCGGACGATAGTTTTTAGCTTCAGGATTGTTGTCGTATTGCGCAACATCCATTTTATAAGTTGGATCTTGAGCTGGTTGCGCTAATCCTGCTGGAGCTTTCACCGCTTCGTTAGCACGATAATTGCGTTTGTGGTGCGCTTCATCGGTAAAAACACCGCACCCTGTTAAACTTACCATTACGCTTACAGCAAGCGCCTTTGAGATCCAATACTGCACAGATATTTCTCCTTAGCAAACCCTTAATTTTTTTAACAAATATATGAGTGGGTAATGCCGATTTGGTTCACTGTAAAATCACTTTTAACTTTACATTTATTGTTTTTATGCAAAAAACCCGAATAGATTGGGCTAGCGTAACGTATTTGATTGCTTATCGCCTTGCAAAATTTTAACTATGGTACTTTCTGATGCCCCTAAAAACAAGAAAGAGCGCACTTTATTCACGGCTTAATTAATCGCCGCTATCGTTAACGGAGCAAATTATGTTAAACTTCGCCGCCGTGCGGTATTAAACTCACGTGAAATCAAAGCTTATTTAAGCTTATATCCATTGGTATTGTTATTTACTAGGTATTTAAAATTCCATGACTGCTTTTACAAATCATCAGATAGTGCTCACTGCGATTGGCGAAGATAGACCCGGTATCGTTAGCGAATTAACTCAGTTAGTGAGTGATTGCCATTGCAATATAATTGACAGTCGCATTGCTATTTTGGGCAACGAATTTACCTTTATCATGCTATTAGCAGGTGATATGTCGGCAATTAGCCGTATTGAACATACATTGCCAACTAAAGGTATGGAGCTTGGCCTTTTAACCATGATGAAACGCACAGCAAGTCATGTTGCATGTGAATTTTGTGCCGGTTACACCCTCGAATACACAGGTATTGATACACCAGGAACATTAAGTAAAGTTACGCGCTTTTTTGCTGATAACAACATCAGCATTTGTTCTCTCAAGTCAGACACTTACGATGAAGATGACGAGCTTAAAATGCGCTGCGAACTCGAGTTTAATATTCCTGTTGAAGTCGATATTGATAACTTTAAAGTGAGCTTTGAAGATCTTTCTCGTAGTTTGAACGTAGATTATATTTTCAGACGCATTCGCTAAGGAGCAAAGCATGAAAACAATTAATCCATTACAAGCAGGTGATACAGCCCCTGCTTTTAGCTTACAAAATCAGAATGATGAAACTATCGTGCTAGCTGATCTTTTAAAAGAGCAGCAAGTGCTGGTTTATTTCTACCCTAAAGCTTCAACACCAGGTTGTACTGTACAAGCAGAGAACTTACGTGATGAAAAAGCTGAGCTTGCTAAATTAAATACGCGTGTTGTGGGTATCAGCCCAGATCCAATCAAGCGTTTAAAGAATTTTGAAACCAAAAAAGAGCTTAACTTTGATTTACTAGCCGACGAAGATCACGCGATTGCTGATGCCTTTGGTATTTGGGGTTACAAGAAGTTTATGGGTAAAGAATACGAAGGAATTCATCGTATTAGCTTCCTTGTAGGCCAAGACGGTAAAATCAAACACGTGTTTGATAAGTTCAAAACTAAAGACCATCATCAGGTGGTGTTGGACTATTTAGCGCAGAATTGATAGTTACGAGTTACGAGAACATAGTAAAAAAGCGTTGCCATAGTGCAACGCTTTTTTGTTTTAAAGGCTACTGACTCAATTGACAAACTTTTATAAATAGAAGATAAAATAGGAATAAATTTAGGTTTAAAACAAGTATATTGTTCATCTACAAGTTACCTAACTAGAACCCTTTATGCAGTGCTTTCAAGAGCCCAAAAGTATAGGGCTTACCGAAATAAGAGAGCGTTAACTATGCTATTAAAAGAAAAGTTAGTTATTTTATTGGGTGTTATTTGGTTCTCACTAGGAGTGATCTTTGTTATCGGTTTCGAGCCAATTGAAAAATTGTTAATATGCCTAGGCTTCTTTATATACTTTTATAGATATATATATGCTTTTATTCTTAATAAAANATTGGTTTCGAGCCAATTGAAAAGTTGTTAATATGCCTAGGCATCTTTGTATACTTTTATAGATATATATATGCTTTTATTCTTAATAAAATAATATATGCCCCTTATACAGGTCAGAAGATCCCTTCTGTGCCTGAAAACAATATATTGAGATTAATATTATTTTTTCTTGGAATTTTTGTTTGCACTGGATCAACTTTCTTTGTTGGTTAGGATGGAGTTACGAGAACATAGTAAAAAAGCGTTGCCATGGTGCAACGCTTTTTTGTTTTTAACTAGAAAGATTAAACCCAGTGTCTACTTTATCGGGGTCAGATCACAGATCTGACGGCTAACGGCTAACGGCTAACGGCTAACGGCTAACGGCTAACTAACGGCTAACGGCTAAACCCTAACTAATTCCTAAATATTTATGTACTTGAACCGATAAACGCCAATTCTTTGCAATACAGGTTTCAATGGCAAGTTTAGTTGCTGAGGTTTTTTGGCTAATTGGTTGTAGATACACTAAACGCGGATTCACACCTGTTTTTAAGAATAAATCTTCGAGCTCTTCTACATGCTTTTGCATTGCCACTGGGTGTTTAATCTCATCAGCACGCTGCATTGCACTGCGTAATACTTTATAGCCACCACGCATATTAATTTTTGGTGATACAGTCACCCATGTCTGCTCAGGGACTAAAATCTCAAATGTACCGCTGGTTTCAATTTGAGTCGAATAGCCATTTGCGTGTAATAATTCACACACTGGATTTAGGTCGTACATGCAAGGCTCACCACCAGTGATCACCACATGCTTTGCGTTGTAGCCTCGCTCTATAAATAGCGCTAACACTTGCTCAGCTGTTGCTTCAGCCCAATGATCTGAGTCTGCTTTTTTCTCAACGGTGTCATCAAGTGACACTTTATATACGTTATCAACGTCCCATGTTTGTTTTGTATCACACCAAGCACAGCCCACAGGGCAGCCTTGTAAACGTAAAAAGATTGAAGGTGTACCCGTAAAACTCGCTTCACCTTGAATTGTTTCAAACACTTCGTTAATTTTGTACAAAAGACATCTCACTTACGACGCAACGGTATAAAATACATACCATCAAAAAAACCAAAAACACGCGCAAAAATTGTTATTTAGGCCCGAGCCGTGTAGTATATCGCGCCCTGAAGTAAACCTCTATCAAAAGTAAGAGCAAAACAGATATGACGCAAAAAGTAGTTGTGATTTATTCCGGCGGTATGGACTCATTTACCGTATTAAATAAAGCCCTGCAACAAGGCCACGAAGTGTATGCCCTGTCGTTCGACTACGGCCAGCGTCATGTTAAAGAGCTTAAAGTAGCTGCTCAAGTATGTGAAAAGTTAGGTGTTTCTCACAAGATTGTTGATATTTCAGCGATCAACCAGTTGATTGGTGGCTCATCACTAACTGATGATATCGAAGTACCAGAAGGTCACTACGAAGAAGAAAGCATGAAGAGCACAATTGTGCCTAACCGCAACATGATTTTACTATCACTGGCTGTGGGTTATGCGGTGTCTTTAAAAGCTAGTAAAGTTTATTACGGTGCCCATTCAGGCGATCATGCAATTTATCCAGACTGTCGCCCTGAGTTCGTACAAAAAATGGATGATGTTTGCCGTATTGCCAATTACGACGCTGTTGAAATTTTCAGCCCGTACTTAAACAATACCAAAATCGACATTTTGACAGACGGTTTAAAAATGGGTCTTGATTACAGCCAAACATGGACCTGTTACAACGGCCGCGACAAAGCCTGTGGTAAATGTGGTGCTTGCCAAGAGCGCTTAGAAGCCTTTGCTTTAAATAACGTTACTGACCCTATCGAATACGAATAACCTTATTTAAAATGGGGCAGATTAAGTTTACAAGGCGAGTTTAACTCGCCTTTTTTGATTGTGTTTGTTGAATCAGATTTAACAGTTCTGCTGTGGCAGTTGCATCAGCTAACGCTCTATGATGATTCGTTAAATTCAATTCAAAATGTGCCGCTAAGTTACCGAGCGAATATGACTTAAGCTTTGGAAATGCCTTGCGTGATTCAACTACGGTACATAGCTTTGGCATTTTAAAGCCCTGCCCGATTGCACTGTACTCTTTGCGAATAAAGCCGTAATCAAAATTTACATTATGGGCAACAAATACGCTGCCTTTTAATAGTGAGCGCAGTGTATCGGCAACCTCTGCAAAGCGTGGCGCATCACGAACCATAGCGGCGTTTATCCCCGTTAACTTGGTGATAAAAGCAGGAATACTGCGCTCAGGATTGATTAAACTCGCCCATTGTTTAATTACTTCGCCCGCTTGTAACTGCACAACGGCTATTTCAGTAATTTTATTATTACCTTGTACGCCACCGGTGGTTTCTATATCCACCACACTATAAATTCGATTCGGATCATTAAACCAATTTACCGCAACGATATTCACTGCAAAGCCATGTTGCTTTAATACCTCAATACTGACAAGTTGGTTGCGTCTTAGTTTGTCGCCAGGGGCTTTCACTTCTTCAAAGGTGAGCTTATCCCCTTTAAGCACCATCAAGTCTGGGTAGCCGTCTTTGAGCTGCTTAAAGGTTTTTGTCATTTGTAGTAAATGCGCTTTTAAATTTTCAAGCGGGCTGTGTTTTATTAATACCTCTAGCGGCTCTAACATATCGCTGTGCCACACAAACACAGCGTTAGGGGCTTCATAAAACTGCCCCACGTTTTTGCAAACATATTTATATAAAGCTTCATTACTAGTGAATTTTGCAAGCTTTTGCTCAATTTGTGTTTGTTGAACTGTGTAAAAACAATCAGCCAGCAACACCTTTGGATAAAGATCAAATTCATTACATGGCGGGTGCGGGGTCTCTATAAAGAGTTCTTGCCAGAACGTTAAGGTAAAAAAACTCAACCAAAGATTATTCTCGGTAAAAAATACTGTATTACCAAGCTGCTGATAATGCTCGCACACTCCTTGCTCTACATCGCCACGGTAAATGTCATCAATCTCTAATTGATGCTCTGTATCGATGAGCATTTGTGTTAGGCGTGAGCGTTGTTGCTTGTTATATTTACGCTGTAAAAAGTCCTCTGCAAAATACAAAATGCCATCATCTAGTGGGTCTAGAATAACTTGTTCAAGCTTTTGTTCTACCCAGCTTTTATCACCTTGTTTGTAACGCTGGCGAATTGCTAGCTCTTGCGCTTCACTGCTACCTTCACAGTGCTCAAGTAATTCAAATGCAAATGCTAAGTCATGATCTTTAAGCTGCTTGTATAAGCGGATCAATAACTTGTTTTTGATACTCTGGGCTAATTCATCTTCAGAGTTAATGGCTAAAAGCGCTTGGGCTAATTTTTGATACTGTAATTCTGACTCGCTTTCTTTGAACTGCATTCGCAGCTTATTTAATTTGTAATGCGTTTGTGCTTCGGCGAGTGTTTGAAAACGAGAGATGCTTTCACTGACATCACCACGCACTTTTGCAATTCCCAAATCACGCATCACAAAACGATTTTGATGATTGATATCACCGCCACTTAGTCGGCCGCTATGTAAAAATTCAAAGTATTCATAATACTGACTTCGGCTATTGACCACGAACTGACTAAACAACGACTCTAATTCACTGTGGTTGCGGTCAATATGCTCTTTACACAGTTGGGTTAAGCGCTGTTTACTGGCTGACTTTTTGTAATCAGGTTGAGTTGCCATTAACTCATCATTTGCTAATAAGGTTAACAGGGTTGGTTTGGTTAAATGCTCAAGCAATAGATCTAATTCATCGCTGCTAGGATGTGCCACCAGCCCTTGCTGCTTTAGCTTAAAAATAGCACCGTGCAGATTGGGGATCTCTTCATAATTTAATGATGACAAAGCAACGATTTTTGGCTTTCGAGAATAAATACGCAGTAAAGTACATAAGCTTTGCTCATCAAGTTGAAGGAGTTTTTCAAGAAATGTCTGCTGCTCTTCTAAAAGCAGATGCTTGCACTGAGATTGTATAAATTCAGCAAGCTCAAAGAAGTGACTTAAATAATATTTTGCTGGTAATTGTGTTTTCATAGCCAAACCCGACACTGTATATAAAAACAGTATCAGGTATTAGCTAATTGATTTCAATGTTTGCGGTTATTTAACTTTTAAAATACCCACAATTGCGCAAATTGCGCCCCCGACCATACCGAGCCAAGCTTCAATTGGTGTATCACCACTAAAAGTGCGGCTAATTTGCGCACTTGCAGAGTCATACACGTTATATCCCCATACGGCTAGCGCCACACCAATAACGATTAAAGCAATACCTATAATTTTTCCCATCGTGTTGTTCCTTATTGTTATTAATTTCTTTTTGATAACCTCAGTGTTGCACACATATTAAACGCCTGCAAAGCCTTAAGAAATAATCAAACTAAAGGTTATGTTTTGCCCACTTAACGACACCTGAAGTTCAGCGTCAATTGCTTTACTTAACGCTTTGGCAATAGATAAGCCTAACCCAAAGTTATCATTAGAGGTTCTGGCACTGTCTTTTTGCCAGAGTGGATCAAATAACTGGCTCAAATCGTCTTCTGTTAAAGGTACTTTTAATTCATTTGTAACAGAGAATTGCAGCTTATCCTCTTTAGTCAGTAGCGTGCTTACAGTCACAACGCTCTTATCAGGGCTATATTGCTTGGCGTTATTTACAAGGTTGGTGATGATTGATTCAAGGGCAAATAAATTACTGACAATGGCAGGAATATCATCTTGAAACTCAAACTTAATTCGCTCTAAATCATGTTTTTCTAAGGTACGTAAAATAACCTGGTTTAAATCACATGCATCTTGCTTTGGGAGTGCTTCATCACTGTATTTATGCAGTAATAATAAGTTTGACACAATGCTCTTTAAACGCTGGCTAATTTTTAGCACTTCGGGTTTAAAGTCTGCCTCAAACTCTTTTTCATTTGGAAAACGAATGGCCACTTCAGCCATATTAATAAGCTCAGCTATAGGCGTTTTTAACTCATGAGCAATATCCGAGGTTAAGCGTCTTTCACGAAAATAAAGCTGGCGGTTTTCCCGTATAAAGGCATTTAAGCTATCAACAATGGGTTGCAGCTCTTTAACAGGCTCTTTTATTGTTATCACTGCACTTTTATCCGCGATACTAAGCCTACTAATATCCCGGTTTAGTTTATTCAGCGGCGCTAAAGAACTGTCGACCGATTTACGCACAAATAGACGAATGAATACAATTACTGACACAGTAGAAACAACAAAAATAACGTCGATGAGCCATAAAACAAAGTCAACTTCTTCTGATGAAGCCGCATAAGCTAAGGTTATGGGTTGTTGCAAAGAGGTGTTAACGCCTTCAATAAAGTCTTCATCATCGTCTAGGTCTAAAGGCGGTATAAAGCGAGTATAAATAACCCGCCCATTGCGACCATCAGGTAACTCGGTATTGATGATTTTTGTCTCGCCAAGCTTTATTTTCTCTAGAGGTAGGTTCTTTTGTGAGAAAAGGTGCAAGCTTTCTGAACGCGCAAACACGCCAGACTGCGACCAAATTTGAAAATACTCAGTTTCTGTACTGCCAGAAAACTCAGGCATGAATTGCCCTGAAAAATCAAAATCAATTTCTTCTTCGTCAATATCAATCAATGACATAAGCATGCCGGCTTTTGATTTCAAACCACGATTAAATTCGTTATCAATCCAACTATCAACGGCGATATCGGTAGCAACTAAAATACTCAGCACTAGCCCAGTTATAGTAATCGATAATGTGGTTACTAACTTACTGCGAATTGATTTCATTATTTTCCTTGAATGATATAACCAAAACCACGCTTAGTTTGAATAGGTAACTCGCTACCTGCTGCCCTCACCTTTTTACGCGCCGATGATAAATGTGCTTCAATGGAGTTTTTTGAAACTAAGTCATATTGCCCAGCAATATAGGTACTTAACTTTTCAGCTGTGATCACTTTGTTTTGATTACTAAACAAGCACTCGACTATTTTATATTCGTTAGGGGTTAAATCGATAACGGTGTCGTTAACTTGCAAAAGTTTTAATTGTAAATTTAAAGCCAAGTTATCAATGCGGATCACATCACTGATTGTTTTCAGGCCGCCGCGACGCATTAAATTTAATAACCGTGCATGCAGCTCATCAAACGAAAATGGTTTGGTCAGGTAATCATCCGCCCCGGTGAGTAGTCCTTTTACTCTATCTTCTGGTTCTTGCTTGGCAGATAAAATAAGCACACGAACGTCGAGCTGCTTTGCTCTTATGGTTTGTAATAACGTAATGCCATCAATACTGGGTAACATAATGTCGAGTATGATTAACTCGTACTCACCAGTCATTGCCATACTCAAACCTTCAGCGCCATCGCCGGTTTCATCAATAGTAAAACCTAGGTTCTCAAGACCAATTCGTAGACTACGTCTTAATGACACCGAATCTTCTATAATCAACAATTTCATATGTTACTCATTTAGGTGAAAACCGCTTTAGTGTCATCAGGTTACGCTTTGAATCTTAAGATTCACTTAAGATTTACTGAAGTTTTTCTAGTTTAGAAAATATTAAGATTACCATAAGGATTTCTTAAGTTTCGATTCCTAGTATTGCCGTAGTTTCGATTAAGTAAGTACGACTATGACAACAAAACTTTCTGTTTTAAAACCTTTGTTCCGTTTTTCATTAATTTTAATGTCAGTTTTTATACTGTCGAGAATAGCCTTGCTAGTATGGCAACATCAAAGGTTAGCTGATGGCGATAGCCTTGCCGTTTTATTTGGCGGCTTAAGAGTCGACTTAAGCAGCTTAGGCTACTTGTCAGCCTTGGCTGTTTTAATGTTAGTCGCTGATGTGCTTTTGCGCAGCAAAACCGCTTTATTTCAGCATGTTTTTACTTTTTATAGCAGCATAGTCGTGACTTTAATCGTGGTTGTTGAGGCTTCGACTCCCGCGTTCATTACTCAATACGATGTGAGACCAAATCGCTTATTTGTCGAATACCTAGACTACCCCCAAGAAGTCTTTTCTATGCTGTTACATGGCCACCTATTTGCCATGATAAGCACCTTAATTATTGCAACGCTTAGTTGTGTGTTTGCGTATCGTTATATAAATGCGGCATTTAGCAAACAGCAAAATACTAAAACGGTAAGCCAAGTAGTGATACTCGTTACAACTTTATTGGTTTGCTTAATTAGCGCAAGAGGCACTGTAAGCCACCGCCCGTTAAACCCTGCATTAGTGTACTTTTCAAATGACTCACTAGTTAACTCCTTGGCCCTTAATTCAACTTACAGTGTTGCATTTGCTATTAAGAATATGGGCAATGAAAAAAATGCCAGTAGTTTATACGGTACCATGCCACGTGATGAGATTTTACAAACAGTAAAGCAAGCAGCCTATAAACAGCAGTTTATCACTGAGAAAATCCCTACCCTTGCCAACAACACACCTTTTAACACAGGCAAACAAAAGAATTTAGTGATCATTTTAGAAGAAAGCTTAGGCGCACGCTTTGTTGGCGAACTAGGTGGCATAGGTGTGACTCCTGAGCTCGATAAGCTTTATCAACAAGGCTGGGGGTTTGATAACTTATACGCCACTGGCACACGCTCTGTTCGAGGGATTGAAGCGGTAACAACCGGGTTTACCCCATCACCTTCGCGCTCGGTGGTCAAACTTTCTAAATCTCAGCGTAACTTTTTCTCACTTGCTGACGTATTAACCCGCACAGGCTATACCACCCAGTTTATTTATGGTGGTGAAAGTCATTTCGATAATATGAAAAGCTTTTTCTTAGGCAATGGCTTTAGCGATATTGTCGATATTAATGACATGCAAAACCCTGAGTTTATTTCGTCATGGGGAGCAAGCGACGAAGACTTGTTCAATCAAGCTGATATAGAGCTAAGTGAGCTAAATAAATCGGGCAAACCATTTTTCAGTCTTGTGTTTACCTCAAGTAACCACGACCCATTCGATATTCCAGAAGGTAAAGTAACACTGCCTGAAGGCCACGACCCAGAAAACGTCAAACGCGATCTAGCAATCAAATATGCTGATTATGCTCTTGGTAAATTCATCGCGAAGGCAAAAACGCAAGATTACTGGCAAGACACCATCTTTTTAGTGGTTGCAGATCATGATGTGCGCGTGTTTGGTTCAGAGCCTGTACCGCTAAAATCTTTCCACATCCCTGCTGTGATCCTAAATAGTGATATGGATGCAAAGCGCGATACACGCTTAGTCAGCCAAATTGATTTACCTGTTACTTTGTTGTCGTTATTAGGTGTTGAGCAAGCAACCCCCATGCTTGGTTATGATTTAACTCAACAATACCCTGTTGAGCGCGCCATGATGCAGTACTACGACAACTTTGCTTACGTAGAAAATGGTGAAGCCGTGATCCTGATGCCAAACCAAAAAGTAAGCTATTGGCGCTACGACCCTTCAAGTAAAAAGCAAGTAGCCATCGATAACACAGATAGCAGCGTTGAGCTTGCCAAAAAAGCCCTGGCTCACGTCTTATTTAGCAATTTAGCTTATGCCGAACAGCTGTATCGCTTACCAAATAAATCGTAGCGATGAGGAATAATTATGAGCACGCAAATCAAACAACTCCTTACTAATAAGTGGCACGTTAGCTACAGTCAATTTGTCTGGCTGGTGTCGTTGTACTTGGTTATTGCATTTAATGGCCTGTTTTTATTTAACATGCTTGAAGCAGCCAGCAAACCTGAACATGTCAATTGGTTATTTATAGCAAGCGTACCGTTTTTCTTATTAGCATTGACGGCAATGGTGTTAAGTTGGTTATCGTTAATCACCTTCGTTAAACCCGTGCTTTTAACAAGCGTCGTGGTTTCATCGTTGTTGTTTTATGCAACCTTAAATTACGGTGTAATCTTTGATAAAAGCATGCTGCAAAATATCTTAGAGACAAATTCAGGTGAGGCATTTTCATACCTCAATGTACAAGTTATCGCTTTTATTACTGTGCTAGGCGTACTCCCTGCTTACTTGTTTTCTCGCTTTGAAATTGTCGGAAACTTTCGTGTTCGTCTTAAAAGCTTTGCGCTTCTTAACGTTACAGCGTTTTTTGCTGTAGCTGTTATTGCCGTTCCTTTTTATAAAGATTACGCCTCTGTAGGTCGTAATAATCGTCAATTAACCAGCTACATTACCCCCTTTGCATTTTACACTGCGGGCTATAAGTACCTGCGCGATAATTATTTTTATCCACCTCTACCATTTAAAGTCTTAGATAAAACACCGCACCTATTAGCTAAGCAACAAAGTTCACTGACGATTATGGTGGTAGGTGAGACAGCGCGTGCAGCAAACTTCTCACTGCAAGGTTACGACAAGCCAACTAATCAATATACCCCTAAACTTGGCGTTAAATATTTCAGTGATGTTAGTTCATGTGGCACCGCAACGGCCATTTCTGTACCTTGCATGTTCTCGCGCTTAGACCGCAATCACTATAATTCGCGCATCGCGCAAAGCCAAGAAAATGCCCTAGATATCATTCAACGAAGTGGTGTCGAAGTAACGTGGATTGATAACAATAGCAGCTGTAAAGGGGTTTGCGTACGGGTAAACTCAGAAACGGTAGAACCAACAAAGAGCAACCCACTTTGTGACGGACGCTATTGTTTTGATGAAGTACTGGTTGAAGAGTTAGCTGCAAAGCTTGCCAAAAGTCATGCGAAGCACCAATTAGTTGTACTACATATGATTGGTTCACATGGACCAACCTACTATCGACGCTATCCAGAAAAAGACAGCAAATTCTTGCCTGATTGCCCACGTAGCGATATCCAAAACTGTAGCAGTGAGCAACTTACCAATACATATGATAATACCATTGCTTATACCGACCTAGTGCTGAGTAAACTTATTAATTTACTGCAAAGCAGTAAGGCGAATGACAAAGCCCTACTGTATGTTTCAGATCACGGTGAATCACTGGGTGAAAAAGGCTTGTACTTACATGGCTTCCCGTATGCATTAGCACCTAAAGAGCAAACTCAAGTGCCTATGCTGTTTTGGAGTAATAAACTAGCCGATACCCGCTTTAATCAATGTATCGAACAGCAGCGTAACCATGCTTTTTCACACGATAACATTTTTGACACCCTGCTTGGCTTAACCCATGTACAAAGCACTGAATATCACCCAGAGCAAGATATCTTTAATGCTTGCTCAACTCAAAGCTAACGAAATAGAGACTTCATACTATGCAATTTGATAGCACTAACAAACCCATTGGCATTAAACGTATTCGCCTCGCATTCAAAAACTCCCAACGAGCATTCACCTGGTTAGCAAAGCATGAGTCTGCTTTTAAACAAGAGCTGATACTGTTAATCCTTGCAATAGCAGTGGTTTTTGTCTGGCAGATTAGCCTGTATGAAAAAATCATGCTGCTTGTATCTGTGCTATTTGTGATGTTTGCTGAAGTCGTCAATACGGCAATTGAAGCCGCCATAGACCGAATAGGCCTTGAAATTCATCCATTATCAGGCCTAGCTAAAGACTTAGGATCCGCAGCCGTACTGATTGCTCTAACAATTTGTGCGTTGGTATGGGGCGGCGTGCTTGTTAATAACCTATGCTAACTCGCTTTTTTATCATCAGGGGTGTCATTACAAAGTGCACAGTGGCGCCCTTTAGATGAATGATATAAACGGGTTGCGATAAAAATGGCCGTTGCAATAAATGACCAAAGTAGCGCAAAGCCTAATGCGCTCATTGTCTCGTGACCTTTTAGAATTTCCACCATAAATAACAAAATTGCCACCAGCGTAAAAACTTTAGTGGTTCTTAGTATCCAAAATTTTGTACCCACAACTTACTCCTTTATAAGAGGCTCCTTAGAAAGGATAAGTGTAGTTCAAAACAAGAAAAACAACCTAAAAACTTGAAGCAGGCTCAGACAATATCTGTACATTATTTTTAAATACCTCTAAAAGCCCCGGCGGTGAGTGCTCAGTACCAAGCACGGTAACATGACAGACATAACGATAACCGTTGTTAGTAAAGGTGTAAAAATGATTGCCCCCACTGCCATCAAAACTTAACGTACCGCCGGTGATCACAAGGCTTGGCTCATCTTGCATAGATTGATCTGTTTCCCATGCTGCATAGCGGTAATGATTACCTGCCAGTTCATCGATACGAATTAAATGCTGTTTTGTTTGCCAGGTTAGTATCGGCTTTGTAAATTCACGAAGGCTTTTGTGTAATGCTTGTTTTTGCTCGTCAATCAGCACTTCGCGTTGTGCTTTTTCTGACTCTGATTCATAAGGCACAGCCCAAATAGAGCCATCAAAGTCTAACCACAATTTGCCTGAATCAAACATAATGCCGCGCCAACCCATCATTTCCCAATCATGGCGAATATTTGAGTTCACGATTTTTTCAACAAACTCTTTATCAAAAATTTGCTCAAAGTTTTCTATAAGCATTTGTTCATTTTCAATTGCTGGTAGCGGCTCTTTACGCTGCAGTGGATAATGCACTCGCTTGGCAATGGCAGCTTTATCACCCTTCTTAAACGCCGCAACCACAGGTTTGACAATTTTTATGTGTTTTGTTGCAGCAAAACTACTGAATGCCATCAACAAAATGAATAGATAAACGCTGTGCTTTAAAAACTTCATCAATTACTCTACTACCAAATCAAACACAACATTGACACTTGCTCTGAAGGTAATCGATTCTTGTAAATACTTACCTTCTGGTACGGTATTAATACGTGAGCCCGTTACCATAATTCGTTCTATATTTGTGTTGCTACCATAGCCAAAGTGACTACCTACTTCTTGCGATTGAATACTATACACCCGACCAAGTTTCGCTTCGAATGAGCTAGCAAGGCTACTTCCTTGCTGTTTGGCATTCGCTACTGCTTTATCAAGAGCGGCTTGCTGGTAATCTGAAGCTTTGGTTGATAAAAGTTGAATTTGCTCGATTTGATTGACACCCACTTTAAGCACAAAATTTAAAAATCGGTCCAAAAGAGAGAGTTGTTTAAGGCTGACTTTGACCTTACGCGTGGCTCGAAAACCATCTTTAACATGGTTATCGTTTTCGTCATAGCGCATATTGGGCTCTACAAATATCCGCCCCGCAGAGATACTTTTTTCGTCTATAGAGAAATTATTTAAGCCCGCCAGGAGTTCATTTACTTGAGCATCGACTTGCTGCTTAGCCTGCACACTTTCGCTTTTTACAGCTTCAAACTCTAACGTGATATCAGCCCTGTCGGGGGCGGTACGCACAACAGCCTCACCTTTAACAACAATATGGCGATTATCCGGCAGACTTGTTGCAGCCATTGCAGAGCTGGTACATAAAACCAGTGGTAACAAAGATTTAAGCATCATAACCTCTCCCTAGAAAAAGCTATGATGCCTTGCCTGAGCAAAAATGTACACTCAGTTCAGCCGTTACTGCGGATAAATTTTAGGTACCTCTTTACTCTAAATACATCATTAATTTGTTGCTTTATGAACGCCCAGATTGGCCAAACGTTAGGATTTGCCTGTTTGTTCTTACCCAAACGCGTTAATTGATACTTTACCATTGCCATATTCGCAACCGAGGCAAGTGGTTTATTCTTCCAGGTAATTGCTGCAAGTTCTGGTGTAACGTGTGAGCCATTTCGCCACTTATCAACTAATGCTGGCTCAATTGCAAGTGCTGTCGCAATACCGACCATATCGACGCCTTCTGCAATAACCTGATCTGCCACTGATTTACGTTTAATGCCACCTGTGATCATAATTGGCATCGTCGCAATTTCACGAATTTCTTTAGCAAACTCTAAAAAGTACGCTTCACGAGCCAACGTTCTGCCATCCCGTGCACTGCCTTGCATTGCTGGCGCTTCATAACTACCACCTGAAAGCTCAACTAAATCAACATTTAACTCACCTAGCATAACAACCACTTGCTTGGCCTCGTCAAGAGTAAAACCACCGCGTTGAAAATCAGCTGAGTTTAGTTTTACCGCAACCGCAAAATGCTCACTCGTTGCGGCTTTAATTTGCTTAACAATTTCAATTAACAATCGAGCGCGATTAGCAAGGCTTCCACCCCATTGATCACTTCGCTTGTTAGTTAAAGGAGATAAAAACTGGCTCAATAAATAGCCATGCGCCGCATGCACTTCAACACCCGAAAAACCAGCTTTTTCGGCTAATGTCGCTGTTTTTACAAACCGTGTGATGATGTCTTGAATTTTGGCTTCATCCATCGCTTTAGGTGCCGAGAAGTAACTCGACATTTTACCCATGTCCATTTCCACTGCTGAAGGCGCCCATGTTTGCTGCTGCAAACTTGCTGGCATTTGTCGGCCAGGATGATTAATTTGCAGCCAGAACTGTCCACCATTTGCCTGCCCTATTTTTGCCCACTGCTGAAATAAAGCTAGGTGTTTATCATTTTCTAATACCACTCCACCTGGGCCTGTCATCGCTTTACTATCAACCATAACATTGCCCGAAATAATAAGCCCTACACCACCGTCAGCCCATGCTTTATACAAGTTAAAAAGCTGAGTTGATGGAAGTAAATTTGCATCAGCTAGGTTTTCTTCCATCGCTGCTTTTGCAACACGATTTGGAATAACAGAACCATTCGGTAATTTAAGTTCAGAAAATAAGGTCATAACAGTCTCCATAGTTGGGAATGTCAAAACTATAAGCTTAAAGTAAACTTTAAGGTCAATAGCTATTTGTCATTTTTTAACCCCATTTGTGTCAGAACACGTTTAGCATTATCTGCACAATCCATATCATCTGGCTTTGCATCAATTTCTGCGAGGATCGCTGTTAAGCGCTGTTTATTTTCGGCTAACTTTGCTTGTAATTGCTCGATATCCATCACTTTTTGTTTTAATGCATCAATAAGGTGAGCATGTTGCCAACCAGATAAATCCGCCGGTAACAGTGCTTTTAATTCATCTAGGCTAAAACCGGCTTGTTGCCCACTGACTATTAAGTTTAAAACGACTTCAGCTTCTTCAGGATACGAGCGATAGCCATTTGCTTTACGCTCAACCATTTTTAGTAAACCAATATCCTCATAAAAACGAATTTTAGACGCGCTAAGACCCGTTCGTTTTGCAAGCTCACCTATTTTCATTGTGTAACTCCTGTCTAGGGTTTAGCTTTAAAGTATGTTGGTGCATATAACGCACTTTGAAAATCAGGTACGTACTCATATTTGATCATACTGCCTAAATCAAGTGAGCGAATAAACTGTGATAATTCTCCCTGACGCAGCTCAAGGCTTACATCTTCATCAGATGTGCTTGATGCATAGCGTAAATATCGATTATCCGCATAGCCCGTTGTTAACTGCCCTTGTTGATTGTGATTCATAAAACTATTTCGAACAAATTTCTCATCGGTTGATTCATCGCTTAGCTTTTTACCTGTGATGATCACATCAGGCTGATTGGTGGCATTATCAAATAATGAAAACGTAAGTGTCTTAGGAGTATTTTTATAGCTAATTTTAGTGGTCCATTTAGGTAGATTATAGCCCACTACACCACGCACTCTCGCGAGCTCTGTATCAACGGGTAGCTTTAAAACAACACCCCAAAAGTCATCATTCCATTGGTTATTAAGTAACGAAATAACGCCTAAATTCCACGAATCTGGCTTGGTGGTGATCACTGAAATGGCTAGCTCATTGTATGTATCATTATCGCAGTAATGATAAGCATAAGCCGTTATTGCAACTAACCCTCGCCCTGGCCATAAACTTATTGGCTCAACATGCTCTAAAACACTGGCTGGGATCAATGAGGTTAATACATCAAGATCCGCGCTGAATACTGCAGTAATTTTACTGTTCTTATAGTAAAAATTTGGTGAGTAAGACTCAAAGCCCATGTCTACTTTTTGCTTTTTTATGGTTTTAAACCATGACAAATCAACACTGGGAGCCTGCTCAGCTATCACTGATAATGGGGGGTTAGAGCGATATTGGTCATACAAACCACCTTCAACAACAGGCACTTTTTCACCTGCCAGCTCAATTGTTTTAGTAACGCTTTCTACGTAACTTGTTGTTAGTAATGCAAGCAATAAGATTAGGTTTTTGATAGTTGTCATTTTGCACCTCGTTATTCATTAAGATACAAAAACTCTAACTTTAAAGCTCACTTTAAGGTCAAGATAAAAAAAGCGAGTGATGATAACTCACCACTCGCAAACTCATCGAAGTTAAGATGATAGGAAATAAACGCTAATTGGCTTTAACTTGCCATCGCATTGTCGACGTAATCTTCGACCATATCGGCAAAATCTTGATCAACAATACCCAGCTCTGCAAAGCACTGCTCTTTAATTTTGAACCACTCGCTCGAATACTGTTGGTGGCGGGCATAGTCCACAGCACTCTCTGCACATTTTAAGATGGCGTACGCCATACGTTGTTGTTCATCATTGTTTTGCTCTAAAAAGTGCGTGTTATGATGATTTAAAATAACGTGACAAAGTGGCTTAGGTAGGTGCCAAGATACCGAGATAAAATAGCCAATCACCGCGTGGTCGCACTGATAACGTGCTTGTTCTAGGTCGGTAATCGCATACTCTTTAGCTAAATTTGCTTGCTTAAGAACCTCAACATAATCTTTAAATTTTAATGCCATAGCCGCAATACCGACATTATGAAAAAGCCCTAATGAATAAAGTTCGTCCACTGGCATTAATGACTTATAACTGTTACCAAGCTGCACACAGGCATTCGCAACTTCAACTGACTCATCCCAAAAGCGCTCTAAGCTAATACAGGCATTGCCTTTAAAATTTTGCTTAAGCAAGGCCAAGGTTACTAGCCGATTAAGCTGATCTAAGCCTAAAAACATCGCCGCTTGGCGTATATCACTAATGGTGCGTTGTAAACCAAACACCGGGCTATTTATTGTTTTTAATAATAAAGCTGAAAGACTGATGTCTCTTGATATTAGCTGAGCTATTTTATCTAAGCTTGCATCCGACTTTTGCATTTCATCAGCAATTTGGCTCAATAGTTCAGGTTTTGGTGGAATATGAAAACCGCGTTCAAGCGAAACTAGGCGTTGTTCATCTAAGTTGATCATTTGCCCAAGAGCCTCCGTTAATAAGCAACGAGCAATTTAATGGTTTAGATGTGTAAAATAACCTAGGAACTTTGCCTTAGTATTGTTTGAGATCAATGTGTTGCGAAGAAAGGAAGATTAATTATTGAAAAGCTAACACGGCATATTATAGCAAGTTGCTATTATATGCCGTCTTTTTGAGGATTTGCTTAGTGAGCAAGTACGCTAAGCCACTCATCTGGGTTTGCTAAAATAAACTCAAATACATCGTTGTTATTTAAAGTAATACGAATTCCATCCGCTGTAATTGGTAGAATACCCGCGCCTTTTCCTGAACACTTATCAACGTTATTGATGTGCGCTCGTGAAAGTGTGTATGGACCTAAGCCTAATTCTTTATTAAACGGTTCAAAAACAATGTCTTGTTCTGTAACTAAAAGCTTACCATCCGCTTTTGCGACACCTGATTGAATAGTTGCTATTGATTCTTTGACTGTTTGCGCGTGCATATCCTTTACTCCACCTAACAATGAGTGTGACTTATACTCAATTAAATCATAAAAATTGCGTACCAACTTAAGATACAGCAAGTACAAAAAAAGTACAGTGTAATTGATTGCAAAGTTTTTTATGAAGAGCTAATTATTCGCTTTAAATTAATTTTACCTTAGTTGTTAAGGTTTTTTTTGTTCTCATAAAAAGTCGTTCTGACTTTAGGCCCTTCTTATGTGAACAAAAAAAATACTGCTATGCTTAAATTAACAACAGATAGGTACGGTAAACTGATGACAAAAGCGTTGCAGCAAACTAAAAACAAGTTAAAAATGAATGCAATTATAGTGATTGCATTATTAACGTCGCTCACTGTTACCTCATTATTCTTTTACAAAAATGTCGACTCACAATGGCATGACTATTCAAAAACCGCCGCTAACGTTTATGTACTTCACGACAAGCTAATACAAAGACTCGGTTATGGTGGCTTTATTCACCATTTTAAAAACCTAGTGCTCAGAAAAAATACAGAACTGTATCTTCCGCCCATTGAAAAGGAACTCATCGAAATAAAAGAGATCCTTGCCAAGCTTAGCGCAATAAAAGAATACGATCAGACTGCGCTTACTGACGTTAAAAAAACGGTCAGTGATTATGAAAGTAAAGTCGATATTGTTTTAAAGATGATTGCTGATGGCGCGACAAGCGAGCAAATAGACTCTATAGTAAAAGTAGATGACACAGCTGCTTTCAAGGCACTTGCCGCGTTCGAGCAACATGTAAACTTAATGCTTAAAGATAAAAGCATCGCCATTGATGAAAACTTCCAAATTGCTTACATCGTGCATGTGTTAACGATCATATTGCTCACCAGCATATTGCTTATTTACTTTAGAAAGCTCTCAAACTCTTATAAACAACAAATTGAGCTTACTGAGCGAGCTTTAGAAGGCGCGAGAATAAAATCAGAATTTTTAGCCAACATGAGTCATGAAATACGCACCCCACTTAATGGCATTATGGGGCTTTTACAAATTTTGCAGCCGAACATTCAAAAACCGAAAAATATAGAAGTTGTGTCTAAGGCGCTGTTTTCTTGTCGCTCACTCCTTACCATCATCAACGATATTTTAGACTTTTCGAAAATGGAGGCGAACGAGCTTTATATTGAACAGGTAGATTTTTCGATGTCGAAGGTCGTTGAGTCAATCAATTCTGATTTTCTGCCGCTTTGTAACGAAAAAGCAATTGAATTAAATATAGATATAGACGATGACGTTGAAGATTTATGGCTAGGAGACCCAGTTAGGGTTCGGCAAATTATTTTAAATCTGGTTTCTAACGCCGTTAAATTTACCGAGCAAGGTGGCGTGCAAGTAAAGATTAATAAATCTTCGCAAAACCAAAAGCAAGGTGTTGAGATAGAAGTGATTGATACTGGCATTGGTATGAATAAAGAGGGTTTAATGCACCTGTTTAACCGTTTTCAGCAAGCCGATAACAGCATAACGCGGCGTTTTGGCGGGACAGGATTAGGCATGTCGATCACCGCTAATCTCATTAACCGTATGAACGGTCGTATTGATGTAGACAGCGCACTCGGTAAAGGCACCCATTTCACGGTTTATTTACCGCTCAAAGTATCTGAAAAGCAGCACTTACATGATAGCTTTACCGATGTAACCGCACCTGTCTTATCGGCTAAAACCTTATTAATAGCTGAAGATAACCCGCTCAATACCATGATCATCAAGTCGATGCTTGCAGAAACCAACGCTGATCTTCACTTTGCAAAAGATGGCGCTGAAGCAGTCGAGCTATTTAAACAACTCAACCCCATTTTAGTTTTAATGGATATACAAATGCCCACAATGGGGGGGATAGAAGCCTGCTCACATATTCGTAGTATTGATAAAGAGGTGCCTGTTATTGCCTTGACTGCCAACGTGATGAAAGAAAATATCATCGAATACATGAATTGTGGTTTTAATGGCCACGTAGGCAAACCGATTGAAAAGCATTTACTATTTAAAGCACTGCATGACGTGATTGCAATTAGCCGTGACGAACTGGTGGATTAAGTTATTGTAAAAAAGTAATATTCCACTGATTTCTAATTATTTTAAAACACACCAAACTTTAAAATTATTCAATATTTTCAATCAGTTGAGGTTATATTTTACTGCTAACATTCTCATCCATAGCGCTGTACAAATCTTGTTCTATTTTGATTGACTTAACTAAAAAGATCCCTCATAGTCGAAAAAATCATCAGTACACATTACACCAAATTATAAAACCAAGTAGCAACCTAAAATGCTATCAACAAAAAATGTGGAGGAGATGCGTTATGAACCGTAAGTCAAAATTAATCTACCGTATTATGCTGGCCTCTAAGCTTCATAGCCGTAATAAAGAGATATCACTCGATAAACTAAAACAAGGCTGCTGCCTAAGTGACTCTGAATTACTAACCATCATAAAAGAGCTGGAAATTAAAAAACTGATCAGTTGGGATGCCAGTAAATCTACTTTTATGATTTCAGCCTAGCTCGGCATATTTAAACGACAGCTTAGCTTTTTCTTGCTGTCGTTTTTAGATATTTCCCCACCCTATTTAATCATTTAAGTATTTAGCTACCACCTACCTCTAATTAAGCTTTTAAATAAGAACTTAATCGATTATGTAACCACATTGTGAATACGTATGCATTTAATTGTAAATATTAGCTCAGGGTATATATTTAGTCGAAGTGTTGTTTTTTCATGCAACACCTTTATTCGACAACAAGGCCTGATATGAATTCATTGCTAACCAAAAGTTTGCTTATTTTATTACTAAGCCTAACTACTGCATGTACACACACTAAAACTTCAAACAGTGCCTATGAGCCCAAGCCTTACGTAAAGCTTACTCATCCTGAGTGGTCAAAAAATGCGGTGCTTTATCAATTAAATACGCGCCAATTCACTAAAGAAGGCACCTTTAATGCTGCACAGCAGCAATTGCCACGCTTGAAAGAGTTAGGCGTTGATATTATTTGGCTTATGCCCATAAACCCGATTGGTGAAGAAAACCGAAAAGGCAGTTTAGGTAGTCCTTATTCTGTAAAAGATTACCGTAAAGTAAACCCAGAATTTGGCACATTAGAAGACCTTAAAGCATTTGTGAACAAAGCCCATGATATGGGGATGTATGTCCTTTTAGATTGGGTAGCAAATCACAGTGCTTGGGATAATTGGCTTCGATATGAGCACCCCGATTGGTACGACCGAGACTACAAAGGCCAATTTAGACCGACACCGTGGTGGGATTGGTCTGACATTATCGATTTTAATTATTCAAAACCTGCAGTACGTGAGTACATGACAGAGTCGATGAAATATTGGGTAAAAGAAGTCGGTATTGATGGCTATCGCTGTGATGTGGCAGGCTTTGTGCCCGTAGACTTTTGGAATAACGTCCGTCGTGAACTCGATGAAATAAAACCAGTATTAATGCTGGCAGAATGGGAGTCTCGTGATTTACATGCTGAAGCCTTTGATATGACTTACGCGTGGTCATGGTCTGAACACATGCACAAAATAGTCAACGGCCATGCAGATGTCAGCGCCCTCTTCGTTTATTACTCATGGAACGAAAGTGCATTCCCAGCCGAGGCTTACCGCCTTGTGGGTGTTGCCAACCATGACACAAATGCATGGGAAGGCACCATGTTCGAAAACTATGGCGCTGCACTTGAAGCCGTCATTACATTATCTGTCGTTGGCGAAGGCTTCCCTATGATTTACAACGGCCAAGAAGCAGGTAACGATAAACGCCTCGCTTTTTTCGAACGTGACCCAATCAAATGGAAAAAGCACCCTATTGGTGATTTATACCAATCACTATTTGCACTCAAACATAGTAATGAAGCACTGTGGAATGGCCAATTTGGCGACCGCATGGTACATGTGCCAAACAGCGCACCAAAACAGGTGCTTAGCTTTGTTCGTGCAAAAGGAAAAGATAAAGTATTTGCCGTATTCAACTTATCGAAAGAGCCACAAACAGTTAACTTTAAAGAGCCATTGTTTTTGGGTAAGTACACAGATGCTTTCTCAAAACAGGCAATAGAATTTACTCACACAACAGAACTAACAATTCCAGCATGGGGGTTTAGAGTATTTGTAGAATAACTCGTCCTCTTAGCTTACTCCCCCCAATAACCAAATTTGATCCCATAACTAAAGCTATGGGATCAAATAATAAATTAATTACTTTACTAACATGACACCCATATTAATTTCTATTACTTCACAGAGTTAAACCTATGAAAAAATAACCTCTAACTAGACACCCAATTTAATATTTCTCACTTCTCATAATTATGACTAAACTTAAATTGTTCAACTCATGGAGGAGAAGAGCATGCGTAGAAACTTGATTAGCGTTTCAAACACGCCTTATTACCATTGTATTTCACGCTGCGTTCGTCGCGCTTATTTGTGCGGAAAAGATCCACTAACGGGTCGTTCATATGAACATAGGCGCGATTGGGTTGAAAAGAAACTACTTCAACTTGGGCGAATATTTTGTATTGATATTTGCGCCTACGCTGTAATGAGTAATCACACTCATCTGGTTCTTCACATTGATATAGCAA
>NZ_LJSO01000017.1:0-70383 GCF_001399985.1 Pseudoalteromonas sp. P1-8
GTTTGGGTCCAAGGGGTCGCAGGTTCAAATCCTGCATCGCCGACCACTTTTAAAGATTTATGGTCAAAGAACAATTGGTTTGGGTATATCCAATTCAGTCGCAGGTTCAAATCCTGCATCGTCGACCACTTCTCAATTTCTAAATACATCCTTTAATTCAGCTTAATTCTCCTTTGTCATTTTGTTGCGTTCGTTTTTTACGCATTTAAACGCTGATTGCTGCTATATACGCCAAATAATTGCCCCCCAGACTCGACTATCATAAATATTAGGTTATAATGCCGCGTCTATTGTTTAACATAGTGCCCATAGGGGCAAAGCAGCAATGGTATCTCATGGTTACAATGCGCCGTTTTAAGTTGAAATATTCAGCGTTAAAACTTGCTATCACTCATGGAGATCACCTTGTTTGTAAGGAAGGCGAACAGTCGCCAAAATTGAAGATTGAGGTAAATCATGCAAGTTTCTGTTGAGACGACTCAAGGCCTTGAGCGCCGTCTGACCATCACCGTTCCTGCAGAGAACGTTGAGACTGAAGTAAAAAAACGCTTACAACAACTGTCTAAAACCCAGCGTATCGATGGTTTCCGTCCTGGTAAAGTACCAGCGTCTATCATCAACAAGCGTTACGGTGCTGCAGTACGTCAAGAAGTTGCTGGCGAATTAATGCAACGCAACTACATCGAAGCAATCGTTTCTGAAAAAATTAACCCAGCTGGTTCTCCTACTTTCGCTCCTAAAGCGTTAGAAGCTGGTAAAGATTTAGAGTTCGATGCAACTTTCGAAGTTTACCCAGAAGTTGAAATTCAAGGTTTAGATAAAATTGCTGTTGAAAAACCAGCTGTATCTGTAACTGACGAAGACCTAGCTAACATGCTAGAAACTCTACGTAAGCAACACGCTTCTTGGGCTGAAGTTGACGCAGCTGCAGGCGAGAACGACCGTGTAACTATCGACTTCGTTGGTTCTATCGAAGGCGAAGAGTTTGAAGGCGGTAAAGCTGAAGACTTCCCACTAGAACTTGGTCAAGGTCGTATGATCCCAGGTTTCGAAGACAACATCGTTGGCAAAAAAGCGGGCGAAGAAGTTGTTGCTGAAGTAACTTTCCCTGAAGAGTACCACGCTGAAAACCTTAAAGGTAAAGCTGCTACTTTCGCAATCACTGTTAAGAAAGTTGAAACTCAAGAGCTTCCTGAGCTTAACGACGAGTTCGCAACTAAATTCGGTGTAGCTGAAGGCGGTGTTGACGCTCTTAAAGAAGAAGTTAAAAAGAACATGACACGTGAGCTTGACCAAGCAGTTAAAGCTAACGTTAAAGATCAAGCTATCAAAGGTCTTTTAGCTAACAACGAAATCGAAGTGCCAAAAGCGCTAGTAGATCAAGAAATTGATGCACTACGTCAGCAAGCTGCACAACGTTTCGGTGGCGACGCTAAAAACATGCCTGAGCTTCCAGCTGAATTATTCCACGAGCAAGCTGTAACTCGCGTTAAGACTGGCCTATTACTAGGTGAAGTAATTAAAGCGAACGAGCTTAAAGTTGACGACGCTAAAGTTGAAGAGTTAATCGCAACTGTAGCTTCTGCATACGAAGATCCAACTGAAGTAGTAGAGTACTACAAAGCAAACGATCAGCTTATGCAGCAAATGCGCAACGTAGCGATGGAAGAGCAAGCAGTTGAAGCTATCCTAGCTAAAGCAAACGTGACTGACGTTGAAAAAGCATTCGACGACATCATGAATCCACAGCAAGGTGCTTAATAAGTCATTGACTTAAGCTCTCGCTAGCGATTAAATGGCTCGTGTTACCCTGTATTTATACAGCGTACTCGGGCCATTTTAGTTTGTGGTATCAGTTTCAAAAAAACCAACAATACTGATGTTATTTCAGAACTTTTTTCGGCGAGGATTGAATTTGTTCTGATAAGTTCCTATATAGTTATAAAGATTGAATAGACAGCTTAACTTACATTAGTATAAATGTGCTTTCCTTATAGTAAGGATGAGTCGCAGCGGATAAGGAATTAAATAAGAATGAATAGCGGTATGATAGACCCTCTAAACGCACTAGTCCCTATGGTTGTTGAACAAACAGCTAAAGGTGAGCGCTCATATGATATTTACTCACGTCTTTTAAAAGAGCGCATTATTTTCTTAACTGGCCAAGTAGAAGATAACATGGCTAATTTGATTCTTGCGCAAATGCTGTTTTTAGAATCAGAAAACCCAGAAAAAGATATTTATCTTTACATTAATTCGCCAGGCGGTTCTGTGACTGCGGGTATGGCAATTTACGATACAATGAATTTTATCAAGCCTGATGTAAGCACTATTTGTGTTGGCCAAGCGGCAAGCATGGGTGCATTCTTGCTATCAGGTGGCGCTAAAGGTAAGCGTTTTTGTTTACCTAACTCACGTGTAATGATCCACCAACCATTAGGTGGCTTCCAAGGTCAGGCATCTGACTTTGAGATCCATGCCCGTGAAATTTTATCAATTAAAGATAAGTTAAACCGTTTAATGGCTGAACATACTGGCCAGCCACTCGATGTGGTTTCTCGTGATACAGACCGTGATAACTTTATGACTGCTAGCGAAGCAGTTGAATACGGCCTAGTTGACTCAGTATTTTCAAGCCGCGATTCGAAGTAATCTGAATAGCTAATAATAACGTATTGTTAGCTATCACCCTTTACTATGCGAAAACTGATATTCTTTGATATAGTTAAACATAGTGAATTAGCAGTAGCCCAGTGCTACTGCCAACGTAATAAATGAGGTAGCTGAATGTCTGACACTCCTACAGACGGCGACAAAAGTAATAAATTGTTATACTGCTCTTTCTGCGGCAAAAGCCAGCACGAAGTTCGCAAACTAATTGCTGGCCCTTCAGTATATATTTGTGATGAATGTGTAGAGCTGTGTAACGATATTATCAGGGAAGAAATCAAAGACATTGCGCCGAAGCATAATGCGTCTGATAAACTGCCTGTGCCGAAAGAAATTCGTGATCACTTAGATGATTACGTGATTGGCCAAGACCACGCTAAAAAAGTGCTGTCGGTTGCGGTATACAATCACTATAAACGTTTACGCAATCAAACAATCAATGCAGATATTGAGCTTGGAAAGAGTAATATTCTACTAATCGGTCCTACAGGTAGTGGTAAAACATTACTTGCTGAAACCATGGCTCGTTTACTTGACGTACCATTCACGATGGCCGATGCAACGACACTAACTGAAGCAGGTTATGTAGGTGAAGACGTTGAAAACATCATTCAAAAGCTACTGCAAAAATGTGATTACGACGTAGAGAAAGCACAACGTGGTATTGTTTACATTGATGAAATCGACAAGATTTCTCGTAAGTCTGACAATCCATCGATCACCCGTGACGTATCGGGCGAAGGTGTACAACAAGCCTTACTTAAGCTAATTGAAGGTACGGTTGCATCTGTGCCACCACAAGGCGGCCGTAAACATCCACAGCAAGAGTTCTTACAAGTTGATACTTCTAAGATCCTATTTATCTGTGGCGGTGCGTTTGCTGGCCTAGATAAAGTGATTGAACAACGCAGCCATAAAAATACCGGTATTGGTTTTGGTGCTGAAGTTAAGCAATCATCAGGTAGCCGTAGCTTAAGTGAAACATTTAAAGATGTTGAACCTGAAGATTTAGTGAAATACGGTTTAATTCCTGAGTTTATTGGTCGTCTTCCGGTTGTTGCGACACTCACAGAGCTAGATGAAGCGGCGCTTATTCAAATTCTGAGCGAACCAAAAAATGCATTAACTAAACAGTTCTCTGCATTGTTTGCGATGGAAGATGTTGAGCTTGAGTTCCGCGAAGATGCACTTAGCGCAATTGCTCATAAAGCAATGGAGCGTAAAACAGGTGCTCGTGGCTTACGTTCAATCGTTGAAGGCGTATTACTTGATACTATGTATGAATTACCTTCGATGGATGATGTTAGCAAAGTGGTTATTGATGAAACCGTTATTAAAGGTGAATCAGACCCAATTTTGATTTACCAAAGCGGTAACCAAGACAAAGCTGCATCAGAATAAAGCTGTAATAGTTTAAAAGTTAAGCAGTTGAACACGAAAAAGGAGCCAAAGGCTCCTTTTTTTATAAATATGTTGAACTTTCCCTTACATATCCCCATATACTTGAGTAATCTTTAAAATAAATGAAGTGCGAAGAGAATATAATGACGCTTGAGAGAACAGATCGAGTCGAAATCCCCGTGTTGGCACTGCGCGATGTAGTGGTTTATCCACACATGGTGATCCCGCTATTTGTTGGTCGTGAAAAATCAATAAAATGCCTAGAAGCGGCGATGGACAAGGACAAACAAATTTTCCTAGTGGCGCAAAAAGACGCCTCTGTTGATGATCCGCAGCAAGATGATATCTACCGTGTTGGCACCATTGCCACAGTACTTCAGTTATTAAAGTTACCTGATGGCACAGTTAAAGTGCTTGTTGAAGGCACACAACGTGCGAGCGTTGAAACGTTTTTAGATAACGATGATTTCTTTGTGGCAGAAGCACAGTACATCGAATCAAGCCATATCGACGAGCAAGAACAAGATATCTTTATTCGCAGCGCAATTAGCCAATTTGAAGGCTACGTAAAGCTTAATAAGAAGATCCCACCTGAGGTACTTACTTCTGTGTCTGGCATCGATGAAGCTGCACGCCTTGCTGATACCATGGCAGCACACATGCCGCTTAAGGTACCTGAAAAGCAAAAAGTACTTGAGATTGCCGATGTGACTGAGCGTCTTGAATACTTAATGGCACTGATGGAAGGCGAGATTGACTTACTGCAAGTTGAGAAAAAAATCCGTACCCGCGTGAAAAAGCAGATGGAAAAGTCGCAGCGTGAGTATTACCTCAACGAGCAAATGAAAGCGATTCAAAAAGAGCTTGGCGAACTTGATGATGTACCCGATGAATTCGAAGCAATTAAAAAACGCATCGAAGAGTCTGGTATGCCTAAAGAAGCGCAAGAGAAAGCAAACGCTGAGTTATCTAAATTAAAAATGATGTCGCCGATGTCGGCGGAAGCAACTGTCGTGCGCTCGTACATTGATACGTTAATCAATGTACCTTGGAAAAAACGCTCTAAGGTGAAAAAAGACTTAGCTGGCGCACAAAAGATTTTAGATAGTGACCATTACGGCTTAGATAAAGTTAAAGAGCGTATTATTGAGTATCTAGCGGTGCAGCAGCGCACTAATAAGCTTAAAGGCCCAATTTTATGTTTAGTCGGTCCTCCTGGTGTAGGTAAAACCTCATTGGGTCAGTCAATCGCTCGTTCTACAGGTCGTAAATATGTGCGTATGGCATTAGGTGGAGTTCGTGACGAAGCGGAAATCCGTGGTCACCGTCGTACTTACATTGGTTCTATGCCTGGTAAGTTAATCCAGAATATGACTAAAGTTGGTGTAAAGAACCCATTATTCTTATTAGATGAAATCGATAAGATGTCATCAGATATGCGTGGCGACCCAGCATCAGCATTACTTGAAGTACTTGATCCTGAGCAAAATAGCCATTTTGCCGATCACTACTTAGAAGTTGATTACGACTTATCTGATGTGATGTTCGTGGCAACATCAAATAGCTTTAATATTCCAGGTCCATTATTAGACCGTATGGAAGTGATTCGTTTATCGGGTTACACCGAAGATGAGAAGCTAAACATTGCTAAACAACACTTGATTCCAAAGCAAGTTAAGCGCAATGGTTTAAAAGAGCATGAAGTTGAAATTGCTGACAGCGCAATTATTGGCATTATCCGCTACTACACACGTGAAGCGGGCGTTCGTAACTTAGAGCGTGAAGTGTCAAAACTATGCCGTAAAGCAGTTAAAAACATCCTGCTTGATAAAGACACTAAAAAGGTCCTTATCGACGATAACAACCTTGAAGAGTTCTTAGGTGTACAACGCTTTGATTATGGTAAAGCAGAAGACGGTGACCGTATTGGCCAAGTAACGGGTCTTGCGTGGACTGAAGTAGGTGGTGATTTACTAACTATTGAATCTGCAGCTGTACCAGGTAAAGGCAAGCTAACTTACACAGGTTCGCTTGGTGATGTAATGCAAGAGTCAATTCAGGCTGCGATGACGGTCGTTCGTAATCGTGCTGAAAAACTTCGCATTAATAGCGACTTCTATGAGAAACGTGACATTCATGTTCACGTGCCAGAAGGTGCAACACCAAAAGATGGCCCAAGTGCTGGTATTGCCATGGTAACTGGTTTGGTATCGAGCTTAACGGGTAACCCAGTGCGCTCAGATGTTGCAATGACAGGTGAAATCACATTACGTGGTGAAGTATTACCTATTGGTGGCTTAAAAGAGAAGCTATTGGCAGCGCATCGTGGTGGAATTAAAACCGTTATTATTCCAAAAATTAACGAACGTGACTTAAAAGAGATCCCAGACAACGTATTAGAGGGCCTTGAAATTCACCCAGTTACATGGATTGATGACGTTTTAAAACTGGCTTTGAAGCACCCAGTTGAGAGTTTTTCTGTCGAAACTGAAAAAAACCAGTAAAAAACCGCAAAAAAGTGCATTTAGGGGCTTTTCAAATACAAAGGGTATGATAAGTTAAGCACTAGTTTTCAAGCCTAGGCCTTATGTGGCCTAGGGTTGAGAAAAATATAATAAACTGAGTATAAACTTAATTTGCTCATAAATTTTCAAAACAGTGATGTTATTTTTTATAAAAACAATCGCTCTTGATAATAACAATGAAAGAGGATGATATTGTGAATAAATCTCAATTAATCGATCAAATCGCAGCTGACGCTGACATTTCTAAAGCGGCTGCAGGTCGTGCACTAGATTCATTCATCGAGGCTGTTTCAGGCGCTCTTAAAGATGGCGATTCAGTAGCGCTAGTTGGCTTTGGTACTTTCTCTGTACGTGAGCGTGCAGCGCGTTCAGGTCGTAACCCGCAAACTGGTGAGACTATCCAGATTGCTGCAGCAAACATTCCTTCTTTCAAAGCAGGTAAAGCGCTGAAAGACGCAGTAAACTAATCATTAAAGATTAGTTGGTGAGAGATACCTAATCACACTTAAATTGAATTTAGGTAACTTATCACCAGTTACTTCAAGTGAAAAAGCGTATCTGGTAAGATACGCTTTTTTTACATGAGCAGGGTTAATTTGTACCTGATCAGAATAGAGATAGATAAATGCTTGAGAAAATCAGAGAAGGTTCGCAGGGACCTGCAGCCAAAATTATTTTAGGCGCGGTGATTTTATCTTTTGCTTTAGCTGGGATCGGTGGTTATTTAGGACAAACCACAGAGCAACCCGTTGCAGAAGTAAATGGAGTTAAAATTAGCCAAACCGAATTCAGCCGTGCATACCAAAACGAACGTAACCGTTTAGAACAACAATTTGGTGAATACTTCGCACAAATCGCTGCTGATCCAAATTACATGGCACAAATTCGCCAAGGCGTAATCGACCGTTTAGTACAACAAGAATTGCAAACTCAACTAGCGGCAGAATTAGGTCTTCGTGTAAGTGACGAAAGTGTTCGTAAAGCAATTTTAGAAATGCCTTACTTCCAAGTAGGCGGCCAGTTTAGCAACGACCGCTACTTACAAGTTATTCGTCAAATGAATTTCCAACCAGATGCTTTCCGTGAATATTTACGTGAAGACATGACACGCAGCCAATTAGTAGGTGCTGTTGCTGGTACAGATTTCATCTTAGAAAATGAATTAAACAACAGCGTTGCTCTACAACAGCAAACGCGCAGTATTGATTACTTAGTTGTTGCTAAAGAATCATTACAAGCAGGTATCGAAGTAACAGAGCAAGAAATTGCTGATTACTATGAGTTGAATCAACCGCAATTCTTAGCACCAGAGCAAGTGTCTGTAAGTTACATTGACTTAAATGCAGCTACCTTAACGCTTGATTCAAGTGTTTCAGAAGAAGATATCAAAGCTTACTATGATCAAAACAGTGCACAATATATTGAGCCTGAAAAACGTCGTGTATCGCACATCTTAATTGATAACAGCGAAGACGATGATGCAGCAAAAGCGAAAGCTGAAGAGCTACTAGCGCAGTTACAAAACGGTGCTGACTTTGCTGAGCTAGCTGAGTCATCTTCTGATGACGTAGTGAGTGCAGAAATGGGCGGCGACCTAGACTGGATTGAACGTGACATGATGGACCCTGCGTTTGAAGATGCAACGTATGCACTAGAAAGCAAAGGCGACATTTCTGACGTTGTAGAATCAGAGTTTGGTTATCACATCATCAAACTTACTGATATTCAAACACAGCAAGTTAAACCATATGCTGACGTAAAAGATGAGCTTCGCGCTGAACTTGAGCGTACTAAGAAAATTAATGCGTTCTATGAAAAGCAAACTCAAATGGGTGAGCTTGCGTTCGAAATTTCAGATACTTTAATTGATGCAGCAGAAGCAGCTGGCGTTGAAGTACAGAAAACAGAACTTGTTACTCGCAATGCATTACCTGAGCCGTTAAACAACCCACAAGTTGTTACTGCTATTTTCTCACCTGAAGTGTTAGAAGACCGCATGAACTCAGAAGTAATTGAAGTAGGCGATGAGCATGCTGTTGTTGTTCGTGTAAACGATCACAAAGCTGCTACAACGAAAGCACTAGCAGATGTTTCTGAGCAAATTAAGGCGACCTTAGTTTCACAAAAAGCATCGGAGCTTGCTAAAGAAAAAGCACGCACTCTATACGCTGAGATTGAAGCTGGTAAGAGCCTAAACGAAGTTGCACAAGCGGAAGGCCTAACAGTACGCCAAGAAGCTGCACTTGCTCGTCAAGCTTACACAGTGTCACCAGCGATTGTTCAACAAGCTTTCAAAATGGCTCACCCACAAGGAGCACCAGAGGTTGAAGTTGTTGACCTAAACAATGGCGATGCGGCAATTGTTGCGTTAAAAGCAGTTAATCCAGCGACTGAAGTTGAGATTAATGAGCAACAAAAGCAAAACATCACTATGGCTCAAGTGAATAAAAACTACATGGTATTTATTGCAGCACTAAAAGCACAAGCTGAAGTGCAAGTACCGCAAGCGACTCAAGCTGCTGAATAATTAGCAAACTGAGTTAAATAAAAGGCGCCTACTGGCGCCTTTTTTGTTACCGTTAAAGGTAATGCAAATTACTAGGAGCATTTATGGAGTACAGTCTGATCGAGCAGCTACCAAGCGCAGAAGAGTACTGTGATATGCGCCTCAAAGCTGGCTTATCAGCACGTTCATTAGCGGCTGCAAAGGCGGGGTTACCAAACTCTCTTTATGCTATTTGTATTCGTAAAAACGATGAGTTGATTGGCATGGGCCGCGTTATTGGTGATGGCGGTTGTAATTTTGAAGTGGTTGATATTGCAGTATCACCTGAATATCAAGGACAAGGGTTAGGGCGTGTCATTATGGAACATGTTGACCGCTACATTGAATCTGCCGCCTTTGAAGGTAGTTATGTCACTATGGTCGCTGACAAACCAGGCTTTTACGAAAAGCTTGGCTACAAGTTTGTCGCACCACAAAGCCAGGGGATGTATAAAAAGTTTTGATAAGAGTAAAGTTGCAAGGGGAAAGAGTAAAGTTTCGAGGGGAAGAGTAAAGTTAATTGAGGTATCAGCTTACTCGCGTAGGAGGCGTTTTAACGCCGAATCAAACTGAAAGCTGAAAGCTGATAGCTGACAGCTCACTATCAGCAGTTCAACAACTTCTGCGTCACGTTTGATTGCGGGTTTTGGAAAATCGCTTCAGTTTGGCCGTATTCAACAATCTCACCGTGATCAAGTACCACAAGTTGGTCGCTAATATGACGCACCAAACTTAGGTGATGAGTAATAAGCACATAGCTAAGGCCAGTATCTTTTTGTAGACGCAGTAATAAGTTTACCGTTTGTGCGCGTACAGACGGGTCTAGAGACGATAACGCCTCATCGAGCACTACAACCTTAGGGTCTAAAATTAAAGCCCGTGCAAGCGCTATACGTTGCAATTGTCCACTACTAAACATATGCGGGTAATAGTGCTGATGATCTAAAAGCAAACCCACTTTTGCGAGGGTTTGTTTTATTTTATCTTCACGCTCTTCTTTGTTTAAGTCAGTGTTGTACTGTAAACAGTCGTTAAGCATGTCGCCAATGGTTAAACCCGGGTTCAACGACGCCTCAGAGTCTTGGAAGATCATACGAATGTGGCGACAGTCGTTATCACGCAAGCCATCATTTTCGATGATATTACCATCGAGCAAAATTTGCCCTTTATCAGCGTTATCGGCTCCTGAGAGTAATTTAGCTAAGGTACTTTTGCCTGAGCCGGTTTCGCCGATAATTGCAATGGTTTCACCTTGCCCTAAGCAAAACGAAATATCTCTTAAAACAGAGAATCGTTTGCGTGAAAACAAGCCTGCACGCAGGTTAAAACTCTTTGATAACGCTTGAACTTTGAGCAGTGGTTGCATTATTTCATCGCCTTAATTAATGGGAAATGGCAGGCATAACTATGACTATGATGCTTGGTCAATTTTGGGGTAACCACACATTCTTTTTGTGCTTGTGGGCAACGTGGACCCAAGCGGCAGCCTATTGGCAAATGCTGCAAGGTCGGAATGGTGCCTTTTAAAGCATAAAACGGCTCTTTGTGAGCCAGACCTTGCTCGTAGTCAGGCAAGCTTTTTAACAGTGCTTGAGTATAAGGGTGATATGGCTGACTAAAAATACGATTAGTTGGGCCAGCTTCAACCATTTGTCCGCAGTAAAGAACATGCATGCCATGAGACCACTCAACAATTTCTTCAAGTTCGTGAGAAATCATCAAAATCGACATGTTCTTTAGCTGGTTCAAGCTTTTTAACAGTCTAAATACTTGCGCACGCGTGGTGCTTTCAAGGGCGGTAGTTGGCTCATCGGCAATCAATAGTTTTGGGGTACGCGCAATGGCCATGGCAATCATCACTTTTTGACAAATCCCTTCAGAGAGCTCATGAGGGTAGCTGTCGAGCACCTTTTTATGATCTTTAATACCGACCTTGTGGATTAACGCTTTTACTCTGTCTTTACGCTGTTTATTTCGCTTTAAGAAAAAGCCACTGGTTGCTTGCGCAGGCAGGGTCTCGGCAATTTGGTCGAATATCTTGGCAGTTGGATCTAGGCAGCGACTCGGATCTTGGTAGATCATAGCAATGTCTTGACCTACTAGTTTACGGCGTTGCTCGTTAGATAAGCGCATTAAATCAACACCACGCCAATGCATGCGATCAGCGGTGATATGCCAGCGTTTATTTAAAACCCCAACAATGGCTTTTGCAATTAAGCTTTTACCTGAGCCAGACTCGCCAACTAAAGCATGCACTTCACCTTCTTTTAAGGTCATGCTGACTCTATCAACCGCACGAATAACGGTATCTGAGGTGCGTAACTCTATCGTGAGATTGCGAATATCGAGTAATTGCATAATTAGTCGGCCTTACGTTCTTTAAGCACTTGGCGTAAACCGTCACCTACTAAATTGGTAGACAGTACTGCTAAAAATAATAATACGCCCGGTAAGCCAACAGTCCAAGGGGCAAGGTAAATTAAACCAAGGTTTTCAGCCAAAATAGCACCCCATTCTGTGGTTGGGGGCTGTGCGCCCAATTTTAAAAAGCCAAGTGCCGAGATATCCAAAATAGCGGTAGAAAGCGCCATGGTAAAAATAACCACAATATGCTCGTAAATATTCGGGAAGATACCACGGGCGAGAATATGCCAGTTTGACGCACCATCCAGTTTAAATGCCGTGATGTAGTCTTTGTTAAGCTCTTCAACAATTAAGTTACGTACCGAGTGAATAAACTGAGGCAGTAAAGCTAAAATAATCGCCCATACTGTATTCATTAAGCCCGGGCCAAGAATCGCAATAATAATGATGGCTAGTAACAGCGATGGAATAGATAACGTAATATCAAGCAAGTGATTCAAAAAGCTTGAGCGAATACCCCGGCTGATCCCAGCAAAAGTACCTACTAACACCCCAATTACTGTGGTGATCAAAGCCGCGACAACCGACAAACCAAAGGTGTAGGTTGCACCATTCATTAAGCGCGATAATACATCTCGGCCTAAATCGTCGGTGCCTAATAAAAAGCGTACGTCACCTGCATCATGCCACGATGGCGGTAACAGCAGTGCATCGCTGTGTTGTTGGTTCACGCCATAAGGTGCAAGGAGTGGTGCAGACACGGCCAGTAACACTAAAGCAATAAACAACCATAAACCCACAAGGGCAGGGTGATTGGTTTTAAATTTTTTCCAAAATCGCGCTAACGGCGATTTATTCGACTCTTCAGAGAATAAATTAAACTTTGCCATGAGCTTGGTTCCGCGATAATGGGTCGAATAATGTATAAGTGAGCTCAGCAATAATGGTAGCTAAAATAACGAACATAGAAACAGCGAGTAAGCCACCTTGAATCGCAGGATAGTCGCGCTGATAAATACTATCGATAAGCCAACGACCAATGCCCGGCCATGAGAAAATAACTTCGGTGATCATCGCAAGGGTGATCAAGGTACTAAACTGTAAACCTATTTGTTTTATAACCGGTAGCAGCGCATTACGCAGAGCGTGGTGAAGGATCAGCTGTGCACGGTTTAAGCCTTTAGCGCGTGCTGTTTTAATGTAACTTTGATCGAGTACTTTCAGCATAGAGTCGCGGGTAAAGCGAACCAATACTGTGGTCGGATACATGGCAAGTACAATAGTAGGCAAGGTTAGGTGGTGTATTGCATCTAAAAATGCCATGCCATCATACGGAAAGTCACCTAATATGATATCGATTAAAATAAAGCCGGTAATTGGTTCAATTTCGTAAAGTAGACCCATACGGCCCGACATCGGAAACCAACCTAGTTGTAGTGAAAACACCATGATCAACAATAGCGCTAACCAAAAAACAGGCATCGAGTAGCCAATAAGCGTGCCTGAGTTTATAAATTTGTCTGGCCATCGTTTGTAGTAAGCAGAAGCTAAAATACCACCCGGTACGCCCACAGCAACCGAGACAAACAATGCGTAAAGGCTAAGCTCTAGCGTTGCAGGAAATAAATCTTGAATATGCTGAAAAACACTTTCGCCAGATGCAAAAGAGACACCCCAATCGCCGTGTAAAATACGGTCTAAAAAGGCAAAGTATTGCACCACATAGTTTTCGGTAAAGTGGAACTTTTCTTCAAGTGCACTGGTTTGTGAGAAGGTGCTATTGGTAATACCGCTTAAGTTAGTTAGCGCATCACCCGGGAACAAAAAGCTCAATGAAAAGGTAAAGATACTCAGTGTCAGCATCATAAACATTAACAGTGCTAAGCGGCGCAGAATATAATCTAGGATCATTATTCTTTCCTCGCGTTAGCTAGTGAAATGCCACCAAACGGGCTTAAGCTGATGCCTTTAACATCACTACTTGCGGCTTGAAAACGCATACCATGGGCTATCGGTAAAATAGGCAGCTCTTGCACTATGATCCGCTGTGCCTGATTGTAGTATTGTTTACGCTTTTCAAGATCTGTTGTATCTAAGGCTTGTGTAAGTAATAAATCAAACTCAGGGTGACACCAATTTGCTGGGTTTTTACCACTGAAAGTCGCAGTACAACTTAATAATGGGCTCATAAAGTTATCAGGGTCTGGCGTATCTGCTGCCCAACCAAGTAACACGCTATCGTGTCTATGTTCACCAATTCGTTGTAAAAAGGTATTCCATTCGTACTCGACGATATTAACGTTCACACCAATTTTGCGTAAATCACTTTGCATCAGCTCAGCCATTTTACGGGCATTGGGGTTATAAATACGGCTTACTGGCATAGCCCAAATATTCATATCAAAGCCATTTTTGTAGCCAGCTTCTGCGAGTAATGTTTTGGCAAGTGCAGGGTTAAATTCAGGCATGGCTTTTTGCGCTTCAAATGCCCAAGAAGCAGGAGGCAGTAATGACTGCGCTTTAATGCCGTTACCGTAATATACCGCTTGCATGATTTTATCGACATCAATGGCGCTTGCGAGTGCTTGGCGTACACGTACATCATCAAAAGGCGGGCGCTCAGTGTTAAAGGCCCAATAACCAATATTTAAGTTTTGCTCTTTTTGAACTTTAATATCTTCGCGTTGCGATAAAATACTCAACTGTGCGCTGCTTGGGTGCGCAGTAACATCACACTCTTTGGTGAGCATTTTCGCAACGCGTGTGGTGCCGTTTGGCGTAATGTCATACACCAGTTGCTCAAGTACTACAGGGTGTTTCCAGTAATCAGGGTTACGGTAATAGCGAATTAAACGGTCGCGACGATATTCTTTATATACATAAGGGCCAGTACCCACAGGGTATTGGTCAAATAAGTTTTCTTGGTTTCGCGCTTTAAGCTGCATGGCGTATTCTTCGGATAACACCACGGCAAAGTCGGTTGCAAGGTTTGCTAAAAAGCTGCTTTCAGCATTATAAAGCTCAAACCGTACTTGGTAATCAGAAACACGCACAATGCGACGAATAAGCTGATCAATACCCACACTTTGAAAATAAGGGTAGCTGGCATCACCAACAAAGTGATAAGGGTTATAAACGTCGAATAAGCGGCTGAAAGTAAAAATTACATCATCAGCGTTAAAATCACGGCTTGGGGTAAAGTATTTTGTGGTATGAAATTTAACCCCTTTACGCAGGGTAAAGGTAATTGCTTTGCCGTCTGGGCTAATTTTCCAATCAGTTGCCAGCTCTGCTTTAAACTCGGCAGACACCGGATCAATACTTAACAGGCGATCATAAAGCTGATTGGCGATAATATCGATAGTCGAACCCGTCGTTGTCACTTGCGGATTAAACGACACAGGGTTTGCTTCAGCGCAATAGACTAAGCCCTGGTTTTTTTGTTCTGTGGTTTTTTCTTCGTTATCTAGGCAGCCTACTAAGCACACCAAAGACAAAGCAAGTAACGGTTTAAACACCTGATTAGCCTCTAACTATTGCTGCTGATCTAATAAATTGTATTTTTTCAAATAGCCACGTAATTGATGATACGTTAATTCTAAGTGTTCTGCAGTTTTCTTTTGGTTAAATTGGCTATGTTCAAGCGCTTTTTTAATGACATCAATTTCAAAGTCGTTAGACAGCTGCTTTAAATTACAAGGAAATTGAATGTCGGGCTTATTGAGTGTCACAACGTCTTGATTTTGTGTCGTGGCGATAGGCGCAGCTTCGACGTTTGCAACAGGGGCACTGCTAACTGCAGCTTTAACGCGCTGTTTAGGTCTAAATTTACTCGCAAATGGGTCTAAAATAATCTGGTGAACGGGAATATGTTCGTTACCATGACGATATAAACTACGTTCAACCACATTCTTTAATTCACGAATATTACCCGGCCACTCATAAGATTGTAGCGTTTCGATGGCGCTACGCGTAAAGCCACTAAATAGCTCCCACTCAAGGTCGCGGGCCATGTTAATTGCAAATTGTTCTGCCAGTAACATGATATCTTCTTGGCGTTCACGCAGCGGGGGCAGGGTAATAACATCAAAGGCGAGGCGGTCGAGTAAGTCGCTTCTAAATTCGCCTTGCTCAGCTAGGGTTGGTAAGTCTTCATTGGTCGCACAGACTAATCGGGTATCGACTTTAACGGTTTGCTTACCACCAACGCGTTCAAATTCGCCGTATTCAATAACGCGTAGTAGTTTTTCTTGTACCATCGCTGAGGTATTAGCTAATTCATCAAGGAATAGCGTACCGCCATTAGCACGTTCAAAGCGGCCTTCGTGGCGTTTGCTAGCACCGGTGAATGCGCCACTTTCATGACCAAATAATTCACTTTCGAGCAGGTTTTCGTTAAGCGCTGCACAGTTGAGCTTTATATAGTTTTGGTCCCAACGTTTAGATAAGAAGTGCAAACGCGCAGCAATGAGTTCTTTACCCGTACCGCGCTCACCAATAATAAGGACTGGCTTTTCTAAACTGGCTAGTTGCGAAACTTGATCAAGCACACTTAAAAAGCTGTCAGATTGGCCGAGTAAATTATCCTGCTGGCGAAATTGGCTCATATTCCCTAACTCTTAGTCATTTTTACTAAGATCTAGTGTATTTCATTATCTATGAGAACTAAAGAAATTTATAAATTTAGTTTAACTGTTTGAATATATTAAGTTATTCTAAGTTTATAAAAGTTGGCAAGCATATTGATACTAGATATACCAACTGATTAAGTTAAAACACCAAAGAGGTAAATGTTATGGGAATTTTTTCACGTTTTGCAGACATCGTTAATTCTAATATCAATGCCATCTTAGATAAAGCAGAAGATCCAGAAAAAATGGTTCGCCTGATCATCCAAGAGATGGAAGATACATTAGTAGAAGTTCGCTCTACATCAGCAAAAACACTTGCTGAGAAAAAAGAGCTAGTACGTCGCGTTGAAACTTTAAAAGTTCAAGTTGCAGACTGGCAAGAAAAAGCTGAATTAGCACTAAATAAAGACCGTGATGATTTAGCACGTGCAGCACTGATTGAAAAGCAAAAGTCAGCAGATGCAGTCGCAGCGGTTGAAACTGAACTTGAGCATGTAGAGTCTCATATCGAGAAACTACAGCAAGAAGTCAGCACGTTACAAGAGAAGCTAGCTGATGCAAAAGCGCGTCAAAAAGCAATCATCTTACGTCAACGCTCTGCTGAGTCACGTCTTGAAGTTAAAAAAGCACTCGACAGCTCTAAAGTTGAAGACGCTTTAAACCGCTTCGAACGTTACGAAACTAAGATCGATGGTCTAGAATCACAAATAGAGTCTTATGATCTTGGTAAAAAATCATTAGCTGACGAAATTGCTGGTCTTCAGCAAGATGAAAAGATTGATGATGAGCTAGCTGAGCTTAAGAAAAAACTAGCAGATAAAAAATAATAAATGGGGGCATGTCCCCCAATGCTTAAACACATAACGGATTGACAGGAGAGTACCATGTTCGACGCAGAAGTTTTGATGGCACCGATTATTGTTTTTATGGTGGTTGTTGCCCCACTTTGGCTAATTTTACATTACCGTAGTAAAAAACAAGTGAGCCAAGGTTTAAGTGAACACGAGCACCGCCAATTATTAGAGCTTGCACAAAAAGCAGATAAAATGGCAGAGCGTGTTGAAACATTAGAAGCCTTACTTGACCAAGAGGCTCCGCAGTGGAGACGTAAAGTATGAGTACCAAACGCGAATTATTTAGAGACGCAGAGCGTGGCAAAATAGCAGGTGTGTGCGCAGGTATCAGCGATTACTTTAACATGGAGCTTTGGCTAGTACGTATTTTAGTCGTGACAGCAGTACTATTATCAGGTGGTCCATTTATTGTCGTTGCTTACATTGCTGCTTGGTTTATTTTAGATAAAAAACCAGCAGAAAAAACAGAGAAAAGCACAGACAGCATTCACCAAGACCCGCTTGAAGTAAAATTTAAAGTATGGCAAAAAGGGGAACCACCTCGCCGTGCATTGCAAGACTTAAAAGATCGTCTTGCTCGAGTTGATGGTCGTTTACAAGAGATGGAACGCTATGTCACATCAACAGAATTTACGGTTAGCCGTGAAATCAACAAACTTTAAAGGATATATACGCACCTTGTTTGCATCGTGATACCCAGCGCAAATAAGGTGCTAGACACTTTATGAGCCAATCATTTGCAAAGAACACCTTTAATTCGTTAAAAAATAAAGCGGAAAAAGCCCTTCACCGTAGTTTAGATCAACACGTGAAATTAGCCGTCACAGGCTTAAGTGGCAGCGGTAAAACCGCTTTTATTACCGCCTTGGTTAAACATTTAACCAGCCAAGCTGACGATAAAAACTTACCTTTTTTTGATGTGATGCGCGAAAAGCGTCATATCGCCACAAAAATAGTGCCGCAGCAAGCACTGACAATACCGACATTTGAATACACAAATGCATTATCAGCGTTATTACCTGTTGAAGGTGAGCCAGCTTGGCCTGCATCTACCGAGCGTATAAATACGCTACGTTTAGCAATTAAGTACCAAAGTAACTCGGGGCTACGCGGTCACTTTGCACCGCAATCAACACTCTATTTAGACATTATTGATTACCCAGGTGAATGGCTACTTGATTTGCCAATGCTAGAGCAATCATTTGCTGATTGGTGTGAGTCACAATACTCACTCTTGCAGCAAACAGCACGCAACGAAAAAGCGAAGCCATTTTTAACCGCCCTTGCTGAACTTGATCTATCAGCCAGTGTTGATGAAAGCAAACTTGCTGATGTCGCTGCGCTTTATCAGCAGTTATTAGTGGGCCTTAAAAAAGACACCAAACTTGCCATGCTGCAACCTGGTCGCATGCTGATGCCAGGCGAGCTTAAAGGAGCGCCGCTACTGCAGTTTTTTCCGGTTGCGAATGTGCCAGACGACATAACCGAAGGGTCGAATTTAGCGCATCTTAAAAAGCGCTATAAAGCCTATGTAAAAGAGGTTGTAAAACCTTTTTACGAGCAGCATTTTCGTCATTTTGATCGACAAATTGTGCTGGTGGATGTGCTCAGCGCCTTGAATGAAGGCAGCGAAACCTTGCATGAGCAAAGCCGTGTTATTAACCAATTGTTGGCGCACTTTAATTATGGTGAAGCAAGCTTCTTTAAGCGTTTGTTTAAACCAAACATCGACAAGCTACTGTTTGCGGCCAATAAGTCAGATCATATTAGTGCGCAATATCATAAAGATTTAGCGCTATTGCTTGATTCAATCGTGCATGACCAAACGAATCATTTAAAATTCGAAGGCGTGCAAATCGAAACCATGGCAATGTCATCTATCTGCGCTACAGAGCCGCGCCAAGTGGCTGAAAAAGGCCAACAGTTAGCTTGTATTTATGGCAAGCCTTTAGGCGAGCAAGAATGGCTAACGTATTTACCACCGCAACCACCGTCACGCCTTCTCAACAAACAAGAGTGGCCAAAACAGGGCTTTGAGTTCTTATCGTTTTCGCCACTGCCATGCCCTGATAAACGGTTAAAGCATATTCGTTTAGATCATGTCATTCAGTACCTGATAGGAGATAAACTAACATGAGTGAGCAACCAAAGGAGATGAACTTTCAGGCGGGTCGCCGTATTTCAAGCTCTGCAAGCAACGAAGCTCCTGCAGAGGAGTTAACTGTTGCTAAAGTGATAGAAAACGCCGAATTTATCGACACTGAAGAAGATCAGCAAGATAGCATTGAGCTTGAGCCTGTGTATAAAAAGTCGAAATGGCAAACCCTAAAAGGGGTGTTTGTTGTTAGCTTTTTAGCGTTAGTGTTACTTGAGTTTGCACTGTCATTGTTTGTGACGTTTCAGCAATCAATTATTTTAGGTTCGGTGTATTTAACGGCTGTTCTCAGTGGTGTGCTGCTGATTGCCCGTGTTATTTGGCGCGAGTACCGCATGCTAAGAAGTTTAAAGCGTAATCAATTGCATCGTACCGAGGCCGACCGCTTACTCAATAGCGAGCAAGTAGGTGAAGCATTACCCTGGCTTGAAAAGCTTAATAAACATCAAACGCTTACTGGGTTTGAAGAGTTTAAGCAACAAATAGCAAGTCACCATACCGATAAAGAAATCATGACCTTATATGCCGATAGCTTATTGGTAAGCCAAGATCAGCAAGCGAAAAAACTGATTAACCGTTTTGCCACTGAGTCTGGCTTATTGGTTGCGCTAAGCCCGTTGGCTTTAGTCGATATGATGGCGGTGCTATGGCGTGGCACTAAGCTCATTGAGCAAATTGGCCGTATTTACGGTATTGGTTTTGGTTATGCAAGCCGTATTAAATTGTACCGCTTATTAGTGAAACAAGTATTGTTTGTTGGTAGTGCAGAGTTAGTTTCAGATTTAGCAGCAACGGCACTAAGCGCTGAATTACTGGGGAAATTGTCGGGCCGAGCAGCGCAAGGGCTAAGTGCAGGTATTTTTACCGCGCGTATAGGGTATAAAGCGATGGAGCTTAGTCGCCCATTACCTCGCTTAGAGCATAAGCGCAGCTTGTTAAAAGAAACCGCCAATAGTATTGCCCGTAAAATTGCCTCACGTACGAGCGACAAAGAGACCGAAAATACAAAATGACAACTTTTGTGTACAGTTAATAAAAACAGCTGAGTGATATTTAGCCATCTGAGCATCCGGCATGCTTGTGCATTGTGGGTATCTACGTTTTATTTATGAGTATGAAGTACTGATAATAAAAACGAGAACACACAATGACTAAGCATCACTTACATACACAATGTATTCATGGTCCAGAAAAACCAAATGATCCACATGGCGCACTGAGTGCGCCACTTTACCAAACCTCTACCTTCTCTTTTGCTAATGCAGCCCAAGGTGCAGCCCGATTTGCTGGTGAAGAGCAGGGCTTTATTTATACCCGTTTAGGTAATCCGACAACCCAAGAGCTAGAACAAAAAGTGGCTCAGTTAGAAAATTGTGAAGCAGCGGCTGCCACAGCAACGGGTATGGGGGCGGTGTCTGCGTCTGTGCTTAGCTTTTTACAACACGGTGACCACCTAGTCGCATCAAGCGCGTTATACGGTTGTACCTTTGCATTTTTTGCTCACATGTTGCCGCGCTTTGGTATCGAAGTTACTTTTGTTGATATGACCAATGAAGCTGAACTTCGCGGCGCGGTTAAAGCCAATTCAAAAATGATTTTTGCAGAAACGCCAATTAATCCGACCATGGCAGTGCTTGATTTAAGTTTAATTGCCGATGTTGCCAAGCAGCATCAGCTGATAAGCGTTATCGACAATACCTTCTTAACGCCTTTGCTACAGCAACCGACCTCGTTTGGTATTGATATTGTGGTACACAGCGCAACTAAATACCTAAATGGCCATGGTGATGTGGTAGCAGGGCTTGTGTGTGGCACAGAGGAGCATATCAACCTAATCAAAATGACGGTGCTAAAAGATATTGGTGCAACGATTAGTCCTCATGATGCATGGTTAATTAATCGTGGTTTAAAAACCCTTGCTGTACGCATGGAGCGCCACTGTGCAAGTGCCCAAGTGGTTGCTGAATATTTAGAGCAACACCCGTTAGTTAGCCAAGTTTATTACCCTGGGCTTAAATCACATCCGGGTCATCAATTTATTGGCTCACAGATGAAAGCCGCTGGTGGTGTTATTGCCTTTGAAATAAAAGGCAGCCTTGAAGATGGCGAAACATTTATAAATAACACCCAACTTTGTACCCTTGCTGTGAGTTTAGGGGATGCTGAAACCCTCATTCAACATCCTGCATCGATGACACATTCGCCTTATACACCCGAAGAAAGAGCAGCTGCTGGGATCAGTGATGGTCTAATTCGATTATCAGTTGGTCTTGAGGATGTTAACGATATTATTAACGATCTTAAAACTGCATTTACATTCATTGGTTAGGTTGTAATTTAAAGTTTACGGTTGTGTTTGCTTTTAGCCCTTTAAAAATGTGGTGTGTAAACTTTTAGATCCTTTGGTGTAACCTTAGCTTTACGTTGGGGCTGTTTCTGCAAACCTTAGAAACAGCCTTAACTATTAAAATTTCGCTTACTTTTACATAGTATCGGCTTAACAAGTTAATGAGATTCTGATCAATGCTGATCAAGATTTAACGAAGAAGGTTATTATGGCTAAAGCAAGTAATTACACCTCCAAGCAACCTGATGAAAATGGGGTTATCCATTGGAGCGAAGAAGAAAATAAAATATGGTCTGAGCTAGTTGCTCGCCAACTCGCTTGCATAGAAGGTAAAGCCTGTGATGAATATTTAGCAGGTCTTAAGAAAATTAATTTACCAACAGATCGTATTCCACAACTTAGTGAACTCAACGAAGTGTTACTCGAAACAACGGGCTGGCAAGTTGCGCCTGTTCCGGCACTGATCGATTTTGATGAGTTCTTTCGATTACTAGCAAACAAGCAGTTCCCAGTAGCGACTTTTATTCGCAGCCGTGAAGAGTTTGACTACTTACAAGAGCCAGATATTTTCCACGAGATTTTTGGTCATTGTGCGATGCTTACCAACCCAGCATTTGCTGAGTTCACACACAAATATGGTCAGTTAGGTTATGCCGCTGAAAAGAAAGATCGTGTTTATTTAGCACGCCTTTACTGGTTTACTGTTGAGTTTGGTTTAATGCAAACCGAACAAGGTCTGCGAATTTATGGTGGTGGTATTTTATCAAGCCCAGGCGAAACACAATACGTGTACTCAGATAAGCCAGAAATCAATGCGATGAACGTGCTTGATGTATTACGTACACCTTATCGTATTGATATTATGCAGCCTGTGTACTACACCATTAACTCAATCAATGACTTATTTGATATTTCACAAATGGATATCATGTCGCTGGTGAGTAAAGCAAAAGAATTAGGGCTACATGAGCCAAAGTTTCCTCCTAAAGAAAAATTAGCAAGTTAAGGATTTATAATGTCTTCATTAAGCACACAAAAGTGTGAAGCGTGTCGTGCGGATGCGCCTAAAGTATCTGATGCTGAATTAGCAGAATTGATCAAAATGATCCCTGATTGGGTTCCTGAAGTGCGCGACGGCATTATGCAATTAGAGCGTGTTTACAAGTTTAAAAACTTCAAGCAAGCACTTGAGTTCACTAATAAAGTGGGCGATATGGCTGAAGAAGAAGGTCACCACCCAGGTCTGTTAACCGAGTGGGGCAAAGTAACTGTTACTTGGTGGAGCCACTCTATCAAAGGGTTACACAAAAATGATTTTATCTGTGCTGCTAAAACAGACGATGTATTCGCTGCACTGTAAATTTTAAGTTCTGCCCAGAACGATAAAAGGCGTAACCTCAGGTTGCGCCTTTTTGCTTTTTTAGAGTCCAAGAATTAACATTGAACTCTTATCTTTGCGAGAACACTAGAAAAGTAAATAATGAAAAACAAAGCGCTTATTCTGCCATTCCTACTCATTTTACTGCCCTTAATTGATAGCTTGTTTATCCCGCAAACATTTGGCATTCAATGGCATAGCCCTAAGCTGATGTATCAAATAGGCGTAGCACTGATGATTGTAAAGCTCACTATGGTTGCCATTGGGCTTTGGTTATTATTAAAAGCAAAGCGCCTTTATATGGAAGCTAGTAAATCGACTCGTATTCTTAAATTTTCAGTATTTTTACTCGGCGGCTTACAGGTGGTGATAATGACAGCAATATGCTTTTGGTATTTAGTAGCGGGCACGCAAGCGAAACACTTTATACTGCAAGACAACATTGCTGTATTTACCGCTGATTATGGCGTATTTGCTCCGGTACATCATGAGTTCTCATTTATATGCTTTGATGCCAATGGTTTTTACCATATGCAACCAATAGCCCAGCTACCTTGGCTCGGAACCTTTACGTTTACTAGCCAAGATTCGCGTTTGATCATTCAACATAAAAACCAAAGCGGCGCGAATACTCAAGAAATTTCATTAAAAGGGGTTGGCTGTTTGCAGTGAGAGGTGTTGGCTTTGTGAAAGGAGGCTGCAATTATAAGTGGTTTTCAGGAAGCTGAGATTGGTTTAGTACGGCAACAATCATTATAAAACCATCTTCTTTAATAAAATAAGCAGTGTGTTTACCAATAGGAAAGTAAAAACCATTTGGATAAATGTCATTACAGCTACGCCCAATTTCTGGATTTTTTACTACTCTTTTGCATAATGTTTTATAAAGTATCCAAGAAGTCTTTACCATCAACTACATTACCTTGAGCTAAGTCTCTTTTTGCGTTTTCAAAGCAATGCTTAATATAGTCAACTTTCTTAGTTTTTAGTTCTTCATAATCCTTATTAGACATGACCAATACAGCGTCCTTGTTGTTTTGACTAATTTTAATAGGCTTACGTTGGGCGTTTAAAAGTCGTTCACCAAAATTACGTTTTGCATCATTTGCTGTTAGTGTATTCATGGCTGCTCTCTACAATAAAGTGATAGGGGAATTGTATTAAAAAGCATGAAATGGTCAAAATAATTAAATCGCGCGATTCGTGTGAGTTCTGTAGTTTTACTTGCAAGGCACTGATTATATAAGGCACGTAACATACATAAGAGAATAATGAAATTTATATTAGATGACATAGTAATCGAGCATATTGAAAACTCTGATCCTATTTCAATAAAAGTAGGAAAGGTTGGCTGTAGCCATGGTTATATTGACTTAGAAGTAAATATGCTATCTATCTCTCAAGCAAATGAAGCACTTACAACAGGTAGAAAGCCAAAAAGCTTAAAATTTGGTTCAGCCCTCAAAGGGTGTAAGTTTAAATTTAGTAAGCAAGAGACAAAATTTTACACAGGTTCAATGCTTTGGTGGTGTTTGCCACTAAGCTTTCGCTGGGAACCTCTTTATTGCTATGAAATAAAAGAGGTTATTAGAATGATTCACTATTTTAAAGCATTATAAGGCGAGTATTTTAAACGCGAATCGTAGCTGTTAACTTAGTTCTGCGTTAGTGTATCTAGTTGGTCATTTCTAAATCATAATTGTGACATAACACATGGAGACAAATTGAATAGTTTAAGGATAGTAAAATACACGTTAGTCATGCTGGTTTTGAATACCGTATTAAGTACTTTTATCACTCTAATAATTGGAAGTGATAACTTAGCTTCATTCTCATTCGGCAAATATTTTACATACCAGTTATTACCATCTTATTTATTGAACGCAGGTATCTTTACCGTAATGGCTAAGCGCAATGTTGTAAAAGCTTGGAATTATGCCCTAAGTGTATATTTACTGAGTTTTATAATGGGAACAGTAATTGTATCGATACTATTACAAACGTTATTTATCCCACCTTTATGGTTTGTAGAAGTGCCTCTGAGTATAGCCTTTGCGATTGTTGGTACTGTCATCGGAATTAAGTTAGGTACTCTGGATAGTAAGGAAGTCGAAGGGCCCTGATCTTGTTTTTTCTTCTAAAAAGTCAAAAAATTAAGAACTTAATTTAAAGGTGGAATAAAGATGATTAAGAAACTGATAGTTATATTTTTCTTTTTGTTTCTTCCCATAATCGGTATTTTGCTACATGTGTTTACGCAGTTTCTACATCTTTCTCAATGGGAGATTATAAACATCATCGTTTCTGTAATTTTTTCAGTGCTTTTTGTTATGAAGCAGTATTTGTTATCGAAAACGTTAGGAGCATTACTGGTTACTTCAATAGTCTCTAAAAATGCATACTTACTACTTGAATCTTCAGATGAAATTACAACAGCTATTATTCAAGTAGGGTTCGTTATAGTTTATCAAGCTGCACTGGGCTTACTCGCTTTGTACTTTCTTCATAAGAAAACTAATTTGTAAAAGTTGTCAGGTCTTGCTTTTTGCTTTCATAAGGCAAAAAACAAGACTTGACCCTCATAACAGTAATTTCAATAAAAAAGGAGCTAGGAAAAAGCACAATATTGATGGTTCAACGACATTTACTAGAAAAGATGGAGAATTCAAAATAGAGTTGAACGGGAAAACTTTAACATACGGAAAAAATTAGAGTTATGAATTTAAGCGATTCAGAACAACAAGTTCAAAATTTGTTGAACTTAAGTTCTAAGCAATTTGAAAAGGCAAGGAAAGATATTAAAGCTATCGGGGTTGAGTGTTTTGCATTAGAAGAAGATCAATTTTCAATATATGACGAAGCCCTATTCTATTCTGAAGTTATCGAAGGTGTAGCCTATAAATACTCTAAACAGACTATTTCCGGACGCTCTGAAAAGTTACTTAAACTACAAAAGTTAACACTATTTGAAAATACTGATTTTAAATCTTGGTTTTCAAAATATCATCTAAAGTACCATGAGTACGCCATGTATTTGCTGGTTTTAGAGAGCTTAAGAAAGCTAATAGTATCTGATCTTGAACTCGAAAGTGACTATAAATAATCTTGGTTCTTTTGCCGCATGAATATAAGCCTCTTAACAGAGGCTTAGTTTTGAGCGAGGGAGCCAAAAGTGTCACCCATTAGAAAACTCCGCCCAAGCAGGCAGCTGTGTTTTTTTGATCTTTAGTTCAAAATCAGATGAATTTGTATGCTTATGTGGGGAATGATCCAATTAATATGGTTGATCCTACAGGTGAATTTTTACAAACAATAGTCTGTGGTTTTGTAGGCGGTAATGTAGGCCTTACTTTTGATTATATCTCCAAAGGTGGAAGTATGTCCGGTCAAGAAATGTTGGTGTCATTTTTTGGTGGTGGAATGAAGGGGTCAGGTCTTGCTTTTTGCCCTTGGTAAGTCTGAAGTGGCAACTTATTAGTGAAAACGAATGGCTCAGGTTCATTAATAGCAACACATAAATATGGCCCATTTGGAGAGCCAATTAATACCAGCTCATCGCGTTTCCGTTATACTGGGCAAATCTTAATTCCTGGTACTGGGCTTTACTACTACAAAGCACGGATTTATCATCCAAAGCTAGGTCGATTCCTGCAAACTGACCCTATTGGTTGTGAAGATCAGATGAATCTTTATGCTTATGTGGGGAATGATCCGGTAAATATGGTCGATCCTAGTGGCAAGTTTATGCACATTGTTGCTGGAGGAGTAATCGTGGCGACAGGTGGAGCTGCATCTGCAATCTTAAGTGGGTAGTGCTAATTGTTCTTTTGGTAAATGTGTTCAGGCAATGAAATTTTCGGATAACGTAAATGCTGCTAATTTTTATGGGATAGAGTGGATTGTTGGAGCCATTTTATTTTGCGCACTTCTATGGGTATATAGAGTCTCATATTCATTCAGTGATGCAGAAGTAATGGTAGGATACTCTTTTAACTTACTTGGCTTTTATTATTTATCTGTGAAATTAAACGGTTCAAAAGTGAAGAAAGTTACTAGAGAAAAAATCATCAAATTCAAAGTAGGTGAAAAGAAAGAGTTCATTTTGGACTCGACTCAACTACATAAAACAGGTCCCAAATTCAAGCAAGAATGACAATATGAATAACGAAATGTCAAAAAACAAGCGCAACTCTTAATAATCATTACTACCCTTTATCATGACTGCCAGCTCTTAAAATATTTAATAGCTGGCAGTCATCTCAAGCCTAATAGTTATTGCTTTACCTGAACTTCGACTTCTTGCCCGGTTTGTAGTTGCTCGGCGCCGCGCACTGCAACTTTATCGCCCGCATTTAAAGCGATGTTAGAAGTCGGGGTGACTTCAACAAGTTTATCTTTACCATTACCTACTTTTACGGGAACTTGCAGGGCTTTGTTGTCGTTGTCGATTTTGACGATATGGGTGCCTTTTTTGCGTAAGATAAGCGCATCGCGATTCACCAGTAGTACATCCCCTTTGCTTTTTAGTGGCACGGCTACATCAACCAGTTGGCCAATCGCCCATGTTTGCTCGGCGTCTCTTGGTAGTAGGGCGCGTACTTCTATAGTTTGTGAACGCGGATCGGTTGATGGGATCACCGCTGTTACGGTAGCTGTTGTCATATCAGGGGCTGATAAGTCGCCGGCTTGAATTGGTAACTCTATGCCTTTGTGTAAAAACTTTAAGTATTTAACAGGCACGTACAAACGCACTTCTAAGTTATTAATATCGAGAAGGGTGACCAGTTCATCAGCACGATTTATTTCGCGGCCAGCGCGTTTAAAACGCTCGCTGATCACGCCATCAAATGGGGCGCGAACGGTTGCACGGGAAAGCTGATCGTCTATCACTTTTAATTCAACCTTAGCCAGTGCGATATCAGATAACGCAAGGTCATGCTTATTTTGCATATCATCAACTTGGCTTGCTGCTGCACTGCTGGCTTTGGCGAGTTTTTGTAAACGAGCTAGCTCTTGTTGATATAAGCGTAAGTTTATTTTGGCGCGATTGAGCATTTCTTGCTGACGTGCTTTTTCAAGTTCAAGCGGTAAGGTATCCATACGTACGAGGGTGTCGCCACTTTTAACCAGAGTACCTGGCTCAACAACATATAATAAACGGCCGCTAACGCCTGCTGTTAGGGTTACATCATCTTTGCCATACAAAGTGCCACTGACTTCAATTTCGCTTGTCAGTGGAGCTTGTGTGACGGTTTCTACCGTAACCGGCACGACTGCAAAGGCATTAAATGCGATAAGGCTTATTAGCGCACAAAAGCGAGCGGTTAATTTACGAAAAGGTGTGTTCATTGTTTTAATACTCATTGATTCGATACCAAGCTTAAAGGCGTTTTTTCTGGTTGCTGTTTGTTATTAACAGGCGGCAGTTGTCTGCCAAGTTGCAATAAACTTGGCATTAATATCAGGGTGAATAGGGCGCTAATGGCCATGCCGCCGACAATCACAGTGGCAAGGCCACGGTAAATTTCTGATCCTACCCCCGGCATTAGCATCAGTGGCAGCATGCCAAATAAGCTGGTTAAGGTACTTAAGTAAACGGGTCTTGCGCGCAGCAGTACTGCTTGGCGAACGGCGTCTTCTCGGCTGAGCCCTGCGGCCATTGCGACACGGGTTTGGTCAACCAATAAAATGGCATTATTTACCACCAAACCCAGCAAGATAATAAAGCCAATCATGGTCAGTAAGTCGAGCGATTGGAAGGTAAATAAGTTAAGTACGAATAGGGCCAGTACGCCGCCTGCAATTGCCAGTGGCATAACGAGTAAAACTAACGCACTGTCTTTGGCTGACTTAAACAATGCGGTCATTAGCAAGAATAATATAAACAGAGCCAAGATAAAGTTGATTGTCATTTCTTGCATGGCCGAATTCATCTTTTGTGCGTTACCCGCCAAAATCGCGCCAGAGCTGTCGGGTAAGCTTGCACGTACTTTTGGCATAACTTGCTCTGAGAGAATAGTTTGCGCTTGTTGCAAGCTCATGTCTGCTGGTGGCGTGACAACAATACTCACGGTACGGCGGCCATTAACACGTCTAAGTTGGGTTGGGCCTACGGTGCGCTCAATATTGGCAAGTTCGCCTAAAGTTTGAATACCTGATTGCGGGGTTACAATAGGCAGTGCTTTAAGCTCCTCTGGAGTTTGCCACGGTATACCGCGCAAAATCACGTTCATGCGTTCGTTGCCATCAAAGTATTCATTAACAAATAACCCACCTGTATAGGCTTGCACTGCTTGAGATACATCACGACGAGTTAGCCCTGCTTGGGTTATACGGCGGTCATTAGGTGTGAGCCTAAGTTCTGGCTCTGCCATATCGAGTCGTGGTTGTGGCCTTGCAGTGGCATTCGGCATTGCGTCGGTGACAGCTTGCAGCGCCACATTAGCACCGGCTATTAGCTCGTCCATATTCGGGCCCGTTAAATCGATATTGATATTGCGACCATCACCGCCATTAGCAACTTGGATCATCGACCCTCTAAAGAAGAATACTTGGGTGTCGGGCAAATCAATGAAGATCTCTTCTCGGGCAACCTTCATTAATTCTTCAACACGTTGCGGATCGGCAGAATAAATAAAACCGCCAGCGTTCGAACCAAAAGCATAAAAGTTAAAATCTTTAATTCCCGGCTCTTTTTCACCTGTGTAATAAGGCATTAAACGCTTTTTAATACGCATCAGCAGCTCTTCTTCCATAAACTGCACATTGCCGCCAGGCGGGGTATTTAAGTTAAAGAAAAAGCCATCGGTTGGTGCGCGCGGCATAAAATCAGTTTTCGGGAGCATGGTCATGGTCGCGACGAGTGAGCCACCCAATAACGACACTATCCATACTATTTGTTTAACGCGGGTATTGGTAAGCGCCATGATGAAGTTAGTTAGCTTCTGCCAATATTCACGATAAGGATCCGCTTTTAGCTCTTTGTCTGGCCAAAAATGGTTAGCCAACGGAATAAGTGTAATTGCGCAAATCATAGAGGCAATAACAGCAATAGATAAGGTGAGCGCCAAATCAGAGAATAACTGCCCCTCAATACCTGCCATAAATAAAATTGGCAAGAAGATAGCAACGCTAGTGGTGGTTGAGGCAAATAAAGCGCCAGTTACTTGAGCTGCGCCTTTTAGCGCGGCTTTTTTACTATCAAAGCCTTCACTTCTGAGCCTTGCGATGTTTTCTTGCACAATGATGGCGGCATCAAGTACTAAGCCAACAGCAAAGGCAAGACCCGCCAGTGAAATAACATTTAAACTGCGGTCAAAAATATTTAACGTTAAAAACGCAACTAACAAAGAGACAGGAATTGTCGCTGCAATCACAAACGTGGCCTTTAAGCCCCTAAAGAACAACCACAAGATTAAACACGACAGCAAAACACCTAGGCCTAAGTTACTTTTAACCAAGGACAAGGCATTACGAATATGCACTGAGGCATCAAAACTTAATTCAATCGATAAGCCATTCTCAGCCAGCGGCCCTTCGTTTAGCTCTTTAATGGCAAGGTTAATTTCGTCGAGTAGGGCAACGGTATTGGCTTCGTTAGCGCGCGAAATACGAATGTAATACGCGGGTTTACCATTTCGACCACTCATCCCTAAACGGTCAGAAAAAGTGCGCTCTACACTTGCGATATCGCCAAGGTAAATGGGTCTATCGCCTGAATAACCAACGCGCATTTGTGCCATGCTTGATAAATCATATTGCCCAGTAAAACGTACGGTATATTGACGACGGCCAACATTGGCAAGGCCACCAGAGGTATCGCGTGAGCTGGCTAATACGTTACTGATTTGGTCAAGGCTGACACCAAGTGCAGCGGCTTTGTGAGGGTCAAAGGTAATACGTAATTCTTTTGGTCGCTCACTGGCTAAGTCAACGCGGGCAACACCAGGAATACGTGCCAAACGGGGCTCAACAAATTCATCGATTTGTTTTTGGAACTGCGCCATGTCTAAATCAAGGCTGTCGCTATTAAAATCTTTTGGGGTGACCAGTAACGTTGCTGCGGCTTCACCATTATTACCGCCAGCAAACACCACAGGATCAAATGCATCTAACGGCAGGGGCGGCGCTTGGTTAAGGCTTGTTAACACATCAAGCATGGCCTGTTGCATGTTTTGCCCAACAGCAAAAGTCAACGTGATCGAGCCATTGCCACGGTTAATGTAAGTATTAACCTCTAGAGCACCCGGAGTGTTTTTTACTGCGTTCTCGAGCGGCTCAATGATCACCGATTCAATCTCTTCAGGTGCAGCTTGGCGCCAGCCAGAGAAAATAGTGATCTGCGGTTGCTCAATATCTGGTGTGAGCTGAATTGGCAGCTTAAAAATACTCAACATGCCAAACAACATAATCAACACCAAGATGACAATAACACTCGCAGGGTTTTTCAGCGAACTACGTGTCAGGTTCATTGTGTGTGTTCCAAAATCAATTTGTCTGCATTGTAGTGCGATGTAAAAAAAGTGCCAGTGAGGTAAATGAAATGTGTTTCAGAAGTAACGCTGAATAGCCGTAATTAAGCGATAAAGTGTGTATTTGAAATAAGATGTAACAATTTAGCTGGGGAGCTTTAAGCTTTAAGCTTTAAGTTCTAAGTTTTAAAAAAAGCGCGAAACTAGCTAGCATCGCGCTTCTTAATCTCTAAAACTTAAAGCTGACGGCTGACGGCTGACGGCTGACGGCTGACGGCTTAAAGCTCAGTCTTGTTATTCATCAATTGAGCGAAGTAGGGCATTAATACCTACTTTTTCGCGAGTTTGCTGATCTACTTTTTTCACGATGATGGCAGCATATAGGCTGTGCGAACCATCTTTTGACGGTAAAGAACCAGGAACAACAACCGCACCGGCTGGTACTCGGCCGTAATGGATTTCGCCAGTTTCACGGTCATAGATACGTGTGCTTTGGCTGATGTAAACACCCATTGAGATAACGGCGCCTTCTTCAACTACAACACCTTCAACAATTTCAGAACGTGCGCCAATAAAGCAGTTGTCTTCAATAATAGTTGGGTTAGCTTGTAGTGGCTCAAGCACACCACCAATGCCTACACCGCCCGACAAGTGAACGTTTTTACCAATTTGTGCACATGAGCCAACCGTTGCCCATGTATCAACCATGGTACCTTCATCAACGTAGGCGCCAATGTTGACATAAGATGGCATAAGCACTACGTTTTTACCTACGAAGCTGCCTTTACGTGCCACAGCATTAGGCACAACACGCATGCCGCCTTGTTGGAATTGCTCTGGTGTAAAGTCGCTAAATTTAAGTGGTACTTTGTCGTAAAACTGATTAACACCATCGCTCATTGGTTGGTTATCACGAATACGGAAAGACAGTAGCACCGCTTTTTTTAACCATTGATGTACAACCCACTCACCACTGATTTTTTCAGCAACACGTGCAGCGCCGCTATCAAGTAATTCAAGCGCGTCGATAATAGCTTGTTTTACTTCACTTGATACCGTGCTTGGGCTGATGCTATCGCGGTTGTCCCAGGCGTTTTCGATCATGGTTTTTAAATCTGACATAAGATCCTCTTATTCGGTTTCTGCGTTGAGTTTTTTACGCAATGCTTGATGAATTTTAGCCTGTTCTTCGTCTGTTAATGCTTGGTATTCGTTATTTGATACCACGAAGAAATCTTCTGCACGCTCACCAACTGTGGTGATCCGTGCGGCATGAATATGTAATAAGTGCGCTTGAAATACTTCCGCAATTTTTGTTAATAGACCCGGAATATCCACCGCTTGAATTTCAATTAAGCTGCGGTCTTTACGGGCATGCGGTCTAAGCACAATTTTTGGTTTGATATTAAAGTCTTTGAAGCGCTGAGAGCGATTCTTTTTAAGGCGAATTTTCTTTTTCGGGTCGCTAATTGCAAGATCTAAAGCACGTTTAATGCCTTGCGAACGGTTACTCGCAATCGGGTCACCATTGACCTCTAAAATAACAAAGCTAAATAGCACGTAGCCATCTTTAGTGGTCAGTACCTGCGCATGTTGAATTTGTGCTTTTTTCGAACCAATTACACTTACCAAACGGGCGAATAAGCCACCTGAGTAAGGGCTATAAGCAAATACTTGTGTACCACCATGCATTGCGGTGTTAGACACGGCAACGCTGGGCTGGCTTAAATCTTCACAGCTTAGTAGGTGCTCTGTGTGCCACGAAATCTGTTGCTCGCTAAAAGCAGTAAAGTAATTGGCTTTAAAGCGACTCCAAATTAAGTCGATTTGATCTTCGTTACAACCGTGGTTCAGTAAGCGCTGTTTGGCTTGCTGTTTTTTATCACGTATTTGATCACGTTGGTCCATTGGGTTTTCGAGCCCTAAACGAAGCGCGCGCTGGGTGTGTAAATACAGCTCACGTAGTAGGGTATTTTTCCAATCGTTCCACAGGTTATCGTTAGTTGCGCGAATATCGGCTAACGTTAAGCAGTACAAGTAGTCAAGCTGGCGCTCATTTTTCACTTTACTGGCAAAGTCTTTAATCACATCTGGGTCATTAATATCTTTGCGCTGCGCTGTAACCGACATAAGTAAGTGATTAGCCACTAACCACGAAATAAGCTTGCCATCTGAGGCTGGGAAGCGGTGTAGCTTAGCAAACGCAATTGCATCAACTGAGCCAAGCTCAGAGTGATCGCCACCACGGCCTTTAGCAATATCGTGGAAAATACCGGCTAAATAAAGTAACTCAGGCTTGTCCATGCGAGTGACAATTTCACTACATAACGGAAATTCGCTGACTTTTGATTTATCAAAGTACTTATAAATATTGTTGATGAGTTTATGGGTATGTTCATCCACGGTGTAGGCATGGAATAAATCAAACTGCATTTGCCCAAAAATATTACGCCACTGTGGTAAGTAGGCAGCAATAATGCCGTGCTTGTGCATCAGCGTAAATGCGCGGCCCATACCGTTAGGGTGTTTGATTAAACGCAAAAATGCTTCGCGACAGGCGGCGTAGTCTTGTAAATCACCCAATAAACGACGGCGAACTTGGCGCATTGTACGTATGGTACTTGGGTAAATATGGGTGATCTCTGGGTTATCAGCAATATGCTCGAACAACACAAATAGCTGATCACGGCGGAAGAACACCGATGGGTTCTTAACACGAATTTGATGGCCAATACGCTCAAAGTTACGGTCAAGCTCAATCACAGGTAACTCACCGGCACCCGGTAAAATGCTTTGCTCAAAGTATGAAAGCAGCATTTGGTTAAGCTCACGTACGCGGCTCATGATCCTAAATAAGCGTTTCATCATGCGCTCGACCGAGGCTTTACCATCACTACCAAAGCCAAGAATTTCAGCGGCGTTAGGTTGATGATCGAACAATAAGCGGTTTTCAGAGCGACCCGCAGCGATGTGCAGCGCAAAACGAATGTTCCATAGGTTTTCTAAACACTCAGACAGCTCTTGGTATTCTTCGTGAGTAAGATAGCCGTGATTTATGAGTTCTTGTAATGTTTCGGCTCTAAAGTGCTTTTTAGCAACCCAAATAATGGTCTGTAAGTCGCGCAGGCCACCCGGGTTTTCTTTGATATTCGGCTCAAGGTTATAAGCAGTACCATGGCATTTTTTATGGCGTAAACTTTGTTCTTGTACTTTTGCCAAAAAGAATTCGTCTGAGCGCCAAATAGGCGTATCTATTAAATGATTTTTTAATTTTTCGAATTCGATATGGTTACCGAAAATTAATCGGCTTTCGAGTAAGCTGGTGGCAAATGTCACATCTTCGCGTTTTTGTTCTAATGCTTGTTCTATAGTGCGAACGCTGTGACCAATTTCTAAATTTAGATCCCAAAGCATGGTAACGAACTGGCCAATTTTTTCGCACACGGCTTCACTTGGCTGCTCGCTTACTAGCAACATAAAGTCGATATCGGAATAGGGGTGTAGTTCGCCACGACCATAACCACCCACAGCAATCAGGGCAAGATCACTTTCGTGAGCAAGATCGTAATCGTGAAACAGTTTAATTAATAAGCGGTCGATAAACTCAGCGCGGGCATTAATTAAGTTGCTAACGGGTTGTTTTGAGAATTCGTTCTGTAGCCATTTATAAAAATAACTAGAACAGTCGCGATAATCGCTAAGTTGCTCAGCTTGGCTGAGCAACTTTTTTACTTTATTGGGTAATGCCACTGGGGCTGGCTCCTAGTGTTCGATGATCCTGTCAATAGTATCATCTGATCGGAGCGTTAAAATTTCAACACCATTTTCAGTCACTAACAGTGTATGTTCCCACTGTGCAGACAGTGAACGGTCTTTTGTTACGACAGTCCAGTTGTCTTTTAGTAGCTTACATTGGCGTTTACCAGCATTAACCATAGGCTCGATTGTTAAGCACATACCTGCTTTTAATACTTCGCCAGTACCTGCTTTACCATAGTGCATTACTTGTGGCTCTTCGTGGAACTCAGCACCAATGCCGTGACCACAATATTCACGAACGATTGAATAGCTAAAGCCCTCTGCGTATTTTTGAATTGCAGCACCAATATCACCTAAGCGTACGCCTGGTTTTACCATTTTAATCGCAAGGTAAAGGCTTTCTTGTGTGATATCAGCAAGACGCTTGCCTTGAATGTTAGGCGTACCAACGTGGAACATCTTCGATGTATCACCGTGATAGCCATCTTTGATCACAGTTACGTCGATATTTACGCTATCGCCTTCTTTAAGTGGTTTGTCATTTGGAATACCGTGACAAATTACATGGTTCACTGAGGTGCAAATTGATTTTGGGAAACCGTGATAATTAAGCGGTGCTGGAATAGCATCTTGAACATTAACAATATAATCATGACAAATTGTATTTAGTTCATCTGTGGTTACACCTGGCACCACATGCGGTTCTATCATTTCTAGTACCTCGGCGGCTAAGCGCCCGGCAACACGCATTTTTTCGATTTCTTCAGGGGTCTTGATCACAGCACTCATTGAGGCTCCAAAGTTGTTTTTCAGGTCAGTTTTTAGTGCACAAATTTTGCACTAGACGTTGAGTTTTCAATTTTAATATGGTATAAAGCGCGCCGTCTTTTTACAAATAAATTCTTAACTGATTTTTTGTATTTAAGGCAAACACAATTTTATTTTAACACACACACGTATCGTCACATACACTTGGGTGCACTTAAGTTACAAATTAACTACGGTGTTGGTGCTATGGGATATGTGGAGGCCTAACCCTAAATTATAGAGGATTATACAAATGGCAAACGTTTCAATGCGCGATATGCTTCAAGCTGGTGTTCACTTTGGTCACCAGGCACGTTACTGGAACCCTAAGATGAAGCCTTTCATCTTCGGCGCTCGTAACCGTGTTCATATCATCAACCTAGAGCAAACTGTACCAATGTTCAACGAAGCACTTAAGTTCTTATCGAACGCAGCTTCTAACAAAGGTAAAGTACTTTTCGTTGGTACTAAGCGCGCAGCAAGCGAAGCAGTTAAAGAAGCAGCGATCCAAAGCGAGCAGTTCTACGTAAACCACCGTTGGTTAGGTGGTATGTTGACTAACTGGAAAACAGTTCGTCAATCAATCAAGCGTCTTAAAGACCTTGAAGCGCAAAGCCAAGACGGTACTTTCGAGAAATTAACTAAGAAAGAAGCGTTAATGCTTACTCGTGAAATGGAAAAGCTTGAAAAGAGCCTTGGTGGTATCAAAGACATGGGCGGTCTTCCTGACGCGCTTTTCGTTATCGATGCAGACCACGAGCACATCGCTATCCGTGAAGCTAACAACCTAGGTATTCCAGTTGTTGCTATCGTTGATACTAACTCTAACCCAGACGGTGTTGATTACATCGTACCTGGTAACGACGATGCGATCCGTGCTATCCAACTTTACACAGGCGCTGTATCAGCTGCGATCACTGAAGGTCGTGAGAACAACATCGTTGCTCAAGCTGAGAAAGACGACTTCGTAGAAGCTGAGTAATTAGCTGTCATCAAGTCTTCATCTATTTAAGGTGAAGACTTGTTATTCTTGTTAAGCGGCCTATACCGCTTCCCTATAACAGAATTCAATTGAGGATATTCTAATGGCTGTAACTGCTGCCCTAGTTAAAGAATTACGCGAGCGTACTGGCGCTGGCATGATGGATTGTAAAAAAGCGTTAACTGAAACTAACGGTGACATCGAGTTAGCGATCGAAAACATGCGTAAGAGCGGTGCTGCAAAGGCTGCTAAAAAAGCAGGTAACATCGCTGCTGAAGGTACAATCTTAATCAAAGAAGGTAACGGTTTCGCTGCACTTCTTGAAGTTAACTGTCAAACTGACTTCGTTGCTAAAGACGCTAACTTCCTTGGTTTCGCTAACCAAGTTCTTGACGCTGCTGCAGAAACTAAAGCAGACATCGAAGCACTTAAAGCACAATTCGAAGAAACTCGTGTTGCTCTAGTTGCTAAAATCGGTGAAAACATCAACGTTCGTCGCGTTGAGTACATCGACGGTGACAAGCTTTCTTCTTACCGCCACGGCGACCGTATCGGTGTTGTTGTAGTTGGTGAAGCTGACGAAGAAACACTTAAGCAAGTTGCTATGCACGTAGCTGCGTCTAAGCCTGAGTTCGTAAACCCAGAAGACGTACCAGCTGACGTTGTTGAAAAAGAAAAAGCAGTTCAAATCGATATCGCGATGAACGAAGGCAAGCCTGCTGAAATCGCTGAGAAAATGGTTATCGGTCGTATGAAGAAATTCACTGGTGAGATCTCTCTTACTGGTCAAGCTTTCATCATGGAACCTAAAAAATCAGTTGGCGAAATTCTTAAAGAGAAAGGCGCAACTGTTTCTAACTTCATCCGTTTAGAAGTTGGTGAAGGTATCGAGCGTAAAGAAGAAGACTTCGCTGCTGAAGTAGCTGCTCAAATCGCTGCTGCAAAAGGCGAGTAATTTTCTAACTTAGTGACGTAGGGCAATAAGATGAAATTAATCTGCTATTAGCTTTTGCGTCACTGATGAAAATTCTTTAAAATAACCGCGTTTTATGTGTAACCATAGCGCGGTTATTTTTTATCTCATTACTAAGGCTGGCCCAAATATTATGACTATCAATCGTAAACCTATTTTTAGACGTGTTCTTCTTAAACTTAGCGGTGAAGCATTAATGGGAGACGAAGGCTTCGGCATCGACCCAAAAGTACTTGACCGTATGGCTCAAGAAATTAAAGAACTTGTAGAGCTCGACGTAGAAGTAGGTTTAGTTATCGGTGGTGGTAACTTCTTGCGTGGTGGTTCATTAGCAGAAGCGGGTATGAACCGCGTAGTTGGCGACCACATGGGTATGCTTGCGACTGTAATGAATGGTTTAGCAATGCGTGATGCACTGCACCGTGCATTTGTAAATTGTCGTTTAATGTCTGCTATCCCACTTAACGGTGTGTGTGATGCTTACAACTGGGCAGAAGCTATCAGCCTATTAAAATCTGGCCGCGTTGTAATTTTCTCAGCGGGTACAGGTAACCCATTCTTTACGACTGACTCAGCAGCGTGTTTACGTGGTATTGAAATTGAAGCAGATACTGTAATCAAAGCGACTAAAGTGGATGGTGTTTACTCTGATGATCCAGTGAAAAACCCAGACGCTACACTATATCGCCACTTAAGCTACAATGAAATCATTGATAAAGAGCTTAAGGTTATGGATTTAGCTGCATTTACGCTGGCGCGTGACCACAACATGCCATTAAGCGTATTTAACATGAATAAATCAGGCGCGCTTAAGCGTGTTATTATGGGCGAAGATGAAGGAACGCTTATCTCTTCACAAGCCTCAGATGAAACTAGCAAATAGATTAGGATTGAACCGTGATTAACGATATCAAAAAAGATGCGTCAGAACGTATGCAAAAAAGTGTTGCGGCACTAGGCAGTCAATTATCTAAAATTCGCACAGGCCGTGCGCACCCAGCATTACTTGACGGTATTCAAGTGTCTTACTACGGTGCAGACACACCATTAAACCAAGTTGCTAACGTAACAATTGAAGACTCACGTACACTTGCAATTAGCGTGTTTGATAAGTCACTAGCTCAAGCAGTAGAAAAAGCGATTATGGCTTCAGATTTAGGTTTAAACCCAATGTCTGCAGGTACTGTTATTCGTGTTCCACTTCCTCCACTTACAGAAGAACGTCGTAAAGACCTTATCAAAATCGTACGTGGCGAAGTTGAAAGCGGCCGTGTTGCTGTACGTAACATCCGTCGTGACGCAAATGGCGACATTAAGAGCTTATTGAAAGAAAAAGACATTTCTGAAGATGAAGCACGTCAAGCAGAAGACGAGATCCAAAAGCTTACTGATAAGTTCATCAAAGAGATGGACGCACAACTAGCTGCAAAAGAAGCTGAGTTAATGGAAATCTAATCGCTGCTGTTTATCTTTCAGACATTGATTCTGCAAGTAAACAGACGCAACTAAATTTATTAGTTTTGAAACGCCGTCTAGGGTATACTAGACGGCGTTTTTTTATGGAATACTCGATATTTATGGTTCTTAACGCTGATAAAATTTCCCAGCAAAGTTTGCCTAAGCATGTCGCTATAATCATGGATGGCAACGGACGTTGGGCACAAGCGAAAAATCGCCCACGTGTTTATGGGCACAAAAAGGGCGTTGATGCGGTTCGTCAATCAGTGCAATTTTGTACTCGCTTAGGTATACAGTCGTTAACACTATTCGCATTTAGTAGCGAAAATTGGCGACGTCCAGAAGACGAAGTAAATACGCTCATGGAGCTATTTTTATTTGTACTGGGCAAAGAAGTTAAAAAACTTCATAAAAATAATGTAAAGCTAAACATAATTGGTGATTTATCACGCTTTTCAGAAGGTTTGCGCAATAAAGTTGATGCAGCCCATGAATTAACTCGTAATAATACGGGTCTACAGTTAAACGTGGCAGCTAATTATGGTGGACGTTGGGATATTACTAACGCCGCAACAACGCTTGCGAAAAAAGTCGCAGCCGGTGAAATGGCCGCAGAAGATATTACTGAAGAGCTAATGGCTGAACAAATGAGTATGGCCGACCAAGGTGAGCTTGATTTAATGATCCGCACCGGTGGAGATTTACGCATCAGTAACTTCCTTTTATGGCAAGCGGCTTATGCTGAGCTTTACTTTACCGATACGCTTTGGCCAGACTTCAATGAAGCTGCATTTGCTGACGCTATCGCATGTTACGTTGCCAGAGAGCGACGATTTGGTTGTACAGGCGAACAAATAAAACAATTACTCGCCGAGACCTAATTACTAGTTGAAGGTACACACATTGCTAAAACAACGAATTTTAACCTCGCTCGTGTTGGCACCACTTGCACTTATTTTGGTTTTTTATACCCCATTAACACTATTTAGTTATATCGCCGCCGGTATTGTTTTACTCGGTGCATGGGAGTGGTCTGCATTTATGGGCCTATGCGATAAAGTTAAACGTTTTGGATTTGTTGCAGCAACGGCTGCATTTTTGGCATTACTGAACTGGCATTGGCCCATTGAATCACTTTGGCAAAATGGTCAATTAGTGGGTGATGCAAACTACCTATTTACCTTGTCATTTGCATGGTGGATTGTGGCAACTTATTTAGTTTGGCGCTACCCAGCTATGGCAAAGGCTTGGAATGAAGGCATTGTAATGCGTGCCATTGCAGGCTTTTTAACGCTAGTGCCACTTTGGCTTGCACTAAATACACTACGTAGCGCAAGTTATGGCGAATCTACTCACTTTGGTTCAATGTTAATTTTAGTTGTACTTGGTATTGTGTGGAGCGCAGATATTGGTGCTTACTTTACTGGTAAGAACTTAGGTAAACGTAAACTAATGCCAAAGGTAAGTCCTAATAAAACAATTGAAGGATTATTAGGTGGTGTAGTGGCTTCGGTTGTTTTTGTTTTAGCATTTTGCCATTTCACTAATGTTGATATGAGTGTTTGGCCAATCTATGCCGTGATGACTGCATTTATCGCGTTATTCTCAGCCGTAGGCGATTTACTCGAAAGTATGTTTAAACGTGAAGTTGGCTTGAAAGACAGCGGCTCATGTTTACCAGGTCATGGCGGTATTTTAGATCGTATCGATAGCTTAACCGCAGCTGCGCCAATCTTTGTACTTTGCTACGCATGGACACTGAGTTTATGAGCAAGGTAGAGCAACTTGTCGTACTGGGCGCAACTGGTTCAATCGGTTTAAGCACCTTAGATGTTGTTTCTAGAAACCCAGAGCGCTTTGCGGTTTTTGCTTTAGCGGCGGGTAAAAATGCCGAGCAAATGGCTGAACTGTGTGTTGCACATCAGCCTAAGTTTGCTGTAATGGCTGATCAACAAGCCGCTAGTGCGCTATCAAATTTACTTGCAAATAGCTCGTGTAACACACAGGTGCTAGCAGGTGTTGATGCGATGTGTGAGCTTGCTGCACATACCGATGTTAATGCAGTGATGTCGGCGATAGTAGGTGCAGCGGGTCTGTTACCGACTTTAAGTGCAGTTGAAGCAGGCAAAAAAGTGTTGCTAGCGAATAAAGAGTCGCTAGTTATGTCGGGTCAGTTGTTTATTGATAAAGTAAAACAACATGGCGCAACTTTACTGCCTATCGATAGCGAACATAATGCGATTTTCCAATGTATGCCAGCATCATTACAAAATGCATCTGGCCTACTTGCCGACAATGGCGTGAGCAAAATCTTGCTTACAGGTTCTGGTGGTCCTTTCTTAAAACGTGATTTATCGACACTACCATCAGTGACTGTTGCAGAAGCAGTGGCACATCCAAACTGGTCAATGGGACAAAAAATATCTGTCGACTCAGCGACTATGATGAATAAAGGCCTAGAGTTTATAGAAGCCAAGTGGCTGTTTAACTGCTGTGCCAGTGATATTGAAGTGGTGATCCACCCACAAAGTATTATTCACTCTATGGTGCAATATCAAGATGGCTCAGTGCTTGCGCAAATGGGCAATCCAGATATGCGCACACCAATTGCTCATGCTTTAGCTTTTCCTGAGCGTGTCGATGCGGGTGTAAAACCGCTCGATTTTTCACAAATGGCAGATTTTACTTTCACTAAACCAGATTATGCTCGTTACCCTAATTTAAAACTTGCCATTGATGCGTGTGAAATGGGGCAAGGTGCAACCACCACAGTAAATGCGGCGAATGAAATAGCGGTTGCAGCATTTCTAAATGGTCAAATCGGCTTTACAGATATTTATCGAATTAACGCTGAAACGCTTAATGCAACACAAAATATCAACGTGCAGACCCTCGATGAGATTTTAGCTTGCGACCAAGCTGCACGTGTAAAAGCGACTGAGTTTCTAAAAAGAGGCATCAACTAGCATGTTTGATTTTTTCTGGAATCTTGGCTCATTTATTCTTGCTCTGGGTATTTTAGTGACTGTGCATGAATATGGTCATTTCTGGGTTGCGCGAAAAGCCGGCGTGAAAGTGCTGCGTTTTTCAATTGGCTTTGGTAAGCCGTTGATCAAGTGGTACGACAAACAGCAAACCGAATATGTGATTGCAGCAATCCCACTAGGTGGTTATGTCAAAATGCTTGATGAGCGTGTTGACGAAGTCCCGCCAGAGCAGCGACATTTATCATTTAATGCTAAATCAGTAAAAGCACGTATTGCTATTGTGGCTGCTGGCCCGATGGCAAACTTTTTATTCGCTATTTTTGCCCTTGCTGTAATGTATATGGTCGGCGTTCAGTCATTAAAACCTGTGGTGGGTGAGGTGTCTCAAGGCAGCCGTGCCGCAGCTGCTAATATTCAGCCAAATCAGCAAATTATTAAAATTGGTGAAGACGATATCAATACTTGGCAAGATGCAACATTCTCGCTAATGAGCCGCTTAGGTGAGCAAAGTGTTGTGGTAACGCTTCGTGATCAGAATTATCAAAAGCATGTGCGTACTCTTAACTTAGATGGTTGGAAACTAGATCAACAAGACGTTCCGCCATTAACCTCGATAGGCATTGTACCATTTCGTCCTAAAGCACTTTTAGAAGTGGCGATGATCAGCAAAGGCTCGGCGGCAGAAGCTGCAGGGTTACAGGGAAACGACAAAATCTTTGCTGTAAATGGTGAAAATATCAGCAGTTGGACCCAGTTAGTTTCACTAATTCAGCAATCACCTAACAAATCCTTACAATTTAGTGTACAAAGGCAAGATAGTATAAAAGAGCTGTCTGTGACGCCACAAAGCAGAACCAATGATGCGGGCGTTGCTCAGGGCTTTTTAGGTGTGTCTCCGGTGGTTGAGCCATGGCCAGAAAACTATATTGAAACTAGACATTATGGCCCTGTCGATAGTATTGTGCTGGGCATACAAGAAACATGGCGTTTAATTACCCTTAGTTTTGACATGATTGGTAATTTAATTACCGGTCAGGTGTCGGTTAAAAATTTAAGTGGCCCGGTGGGCATTGCAGTTGGCGCGGGAACTAGCGTAAGCTATGGCTTGGTTGCATTTTTAAGCTTTTTAGCATTAATTAGTGTAAACCTTGGCGTATTTAACTTATTACCGCTGCCAGTGCTAGATGGTGGGCACTTAATGTATTACATAATTGAACTTTTTCGCAAAAAGCCGGTCTCTGAAAAGACGCAAGAATTTGGTTTTAAAGTGGGGGCCTTGCTGCTTCTGTTTTTAACATGTTTCGCTTTGTTCAATGATGTATCGCGTTTATAACAAGTAAGCGAAAAATTCCAATTTGAACACGATTGTAAAACACCGCAAAAGTTAAATTTATAAGGTGTTGAGCGGTAATACAGTTGTAAAGGATAAAGATAACAAAATGGCTATAAAAAAACATTTGGCAGTTTCAAGTTTATTAGGTGCTAGCTTTGCAGCCCTAGGCCAAAACTCCTTTATTGTAGATGATTTAAAAGTTGAAGGTTTACAGCGTGTTGCACTGGGTGCTGCGTTAACGCATATTCCGATCAACGTGGGCGATAATATTGATGAGTACACAATTTCTAGAACCATAAAGGCTCTCTATCGTTCAGGTCACTTTGACAATATTAAAGCATTACGTGATGGCAATAGTGTTATCTTCCGAGTGACTGAGCGTCCTACGATCAGCATGATCGAATTTGATGGCAATAAAGACATCAAAGATGAGCAACTTAATGAGTCGCTAGACCAGCAAGATATCCGTACTGGTGAGCCGCTTGATAAAACAGTCCTTGATAACATTGAAAAGGGTTTAACGGAGTTTTTCCACAGCATCGGTAAGTACAATGCTAAAGTGGATGTAAGCATTACTAAGTTGCCACGTAACCGTGTAAAGCTTTTATTTGAGTTTGATGAAGGAGACGCAGCGTCAATTCGTCAAATCAACTTAGTTGGTAATGAACTTTTCTCTGATGAAGAGTTACTTAAATTAGCTGAGTCTCAGCAAGATTTGCCGTGGTGGCAGTTCATGTCGAGCGACAGGTATCAAAAGCAAACCATCGAAGGTGATTTAGAGAAAATTCGCAGTTACTACCTAGACCGTGGTTACTTGCGCTTTAATATCGATTCGACACAAGTATCAGTTAGTCCAGAACGTGATTCTGTTTATGTAACAGCCAATATCACCGAAGGCGTTAAGTATAAAGTGAAAGGCTTTGACTTTATTGGTGACTTGTTAGGCCGTGAAGAACTCATTAAGAGCGTTATCCCGCTAAAAACTGGCGAGCTTTATAACGGCTCTGTGGTGACATCATCTGAAGAGTTTATTAAAAGCTACTTAGCGCGTTTTGGTTATGCCAATGCTGAAGTGCGCACCATCCCAGAAATTGATGACGAAAACAAAGAAGTTCAATTAACGCTTTCTGTTAATCCGGGCAAGCGTGTTTATGTTCGTCGTATCATTGTGGGCGGTAACCAAAATACTTCTGATGAAGTGGTTCGTCGTGAAATGACACAGCTTGAAGGTGCATGGTTATCAAACCAAAGCCTTGAGCGCTCTAAATTGCAAATCCAGCGTTTACCATACATGGAAAGCGTTGATTTTAATGTTGTGCCAGTACCAGGTGTAGATGACCAAGTTGATGTAGATTTTACTGTGAAAGAGCAATCTGCAGGTAGCTTTAACGCAGGTCTTGCCTATGGTTCATACTTGGGTCTGCAATTTAACATTGGTGTGAGTGAATCAAACTTCTTAGGTACCGGTAACCAAATTGGTTTCAACATCAATACCTCACGTGGTTCTGAGCGTATTAGTGTGTCTTACACTGACCCTTACTTTACGCCGGATGGTGTGTCGCAAGGTAGTAGCATCTTCTACAGTAACTATGATGCAAGTAAATTCAGTCTAATCGACTATAAATCGAAGAGTTACGGTATTGGTACTAACATCGGTTTCCCAATCGATGCGGTAAACCGTATTAACTTTGGTGTTCGTTGGGTGCAAGAAGAGCTGTCTGATATTGCAGAATATGAGCAAACACGTGTTATTCGTGAAACCTTCTTAGATCCTGATAACCCAGATGCAGGTTTTGATTTTACTAAGTACGAGTTAAGCGCAGGTTGGTCTCGTTTAACTGTTAACCGTGGTTTATTCCCAACAGCAGGTTCGCGCCAATCTCTTAACTTAACAGCGACAACGCCGAACTCAGATTTACAGTACTTTAAGCTAAATTATGACTCGCGTTTTTACTGGCCAATCAGTAATGACCACCGCTGGGTGTTCTCAACTCGTGCTGCCCTTGCATATGGTAATGGTTATGGTACTACGAATGGGTTTGACCAAACGTTACCATTTCAAGAGTTCTTTAGAATCACTGAGATGGAACTACGTGGTTTTGATAGAAATACGATTCTACCACGAGCTGTTGCTAGAAGCCCCCAGACTATTCCAGGTACGCCATCTGATGATGGTAATAGTACAGGGAATATTGGCGGCGCATCAGAATTTGACCAATTACAAACAGCAGGCCGAATTGGTGGTAATGCCAAAGCGGTAGCAGGGATGGAGCTTATTGTTCCAACACCTTTCTTAGATGAAGAAAACACCAGCTCTGTACGTACTAGCTTCTTCGTAGATGCTGCAAACGTATGGGATACAGAGTTTAATATTGACCGTTATCAAGATCTTCCTGCAGCGCAACGTGATAAGTTGGATGATTACTCAGATCCAATGCGTTTTAGGGTTTCAACCGGTCTTTCTCTACAATGGATCTCTCCGATGGGTCCAATGCTGATCAGTTTTGCGTATCCATTGCAAAAAGAAGAAGATGACGATACGAAGACCATCAGCTTTAACATTAGTAATACATTCTAAAGGAGTTTTTTCGTGAATAAATCAATTAAATCAACAGCTTTTGCACTACTTGCTACTTTATCTATGGGTCTATCTACTAACGCATTTGCGCACAAAGTAGGTATCGTTGATATGCAAGAAATCTACAAGCAAATCCCACAAATGGCGAAAGTAGAGCAAACTTTAGAAGCTGAATTCTCAGAGCGTCGTCAAGAACTAGAAAAACTTCAAGGTGATATCCGTTTTGAAGCTGAAAAGTTCAAGCGTGAAGCAACAACGATGAGCGACAAGCAAAAAGAAGAATTACGTACTAAGATTCAAGGTATGCAGCAGCAACTTGCTGAAAAAGGTCGTCCTTTAGAGCAAGAAATCAAAATGCGTCAAAACCAAGAACTAGCTAAAGTTCAAAAGCTAATCTTAGATGCAATCGAAGAAGTAGCGAAAGCTGGCAAATTCGATGAAGTTAAAGTTAAAGAAACAACGATTTATGTTAACCCTAAAACTGTCGATGACTTATCAAGCAAAGTTGTTGAAAAAGTAAGTAAGCAATAGAAATCATATATGCAAAACTACACGCTTTCGCAGATAGCGGATCTTCTGGGCGCTGACCTTCAAGGTGACGGCGCCACAGAGATTAAAAAAATATCTACACTTGCAAATGCCCAACATGGGCATATTGCATTTTTAGCGAACAAGAAATATCGCTCGCAATTAGAAGATACTCAAGCAAGTGCGGTGATTTTATCACCAGCAGATGCTGAGTACTTTTCGGGTAATAAGCTCATTGTTGCTAATCCTTATGTTTGTTACGCCAAACTTGCTCAGCTAATGGATACCACACCGCGCTCAGCAGTGACGGGTATTCACCCAAGTGCAGTCATTCACGATTCAGCCTCTATTGGCGATAATGTCGCGATCGCCGCCAATGTGGTGATCGAAGCGGGCGCTGTAATTGCAAACGATGTGCAGATTGGCCCAGGCTGTTTTATTGGTGAGCACGCAAAAATTGGCCAAGGCACTAAGCTTTGGGCAAATGTAAGCGTTTACCATGAAGTAGAGATTGGCAGCGACTGTTTATTCCAAGCGAATACGGTAGTGGGCAGTGATGGTTTTGGTTACGCTAACGAGCGTGGCGAATGGGTGAAAATACCGCAACTTGGCCGAGTAATTATCGGTGATAAGGTTGAGGTAGGCGCGTCTACTACGATTGACCGTGGTGCGCTAGACGATACTATCATCCATAGTAATGTAATTATCGATAATCAATGTCAAATAGCGCATAATGTCGAGATCGGTTCGGGTACAGCGGTTGCTGGTTGTACGGTATTTGCCGGCAGCACAGTGATCGGTAGGAATTGTCAGATTGGCGGTATGGTTGCAATTAATGGTCACATTAGCGTATGCGATGGTGCTATAATCACCGGCATGAGTATGGTGACTAAGGCAATCACAGAACCTGGAATTTATTCTTCAGGCTTGCCACATCTAACCAACAAAGAATGGCGACGTAGTATTGCCCATATCCGTAACCTTGGCGATATGAAAGACCGCATTAAAGCACTTGAGTCACTGACTAAGTCACTCAATATTGAAGACAAATAAGGATGCTATTTTGGCAAATGAATTAAATAGTCTTGATATCCAGGATATCTTGAGTTTACTTCCGCATCGTTACCCGATGCTACTTGTTGACCGTGTACTTGATTACACGCCAGGCGAGTCGTTACATGCTATTAAAAATGTAACAGTGAACGAACCTATTTTTACGGGTCATTTTCCTAATCAACCTATCTTTCCAGGTGTGTTGATTTTAGAAGCAATGGCTCAAGCAACTGGCTTACTTGGTTTTAAGACAGTTGAAAATCGTAGCGATAACGAACTATATTTATTCGCAGCGATCGACAATGCGCGATTCAAACAGCCGGTATTACCTGGCGATACTATGCATTTGCATGTAGAGTTTGTAAAAGAGCGCCGCAATATATGGAAATTTGCAGCAGAAGCAAAAGTTGACGGCAAAGTAGTGTGTACTGCCGAAATCATGTGTGCGAGAAGAGAGTTTTAATAGTGATCCATCCTACGGCGATAATCGAACCAGGTGCAAAACTTGGAAATAACGTATCAGTTGGCCCTTACAGCTATATCGGTAACGATGTAACTATTGGTGATAACTGTATCATCGAATCTCATGTGGTTGTTAAAGGCCCATCGACGATTGGTTCTGGTAACCACATTTTCCAATTTGCTTCGGTCGGTGAAGCTTGCCAAGACAAAAAGTACGCGAATGAGCCAACGACTTTGATCATTGGTGACAACAACGTGATCCGTGAGTGTGCGACAATTCACCGTGGTACGATTCAAGACCAAGGTGTAACTAAAATTGGTAGCAATAACTTATTTATGGCTTACACACACGTTGCACATGATGCTGTAGTGGGCGATAACGTTATTTTTGCTAACAATGCCTCTGTTGCTGGCCACGTACACGTAGGTGACTGGGTGATCCTTGCAGGTAATTCAGGTGTTCACCAGTTCTGTAAAATTGGTTCACATGCCTTTGTTGGTATGTACTCAGGCGTTAATAAAGATGTACCGCCATTTGTAACTACTATTGGTACACCGGCTGGCCCTGTAGCAATCAATACTGAAGGCATGAAACGCCGTGGCTTTGAAAGCGATGAGATCATGGCAACACGCCGTGCATATAAAACGCTTTATCGTAAGAGCTTAGGTGTTGAAGAAGCAATCGCTGAGCTAAGTGAAGATGCTGCGAAGTACCCAGCTGTTCAGCTGATGATAGATTTCGTGAAAAGCTCTGAGCGCGGAATTATTCGCTAATCATAAGCGAACTTCTATAAAAGCCACCGTAAGGTGGCTTTTTTGTTTTTATACTCATTCGCTTAATTAGGTAACTTGATATAGTTCAGGTTTTGCTAAGTCAGTGCTTGCTATCTTCACGGCAAAAAAGGATCTACTAATATGAACAAACTCATCGTTTTTGCATTATTAAGCTTAATTATAACTGGTTGTAGTAGTGCACCTTCAGTATCTAAAGGAGCAATAGAAAAAGGCAAAGCCAGTTATTACGCTGATAAATATCATGGCCTAACGACAGCAAGTGGTGAGGTGTTTAATCAACGGGCATTGAGCGCGGCTCATCAAACGCTTGGTTTTGGCAGCAGAGTAAAAGTTACTAATCTTAGTAATAATAAAAGCGTGATTGTTACTATTAATGACCGCGGCCCATTTATCCGCGGTCGTATTATCGACTTATCAAAAAAGGCGTTTTCACAAATTGCCTCAGTCAAGCAAGGTGTGATTGACGTCACCGTTGAGCAGCTCGATTAAAAACGGGTAATAAGCTCTACGTAGTCGGCTTCATTCGCCACTAATTCAGCATGACTCGCAAAGGCTCTTACTTGTCCTTGCTCTAACCAAATAACCTTATCAACACGACTTAGCATTGCAGGGTCATGGGTAATGGTCAGCATAGTTTTATTTGCCCATATTCTCTCAACTGTAGTCAGCAAGTTTTGCTTAGTGTGATTATCTAGGCTCTCTGTTGGTTCATCAAGAATGATTAAATTACCTTGCCTTAATAGAGCTTGGGCAATAGCAATACGACGTGACTGACCATGAGAAAGCTTTCTGCCTGCGGTTCCTAAGCGGGTATTAAGGCCGGCTTTTAAGTTCTTAAGCCAAGAGCCAAGTTCAGCTTGTTCACAGGCCTCAATAAGCCTCTCATCTGTCGCATCAAAAGCTGCATAGCGAAGGTTTTCACGTAGCGTGCCATCAAAAATATGATGCTGCTGGGCAACTATCGTTAGCTGCTTAAAGCGTGTTGCAGTGCTCAAGCTTTCAAGTTCAAAGGTGCCTTCTTGCTTGGTGGCGAGCTTTAATGAGCCTGATTGCAGCGGCCAAAGGCCTGTGAGTAAGTTAACTAGGGTGGTTTTGCCACTACCACTGGCACCGACTAGAGCAACTTTACTGCCGGGCGCAATAGCAAAATTGATATTGCTAAGGGCTTTGCTTTTTGCCCCCAAGTATTGGTAATTGACCTCGCTTAACTCAAGGCCAAGTCCAGATTGATCCGCTAATTGGTTTGCTAACTGATCGTCTAAGTTGTTTGGTTTTTTGGCTAAGCTGCTGTGTTTATCTTCAAGATCGAACAGTCGCTTTGCGGCACTTAAAGTAAGCGGCAATTCAATAAATGCCGTAGGCAGGGTGAGCACGGTTTCAAAGCTTGCTAATACAAATAACGCGAGCATCGCCAGTTCAACGTTTTTCATAGTCCCCATTGCAACCAGTGGAATTATCATAAATACACTGGCCAGCATGGTTAGTTGGATCACCAAAGTGCTTAAACCATTACTGTTTGCCACGGCTTTGTGGCGACTATAGAGCTGGTTGTTGTATTGTTTACTGAGTGAGTCACAATGCGCTAATTGCGCCGCCTGTGCTTGATAGACAGCAAGCTCTCTGGCACCTGATAGTGTATCGGCAAGTTCAGCTCTTAAGTCGGCTGAAAGTTGGGTTTCGGTATCCGCTTGTTGATGAAGCTTATGGCTTAACAATGCGGGAAGCAGCACGCCAATAATCATCAGTGAAGTAAAGCAAACTAATGCAACCTCAGCGTTATACATGGCCATGAAGGCCATTACTATAGGAATGCTGATCAAGGCGACAATAATCGGCAGCAGCACATTGAGGTAGAATTTATCCAGCGCATCGACATCATTCTGTAGGCGGTTAAATAAATCGCTACTACGACTCATTGCTAAGTCAACGTTGTTCAGTTGGCTCAGAGTCTTGAACATGTTTACGCGAATTTCGCTCAGCAATAAAAAGGTAGCATTATGAGTTATCATCCGCTCACCGTAACGAGACGCTGTGCGCACGATAGCTAAAAAGCGGATCACTCCAGCTGGGGTAAAGTAATTCATCTGCACACCAGCAATGCCCGCCGCTGCCATGGCTGCTAAAAACCACCCAGATATAGCGAGCAAGCCCACATTAGCGAGTACCGTTAAGCTTGCTAAAAAAGCCCCTAAAAGCAACATGCCAGTATGAGGTTTGCACAGTTTTAATAGACGTATAAAGTTATGCATGGGTGTCACCTTGGCTCACAAGTTTAGCAAATAGGCCTGCTTGCTCAGTCAGTTGCTGGTACTGACCAGATTCAACAATGTGACCTTGTTGCATAACGTAAATATTATCGGCGTGTTTTACCGTATTCAGTCGGTGAGCAATAACCAGTACTAAATGGTCTTTTGCATAATCGCGGATTGCTTGATTGATTAAATGCTCTGTTTGGCTGTCTAAGTGAGCGGTAGGCTCATCTAGCATCAGCACAGGGGCATTCTTCAAAAATGCACGGGCAAGGGCTATGCGCTGTTTTTGCCCTCCAGAGAGGCCTTCTCCTTGTTCACCTAGCAAGGTATCAAAGCCATCAGGTAGTGCAGAAATAAACTCAAGTGCTCCAGCTTTACTTGCTGCTTCATCGAGCTCTGCTTGGCTTGCATCGGGTTTAGCTAAACGCAGGTTGTCTGCAACGGTTCGATAAAATAACGTGGCTTGCTGTGGGATCCATGCCAGCTGTGCTTGCCAATCAGCTAATGCAGTATCACTCAGTGGTTGCTCGTTAATGCTAATGGCACTATTGGCCTGATGATGAAAACCCAATAGGCAATCAAACAAGGTACTTTTACCCGAACCACTTTCACCCACAAAGGCAATTAAGCCTGAGCTTGGTAAGCTTAAGTTGATATCAGTTACCCCTTCGTTTGTTTCAGGGTAGTGAAAGGTAAGCGCACTCAGCTGTATATCTTTTATCGGTAACTCAAGCTTAGATGACCCGACATGTTTATCAGCGTCGCTTTGATTGATTATGTCGACCATATCAGCAGCAGCGCTGATCCCTTCAAGTTTTGCATGATAGTGAGTACCCATTTGTCTAAGTGGTAAGTAAAACTCAGGGGCCAGTAGTAACACCACAAATCCAGTGGCAAAATCGAGCGTACCAAAAAATAATCTAAAGCCAATGATTACAGCAACAAGGGCCACACTAATGGTGGCTAAAAATTCAAGGGCGAAAGACGATAAAAAGGCGACTTTCAATACACCCATGGTTGCTCCACGGTAATCATCAGAAATCTGACTGATGCTATTTAGCTCACGCTTGGTTGCATTGAAGAGCTTGAGTTGAGTCAGGCCTTGTAATCGGTCAAAAAAGTAATTACCAAGTACCGCCAGTTGTTGCCAGCGTTCTTGATTTAACTGCTCAGCTTTATGGCCCACTAAAATCATGAAAAAAGGGATAAGTGGCGCTGTTAAAAGGAATATGAGGCCTGCTTTGTAATCGGTTGGAAAAATCACCACCAATATCGCTAATGGAATAAGCGCACTGTAAGCCACACTCGGAATGTAGTTTGCGTAATATTGATGCAGTGCTTCCACCCCATTATGTAAGGTGTTAAGTGTTGCGCCGTGACCTTTTTGTTCACTGTAGGCTGGCCCAAGTTTGCTGAGCTTTTCTAGCAGTGTATTACGCATCACGTTTTTTATTTTTAATGCGGCGAGGTTACTTACGCGTTCACTTAGCGTAACCAACAAAGCACGAACTAAAATTAGCCCAGCCAGCGGCCATAATAATGGGCTTACGGCTTGCAAGTTTGCTTGTTCAAACATGACTTGATGAGCCGCGTTTGCAAGAAGGTAACAAGAGGCAATCATTAATAGGGCGTTGAGTGTGCCCAAACTAATGCTTAATTTAAGAAGCCCTGAAGCGGACTGGCTATACTGCTTTAAAAAAGCGCGCAGCGTTTGCTGCTGCGCGCGATTTGGTCGGGGTTTAGTTGTCATCGGTGTTTTTGAGTCTCGCGTACAGCTCTAGCTCATCATCAGCAATCGAATCTTTATGTTGGTGAAATTCGTACCACATTACGTTGATCACCCCAAGTGTACAGGCTAATAGAACACCTAAAATCCAGGCAAAATACCACATATTTAAATCTCCTTAATAGCTACCGTGAGTGTTGTTTTCAATTTCACTAATCGTTACTTTGCGCCACATCTTCACATAACACCATGTTGTGTAGATAAGAATAAGTGGTACAAAAATAACCGCAGCGATAAACATCACGTTAAGTGTCATATGGCTCGAAACCGCATCCCACATAGTTAAACTAATATTTGGGTTGTTGCTCGAAGGCATCACAAACGGGAACATTGACATACCCGCAGTTAAGATAACGCCTGCGAGCATTAAGCTTGACGCAGCCAATGCCATTGCTGGTTTTTGTAATTTAGATAATACAATTGCCAGTGCCGCCATCACGAATGCTAGGGCAGGGAACAGCATGGTTAATGGCATTTTTGTATAGTTATCAAGCCATGCACCCGGTGCCTGCGTTACTGTTTTAGCAAGCGGGTTTGCAAACCCTTGAGTATCGCCCATGCTAACGATTTTATAACCGTCAATTTGTGATACCCACACACCAGCTAAGGCAAACAATACAATAAACGCCATCAGTGCATATTGACCATATTGTGCTGAGCGTTTAGCAACCTCTGCATCAGTACGAAGTTGTAACCACATACCAGCGTGACCAACCAGCATCAGTACACTCACTAAGCCAACTACAATGGCAAATGGGTTTAATAACGCAAAGAATGAACCTTGATAACTGACACGCAGTAGGTCGTCGATATGATAAGGCACGCCCAGTAATAAGTTACCAAATGCTACACCAAATACTAAAGCAGGAATAAAGCTGCCAGCAAATAGGCCCCAATCCCAGTTATTACGCCAGCGCGGTGAATCTATTTTTGAGCGATAATCAAAACCAAGCGGTCTGAAAAATAACGCAAATAACACCAGCATCATAGCAAAGTAAAAGCCAGAGAAAGCGGCCGCGTAAACCATAGGCCAAGCCGCAAACAGTGCGCCCCCAGCGGTGATGAACCAAACTTGGTTACCATCCCAGTGAGCGCCAATGGTGTTAATAACTGTACGGCGTTCAACATCTGTTTTACCAACTAGGCGAAGCAAAATTGCCACACCCATGTCCATACCATCGGTTACTGCAAAGCCAATTAGTAATACACCAATTAACAGCCACCAGATTAGTTTTAGTGTTTCGTAATCAAAAATCATGACTGAGCTCCTTGGCTTGCAAGTGAATCCGCTTTGGCAAGTTCATGGTGATATTTACCAGTATGAAGTGAGCTTGGGCCTTGTTTAATAAAGCGCAGCATCAGCCAGCCTTCTACAGCAGCAAGACCTGTATAGAAAACTAAGAAACCAGTAATACTAATCAATAAGTCATTCACCGTGAGTGACGAGGTTGCCAAGAAGGTCGGTAAAATTTCCGAAATTGCCCACGGTTGACGGCCGTATTCCGCAACAATCCAACCAAATTCAATGGCAATCCAAGGCAGAGGAATACTCCATACCGCAGCCCATAATAACCAGCGCTTTTGCTCAATAATGCGGTGTGCGTTGTAATAAAATGCGAGGACGAATACGCCAAGCATGATCACGCCACAGCCAACCATGATTCTAAATGACCAGAACATAGGGCCGACTTGAGGGATTGAGTCTTTCACTGCTTTTTGAATGTGCTCTTCTGTTGCATCTACCACGTTAGGGGTATAGCGCTTAAGTAGCAAACCATAGCCAAGGTCGTCTTTTAAGGTATCGAACTTTGCAATGTTTTCTGGTGTGTCTTCACCGCCACGAAGCTTTTCTAAGTATTCGTATGCAATCATACCGTTACGAATACGTACTTCGTGCTGCTCTTCAAGGTCTTTAATACCTGTTACTTGCTCGTCAATAGAGCGAGTCGCAATGATGCCAAGTGCATAAGGGATTTTTACAGCGGCATGGGTGACTTGTTCTTCTGAGTCAGGAATACCAACTAGCGTAAATGCGGCAGGGGCTTCTTCGGTATGCCACTCAGCTTCAATGGTTGCGAGTTTGACTTTTTGCACCTCGCCAACTTCGTAGCCAGATTCATCACCAAGTAAAATAACACAAAGAATAGACGCTAAACCAAACCCTGAAGCAACCGAGAACGAACGCTTAGCAAAAGCAAGGTCGCGACCTTTTAAGATGTACCAGCTACTAATACCAAGTACAAACATAGATGCTGCAACATAACCTGCTGATACGGTATGAATAAACTTAACCTGTGCGACTGGGTTAAATACCAATTCAGCAAAGCTAGTCATTTCCATGCGCATGGTTTGGTAGTTAAATTCAGCACCTACTGGGTTTTGCATCCAACCATTTGCTACTAAAATCCATAACGCAGATAAGTTAGTCCCTAAAGCCATTAAGAAGGTAGCACCTAGATGCTGACGTTTACTCAAACGCTCCCAGCCTAAAAAGAACATACCGACAAAGGTTGATTCTAAGAAGAAAGCCATTAAGCCTTCAATCGCTAGCGGTGCGCCAAATATATCGCCCACATAGTGAGAGTAATAAGACCAGTTGGTACCAAACTCAAACTCCATGGTTAGACCTGTCGCCACACCAATCGCAAAGTTAATACCAAACAACTTACCCCAGAACTTAGTCATATCACGATAAATTTCGCGACCTGTCATCACGTAAACGGATTCCATGATCACTAAAATCCACGTCATACCTAAGGTAAGGGGAACAAATAGGAAGTGAAATAGGGCAGTGATTGCAAATTGCAATCGCGATAGATCCACAAATGTTTCATCTATCATTGTTTAGCTCCTTGTTAGCGGGTGCGGTAGACACGACAAATATTGATTATGAAGTTTCAGTAATTATTGAAACTTTGCAAATATTAAACCTGTATTCATTTTAGTCAATAGGAAAATACGAAATAAAGATGAATTAATCCTGCTCACCTTTTCTACAGATTAGAGATAAAGCTCTAAAGTTTCAAATATTTAATCGTTATAAAAAGCCGTTTTGCTATGGCTTATTTTATTCTTTTTTAAGCTCTTTTTAGATAGTAGCGAGTAAACCTGCAGGCTACACACGCAAATAAATGCTCAACCAATGAGCAAGTAGGCAGGCTAATTTCGATTTCTAGTATTTATTAACTCTGTGACATTTATCCGACTGCTAAAACACGGTAAACTCGTTTTTATTAGTGCCAAAAGTTGCGAATTATCAACGAATGAAAGAACAAACAAAGCCGTTACGTATTGCCTTGGTGGCAGGTGAGTTATCAGGTGATATTTTAGGTGAAGGGCTAGTAAAAGCACTTAAACGCCGTTTTCCGGATGCCATATTTGAAGGGATTGCAGGCCCGCGTATGCAAGCGGCTGGCTGTAAAACATTATTCGATATGGACGAATTATCTGTAATGGGCCTAGTTGAAGTACTAGGCCGATTACCGCGCCTACTAAAAATACGCAAACAATTGGTGCAGCATTTTATCGACAACCCACCAGATGTATTTATTGGTATCGATGCCCCTGACTTTAACTTACGTGTCGAAAAACCGTTAAAAGAGGCGGGTATTAAAACAGTACAATATGTTAGCCCATCAGTGTGGGCGTGGCGCGAAAAACGTATTCATAAAATCAGTGCCGCCACTAATTTAGTGCTGGCATTATTACCGTTCGAAAAAGCCTTTTACGATAAGCACGATGTACCTTGTACCTTTGTGGGTCATACTTTGGCTGATGATATTGCCCTTGAGCACGACCAAACCGAGGCTCGTAACCAACTAGGTTTAGCACAAACTGATAAAGTACTTGCGTTGTTACCAGGTAGCCGAGGTTCTGAAGTAGGGCTTTTAAGCGAAACCTACATTGAAACAGCGGCTAAATTGCAAGCGCAAAACCCTGACCTTAAAATTGTGGTTCCGTTAGTCAATGAAAAACGAAAAGCACAGTTTTGTGAGATTTTAGAAAAAACAGCCCCCGATCTAAAACTGCAATTATTGGATGGTCAGTCAAACCTTGCAATGCAAGCGGCTGATGCCATTTTACTTGCCTCAGGAACCGCAACGCTTGAAGGTATGCTGTATAAAAAGCCGATGGTTGTGGGCTACAAAATTAAGCCACTGAGTTACTGGATTTTCAAAACCTTATTTACTTTTAACATTAAGTATTTCTCGTTGCCTAATTTATTAGCCGATGAAGAACTCGTTCCAGAATACTTACAAACTGAATGTAATGTTGAAAACCTATCGGCTGCGCTAACACCTATGTTGAATACCGATAACAGCGAACTAAAAGCGCGCTTTTTAGCCATACATAAAAACATTAGATTAAATGCCAATGAACAAGCTGCAGCAGCAGTCGCGGAGTTACTAAATGCAAATTGAACGACCGAATGTTAATTATATTGCTGGTGTAGATGAAGTTGGCCGTGGTCCATTAGTGGGTGATGTTGTTACCGCTGCGGTAATATTGGACCCAAATAAGCCTATTGCAGGGTTAGCAGATTCTAAAAAGTTATCAGACAAAAAACGTCAATTATTAGCTGCAGAAATAAAAGAAAAAGCCCTGTGCTATGCTATTGGTCGTTGTAGTCCAAGCGAGATTGATGAGTTAAATATTTTGCATGCCACTATGCTCGCGATGAGCCGCGCGGTTGAAGGCTTAAGCGTAAAGCCTGAGTTTGTCTTTATTGATGGTAACCGTGTGCCTAGCCAATTAACTGTGCCAGCACAGGCGGTAGTAAAAGGCGATAGCCTAGTTGAAGAGATTTCAGCAGCATCTATTTTAGCGAAAGTTGCTCGTGATGATGAAATGATTGAGCTTGATAAGCGTTACCCTGATTATGGTTTTGCAGGCCATAAAGGTTACCCAACTAAAGCACACTTTGCAGCGCTTGAACAATACGGTGCTATTGAAGAGCATCGTAAAAGCTTTAAACCTGTTCAGCGCATTTTGGCGTTAAAAGGAGAGCAACTGTAATGCCTGCGCCACAATTTGTTCACTTACGTGTTCACTCAGATTTCTCAATGGTGGATGGCCTAGCTAAAACTAAGCCAATTGTCGCTAAAGCAGAAGAGCTGCAAATGCCTGCGTTGGCTATCACCGATCAGATGAACTTATGTGGTTTGGTGCGTTTTTATGGCGCTGCCCATGGCGCTGGTATTAAGCCTATTGTCGGCGCAGACTTTTGGTTAAGAAGCCCTGAATTTGAAGATGAACCTAGCCGAATTACCATCTTAGCGAAAGATAACGAAGGCTATAAAAACCTCACTTTGTTGATCTCTAAAGCGTACCAGCGTGGACATTTATTTCACCGGCCGGTGGTTGACCGTGAGTGGCTGGTGGAGCACAAAAATGGCCTGATTTTATTATCTGGCGCTAAAGATGGCGACTTAGGTAAAGCCCTATTAAAAGGTAACCCTGGGCTTATTGAATCGGTCGTTAGCTTTTATAAGCAACATTTTAGCGATCATTATTACATTGAGCTTATTCGTACGGAACGTGCTTTAGAAGAAGACTATTTACACCTAGCTGTTGAGCTTGCTACAAAAGAGCAGTTACCTGTAGTGGCAACTAACGAAGTGGTGTTTTTAAAACCAGAAAACTTTGAAGCCCATGAAATACGCGTGGCAATTCATGACGGTTACACCTTAGAAGATAAACGCAGACCAAAACGTTTTTCTGAGCAGCAATATCTTAAGACAGCAGAGCATATGGCTGAGCTATTTAGCGATATTCCTGAAGCGTTAGAAAACACCGTTGAAATTGCTAAGCGCTGTAATGTGACCGTGCAGCTAGGAACTTACTTCTTACCAGATTACCCAACCGGTTCGCTGAAAATTGAAGACTTCTTGGTTAAGGTCTCTGAAGATGGCCTTGAAGAGCGTTTACAGTTTTTATTCCCAGATGAGCAAGAGCGTAAAGAGAAACGTGGCGAGTATGATGAGCGTCTGAAAATAGAGCTCGACGTAATCAACCAAATGGGTTTCCCAGGTTACTTCTTGATCGTAATGGAGTTCATTCAGTGGAGTAAAGATAACAATATTCCGGTAGGTCCAGGGCGTGGTTCTGGTGCTGGTTCATTGGTTGCTTATGCACTGAAGATCACCGACCTTGATCCGCTTGAATTTGACTTACTATTCGAACGTTTCTTGAACCCAGAACGTATCTCAATGCCCGATTTCGACGTCGATTTCTGTATGGATAGGCGTGATGAGGTAATTGATCACGTAGCGGCACTTTATGGTCGTGACGCGGTATCTCAGATCATCACCTTTGGTACCATGGCTGCAAAAGCGGTTATCCGTGACGTAGGCCGTGTACTTGGTCACCCTTACGGCTTTGTTGATCGTATTTCTAAACTAGTACCGGGCGATCCGGGTATGACCTTGGCTAAAGCGTTTGATGTTGAGCCTCGTTTACAAGAAGCCTACGACGGTGATGAAGAGGTCAAAGAGCTTATTGATATGTGTCGCATCCTTGAAGGCTGTACACGTAACGCCGGTAAACACGCTGGTGGTGTTGTAATATCACCAACCACTATCACTGACTTTGCAGCCCTTTATTGTGATGATGAGGGTAAATTCCCGGTAACGCAATTTGATAAAAACGACGTTGAGACGGCGGGTTTAGTTAAGTTTGACTTCTTAGGTCTAAGAACACTTACCATCTTGCAATGGGCAATTGATATGACTAACGAGCGCTTAGCCCGAGAGGGTAAAGAGCCAGTTGATATCAACGCTATTCCACTTGATGATAAGCCAAGTATTGAGTTACTGCTACGCGCCGAAACCACCGCGGTATTCCAGTTAGAATCTCGTGGTATGAAAGACCTTATTCGTCGTCTAAAGCCCGACTGCTTCGAAGATATGATCGCACTGGTAGCACTATTCCGCCCTGGTCCATTGCAATCAGGCATGGTAGATAACTTTATCGACCGTAAGCACGGCCGCGAAGAGTTATCTTACCCAGATGTGCAGTGGCAACACGATAGCTTGATACCCATTCTAGAACCGACCTACGGTATCATTCTTTATCAAGAACAGGTAATGCAGATTGCGCAGGTACTGGCTGGTTATACGCTAGGTGGCGCTGACATGCTGCGTCGTGCGATGGGTAAGAAAAAACCAGAGGAGATGGCAAAGCAACGTTCAACCTTCGAAGAAGGTGCTGTTAATAACGGAGTTGACGGCGAACTTGCAATGAAAATCTTCGACTTGGTAGAGAAGTTCGCAGGTTATGGTTTTAACAAATCTCACTCAGCTGCTTATGCCTTAGTATCGTACCAAACGTTGTGGATGAAAACCCACTACCCAGCAGAGTTTATGGCTGCGGTAATGTCGGCGGATATGGATAACACCGATAAAATTGTTACCTTGGTAGATGAATGTGAAAACATGAAACTGACCTTGTTACCGCCAGATGTAAATGCCGGTGAGTACAAGTTTACGGTTAATCTACAAGGTGAAATTGTTTACGGTATCGGTGCCATTAAAGGGGTTGGTGAGGCGCCTGTTGAAGCTATTTTAGAAGCCCGTAGCGAAGGTGGCCCGTTTAAGGACTTATTTGATTTTTGTGCCCGTGTTGACTTAAAGCGTTTAAACAAGCGAGTTGTTGAAAAGCTCATTTATGCCGGAGCGCTCGATCAACTTGGCCCAGATAAAACCCAACCTGGCCGTGCAACCTTATTAGCAAGCTTAAAAGATGCTATGCGAGCGGCCGATCAGCATCATAAGGCTGAGTCATTAGGGCAGGCAGATTTATTTGGATTACTTGCCACAGAGCCAGATGAAGTTGAACAAGCATTTATCAAAGCCACAGATTTAACCGACAATGAGTGGCTAGATGGTGAGAAAGAAACTTTAGGTCTGTATTTAACTGGCCACCCAATTAATCAGTATCGTAAAGAGTTAAAGCATTATACATCAGGAAGGCTGGTCGATTTACAACCCACTAACCGCGATGTGCAGTCAACGGCTGCAGGCTTAGTGATTTCTGCTCGTACCTTGATAAACAAAAAGGGAAATCGATGGGGTCTTGTAACTTTAGATGACAAGAGTGCCCGTATTGATGTACGCTTATTCCCAGAACAGTTTGAAATGTACCAAGATTTGCTGCAAGTAAACAATATCTTGGTAATATCTGGACAGGTCAGCTTTGATAACTTCTCTGGTGGCATTACAATGACCGCTAGAGACATATGCACCATCGCTGAGGCGCGAGAAAAACGTATAAAAGCGATTAAAATGACCTTGAATATGGTGCAGATCGAGGCGAACTTCTTCGATAATTTACAAAAAGTACTGGAACCTTATAAGTTTGGTACTTGTCCTATTAAAGTATTCTATCAACGTCCGGATGCGTTGGCTGAGATTACCTTAGGAACCGAATGGTGTGTTACGCCGAGTGATGACTTGCTTCATAAGTTATCGCTGATGGCGGCGCAAGATGTAGAACTAGAATTTAATTAATTAGGTAGTTTAGAGCATGAGCCTCAATTATCTTGATTTTGAGCTTCCAATCGCAGAATTAGAAGCAAAAATTGAAGAATTACAAAATGTAAGCCGCGCTGGCGAATTAGACCTTGGATTAGAAGAGGAAGTCAGTCGATTAAAAGAGAAAAGTGCTGAAATGAAAGAGAAAATTTTCTCTGAATTAGGTGCTTGGCAGGTTTCTCAGTTAGCCCGTCATCCGTTGCGTCCTTATACTCGTGATTACATCGAGCGCATTTTCACGGAATTTGACGAACTAGCAGGCGACCGTACTTTTGCTAACGATCCAGCTATTTTAGGTGGTGTTGCACGTTTTGAAGGTCAACCAGTGATGGTTATTGGCCAACAAAAAGGGCGTGACACGGCTGAAAAAATTAAACGCAACTTTGGAATGCCAAAGCCAGAAGGTTACCGTAAAGCATTACGCTTAATGGAAATGGCTGAGCGTTTCAAAATGCCAATCATGACTTTTATCGACACTCCAGGTGCATACCCAGGTGTTGGCGCTGAAGAGCGTGGTCAAAGTGAAGCAATTGCGCGTAACCTTAAAGTTATGGCTGCGTTAAAAGTACCAACTATCTGTACTGTTATCGGTGAAGGTGGTTCTGGTGGTGCATTAGCAATTGGTGTGGGCGACCGCGTTAACATGTTGCAATACAGCACTTACTCTGTAATTTCGCCAGAAGGTTGTGCATCAATCTTATGGAAAAGCGCAGACAAGGCACCATTAGCTGCAGAAGCCATGGGTGTAACAGCTGCACGTGTTAAAGAGCTTGATTTAATCAACAACGTAATTGATGAGCCACTTGGTGGCGCACATCGTAATTACGATGCGATGGCGCGTAACCTTAAAAACCAACTTAAGCGTGACCTAGCTGACTTACAAGGCCTTTCACTAGATGAAATGCTTGATCAGCGTTACAAACGTTTAATGTCGTTTGGCTATTGCTAAACACAGCTTAAAATTGAAAAAAGCCGCTTTTGCGGCTTTTTTTGTTTTATAATGCCGATAACAAAGACGCTTGTATACTCATTGGTTTTAAATGCAAACATCAGATTTATACCACCATTTTTTAGCACAATTGCAGCCTTTACTGAACGCTCAGCAAAGTAGCTTTAGCGTTGCCTTATCTGGCGGTATTGATTCGGTTGTATTGTTACATTTAATAAAACAAGCTCAACAGCAGCACTCAGAACTTAAAATTGAAGCTGTGTATGTTAATCATGGTTTGAGCAAGTATGCTGATAAGTGGCAGGGGTTTTGCCAATCGCTGTGTGAAGAGCTCGATGTCGCATTTAAAGCGGTGCACGTTGAAATTTATGAGCGCTCGCGTACATCACTTGAGGCACAAGCAAGAGAGGCTCGTTACCAAGCACTAGACGAAAACTGTATACCAGGTAGTGTAATACTGCTTGGTCAGCACTTAAATGATCAACTTGAGACCTTCTTACTTCGTCTAAAGCGTGGTTCTGGCTTGCAGGGTTTAGCATCGATGCCACAAACGCGATTGTTAGCGTCTGGGCGTGTATGTTTTAGACCGCTGATTAATATCACTCGTGAGCAAATTGAACAATTTGCCAGTGAATTTGCTATTACCCATATCACCGATGATTCAAATGTTGATGAGCGCTTTGACCGCAATTTTTTACGTCATCAGGTTCTGCCCATTTTAACGGAGCGTTTTCAAGGGTTTGAAAAAAGTGCAGCGCGCAGTATTCGGCTGTTACAAAAGCAGCAATCACTGCTCGATGAATATACTCAAAGCGACCTTACAAACTGCCAAAATTCACAGGGTGGTTTAAGCTGCGAGGCAATTGCGGGGTTTAGTAAGCCCAGACAAGCAAACCTTGTACGTGCGTGGCTGAATCAGTTTACCCATCAACTACCTTCAGAGAATCAGCTACAGCAAATTATTGAGCAAGGTTTAACGGCAAAAACTGATGCTCAGTTAAAAATTTGTTTGCAAAGCGGCGATGTTCGTCGGCATCAGCAACATTGGTACTTTGTGAAAGAGCAGGCAATACCTGAGGCGATGGATATTGCTTTGCAAAGCGTTGAACTGATTGGTGGCCGAAAACTAATAGTGAAAGCGGGTAAGGGTATTAGACAACCAAAGCCGGATGAGCAAGTAAGGGTTGAATTTAATAAGCCACAAGCGCGTATAAAGCCTTTGCATAAACCCGGCTCAAATACTTTAAAGCATTGGTTTAAAGATGCCAAAGTAGCTCCTTGGTTACGTGCGCAGACACCACTAATTTTTTATAACGATCAACTTGTGCAAGTAGTTGGCTACTTTATTAGTGAGCAGCACAGTGTTGAAGATGGAATTCTATGGGAGACACTCTATGAGTGAACAACCACATGTTGGTTTATCACTAGTTAATAAGGCACCACTTGGCTTTGTGTTGTCGGTGCTAGTAGCTGTAGTTGCCGGTTTTGCTTATGCAGAGCTGACAATAAATACACTTTTTTATGCACTAGCTGGCGGCTTAGTTTGCTCATTATTGCTGCTAGGTTACTGGTCAGGCAAAGGCGGTATTTTCTTTATTCTGGGCGTACTTACGCCGTTGGCTTTAGTGATGGTATCGCCCCTTACCACCATGGCTGCCTTGCTTTACTTATTAAGCGGCTTCTTCGCTGGTTTTTGGTTAGTATTACTTGGTTATAAATTTATAAACAAAAAAGCCTAGCGGGGGATGCTAGGCTTTTACTCAATTAGTAAGCTCTTGCGCAGTTTCTTCCTGCAGCTTTTGCCTTGTAAAGACCTTTGTCAGCACGGGCAAACACTTCGTTTTCGCAGTCTTGGTTATTGGCGAGTGTATAACCAATGCTTGATGTTACATCATATTGAGCCATCAACCCTGAGCTAGCAACCAAACTCATAATACGATCAGCAATTACCTTATTAGTGGTGAATTCAGGGTCGTCGATTAATAATGCAAATTCATCTCCACCAAAGCGGAAAATAGAGTCAGTGCCACGCACGCTAGTGCGTAATACATTAGCAAATTCTTGCAGTACATCATCGCCAATTTTATGACCAAAGTTATCGTTAACTTGTTTAAAGTTATCTAAATCAAGCAGCATTAAACTAAATGGACGATGCTGACGGCGGCAACGTTCTAGCTTTTGTGCCAAGCTGTCATTAAATTGACTACGGTTGTTTAAGCCTGTTAGCGCATCTTTAGTCGCTAAACGTAATACGCGGGTATACATAAGCGCATTACGTAATGGGTAAACGAGTGCTGTATGAAGCTGCTTTAATTTTGCTTCAATCGCTTTACCCATAGGGAACTGGCTAAAATAAATTAACTGCCCTAAGCGTTCACTTTCGATATCTAAATCAAAAGAGTACGGTGTTTGACTGGTATCGCTGCCAGCACTTTGTGACACTCCGAGTGCAGATTGGAACTGTAATCCAGATAAATTGATCAGTTGTTTTGCGTGTTCGGCAAAAATTGTCAAAATTTCTTCGATTGATAACGTAGTTTGTAATCTTGCGACCAAATCGTGTGGACTATTTGTTTCATTTATTCGGTAATGCTCTGCCGAAAACGGCAGAAACTCGCCTCGCGCAGACACCCGCTGCGTCAAAATATGGACATTTTCCATGATAATTCTCCCCCCGGAGTGTTTAGATACTCATACTTAGCGAGATTTGTGCCACATTTTTAAACTGGCTGAAAAACAGATGGTTGCTATATTTAAGGTAGGGTACAGCTTTATCATCAAGTAGAAGGGAGTTTATTGCTTGCAAAATGTGCTGATTCAAGTGTTTGGCTTGCTCGTCGCTGCCGTATTATTTGTTTGGTTCTTCAAACGAATTGGTTTACCACCTATTCTTGCTTATCTTGCCACCGGTGTGTTGGCGGGGAGTCATGGTATTGGCTGGATGGCGCAAAGCCACGAAATGCACTTTGTTGCCGAACTTGGCATTGTATTTTTACTGTTTAGCTTAGGGCTTGAGTTTTCGTTGCCGCGTTTAATGGCAATGCGAAATATTGTTTTTGGCCTTGGCTCCTTGCAGGTCGTGGTGACCAGCATTGTATTTATGCTGATTTTACTGCTGTTAGAGCACAGCCTTTTAAATAGTTTTACCATCGCCAGTTTAATGGCGCTATCTTCAACGGCGGTGGTGGTTAAGTTACTTAAAGAGTCTGGAGATTTAAACCAGCGCCGCGGCCAGTTGGCAATAGGGGTGTTGTTGTTTCAAGATATTGCCGTTGTTCCTTTACTCATTGTCTATCCTCTACTGGCTCAAAGTGGCTCTGAAGAAATTGCTGGAGCATTGGCTCTTGCACTCACTAAAGGCGCTTTAGTGTGTATTTTATTGTTCGGCATAGGTAAATGGATTTTGCCTAAAGTGTTTAGCGAAATAGCGCTGGTAAGAACCGATGAGCTATTTATGCTAACGACTTTATTGGTTGCCTTGTTTGCCGCAGGCCTGACTTACCTATTTGGTTTATCGATGGCGTTAGGTGCCTTTTTAGCCGGCATGATGTTAGGAGAAAGCCATTATCGTCACCAACTAGAAGCCGATATTAGACCGTTTCGCGATATTTTGATGGGGCTATTCTTTGTGACCGTCGGTATGCAGTTAGATGCGCTCTATGTACTTAATAGTTGGTACTGGATCATCGCTGTATTAATTGGTTTATTGCTATTTAAAATAGCAGTTCTCGCAATTTCTGCGCAAGTGATGGGGGAGCGTAAGCAAGATGCGGTATCGGCGGGTATTATGCTTTGGCAAATGGGAGAATTTGGCTTTGTGTTAATTGCACTTGCTTCGCAGCATTTGCTGATAAGCTCAGAGCAAGCTTCGTTTTTAATAGCAGTTGGCGTACTTTCAATGGCGCTAACGCCTTACCTTATTGAAAAAACACCGCTTATTCTTAAAAAACTTGGCCTTTTAAGCCATGCAGGGCAGTATTGGCAGCAGCCTGCGACAAGTAGCCCCTTGTATCAAAATCATATTGTGATTTGTGGCTTTTCTCGTGTGGGGCAAACCGTAGCACGCTTTTTAAAACCAGAAGCTATTGAATACGTCGCGGTTGAGAGCAACCCCATCTTATTGCAAGAAGCAAAAGCGGCTGGCGAGCCAGTTATTTTTGGCCATGTAAATCAAAAAGATATTTTAAAATCAGCGGGCGTAGAGCGGGCAAGGCTAGTCATTATTACTTTTACTGATTTTGAGCAAACGCAAATTGTTGTTGATGCCATCAAGCAAATAGCTCCTGACGTGAAGATACTGGTACGGATGCGCGATGATACCGAGATGGAAACACTTAAAGAGCTAGGTGTTACTGAGGTTGTACCAGAAACCCTTGAAGCAAGCCTCATGTTAGTTTCGCATGTGCTTTATATGTCTGGCGTGCCGATGACACGGATCATTCGCCGTGTAAGTAAAGAGCGGCGCAATCGTTATAAGTTTTTAAATGGCTTTTTCACTGGCGATAAACTCGATGGCGAAGAGGCAAGTTCAGATAGGCTTGAGTATTTACATGTTATAGCTCTGCCAGAACACGCTTATGCGGTTAATCAGAAAATTAGTGAGCTTAAACTTGAGCAGCGCCGTGTGTCGGTTAGAGCGCTGCGCCGACAAGACCGAGAAATTGACGCACCTTCATCACAAACTATTTTATTGGCAGGTGATATTTTAGTGTTGCAAGGTAAGCCTCGCCGAGTAGAGCGGGTAGAGAGGTTTTTACTCGATGGTATGGAGTAGCTAATAGCTACTCCAGCTCTAAGAATTTACGAATTTCAGGTAGCTTTTTAAGACCATCTTGGTAGCCAATTTCAATGAGCTTTTGGGTATAACGTTTTTCAAACAGTAAGTAGCTAGTTAAACTCGATTGTGAACGTTTCTTCACGCCTATCATGCGTAGTAACAGTTTGATTGCCATAGGCATGTCATCATAAAACTGAGCGGCGATTGCATTAAAGTTTTGCGATGGGTTGATCACGCATGTTTCGATTTGTTTTAACTCTTGGTGTTTGTCGCGGGCAGGTAATAGGCTCAGCGTGCGATTGATACGCTGTAAACGTTCTAAATCAGACTGTAGCGTGTCGGTAAAGACGCTATCGAGTAAGTGACCTGCAATATTAGAAAGGCCCGGGTAATGAGGCTGGTAACCCGGTGGGTGCAACTCTTTTGGTTCATCAACACCAATAATAAAGATTTTTTCTGCACCTAAGTGAACCGACGGACTCAGTGGTGAAAGTTGGTGAATAGAGCCATCGCCAAAATAGTGGTTATAAACATTCACGCTCGGGAACACCATGGGAATAGCGCTCGATGCCATTAAGTGCTCAACATTAATGCGGGTTGCTTGCCCCTCACGTTTTGCTCTGCGCCACGGCTTTTGTGTAAGTGACTGAAAAAAGGCCACAGAGTCACCCGTGGTATAGCTCGAAGCGGTAATCGATACTGCATCTAGGTAGTTTTTATGTAGATTTCGTTCGATACGCGATAAATCGAGTATTTCGTGTAGTAACTTTCTAAGAGGCTTATTATTTAGCAAGCTCGCAGGTGGGTGATTAATATGTTCAGATTGAAAACTCGTAAGCATGTTGCGAGTAATATGCAAAAACACACTTAAAAAGTCGCTTTTATAAACCTGAGAAGTCGAAAAATTCTTCCACACCCATTCAAGTTTTTTGCATGCTAAATGCGCACACGATGCATAACATGCTAATGCAGCGGAATTAATTGCGCCAGCTGATGTCCCATTAATAATAGTAAAGGGCAGCGGTGCTGTGCGAGGCATGCTTTGCGTAATCGCTTTAAGCACACCAACTTGATAAGCCGCTCGCGCGCCACCACCTGTTAGTAATAAAGCGATTTTAGAGTGCTGTGTTTTTTTTAACTTACTGCTCATGGTTGCATTTAAATAGTTGTGCGTCTTTACTTTATTTATCAACTGTAAGTCTTTAAGCTAGAAGAAGCAAAGATTAGCTCAAGGCTAAATGGTTTTTTCGTATTTTTATCTGTTTTATTTTTAAGGGAGTGTCTATGTCAGAGCATTCGTCAGAGCCTGAAGTACAAAAGGGTTCATCAAATAACAACCTGATTTTTGCGGTGGTTGTGCTTATTCTTGTTGCTGGTGTGGCAGCGTTTATTTTATTGAAGCCTGAAGATAAACCAGTGCAAGTTGTTGAAGATATTGTTGCAGAAGAAGCGCCAGTTGTTGAGTACCAAGAGCCTGAACCAGAGCCTGAAGTGACAGAGCCTGAGCCAAAACCAGTTGTAGTGGACACTGCTCCAGAGCGCACTCCAGAGCCAGTTCCAGAAGTTGAACCATTACCAACGTTAAATGAAAGCGATGAAGTGGTTGTTGCCCGTATGGATGAGTTACTAAGTGACCAAGTGATGAGCTTAATGGTGACCGACGATCTTATTCGCCGTGGTGTTGTGTATGTTGATAACATCGCCAAAGGTAAAGTGGCATTAAGCCATGCACCTGTAGAGCGCCCTAAAGAGTCATTTAAAGTTATTGAGGGCGACATTTTAACAATCGACCCAAATAGCTATGAGCGCTATACGCCGTACGTAAAATTATTCACCAGCCTTAGCGCTGCTCAAGTTATCCGTATGTACGATGAATACAAACCACTTATCAACGAAGCTTATGCAGAAATTGGCTACGAAGGTGATGCATTCACAGGCACGCTAGAAGAGGCTATTGACGTACTACTTGATACGCCAGAGCCAAAAGGTGATATGCCACTTGTTCGCAACTCAGTTACGTATCAATATGCTTACTCTGAGTGGGAAAACCTACCTGATGCGCAAAAACAATTACTGCGTATGGGCCCAGAAAATATGAAAAAAGTGAAAGCAGCACTGCGCAACATCAAAGCTGAACTTGAAAAGTAAGCGATAACCCCCTTAATGACAGTGCGATTGTATACCAAGTATGCAATCGCACTTTCTTTTTCGAATATCCCTTGAATAACAGGCTAAAAGTAGAGATAATCCCTCCCGCGCCAAACAAGGCCCTCAATGGTAGTCTTATTGGTCCTCTCGCAACACTAGCAGGTGAACCTGGTCAGGCCCGGAAGGGAGCAGCCACAGCGTGTGACGTGTGTGCCGAGATGCGGCTGGTAAGACTGCCACCCAAAATCTCCTTTGGGTGACTTTCTTCATTTAAATTCCATTTTAAAGCTTTCTTTAGAACTCTTTTTTATTCTGTATTAATTAAACTTAACTTTAAGTATGTTTTTTTAAGTTATCGAGACATCCACTTTAGAGTTAATTAGACACACACACATTAAAAATGTGAACTTCGTTTTTATGTACATGATTGATTTGAAGGAGACACTGTTAGTCAGGTACAGGTTATAAAAACTATTAAGACACCCACTATAGTAGGAGTTTTTAATAGCTAACTCTAAGAGCAACTAGTTTAGTCGCTCAAAATTAATTAACTAAATTAATCTATACATCAAAATGTTATGTTTACAAGATTTTGTAGGGCATTGCCTGAACAGTACCTGACTTTGGGCAAGCTTAGCCCAAGGGTAAGGCTACTTTAAACATTTTCGAGCTTCGGCTTAGGAAAATAGTGCGCGACTAGTGCTAATAGAGCTTCTTCGTTTTCGTTTCATATGATTTGTATAAGCTGTGATTGCTTGTTCTTTACCTGCAGTATTTTTAAATGAGCGGGTAAAGGAAGTGGTGAGTGTGAGCCAGTTGTCAGTACAAATATTTAGTCTTTCAAGTATTGGTAACGCATTTTCTGGGATTTTCCCAGGCTTATT
>NZ_LJSO01000018.1:0-61144 GCF_001399985.1 Pseudoalteromonas sp. P1-8
TATAGGGATGCGAAGAATTAACGCAAGCACTTTTTGAAGGTTTTTTTGATTATTTTCAAATTAGTACAATAACCATACAAATAAAGGGCTGCAGAGGGGTTTTAGCTCAAAAAGCAGTCATTTTTGTGAGGATAAAATGGTATAGAAAAGCGACATACTTTAAATTAGCTATGTCGCTTTTTATTTTTATAAGGCGGATTAGTTAGTAGAAATTTCCCAAACAGCGATTGAACCCGAAATTTCATTACCAACAACTAGCAATGCTTCATTCGTTGCACTTTGTTCTGCAGGTATAAATGCCATACCTTCAGGAGCAAGATCACCTGTTATATCTGCATCAGCTTCTAGGCCACGATTAAAAAAGTAATCTTGGAATGTCACATTGTATGGATTAGTAATATCAAACACCATAATGCCACCCATACGCTCTAACCCGATAAATGCAAATGTACGTTCGCCAATCGTACCCAGTGCTAACGCTTCTGGTTCTGCACCTTTGTCATCAGAGCGACTATCACCGTCATTTTCATCTTCGTTATTATTGAATGCTGCTCCGTGAACTGATGCAGTAATGCGTGAGATTTGATCGCCAGAGTCAAAAGCCACCATGCCGTTACTATCCCAAATGGTAAAAGAGCGGGCACCATATGCATAGAGTGATTCATATTCGCCATTATTATCTTCATCACCTTTAACAGTGGTCACTTTTAAACGGCCAATATCACTGTTGTCATTGTTCAGGTAATCAAAATTGCTTGCCAGTGTTAAGTCTTTAGCTCTGGTTTCATCTATATATGATAAACACCCATCATCTTCATCGTAATCAAGACCACCTTTTGCTAAACAATCAGCTTCGTCGGTTGTATCAAAGAAGTATTCTCGTGCATCACCTTCGTTCGCTGTGACAATAAAGTTAGCACCTTTCCAAGTAAAGCTTGAAATAGTATCTGGTTGATACATGCCATAGAGACCAGGGTAAGATTTAAAGTTAACGCCACCGTCTTTATCTGATGCATCAAAAAGTAAATTAGACCAATCCTTAAAACCTAAGCCTTTTAGCTCGATGCTATTATCTTCAAGGTTGACGATAGCAAGGGCGTTATTTTCTTGTAGTGACACGTAAGCAAACTTATTGTCTTTCGAAACGCTGACGTATTCAGGTTCTAAATCCATAGCTACGGTTGTATTAATCAAGTTACCGTTGATTGTTCGACCTGTCGGGTTAGCAAATACAATCCCAAGTTCTTCAAGCTCTGCTTGTTTGTCGTTATAAGCTGAAAAAGTAATGCTAATAGCAGTATCTGCAATTACACCATTATTGATATTAATAATGCTGATAGAGCCTTCAGGGTCAATACTGTAATCACCATTAGGTTCGCCTTCATTTGCAACCAATACTTTATTGCCATCATGGCTAAAAGTAACCATGTCGGGCAGGGCACCTACAGTGACATTTTTAATAAACTGAGGCTCGTCGCCACTAATATCATAAAATGCGATTAAACCGGCATCACCGGTATTACTTGCTGCCATTGCGACGGCTAAAAGTTCATTATTAGCATCAATAGCGATACTGTTTGCATCGCCCACACTGTGCTCATTAAGTGCAAGGGTAATCTCTGAACTTAAATTAGTGCCGGTTATGACCCCTTCGTTATCTTTAACTAAAGCTGCACGGTCAAAGCTATCAACTTTTATGATATTAACGACCGCAGAATCACCGGAACTATTGATAGCAAATATTCGTTGTTTAGATGCTTGGTAAGCAACAATTTCCGCAGCACCTTCAGGGCTTTCTGCGTTCAGCACTGCACGGCCGATAAGATTTATAGTTAAAGCAGCGTTTGCATCTGTACCATTTGCTCCGTCAGTTCCGTTTGTACCATCGGTGCCATTTACCCCATCAGTTCCATTAGTACCATTTTGACCTGCAGGACCTTGTTCACCTTGTAGGCCGTCTTTGCCGTCGTCACCGTCTAATGAGCAGCCAGAAAGAATGGTTAAAAGTGATAGCGCAATAATTGATCTTTTTAACATTATTATTTTTCCTTGGAGTTGTATTGAGGTAATTACAACACCCAGGTATTACAACTATATGGCACTTTTATGAGAACAAAATTTAGTCATAAAAAAAGCGAGTATAAACTCGCTTTTTATTTATAAATTAGTAGGGTAGCTCATTACTTTTTAGTTGGGCGCTTCCAACCAGTAAGGTTACGTTGTTTACCACGAGCGACTGCAAGCTGATCGTCTTCAACTGTATTAGTGATAACAGAGCCAGCGCCAATCGTTGCCATTGAGCCAATATTAACAGGGGCCACCAGTGATGAGTTAGAACCGATAAAGGCGTTATCTCCAATAATAGTTTTTGATTTGTTTACGCCATCATAGTTACAAGTAATAGTACCTGCGCCAATATTAACTTTTTCGCCAACTTCAGTGTCGCCTAAGTAGGTTAGGTGATTTGCTTTTGAGCCTTTACCTAAGCGAGTCTTTTTCATCTCAACGAAGTTACCAATGTGTGAGTCTTCTTCCATAATCGCACCAGGGCGAAGGCGGGCATAAGGACCTAAAGTACATTTCGCTGCAACACTGGCTTCTTCAACCAGTGAGTTAGCTTTAATAACAACGTTATCGCCGATAGTACAATCTTTAAGTACGCAATTTGGGCCAATCTGTACGTTATTACCCAGAGTTACTTTACCTTCGAAAATAACATTAACGTCGATCAGTACGTCTTCGCCGGTCGTTACTTCACCACGTATATCAATACGAGCAGGATCAGCAAGTGTTGCGCCGTTTAGCATTAGCTCTTCTGCTTGCCACGCTTGGTATGCACGTTCAAGCGCTGAAAGTTGTACGCGATTATTAGCACCTTCAACTTCCATCGGATGCTCAGGCTGTGCAGAAGTAATTTCAACACCTTCACTGTGTGCCATCGCAACAATGTCTGTTAAGTAATATTCACCTTGAGCGTTATTGTTAGATAGGTTACCTAACCAACGTTTAAGTAGCGCACCATTAGCAGCCATAATACCGGTATTGATTTCTTTAATCGCAAGTTGCTCAGGTGAAGCATCTTTTTGTTCGATAATACCTACTAGCTTGCCATTTTCACGGATCATTCGGCCATAACCTGATGGGTCATCTAAGGTAACCGTTAATACTGCTAAGCCTTTTTCTGGAGTCGCAGCAAGTAGCTTTTCTAAGGTCGCGCGTTTTGTTAGTGGCACATCACCATAGAGAATTAATACGGTGTCATCATCGGCAATATGTTCTTTAGCAACAGCAACAGCATGACCCGTACCGAGTTGTTCTTCTTGTAATACCCAGTTTACTTGGTTGTGCGATAGGGCTTCTTGAAGCTGCTCACGGCCATGACCGTAAACAAGATTTGTTTCACGAGCGCCAAGGGCAGTGGCATTATCGATAACGTGCTGCACCATAGGTTTACCAGCAACTTTGTGTAATACCTTAGGTAGAGCAGAGCGCATACGGGTGCCTTTACCCGCAGCGAGAATAACGGTAGTCAGAGACATTAAAACAATATCCTTCTTTCTTTGTTTTAGTGGGACGTAATGAGTTTAGCTATAAACATGCAAAGTTGCGCAAGTCACATCATGTGCAAATACTCAATCCTAGCTTGAAGGAAAGAACCTTGTATAAAAGCTTAGCTCATTATCAATTAACACATTGTAGCGGGGAAAAGTGCAGGTTATAAGTACAATGATCAGAATAGGGTATAAAACAGTGAATTTTAGACACAAAAAAGCCCACATTAAGTGGGCTTTTCGAAAACCGAGTAGGCTTACTTTTTACGTAATTGTTGAATTACGCGAAGTTGAGCGATTGCTTCAGCAAGTTGCACTGCAGCTTGTTGATAATCTAACTCAGCAGTTGACGTATTCGCCATTTGCTCTTCAGCATCACGTTTAGCTTTTTCAGCCGCTTGCTCGTCTAGGTCTTCACCACGTACTGCAGTATCTGCAAGAATCGTGATGCGATCCGGTTGAACTTCTAGCGTGCCGCCAGCAATATACATCACGTCTTCGTGACCAAATTGCTTAACTAAACGTACCATACCAGGTTTTAGGGCAGTTAATAATGGAGCGTGACCATAGTTAACACCAAGGTCACCTTCACTACCACTCACTTGAATCGATTCAACCAGACCAGAGAACAAGCTCTCTTCTGCGCTTACTACGTCAAGATGTACAGTCATAGCCGCCATACTACCCTCCTAATTACATGCTTTTGGCTTTTTCTTGAGCTTCTTCAATAGAGCCAACCATGTAGAACGCTTGCTCTGGCATATCATCAAACTCACCGTTTAAGATACCTTTGAAGCCAGCAATTGTGTCTTTAAGTGACACGTATTTACCAGGCGCGCCTGTGAATACCTCAGCAACGAAGAACGGCTGAGATAGGAAACGCTGGATTTTACGTGCACGAGATACAACTTGCTTATCTTCGTCAGAAAGCTCGTCCATACCTAGGATTGCGATGATGTCTTTAAGTTCTTTATAACGTTGAAGAACTGTTTGAACGCCACGCGCTGTATCGTAGTGCTCTTGACCGATTACTAGTGGGTCAAGTTGACGTGAAGATGAATCAAGTGGGTCTACCGCAGGGTAGATACCAAGTGAAGCGATATCACGAGAAAGTACTACTGTTGCATCTAAGTGAGCAAACGTTGTTGCTGGAGATGGGTCAGTTAAGTCATCCGCAGGTACGTATACCGCTTGGATTGAAGTGATTGAACCCGTCTTAGTAGATGCGATACGCTCTTGAAGTACACCCATTTCTTCAGCAAGAGTTGGTTGGTAACCTACTGCTGAAGGCATACGACCTAGAAGTGCTGATACCTCTGTACCCGCTAGAGTATAACGGTAGATGTTATCAACGAAGAAAAGTACGTCACGACCTTCGTCACGGAACTTCTCAGCCATAGTAAGACCAGTTAACGCTACGCGTAAACGGTTACCCGGTGGCTCATTCATTTGACCGTATACTAGAGATACTTTGTCTAGTACGTTTGAGTCGTTCATCTCATGGTAGAAGTCATTACCCTCACGAGTACGCTCACCAACACCTGCGAATACTGAGTAACCGCTGTGCTCGATTGCGATGTTACGGATAAGTTCCATCATGTTTACGGTTTTACCAACACCGGCACCACCGAATAGACCAACTTTACCACCTTTAGCGAATGGACATACAAGGTCGATTACCTTGATACCAGTCTCTAAAAGTTCTACTGAACTTGATTGTTCTTCATAAGAAGGTGCTGCACGGTGAATAGACATACGCTCTTCTTCACCAATTGGACCAGCTTCATCAATAGGGTTACCTAATACGTCCATGATACGACCTAGTGTCTTCGTACCTACTGGAACGTGGATTGGCTGACCTGTACCTTCTACTGCAGTACCACGACGTAAACCGTCAGTAGTACCAAGTGCGATACCACGTACCACACCGCCACCTAGCTGTTGTTGAACTTCTAAAGTTAAACCAGCTAAGTCGCCATCTGTTACTTTTAGTGCGTCATATACGGCTGGCACGTTGTCTTGTGGAAATTCGATATCCACAACGGCGCCGATAATTTGGACGACCTTACCTAAACTCATGTCTATTCCTCTCATTAAACTTTGCCGAAGCGTTAAACTGCTGCCGAACCGCCAACAATCTCACTAATTTCTTGTGTGATTGCAGCTTGACGAGCCTTGTTATAAACAAGCTGTAACTCATCCATAAGGTCGCCTGCGTTATCAGTTGCAGCTTTCATTGCAACCATACGGGCAGCCTGTTCAGAGGCAGCGTTCTCAACTACACCTTGGTATACTTGAGACTCAATAAAGCGTACTAACAGAGCTTCTAAAATTGCTTCTGGGTTTGGCTCATATAAGTAATCCCAAGAATGTTGAGATACTTCTTCTTCAGCTTTTGGCAAAGGGAGTAACTGATCGATTGTTGGCTCTTGCTTCATAGTATTAACGAACTTGTTAAATACTACGTATAAGCGGTCAATTTTACCTTCAGAGTATGCATCTAGCATTGTCTTTACAGGACCAATAACGTCTTGTAGTGAAGGTGTATCTCCTAAGTTCGCTTTTTTAGCGACTAACTTACCGCCAAAACGTTGGAAAAAGCCAGCTGCTTTGCTACCTAAAGTAGTAAATTCAGCTTCAACGCCTTTTTCTTTCCACGCTTTAACATCTAGGGCAACTTTTTTGAACTCGTTTGAGTTCAAGCCACCACATAGACCACGGTCAGTAGAGATAACAATATAACCAACTCGTTTTACTTCACGCTCTTCTAAGAAAGGGTGAGTAAAATCAAGATTTGCTTGAGCAACACGACCAATCACTTGGCGTAAGTTTTCAGCGTATGGACGGCTTGACGCCACACGTTCCTGCGCTCTTTTCATTTTAGACGCAGCAACCATTTCCATTGCGCTGGTGATCTTTTGAGTATTCTTGATACTCCCGATCTTGCTTTTAATCTCTTTTCCGCTGGCCATGACTCTCTCTCCGAATCAGGTGGGCTTTAGTTGCCTAAAGCTCACCATTCATAACTAAATTACCAAGTTTGCGTCGACTTGAACTTCTCTAGAAGTTCTTTAAGTTGAGCTTCAATCTCAGCGTTGTAGTTACCAGTTTCATTGATTTGAGCCATTAGCTCTGCGTATGTGCTGTTTGCATAAGAAATTAGGCCAGCTTCGAAATCCATGATTTTCGCGATTTCGATGTCTTTTAGGTAGCCTTTTTCAGCAGCAAATAGCGACAGAGACATTTCAGCAACAGACATTGGTGCGTACTGTTTCTGCTTCATTAGCTCTGTTACGCGCTCACCATGCTCTAATTGAGCACGTGTTGCATCGTCAAGGTCAGACGCGAACTGCGAGAACGCAGCTAATTCACGGTACTGAGCTAACGCTAGACGGATACCACCACCTAGTTTCTTAACGATTTTAGTTTGCGCTGCACCACCAACACGAGATACCGAGATACCAGCGTTAACAGCTGGACGGATACCTGAGTTGAATAAGTCAGTTTCTAAGAAGATCTGACCATCGGTGATAGAGATAACGTTTGTCGGTACGAACGCAGAAACGTCGCCGCCTTGAGTTTCAATGATTGGCAATGCCGTCAATGAACCTGTTTTACCTTTCACTTCACCATTAGTGAACTTCTCAACGTAATCAGCGTTTACACGTGATGCACGCTCTAGAAGACGTGAGTGAAGGTAGAATACGTCACCTGGGTATGCTTCACGGCCTGGTGGACGCTTAAGTAGTAATGAGATTTGACGGTAAGCAACAGCTTGCTTAGATAAATCATCATATACGATTAGCGCGTCTTCACCACGGTCACGGAAGTATTCACCCATAGTACAACCAGAGAATGGTGCTAGGTACTGAAGTGCCGCAGATTCAGAAGCAGATGCAACAACAACAATCGTGTTTTCTAATGCACCGTGCTCTTCTAATTTACGTACTACGTTAGCGATAGTAGATGCTTTTTGACCAACTGCAACGTACACACACTTAACGCCTGTACCTTTTTGGTTGATGATAGCATCGATTGCTAATGCAGTTTTACCAGTTTGGCGGTCACCGATCACAAGCTCACGTTGACCACGACCTACTGGGATCATCGCATCGATAGATTTATAACCAGTTTGTACTGGCTCATCTACTGATTGACGTTCGATAACGCCTGGTGCGATTTTCTCAACAGGTTCAAAACCGTCGTTATCTAAAGCGCCTTTACCGTCGATAGGTGCACCTAGTGTGTTAACAACACGACCAAGTAGACCACGACCAACAGGAACCTCTAGGATACGACCAGTTGATTTAACTTTTACGCCTTCTTTAAGGTCAGCGTAAGGACCCATTACTACAGCACCTACTGAGTCACGCTCAAGGTTTAGTGCGATAGCATAACGGTTGCCAGGAAGCTCGATCATCTCACCTTGCATACAGTCAGCAAGACCGTGGATGCGGATGATACCGTCAGTAACAGATACGATAGTACCTTCGTTACGAGCTTCACTTACAACTTCGAACTGCTCAATACGTTGTTTGATCAGATCTGAAATTTCAGTGGAATTAAGTTGCATGCTCTTTTTCCCAATTACGATTGTAGTGATGTAGCTAAGCGGGCTAATTTGCCACGTACTGAGCCGTCGATTACAGTGTCACCCGCCTTAATGATAAGACCGCCAACAACTGTAGTATCTTCACTACAATTCAGCTTAACTTTGCGTGCGAAACGTTTTTCAAGTGCCGCTACCAATGTTGCTTGCTGCTCAGCAGCAAGCGGTGTTGCAGAAATCACGTCAACGTCGATTTCTTTGTCGTAGTCCGCTTTAAATTCAGCGAATAACTCAGCAACAGCAGGCAGTGCAACTAAACGTCCATTTTCAGCCATCACCTTGATTAGGTTCTGACCTTGTTCGTTGAGCTGCTCTGCACAGATCTTGATAAACAGATCTGCTTGTTCAGTAGCAGTAGGCAATCCAGCTAGCGCGGCAGCGGCTTGCTCGTTGCTGGCAACGTGGCCAGCAAAGAACAGCATGTCGTTCCAACTTTCAACAGTGCCTTTTTCAACGGCAAGTTCAAAAGCCGCTTTAGCGTATGGGCGAGCGATAGTAGCCAATTCAGACATGCTCATACCCTCCTAATTACAGCTCAGCGACAAGTTTTTCAACGATGTCACTGTGTGCGGCTTGATTGATTTCGCGCTCTAAAATCTTCTCAGCACCAACCACTGCCAGCGTCGCTACTTGTTTACGTAGTTCTTCTGTTACACGGTTACGCTCTGCTTCGATTTCAGAGTGCCCTTGAGCAATAATTTTTTCACGCTCTTGTTGACCACGAACAGTTTCTTCGTCAACGATTAGCGTGGCACGCTTTTTAGCTTGTTCAATGATATCAGCCGCTTGAGCTTTTGCCTCTTTAAGCTGCTCAGCAGCTTTCTTTTGCGCAAGTTCTAAGTCTTTTTCGGCTCTATCAGAGGCAGCTAAACCATCTTCGATTTTCTTCTGGCGAGCTTCAATTGCACCATTTAGTGGTGGCCATACGTATTTCATACAGAAAAGTACGAAAACCGTAAATGCAATTAATTCACCGATAAGAGTGGCTGTTAAGTTCACGACCGCTCCTCCTTAAAATAGTAAGCTGTTCAAAAAATAATATTAAAGTACGAACAACAATACCATTGCGATACCAACACCGATCATAGCTACGGCATCGATTAGACCAGCAAGGATGAACATCTTAACTTGTAATGAAGGTGCAAGTTCAGGTTGACGTGCACAAGCTTCAAGGAATTTACCACCCATGTTACCGAAGCCGATAGCAGTACCGATTGCACCGAAGCCGATAAGTAGAGCAACAGCGATGTACTTAAGACCAATCATTAGTTCCATTTTTTTCTCCAAAGTTTCAATTGTAAATTAAAGTTAAAATTTAAAAGTGTAAAAAATTAGTGATTATCTGAGCTTGCCATGCTTAGGTATACGATTGTAAGCATCATGAATACGAATGCTTGCAGTACGATTACTAAGATGTGGAATACAGCCCAAATAAAGTGCAACGGTAGTTGCATTAAACCAACTGCGCCGATCAAGATGAAAATCAACTCACCAGCATATAAGTTACCGAATAAACGCAGTGCTAACGAGAACGGCTTAGCAACTAAAGCGATTGTTTCTAGTAATAAGTTACATGGGATTAAGAACACCATCGCTAGCTTGTTATTAGAGCTGAACGGGTGAAGCGTTAATTCAGCTAAGAATCCGCCAATCCCTTTGATTTTGATTGCGTAACCGATCATCAGAATGAATACACCAATAGCAAGTGCAGCAGTCATGTTGATGTCTGTTGTAGGTACAATCTTCATGTAAACATCGTGAGAATCCATACCAAATGCTTGCTCGCCAACGAAGCCAGCTAATGCAGGTAGGAAATCAACCGGAATCAAGTCCATTAAGTTCATTAAGAACACCCAAACGAAAATCGTTAGAGCTAATGGAGCGATTAATGCACTTTTACCGTGGTATGTGTCACGTACGTTGTCGCCAACGAACTCAACGATCATTTCAATGAAACACTGAAATTTACCAGGTACACCGGTATTTGCTTTCTTAGCGGCACTACGGAAGATCCATAAAAATACAAGACCTAGACCGATTGACCATGCGAGGGTATCTATATTCCATGTCCAGAAACCACTGTCTGCACACGCTTTGTTGAAGGCAAGACCAGCGTCGGTCGAGCACATCTTAGCGTTAGTTAAGTGGTGCTGAATATGGCTTGATAGAGTTACTTCTTCTGCAGCCATGTTATATCCCAAAAGTTAATGATTAAAAAAAACGGGCGCAAACAATCCGCTAAATAACACCAATACATAAACACAGAAAAACGGTAATAAAACGACCGTGTAAGACTTCAGTATCAGTGCAAACAAAACGATTGTTAGCATAAATTTTAATCCGTTGCCGCGCTTTAGCGAGGCATACACTTGATTTACTCGACTTGCACCCATATAACGGAATGCATAGACAGCAAATACAAAATTAGGGAGTAGTGCAACAGCTCCGCCAGCAAGCGCTGACTGGCCGGCATTGACTCCCCAACCTATAAAAACAATTACTGCAGCGATTAATGCTACGATACCCTGAAGACAAATTAATTTAAATGCGGCAAGCCTATACGGCTTTGCTAACCTATTAGTCACGTTTTGTTAACCTTTAGAACGTTAAATTGTCAGGGTATGAAAACTGGCGAAATTATACTGATTCCTACCAGTTTTGCAACTTGAGTCGACCCTTTGTAGTGCAAAAACACCACAAATGTCTCTTTTTGGACATGTTATTAATTAATGACGGGAATAGTCTTAATTTATACGGCTTAAAATGCCATCCAACTCATCAAGAGTTGTATAAGAGATAACCAGTTTTCCTTTGCCTTTTTTATTGTAGTTTATTTCTACTTTGGCGCCTAAATTTTCAGCAAGTTTTTGTTCTAACTGTTTGACATCCGGATCTTTTTCTTGCACTTCTTTTTTCGGAGCTGGTTCTAAGATAGAGCGAACTAATTTCTCAGTTTCACGAACAGTCAACGCTTTAGCAACCGCTAATCTAGCAGCATCTGACTGCGCTTCGCCTTCAAGTGCCAATAAACAGCGTGCATGACCCATTTCGATGTCGCCATGTTCTAACAAGATTTTAACATCTTCGTTAAGGTTATTTAGACGTAGTAAATTAGTCACAGTCGTACGCGATTTACCAACAGCTTCGGCGACTTGTTGATGAGTGAGTTCAAATTCGTTAAGTAAACGATTCAATGCAATCGCTTCTTCCATCGCGTTTAGGTCTTCACGTTGGATATTTTCAATCAATGCGATTGCAACGGCTGCTTCATCTGGCACATCTTTGATGATACATGGAACAGCATCTAATTTTGCAAGTTGAGCAGCACGCCAACGACGTTCACCAGCAATAATTTCATATTTGTCTGCACCAATTTGGCGCACAACAATTGGCTGAATGATGCCTTGGGCACGAATTGAGCTGGCTAACTCTTCTAGCGCTTCTTCAGACATGTCTTTACGCGGTTGATATTTACCCGATTGTAAAAACTCAATCGCTAATTTTTGCAGCTCACCTTTGCTTTGCTCTGCAACAACTTCAGAGACTTGCTCTGGTGTTGCTGTCGCTTGTTGCTGATTATTTGCACTTGGGGCAGGTTTTGATGAACTTAATAAAGCGTCGAGTCCTCGGCCTAAACCGCGTTTTTTAGCAGACATGTTATTTTTTTACCTCGAAGTTAGGCTACTGCTGAAGATGTTTTCTCTTTTCTACGTAACATTTCGCCGGCTAGGGCTAAGTAAGCTTTAGCACCACTTGATGCACGGTCATAATACATGGCAGGGGCACCAAAACTCGGCGCTTCTGCTAAACGGACATTACGTGGGATAACGGTACGATATACTTTATCGCCAAAATGTTGTTTGAGTTGTTCTGATACATCATTTGCAAGGCGATTGCGCGGATCATACATGGTGCGCAAAATCCCTTCAATTGTTAACGCTGGATTTACTAGCTTAGATAGCTGAGTAATGGTATCCATTAATGCCGTTAAACCTTCAAGGGCATAATACTCACATTGCATCGGAACTAAAATCGAATCTGCGGCAGCCATTGCATTAACAGTAAGCATGTTAAGTGAAGGCGGGCAGTCGATAAAAATGAAATCGTATTGATCTTGAATTTGTTCAAGCGCATTACGTAAACGCACTTCACGAGCAAACAATTCCATTAGTTTAACTTCAGCGGCAGTCACATCGCCATTAGCAGCAATTAAGTGATACTCACCTGAGGTTTCTTTATTGATCACTTCATCGATTGGTGTTTCTTCAATCAATAAATCGTAAATAGTCGCAACATCACCGTATTTATCGACACCACTACCCATGGTAGCGTTTCCTTGCGGATCAAGATCGATTAATAACACTTTACGCTTCGTCGCGGCCATCGATGCCGCGAGATTCACAGCGGTGGTTGTTTTACCAACACCACCTTTTTGGTTTGCTAATGCGATGACTTTTGCCACAGTGCTCTGATCCCTAGTCTTTAGATAGAATGATTAGATGTCTTTGCGCATCTAACTCAGGTACTTCCAAGCTGATTTTTTCATCAAACTTAATACCTTTAGGTAATGAGTCTAGTTCTTCGCTCGGAAATACGCCTTTTAAGGCGATAAATTTACCTGAATGATCAATCAAGTGCGCACACCAGTCAACCATATCTTGTAAAGAGGCGAATGCACGACTTAATACACCATCTAATTTAACACTTGGTTGATATTCTTCAACTCTAGACTGCACTGGGGTTACATTTTCAAGACCAAGTGCATGTTTTACCTGCATCAAAAAGCGTACGCGTTTACCTAAACTATCTAACAATACAAATTGTGTATCAGGTAAAGCGATGGCTAATACGATACCCGGTAAACCAGGACCCGTACCTACATCAATGTAATGTTTGCCTTTAAGGTGTGGTGCAACAACTAAGCTATCCATAATATGTTTAACCATCATTTCTTCAGGTAAACGAACAGAGGTTAAGTTATACGCTTTGTTCCACTTGTCTAATAATTCAACATATTGCACAAGTTGTTGTTGCTGTTTTTCTGTTAGCGCAATATCAGTTTGCGCTAACAGCGAAGTTAATTGTTGTTGTAACACTGTATTCCTCACCAACTACGCAGTCTTGCGCAGTAAGCCTTGCTTTTTCAGATAGACTAATAATAGCGAAATAGCAGCAGGGGTGATACCTGAAATACGTGACGCTTGGCCAATTGTATCTGGACGACTATCAGTAAGCTTTGCGATAACCTCATTTGATAAACCAGAAACAGTTGAATAATCAAAGTCTTTTGGTAATACAGTTTGTTCATGACGTAACTGCTTATTGATTTCATCTTGCTGACGAGCAATATAGCCTGCGTACTTAGTATGGATCTCAACTTGCTCAAGTGCAGCTTGGTTATCAAACTCAGAACCTAAACCATCGATCGCCATTAAGTCGTTATATCGAATTTCAGGACGGCGGATCAGATCTTCAAGGCTCGCTTCACGAGTCAGTGGTGTTTTTAATAATGCATTTACTTGATCAACAGCAACGTGATCTTTGTGGATCCATGTTTCTTTTAAACGTTGCGTTTCTTTTTCGATGATTTCCATTTTTTCGTTAAAGACAGCCCAACGAGCATCGTCAACTAAGCCAAGTTCACGGCCTTTCTCAGTTAAACGAATGTCGGCATTATCTTCACGAAGTAATAAACGGTATTCAGCACGGCTAGTAAACATACGGTACGGTTCTTTAGTACCTAATGTTGCTAGGTCGTCAATTAGTACACCTGTGTATGCTTCATCACGGCGAGGTGTCCAAGACTCTTTGCCTTGTACTTGTAATGCCGCGTTCATACCCGCAATTAAACCTTGTGCGCCTGCTTCTTCGTAACCGGTTGTACCATTGATTTGGCCTGCGAAGAATAAACCATTAATAAACTTAGTTTCTAATGATTGCTTTAAGTCGCGCGGATCAAAGAAGTCATACTCAATAGCATAACCAGGACGACAAATATGTGCATTTTCAAAACCAGTGATTGATTGCACAATTTCAAGCTGTACATCAAACGGTAAACTCGTTGAAATACCATTTGGATATAATTCGTATGATGTTAAACCTTCAGGCTCAACAAAGATTTGATGTTTGTCTTTATCAGCAAAACGTACGATCTTATCTTCGATTGAAGGGCAGTAACGTGGACCAATACCTTCAATTACACCTGAATACATAGGTGAGCGATGTAAGTTATTGCGGATCACATCATGTGTTTTTTCATTTGTATAAGTGATGTAACACGGGATCTGCTGTGGGTGATCCGATTGTTTACCCATAAATGAGAATACAGGCGTTGGGGTATCACCAGGCTGTTCTTGCATCTTGCTAAAGTCAACAGTACGCGCATCAATACGAGGAGGCGTGCCTGTTTTTAAGCGATCAACACGGAAAGGTAATTCACGTAATCGCTCTGCAAGTGCAATTGAAGGTGGATCGCCAGCACGACCACCTTTGAAGTTCTCTAAACCAATATGGATCTGACCACCTAAGAAAGTACCTACGGTAAGAACCACAGAAGGCGCGCTAAAACGAAGACCCATTTGCGTTACAACACCGATTACTCGATCACCTTCAACGATTAGATCGTCACATGATTGTTGGAAGATCTTTAAGTTTTCTTGATGTTGTAAAGTATGTTGAATAGCTGCTTTATACAAAGCACGGTCAGCTTGTGCACGTGTAGCACGTACTGCAGGGCCTTTAGATGAGTTTAAAGTACGAAATTGAATACCGCCTTTATCAATAGCCTGAGCCATTGCACCACCAAGTGCATCGATCTCTTTAACTAAATGGCCTTTACCAATACCGCCAATTGCCGGGTTACAAGACATTTGACCAAGGGTATCCATATTATGAGTTAGCAATAGGGTATTCATGCCCATGCGAGCAGATGCTAATGCAGCTTCAGTACCTGCATGTCCACCACCTACAACAATAACATCAAAACGTTCGTGAAAAATCATTTATGGGATCCTACTTAATCGACCAGCAAAACTTTGTAAAGGGAGCGTATTCTACCTAGAAATTTAGAGAAGATAAATGATTAAACAGTGCTCAAGATCTAAGTGGGTGATCTCTAATAATATAAAGGATCTTTTAAAGAGATCTTTTATTACTCTTACTACTAATAACGGCTAGATCTGTTGATAATGTTCGCTTTACTATTTAAAACATGATCTTAACGCAGATCTAAAGGTGTTAATATGATCGGATCTTCCCGCGTAAAAGCTTTGATCAAAAGGGCTATTTATACACAGGGCAATATCGATTGGATCTTATCCAAGGGATAAACTAGGTTAAAATCGCAGTTAGATCAGTGTTTATCCACAATCCGATCTAAATTATCAGTAAATTGTGGGTAACTTTTATAACAACGATCAACACCGATCGGTTTAATTGAGCCCCACTGATTCGATCCAGCTTGGTAACCAGGCTAATGCTGTGTCTTCTGGCAATGCTTCATCAAGAATATTTAGCTCTAAGCGTTCTGCCACGCGGTTTGCGCCTTTAATAGCTAATAACTCATCTAGATTACGGCCTGCATAGTTATAGGTGTCGTAACTAGTGTCACCTAATCCGATCACACTGTAGTTTAATCCTTTAAGATCAGCCTGTTGGTTAATAGACTCAATAAATGGCAGTAGGTTCTCTGGGTAGTCTCCCGCACCGTATGTAGAAGTACATAACAACCAAATAGTATCTTGCTGATCAATATCATCAAATACAGGCTGTTCATGAAGCTGCACTTGGATCCCTTGTTGTTCAAGGGCTTCTGCTAGTTGCTCTGCCACGTATTCTGCAGATCCCATTTGGCTGCCAACGATGATATTTACTGATTGCATGTGATTGATCATGTATAGAAATAAGTGGCCACATGATAACTAAGTTAGGGTGTGAGTAAAGCGTTGAATTACGATCTGAATAAGTTTTTCTGCTTAAAATGACAGCTTTAATTCAATGCTTTTTATAATCTACTGTTTTTAATCGTTTTTTATATTTATTCATAAATTAAACCCTTTGATCAAGCTGTTAATAAATTTGGGGAAAGTTCTGATCAAGCTAAATATTGGAAACTGTATAACTTTGCTAAGTTGTTGATCTTTAATTATGTGTAAGCGCTTAATTTTTCAGATCTGATAAAAATAGTGAGTATGATCGTTTTGTGGATAGATCGCTTGTTGATAACGATCGGTTTGCAATTTGCGATCAATAAAATAGATCGAAAAAAACTTAAATAAGCGCTAATAAAGGCTATTTTTAAGAAAATTAGTTATCAAAAAGGGCTGTTGTATGAAAATAAATTCAAATTTCCGCGTTTTTTTATGATCAAATCAGCCTTTAGATCTAAAAAATCCCCAAATGTGGATAACATTTTTAGCTAAATTCGATCTTAAAAGCTGTTTTGATCTGATTTTTTAGCTCGCTAAGTTAGTTTTCGATCTGAGTTAAACTGATTTTTATCGTATTACCGACTAGTTCATAAAGCGAATTACCCAATGAAAACCGTTTTGCACCACCAGCGAAAGCGGCTTTTGCTGAGTTAAAATTGCTCATTGCCATAACATTTAATGGCATATCTATTGTGTTAGCTAAGCTGGTTATGTGATCTATGTTAGTTAAGCCGGGTACAAACAGACCGTCTGCACCTGCATTTTGATACGCTTTTGCTCGCTTTAATGTTGCTTGAAAAGGGGAGTCACTAACAAAGTAGGTATCAGTTCTGGCGTTTATAAATAAACCACCGAAGCCATTTTCGTTAAGTACTTTTTTTATTTCACTAATAATAGTGCATTGCTGCTCGGTAGATCTCAGTGCGTTAGTGTTTTTATCTGAGTCCTCTATGTTGATGCCTACAACTCCTAATCTTGCTAACGCTAAAACGTTTTCGCTAATTTGCAGCGGATCGTTACTGTAGCCTGACTCTATATCGACAGAGAGTGGAATATGAAGGTGTTCGGTTAAGCTTTTAACCAGCGCTAATTGAGTTTTAAAAGAGATGTTTTCACCATCAGCTAACCCTAAACTGGCAGCAATTCCCCAGCTGGTTGTTGCTACTGCTTTAGCTCCCGCAGCTTGGATGAATTGTACTGAACTAAGATCCCACGCATTAGCAAGTATAAAGCCGCTTTGCTGGTGGTGTAATTGGTGAAAGAGTTGATATTTGTCCATGATGTCCTCCGTTTAATAACATCGCTAGACTAATTGATATGAGGTTAATTACTGGCTGGTTTCGGCCCTGAACCGATAATTGATTAGTTGAAGTAAAAACAAAAAAAGAGTCTTGCGACTCTTTTTTATAATATTGATGACCGTAATTTATTTACCGATACAGAACGAACTAAAGATTTTCCCAAGTAGGTCATCAGAGGTAAATTCACCCGTTATCTCATTTAAGAACTGTTGAGTTAGGCGTAATTCTTCAGCCAAGATCTCACCAGCTATATGCATCTCTAGTTGCTCTTTACCTGTGTTTAAATGATAGGCTGCATGATCAAGTGCATCTAAGTGACGACGGCGTGCCATAAATCCACCTTCTGTGGCACCTTGGAAACCTATACATGCCTTTAAGTGAGTACGAACTAACTCTATACCCTCTGCATTTTTAGCGCTTAAACGGATCACCGGATATTGATCATGTTCATCCATACCGACATTTTCACCGGAAATATCGGCTTTATTTCGGATCACAGTAACACCCATACCCTCTGGTAACTTGGCCATAAACTCTGGCCAAATATCATGAGGATCAGTGGCTGATGTGTCTGTGCCGTCTAACATAAATAGTACGCGATCGGCTTGGTTAATTTCATCCCATGCGCGTTCAATACCAATTTGCTCTACTTTATCAGGGCTTTCACGCAGGCCTGCGGTATCAATAATATGTAGTGGCATACCATCAATGTGGATATGTTCGCGTAAAACGTCACGTGTTGTACCAGCTATTTCGGTAACGATGGCTGCATCTCGGCCAGCTAAAGCATTTAATAAGCTTGATTTACCAGCGTTAGGGCGACCAGCAATAACAACACGCATACCTTCACGCATGATGCTACCTTGCTTAGCTTGCTGAGTTACATTCTCTAATTGATCAATAATGGCATTGAGATCTGTTGATACTTTACCGTCTGATAAAAAGTCGATTTCTTCATCTGGAAAATCAATTGCGGCTTCAACATACATACGTAGGTGAATGACTTTCTCCACCAGCGTTTCTATGTGCTTAGAGAATTCACCTTGCAGTGATTGGAGGGCGCTTTTTGCTGCCTGTTCACTGGTTGCATTAATTAAATCGGCAATTGCCTCTGCTTGAGTTAAATCAAGCTTATCATTCATAAATGCGCGCTCAGAGAACTCACCTGGTTTTGCTAAACGTACACCGTCAATTTGGCTAATTTCTTTTAATAGCATATCTAATACGACAGGGCCGCCGTGACCTTGTAGTTCTAGTACGTCTTCGCCGGTAAATGAATTTGGCCCTTGGAAGTAAATAGCAATACCTTGGTCAAGCTGTTCACCGTTCAAGCTTTTAAATGGTACATAGTCTGCGTAACGTGTTTTAGGACAACGGCCAATAATCTGTTCTGCCACTGTTTTAGCTAAGCTGCCAGAGACGCGAATAATACCAACCCCACCACGTCCTGGTGCGGTCGCTTGTGCTGCAATTGTGTCTTGATTAATCATGCGATGAAATAATGCCAATAAAAGAATGAATGCTGGCTCTATTGTAACCTATGGCTTAATTTCATGCGAATAGCTGTTTGAGTAATGAGGTAGCAAAAGTCTGATGTAAGTAATACTTTATTTAGCTTTAATTAATAATAAACGACCATTACAAATGATAATTATATTCATTACCATGTTGCGCATTCTAAATCTTATCGTTTTTTATTATGCGTCTTTCTGCTGTTTTTATTGCACTTGCTGCTGGTTTTTCGGGCGTTGCCCATGCTCAAACTGAAGTGACTACTTCGGATCAAAGTGATTCAAAAGAACTCGAAAAAATAGAAGTTGTTGGCCGTGCGTTTTCTTTATATCGCCCAACCGAGTCTAGCTTTGCTACTCGTACCAATACACCTTTAGAGAAAATTCCTCAGTCAATTCAAATTTTACCGCAGGAGCTGATCAGTGATCAGGCTGCTCGCCAAATTACTGACCTTTATAGCAATATAGCTGGTGTTAATGCCTTTAGTTATTCAGGCGTTACATTCCGTGGTTTTCGCCAAGATGAGATTTTATACGATGGCGTAAAGGGCGACCCTTTCAATGGTTTTGCTGTACCGCAATTATTTAATATTGAACAAGTTGCGGTTTTAAAAGGGCCTGCTGGCGCTATATACGGTAGTGGTAATCCGGGTGGTATTATTAACTATGTAACTAAGAAGCCTAAATTCACCAGTGAACACAGTATTGAAGTTGAAGTAGGTAATGATGACTTCTTTAGTGGTGCATTAGAAAGCACAGGAACATTGAGTGAATCACTTGATAATCATGCTTACCGTGTTGGTCTTTACCGTGATACTGAAAAGCCATTCCGTGCTAATACTAGCAGCGATAATACCATTGTTGATCTTGGTTATACGTGGCTTATAAATAGTGCAACCGAATTGACCACTCAGTATACCTATATAGAGCAAGAGTTGGGTGGGGCACGTTTACGTGGTGTACCTGCTGATGATAATGGCAATTTTCTAACTGATATTAGCTGGAATCATAACGAGGTGACAGACTTTCAAAATGTTGAGGCCCATGTCTATCAGGCAACTTTAAAACATGAGTTTAATGATGTTTGGCGCACAGATGTCACAGCACGTTATTTTGATAACAAAGAAGTGCAAAACTACCATGAACCAAGAGGCCTCGTAGATACAGATGACGACGGTATTGTTGATTGGAGCCATCGTGAGTTTCGTGATCAAGTACGTGAGAACGAAGGTTTTAGCTTAACAGCTAATGCGATTGCAGAATTTGTAGTTGCAGACATGCAGCATCAAGTGTTGTTTGGTAGTGATTGGTATGAACATGATTTTGAAAGCGTTTACCGTACAGCTACGCAACAAAGTAAAGGTGGCCCAGTACCAGGTCTTGATCTTAACAACCCTGAGTATGGTTTAACCTCTGCTGATGATTATGATCTTGATAGTATTACACCAAGGCTTGGCAAAACGAATAGCACCCGTTTTGGTGCCTACTTGCAAGATCAGCTAGATATCACCGCTAATTGGAGTGTGACAGCTGGCTTAAGGTATGATCGTTTTGAAGATAAAGATCTGTTAAATCAAACCGAGTTTTCTGATAGCGACTTAACTTACCGTATTGGTACCAGCTATAACATTAACAACATGTTCTTCCCTTATGCGCTACATGGCACTGGCTTTGTGCCGCAAAGTGCGAGTAATCAAGAAACAGCAAAGGGTGGCCCATTCTCGCCAGAGACTAGCCGTATTAACGAGTTAGGTTTAAGAACCAAGCTATTAGCAGACACACTTGCTGTTAATATGGCTGTGTACGATATTGTCCGCGAAAACATCCTACAACCTAGCTTATTAGGTGATGTTGCAGGTGACGGCGTTGATGATTTAGTTGCCGTTGGTGAAGTACAAAGTAAAGGTTTTGAACTCGAGGTGGTTGGCGATATTACTGATAGCTGGGTAGTGACTGCAAGCTACGCTTATAATGATACCCGTATTACTAAAGCCAACGACAGCATTCGTAACCAAATTCCTGATAGCGATAAATTTGCTAACGCGCCGCAAAATACTCTAGGTATATGGACACGCTATGAGCTACCTAGCTTATCGTCATCTATTTCTGCTGGCTTAGATTATGTTGATGAACAGCTTAGTTTAGGCGGTCAACGTGTTAAACCTTACACTGTTTACAACATGGCGTGGCAAACAACCGTTGATAACTGGCAATGGCAGCTATCAGTTAAGAACCTATTTGATAAAGAATACGCAAGCAGTGGCTTTATCGAACGAACAGGGCACTTTCCTGGTGAACCACGTCGTGTTTATTTAAGTGCTAAATACAGTTTTTAATGGTGGCGTGTGAACGCTAAAAGTTGGTTTAATTTACATTCTTGGGCAGGACTCTTTGTTGGAGTCCTGCTTTTTGTTACCTGCGTATCGGGAACACTCGCTACGTTAAGTCATGAACTCGAGTACTTAACAGACGCTAAGTACCGTGCTTTAACTTCTTCTGCCTCTACTAACTACCCAGCTCTCGAAAACACCCTTAATAAGCATTATCCGCAAGCTCAGCTACTTTATATCCAACGTCATAAGCAAGATTACCTTGCCATTGAAGCGGCTCTTAAAGTCGGTGATTCATTTCGCTTTGTTTATTTAGATGCTGCAACGGGTCGCTTACTCGGTGAAGGAGAGTGGGCGCGGATATCGCGGTTTTTACGTAACTGGCATATGAACTTGTCGATGGGCTGGACGGGTAAATTAATCGTCACCAGTTTGAGTATTTTACTCGTTATTTTATTGGTTTCGAGTTTTTATGTGTATCGGCGCTGGTGGCAAGGCTTTATGAAAAAGCCTGCTGCGCTAAGCCTTGGTAAACGAAGTAGTTGGTCTGATTGGCATAAGCTGTTAGGGCTTTGGAGTTTATGGTTTATTGCTGTGATGGCCATCACAGGGGTTTGGTATCTGGTAGAACATGGGCTGCAAACTGCGAAGGTACCTCACTATGTCTCTAGTCCACCTGCTGTAAGTGAGTTTAAAAAACAAAGCCCTCGTAAAGGTCTATCGCCAATTAGTTTAGCTGCTGCTTATGAAGCCGCTCAACAGGCGTTTCCTAGCCTAGATATACGCTATATTCGTTATCCTAATAAAGCGGCTCAGCCTATTGAAGTACGTGGTTATAACGATGATATTTTATTGCGCCTGCGTGCTAACCGGGTTTATTTAAATCCAAGTTCCGGTGAAGTTCTTGGTGTACAAAAAGGGGAAGAACTAAACCTGCTTCCACGAATTAAAGACACCGCTGATCCGCTGCACTTTGGTAACTTTGCAGGAATTGGTACTAAGCTTATTTGGGGTGTATTTGGTGCATTAATGAGCTTTGTAAGCGCTGCTGGCATCTATATGAGTTGGCTTAGGGTTAAGCGTAAAACAACGACTGGAAAGTGGCTTGGTTTATCTGGGGTGGTTGCAATCGGTTTGGTAGTTGCTTCGTTACTAACAACGAGTTTGAGCTTTACTGAACGCAGTGTGCCTAATCAAGTTTATTCTCCTATTCTCGGTTAGCTATTTTCAGGCAATAAAAAAGGCGCAGTTAGCGCCTTTTTTATTGGGTTAAGAGTTTAGCCTCTTACCTTAATACCTTTTTTCTCCATACCGCGGTAGATGATTAGCATCTGTGCGATTGAGATAAGGTTCGATACTAACCAGTAAAGTACTAGGCCAGATGGGAACCATAAGAAGAAAATAGAGAATACTACTGGCATAAAGGTCATCATTTTTTGCTGCATAGGGTCAGTAACCGTCATAGGTTGCAGCTTTTGAGTGATGAACATACTTAAACCAAATAAAACCGGTAATACGTAGTATGGGTCCATTGCTGATAAGTCATTTAACCATAAAACGAATTCAGCATGACGTAGCTCAGTTGACTCTAAGAATACGTAGAATAACGCTAAGAAGATTGGCATTTGTAGTAACAGTGGGAAACAGCCACCCATAGGGTTCACTTTTTCTTTGCGGTACATTTCCATCATAGCTTGACCGAATTTTTGACGGTCATCACCATACTTCTCTTTTAGGGCAGCCATTTTAGGCTGAAGTGCACGCATCTTCGCCATTGACGTGTATTGTGCTTTAGTAAGTGGGTACATTGCCGTTTTAACGATAACCGTGATTGCAATGATAGCTAGACCCCAGTTACCTAAGATACCGTATAACCACTTAAGTAATACGAATAATGGTTGTGAGATAAAGAATAACCAACCGTAATCTACAGTTAGGTCTAAGTCTGGGTGAATTGCTTCTAGTACGTCAGACTCTTTCGGGCCCATATAGTAGGTTGAGCCAAGCGTTGCTTGCGAACCAGCTTGTACATTAACTGCTTCACCTTTAACACCAATAATTGCTGCATTACCTGATACAAGTTTGCTGTAAAGAGTATTTTGTTGATCTTGCTTAGGTACCCACGCACTTACAAAGTAGTGTTGAATAAATGCAATGTAGCCGCCAGATGTGGTGATATTAAGGTTTTTATCAGCCATGTCTGAGAAGCTGTATTTTTCATACTTCTCTTCATCTGAGCCATAAGCGCCACCTAAGTAGTTTTGATCTACTAAGCTACCTTTTTCTTGTACTGTGCGTTTTACTTGCGTGTATAACTGAACTTGAATTGGATCAGCTGTTACGTTGTTTACTGTGTACTCTAAATCTACAGCGTAGTCGCCTTTTTTGAAGATATAAGTTTTAGTAAACGTCACACCTTTACTGTCAGTAAACTCAAGTGGTACACGTAGCTCATCACCCGTTAAAGTGAATGCTTTTTGTGTGGTTTTATAAACAGGGCGACCAGCAACAGTTGCGTCAGGACCATTTAAACCAATTAAGCCACTTTGCGAGAAGTATTGCTTACCATCGAACTCACCTAATAGCATGTAAGGTGTGTTACTGCCTTTTTCTTCTTCGTACTGAAGTAAGTCTGTTTCAATGATGTCACCACCACGGGTGTCAATTTTAACAGTGAATACGTCAGTTGTTACATCAATAACTGAGCGCTTTGCTGTAGTTACAGCTGGAACTTCACCGTCAGATGATGCTGGAATAAAGTCATCAGATTCTGGTGTTGTTGCGCCTAGTGTTTGTGTTGTGGCACTTGGATCAGCCTTTGGTGCGTTGTAGTCGTTATTCCATTCTTGAAATAATAAAAACGACACAAGCATCAAGCCGATTAATAAAAACGTGCGTTGCGATTCCATAACAGCTCTTATTTCTCGTGTTGGTGGTTAATATGATTTTTTGCCGGTACGGGATCATCCCCACCAGCATGTAAAGGGTGGCATTTTAATATGCGTTTAACAGCTAACCAACTGCCTTTTACACTTCCATGCAAATTAATTGCTTGAATAGCGTAACTAGAGCAGGTTGGATTAAAACGACAATGCGGGCCTAATAATGGGCTTATCCATTTTTGATAGCCGCGTATTAGCATGACTAAACAGCGCTTTGGAATAGCAACAAGTGGTTTAAGTAACCTCATGATGTGTCTGCCCCTGCGTTAATTTAGTCAATGGATACCATGAATTTAAATTCCCATCGTAGAATTTTAAATGCATGATTAAAAGGTGAGCTAAAGATACCTTAATTAAGCCTGTAATTCTATTGCTATCAGGCTTGTTTATTAGATTTAGCTGATTTATTCGGGCGTTTTTTAAATGGTGGTGGTTTAGGTGCACCAGGCTTGCAGCGTTCGTTAATTTTTCGCCACAATTTATTTAGTTGCTTTGTTAGCTCTTCGTTGGACTGTTCATCAATACCACTTTTAACCATAAGCACAATATCAATGTTATCGAGTTTATGTTGATTTAAACGGAAACTTTCGCGAGCAAGTCGTTTAATTCGATTACGTTGACAGGCTTTTTTAACGCGTTTTTTTGCGACCGTAAGACCTAATCGAGGATTAGTTTGGTCATTGCGTTTAGCTAATAGGGTAAAGAAAGGAGTCGCAGCGCGTGCTGGTTCATTAAAGATTCGAGAGTAATGCGAGGGAGTTAACAGACGTAACTCCCTGCTGAAGCTAAAGTCTTCCACTTATATATTAAGCAGAAAGAACTTTACGGCCTTTAGCACGACGACGAGCTAATACTTTACGGCCATTTGCTGTTGCCATACGAGCACGGAAACCGTGTGTACGTTTGCGTTTTAAAACGCTAGGTTGAAAAGTTCTTTTCATAACAATTCCATCCGATCGGTTAAGGTTAAAACATCCTATGCAGGTCGCGATCCTGGCACAGGTGCCATTGCGAGCGCGAGATATTATAGATGAAGACAACAAAAGTCAATCATTAAAACGCTGCAGAGGCCGTAATTATAAAGGATCCTTTTAGCTGATCATATAGGATCATCATAAATAAGAAGTTTTCCACAGCCTCTGTATAAAAAGTGAATAAAAGCTTGGGAAAAGCCAATTCGATCGTAGAATTTGATCGCGATCTGGCTGTAAATTTGTTATGATCACTGTTCGAGCTTAAAAAATAATTTTCTTAAAAATCAGTGTTTTATTCTTTTATGTTGCTGAGATCATATTTTTCATAAAAATCAATCTTGTACTTGTGGATAAAGTACCTTCATAATAGTCGGTCTGGGCCAAGAAAGTTGGTCAAAGATTAGCAATAAATGTTTGATTTTCCATCATTAAAGATGAACGGGAATAAAAATTAAATCTCTGGGAGTTTAACTGTGTATCTGTCGGTTTGGCAAAGTTGTTTATATGTATTGCAAGATGAATTGCCTTCACAGCAATTCAGTATGTGGGTAAGACCACTTCAAGCAGAAAGTACCGAAGATACGTTGACTATATATGCACCTAACCGTTTTGTTTTGGATTGGGTGAGAGAAAAGTATTTAAACCGTATTAATGAACTACTCGTTGAAATTTGTGGTGATGAAGCACCTGAATTACGTTTTGATGTTGGTAGTAAACCTATTTTAAATGCCCAAGTGGCATCTGCACCGGCTGCAACAGAAGCAAGCGCATCTGTTCCACAACAAACTGCCGAAAAACAACAGCCAAAACCTGAAAAAGCAGCGGTCGAACCTGCACCAAAATCAGGCTATAAATCAAACATTAAAGAAAATTACACCTTTGATAGCTTTGTTGAGGGTAAATCAAACCAATTAGCAAAAGCTGCAGCGACTCAAGTTGCAGATAACCCAGGTTCAGCATTTAACCCTGTATTTATATACGGTGGTACTGGCTTAGGTAAAACTCATTTATTACACGCTGTTGGTAACGGTATTATGGCTAATAAGCCAGACGCGAAAATTGTTTATATGCACTCTGAGCGATTTGTGCAAGACATGGTTAAAGCGCTACAAAATAATGCCATAGAAGAATTTAAACGTTATTACCGAAGTGTTGATGCATTGATGATCGATGACATTCAATTTTTCGCTAATAAAGAACGCTCACAAGAAGAGTTCTTTCATACCTTCAATGCTTTACTTGAAGGAAATCAACAGATTATCTTAACTTCAGACCGCTATCCTAAAGAGATAGAAGGGGTTGAAGATCGCCTTAAATCACGTTTTGGTTGGGGCTTAACAATTGCTATTGAGCCACCAGAACTTGAAACGCGCGTTGCTATTTTGATGAAAAAAGCGCAGCAAAGTAAAATCAATTTACCTCACGAAGTTGCCTTTTTTATCGCTAAAAAGTTGCGTTCAAATGTGCGTGAATTAGAAGGGGCGTTAAACCGCGTTATTGCTAATGCAAACTTTACTGGTCGTCCGATTTCAATCGACTTTGTAAAAGAAGCGCTACGTGACTTACTTGCGCTGCAAGATAAACTGGTAACGATAGATAATATTCAACGCACTGTTGCTGAGTATTACCGTATTCGTGTGTCAGATTTACTCTCTAAACGTCGTAGCCGTTCAGTAGCAAGACCACGTCAAGTGGCCATGGCATTATCAAAAGAACTTACAAATCACAGTTTACCTGAGATTGGTGACGCCTTTGGTGGTCGTGATCACACAACTGTATTACACGCTTGTCGTAAAGTTAAATCACTACGTGACGAAAGCCACGAAGTGAAAGAAGATTATCAAAACTTAATAAGAACCTTGTCATCTTAAGGCCGACTTTATTATGCAAATAACAATATCAAGAGAGCAATTTTTAAAACCTTTAGTTCAAGTGTCTGGTGCGATTGAGCGTAAGCACACCTTACCGATTTTATCGAACGTACTGTTAGTTGTTGAAAACGGGCAACTTTCGATGACGGGTACTGATCTTGAAATTGAGTTAGTGGCGAGTGTGTTTGTCGGTGAAGATACCACAGATACGCAACTCACTTTACCAGCTAAAAAGTTACTCGATATTTGTAAAAGTTTACCTGATGGCTCAGACCTAACGTTAAGTAGCCAAGATCATCAGTTACTATTAACAAGTGGTAAAAGCCGTTTTTCTTTAACTACGCTGGCCGCTGAAGATTTTCCGAATCTTGAGCAGTGGGATGGTGAAGTTGAATTTCAACTAACGCGTTTAGAATTGCGTAAACTTTTAGAAAGCACGCACTTTTCTATGGCGAATCAAGACGTACGTTATTACTTAAACGGTATGTCATTTGAAGTTGATAACGCAGATATTAAAACAGTGGCTACAGATGGTCACCGTTTGGCGATTGCACAAAAGCAATTACCACAGTCTTTAAATACACAACGTCAGTTAATTATTCCACGTAAAGGTGTACAAGAAATTATGCGCCTAATGGTGGCTGATGATGAGCTAGTAACCATTCAATTTGGTGCTAACCATATTCGTATTATTGATACTGAGTTTACGTTTACCAGTAAGCTGGTGGATGGTCGTTTCCCTGACTATCGTCGTGTATTGCCACGTGGTGGTGATAAAGTGATTACTGCTAACCGTGAATGGTTGCGCAGTGCTTTCCAACGTGTGTCTATTTTATCGAATGAAAAGTTCCGTGGTGTACGTTTGAACCTGTCTGAAGGTTTATTAAAAATTACTGCAAACAACCCTGAGCAAGAACAAGCTGAAGAGGTGGTTGAAGTAATGTACCAAGGCGGCGAACTTGAAATTGGCTTTAACGTTTCTTATGTACTTGATGTACTTAATACATTAAAAACAGAAGATGTAACCTTTACACTTGCAGACTCTAATAGCAGTGCGCTAATTGAAGGTGCAGGTGACGAAGAAGCTATGTACGTTGTTATGCCGATGCGCCTATAAGCTCATATGAGTTTAAGTCATTTAAGCCTCAATAATTTTCGAAATATTGAGGCGCTGACACTTGAGCCGGTTAATGGCATAAACATTATCTATGGCGAAAATGGCAGCGGAAAAACCAGTCTCCTTGAGGCTATATATTTCCTTTCTCACGGTAAATCATTTCGTACCGCCAAACATAAAAATATCATTCAGCATCAACAAGACAAGTTTGTGATTCATGGTCGCAAAGCGCTGCATGATTTGTCTATTCCGATTGGTATAAGCAAAAACCAAGCGGGTGAAACGTCTTTAAAGATTCAGGGAAAAACGAGCCGTAAAATCTCTGAGTTAGCTCAGCTAGTGCCGGTGCAAGTTATTACTCCAGAAAGCTATTCATTGTTTTTTGGCGGTCCAAAAGAACGTAGAAAATTTCTCGATTTAGGATTGTTCCACGTGGAACATGACTTTTTTTACTTGTGGCAGTCTTTTAATAAAGTACTGAAACAACGTAATGCTTTATTAAAAAGTAAACCTAGAGATTATTTCGAACAGATCAAGTTTTGGGATAAAGAATTTGTTAGACTAGCTGAACAAATAAATAATCTAAGAATCGCGTATATAAGTAGGTTTAAGCAGCAGTTTTTTGATAAAATGTGTGCAGAATTAACGCTTGTAAGCGATTTAGAAATTAACTTTCATGCGGGCTGGAAAGAGAGTGAAACGCTCTCAGAGGCGCTTGAGCAAAGCTTTGAACGTGATGCCAAACAAGGTTTCACAAGTAAAGGTCCGCATAAAGCTGATTTTAGTTTTAGCGTTTCTGGTAACAGTGTAGAAAATACCTTTTCTCGCGGTCAATTGAAGCTCTTGCTTTATGCGTTAAAAGTAACGCAAAATAGCTTAATTGAGTCAGAAACAGATAAGCAATCTATATTGCTAATAGATGACTTACCTTCAGAACTAGGTGAAGATACAAAAGAAAAAGTGGGTCAACTTTTGACTCATTGCGATTCGCAACTTTTTATCTCATCAATTTTATCTGAAAGTATTTCTGCTGTGGTGGAACCCATGCAACGAGAACTAAAAATGTTCCACGTGAAACATGGCAACCTAATAACAAGATAAGTGGGATTAACCATGTCTGAGAATTACGATTCGTCGAGTATTAAAGTACTTAAAGGATTAGACGCAGTAAGAAAGCGTCCAGGAATGTATATAGGGGACACCGATGACGGTACAGGCCTTCACCATATGGTGTTTGAGGTTGTTGATAACTCTATCGATGAAGCCTTAGCTGGTCATTGTGATGATATTTTTGTAACGATTCACTTAGACGGTTCAGTCTCTGTAAGAGATAACGGTCGTGGTATTCCTACATCTATTCACGAAGAAGAAGGTGTTTCTGCGGCTGAAGTTATCATGACGGTACTTCACGCTGGTGGTAAGTTTGATGATAACTCTTATAAAGTATCTGGTGGCTTACACGGTGTAGGTGTTTCGGTAGTAAATGCACTATCTGAAAAGCTGCAACTGACCATTCGTCGTGAAGGCAAAATTCACCAACAAACATATACTATGGGTGTACCAGATGCGCCATTAGCTATAATTGGTGACGCAACAGACACAGGTACTGAATTACGTTTCTGGCCAAGTGGTGAAACATTCACTGACCTTAACTTCCACTACGATATTTTAGCAAAGCGTTTACGTGAGCTTTCGTTCTTAAACTCTGGTGTAAGTATCATTCTTACTGATGAGCGCGAAGAATCTAAGAATGACCACTTCAAATATGACGGTGGTATCCAAGCATTCGTAGAATATCTAAACCGTAACAAAACACCTGTACATAAAAGTGTTTTCCACTTTACCCATGAGCGTGAAGAAGACGGTATTAGTGTAGAAGTTTCAATGCAATGGAACGATGGCTTCCAAGAAAGCATTTACTGTTTCACAAACAACATTCCACAACGTGATGGTGGTACGCACTTAGCTGGCTTTAGAGCAGCACTAACACGTACGCTAAATAACTACATGGAAAAAGAAGGCTTTAATAAAAAAGCTAAAACAACAAGCAATGCAACGGGTGATGATGCTCGTGAAGGCTTAACTGCGGTTGTAAGTGTTAAAGTTCCTGATCCTAAGTTCTCATCACAAACTAAAGACAAACTAGTATCAAGTGAAGTTAAGTCTGCTGTAGAACAGGCAATGGCAGAAAAATTAACAGAGTTCTTATTAGAAAACCCAGTTGATGCTAAAACAGTTGTTGGCAAAATTATTGATGCAGCACGAGCTCGTGAAGCAGCACGTAAAGCACGTGAAATGACACGCCGTAAAGGTGCAATGGATTTAGCTGGCTTACCAGGTAAATTGGCAGACTGCCAAGAAAAAGATCCAGCACTTTCTGAACTATACATAGTGGAGGGTGACTCTGCAGGTGGTTCAGCTAAGCAGGGTCGTAACCGTAAAAACCAAGCAATTTTGCCACTTAAAGGTAAGATTCTTAACGTTGAAAAAGCACGCTTTGATAAGATGCTTTCTTCTCAAGAGGTCGCAACTCTAATTACTGCATTAGGTTGTGGTATTGGTCGTGATGAATATGACCCAGAAAAGCTACGCTATCATCGTATCATTATCATGACCGATGCGGACGTGGATGGTTCTCACATTCGTACCTTGCTACTGACTTTCTTCTACCGTCAAATGCCAGAGATTGTAGAAAAAGGCTTTATCTATATTGCGCAGCCACCACTTTATAAAGTGAAAAAAGGTAAGCAAGAACGCTACATTAAAGATGACCCAGCGCTTGTTGATTACTTAACATCATTAGCATTAAACAATGCTGCACTTTATACAAGCGAAGGTGCATCTGCACTTGAAGGTGAAGAACTAGAAAGAATTGTTCACGACTATCAAAATACAGTTAAAGTGATTGAGCGCTTAAAACGTAAATATCCAAATTCGGTTATGGAACGTTTAATTTATCAAAGTGAAATTACCGAAGCTGATTTAGCAGATGAAGCAAAAGTTAAAGAGTGGACTAACACCCTTGTTGACGACTTAATTGCACGTGATGAAGATGCAACTATCTTCCATGCGGGTACTGAGCACGATACTGAGCGCAACATGTATTATCCTGTTGTGAATATTCGTCAGCATGGTGTGGATAAAGCACATGTACTTAACCATGACTTCATCACATCGCGTGACTACAAACGCATTGCAGCGACAGGCGTAAACATTGCTAACTTACTTGAAGAAGGGGCATATGTTCAACGCGGTGAGAAAACTCTAGCTGTTGATAACTTTGTGGATGCATTAGAGTGGTTAATCAATGAGTCGAAGCGTGGTCTTTATATCCAACGTTATAAAGGACTCGGTGAGATGAACCCTGATCAGCTTTGGGAAACCACTATGGACCCAGATGCTCGTCGTATGTTGAAAGTAACAATTGAAGATGCCGTAGCTGCAGACCAATTGTTCGCGACTCTAATGGGTGACCAAGTTGAGCCGCGTCGTGACTTCATCGAAACGAATGCGCTACGTGTAGTTAACCTAGACGTATAACGCTAAATTAAGAATTAAAAAGGAGCCTACAGGCTCCTTTTTTTATTGCTGAAAAAGCACAAACTGCTTAAAACCTTACTGCACACAAGGTATACTGAGAGCAATTTTCAGACTAAACGCACCAGATACTATAAGCCAAATATGCAAAAATATGACGTTAAAACCTTTCAAGGTTTGATCCTGGCTTTACAGGACTATTGGGCACAGCAAGGCTGTGTGATTGCTCAACCACTCGATATGGAAGTGGGAGCAGGGACATTTCATCCGTTAACTTTCTTAAAGTCAATTGGCCCAGAGCCAATGTCGAGCGCGTATGTTCAACCATGCCGCCGTCCAACTGATGGTCGTTATGGTGAAAACCCGAACCGTTTACAGCATTACTACCAATTCCAAGTAGTATTAAAGCCATCACCAGAAAACATCCAGGAGCTCTATTTAGGCTCTTTAGCTGCCGTTGGTATCGATACACTAACTGATGAAGTTCGCTTCGTAGAAGACAACTGGGAGTCGCCTACATTAGGTGCATGGGGTCTAGGTTGGGAGATCTGGTTAAACGGCATGGAAGTAACTCAGTTTACTTACTTCCAACAAGTAGGTGGCTTAGAGTGCTCACCTGTAACCGGTGAAATCACTTATGGTCTTGAGCGTTTAGCAATGTATATTCAGGGCGTAGATAGTATCTATGACCTAGTATGGGCAGACGGTCCTATGGGTCGTGTGACATACGGTGATGTATTCCATCAAAATGAAGTAGAGCAGTCAGCTTATAACTTCGAACAAGCGGATGTTGAGTTCTTATTTGCACAGTTCGATCACTGTGAAAAAGAAAGCGAAAAGCTAATTGAAGCAGGCTTACCATTACCAGCTTATGAGCAAGTGATGAAAGCATCACACGCGTTTAACTTATTAGACGCTCGTCACGCTATCTCTGTAACAGAACGTCAACGTTATATCTTACGTGTTCGTGCTTTATCTAAAGCATGTGCGCAAAGTTACTATGATGCCCGTGAAGCTCTTGGTTTCCCGCTTTGTAAGGATTAAGAATTAGCATGTCAGCAGAAAATTTATTAGTAGAAATTGGCACTGAAGAGTTGCCACCGAAAGCACTTCGTAAACTTGCTGAGTCGTTTGCTGAGAACTTAGCAACAGAGCTTGCAAGCTTAGAATTAAATCACCAAGGCGTTAACTGGTACGCATCACCACGTCGTTTAGGTTTGCGTGTTACTGCACTTGAGGCTAAGCAAAGTGACAAGGTTGTAGAAAAGCGCGGCCCTGCAGTTGCAGCTGCTTTTGATGCCAATGGTAACCCAACTAAAGCAGCAATGGGTTGGGCTCGTGGTTGTGGTATCGATGTAAGCGATGCACAAACACTTGAGACAGATAAAGGCGCTTGGTTATTACATAAGGCACAGGTTGAAGGTCAAGCAACTACATCACTTATGAGTGATGCTGTAAACAAAGCACTTGCTAAATTACCTATCCCTAAACCAATGCGTTGGGGTGCAAATAAAACACAATTTATTCGCCCTGTGCACACAGCGACTATCTTATTTGGTAGCACGCTAATTGAAGGTGAAATCCTTGGTAAGCAAGTTGGCAACCAATTACAAGGTCACCGTTTCCATCATCCAGAAAAAGTAACAATCAACCACGCTGATGATGTGTTTGATGTTCTTAAATCTGCTTACGTTGTCGCTGACTTCGAAGCGCGTAAAGCACAAATTCGCGAACAAATTGAAGCAGCAGCTAGCGCTGTAAATGCAAAAGTAGCGATGGATGAAGACTTACTTGAAGAAGTAACATCCTTGGTTGAATGGCCAGTAACGCTGACAGCAACATTCGAAGAAGCATTTTTAGATGTACCTTCAGAAGCGCTTATCTATACCATGAAGGACGACCAAAAGTACTTCCCGTTATTAGACCAAGATGGCAACTTACTAAACAAGTTCCTATTTGTTTCTAATATCGAAAGTAAAGATCCAAGCGTGGTAATTGCTGGTAACGAAAAAGTTGTTCGCCCTCGTTTAGCGGATGCGCAGTTCTTCTACGAAACAGATAAGAAGAAAACGCTAGAGAGTCGCTTAGAATCGCTAGATACCGTTTTATTCCAAAAGCAACTTGGTACGCTGAAAGATAAATCTGAACGTATTAGTGAACTTGCCGGTTATATTGCTGAGCAATTAGGTGCTGATGCAGAGCTGGCTAAGCGAGCAGGTTTATTAAGTAAAACAGACTTAATGACCGAAATGGTTATGGAGTTTACCGACGTACAAGGTGTAATGGGCATGCATTACGCTCGTCACGACGGTGAAGCAGAAGAAGTTGCACTCGCGCAAAATGAACAATATATGCCACGCTTCGCGGGTGATAACTTACCAACAAATGTGATCAGCTGTGCGGTAGCAATTGCTGATAAGTTTGATACGCTGGTGGGTATTTTTGGTATTGGTCAAGCGCCAAAAGGCGACAAAGACCCATTTGCACTACGCCGTGCAGCTATCGGTGCATTACGCATCATGGTTGAAAAATCATTACCGCTAGATATCTTAGACCTTGTTGCTAAGTCACAAACGCTATTCGGTGAAAAGCTAACGAACCTAAACGTATCAACAGATGTGTTTGAGTTTATGTTAGGTCGTTTCCGCGCATGGTATCAAGATGAAGGTATCGAAGTTGATGTCATTCAAGCCGTACTAGCACGTCGCCCAACTAAACCAGTTGATTTCGACCGCCGTGTTAAAGCGGTAAGTCACTTCCGTACATTAGACGCTGCAGAAGCGCTTGCAGCAGCAAATAAACGTGTAAGCAATATCTTGGCTAAGAATGACATCACAACACAAGGTGATGTGAATGAGAGCCTATTAAGCGATGACGCAGAAAAAGTATTAGCGTCACACGTTGCTAAGTTTGCAACTGAGCTTGCACCTTTATATGCAAATGGCGATTACCAAGAAGCATTGTCACAACTTGCGGGTATCCGTGAGAGTGTTGATAACTTCTTCGATAACGTCATGGTAATGGCCGATGACGAAGCGGTTAAACAAAACCGTTTAGCATTATTAAGCCAACTAAGCCGTCTGTTTTTAGATATTGCTGATATTTCTGTACTTCAGAAGTAAGCAGTAGCCAATTAATAAAAGCCAGCTCAGTGCTGGCTTTTTTGTAGCAAAAGGAACAGTAATGAAACGTGTAATTACTTTAGCATTAGCGGGCTTATTAACAGCCTGTTCTAGCCAAATGCAAATGCCAAGCATTGACGATATTCTGCCAAGTAAAGAGCTTGGCCGTACTATGTACTTACGTGGTGATTTTACCTTGTGGGATGCCGAGCCGCAGTATCAATTAGAGCAAGTTGCACCAGGCATATTCCAAACCGACGTTAAGTTTTCAACACCAGGTAAGGTTTATGAATTCAAAGTAGCGGATGCAGATTTTAGCGAAGGCTATAACTGTGGTTACAGTGAAATGGACCCAGCAGGGCAATCATTAGTGCTAGGCCAAGCCGCCAATGCAGACTGTAATACCATCTACAATTATTTCAGCTTTAAACCCGCTGCAAAAGGTGTGTATGTAGTGAGCTTTGATTACCGCAATAGTAATCAACCAAAAGTGACAGTAACGAAGAAATAGCTTTAAGCTGTCAGTTTTAAGTCGATCGAGTGAGCGTTTAATATTGATAAATGCTCACTTTTAATTTTAATTGATTAACTCGAAACTCGAAACTCGAAACTCGAAACTCGAAACTCGAAACTCGACTCGAAACTCGAAACTCGTTGTTATAACCCTTTCTTCACTAAGTATCTATACGGTGCTTCTTTTACATCTTTAGCCACAAGAGTGTGATCCATAAATGTACAAAAGCTAGGGATATCGCGGGTGGTTGATGGGTCATCGGCGATGATAAGTAATGTTTCGCCATCTTTCATTTTACGTACTGCGCCACGCACCATCATAACAGGTTCTGGACAACGTAGGCCAAGTGCATCTAATTGGTGATCGGGATTATCAAAACTCATGGCTGACCTTTTAGGTGAAAGAGACGATTAATAAGCGGCTATTTTAACTTTCTATTGCTGCCAGTTTCAATAACCGAAAGCAAAGCAAATAAAAAAGGCGCACTGAGCAATTCAGTACGCCTTTTTATCACCAAGATGTTTGGTGTGAGCTCGTTATTCTACGCGCTCAAATACAGTTGCAATACCTTGGCCTAAACCAATACACATAGTTGCTAGGCCGTATTTAGCGTTCTTGTCTTCCATTAGGTGAACAAGCGTTGTGCTAATACGTGAACCAGAACAACCAAGTGGGTGACCAAGTGCAATTGCACCACCATTTAGGTTAACTTTTTCATCTACCACATCCATCAGACCTAGGTCTTTTAACACTGGTAGAGATTGTGCTGCGAACGCTTCGTTAAGCTCTGCAACATCGATATCGTCAATAGTGATACCTGCTTGTTGAAGTGCTTTTTGCGATGCAGGAACAGGGCCGTAACCCATGATTGATGGATCGCAACCTGCAACAGCCATTGATTTAATACGCGCACGAATTGGTAAACCAAGTTCTTTTGCTTTCTCTTCGCTCATTACAAGCATTGCTGACGCGCCGTCAGAAAGTGCAGAAGAAGTACCTGCCGTTACGCTACCTGATGCAGGGTTGAATACAGGGCGTAGTTGCGATAAGCCTTCAACAGTTGTCTCTGGGCGGATTACTTCATCGTCTTCAACTAAGATTAAAGAACCATCTGCATCGTGACCTTCCATTGGCAGGATTTCACGACGGAAACGACCTTCAACAGTTGCTGCGTGTGCACGTTGGTGTGAACGGTAAGCAAATTCGTCTTGTTGCTCGCGGCTAATGCCGTGCAGCGTAGCAAGGTATTCTGCAGTTAAACCCATTACGCCAGCAGCTTGTGCTACAGACGTTGATAAACCTGGGTGAAAATCATTACCGTGAGTCATAGGTACGTGACCCATGTGTTCAACACCACCAATGATGTAGGTATCACCAGCGCCAGTCATAATAGCGCGTGCTGCATCGTGTAATGCTTGCATTGATGAACCACATAAACGGTTAACTGTAACAGCTGGTACTGAGTGAGGGATACCGGCTAGTAGTGATGCATTACGAGCAATGTTAAAACCTTGCTCTAAAGTTTGTTGTACACAGCCCCAGTAAATATCATCAATTGATGCTGGATCAACGGCTGGGTTACGGTCTAACAAACCTTTCATTAAGTGAGCACTTAAATCTTCCGCACGCTTGTTTTTGAATACGCCGTTCTTTGAACGACCCATTGGTGTGCGGATACAATCTACGATTACTGGATTATTCATGTTTCTTATCCTTCCACCTTATAGAATACACGGCCTTCTTCGGCCCACTTGCGAGTTTCATCTGATACTTGGTAAATCGCACCTAAATGAGCGTACTTGTCTGCTGTCGCAACAAAGTTCGCTAAACCAGTTTGATCTAAGTAACGGAATGCACCGCCTCTAAATGGAGGGAAACCAATGCCGTAAATTAGCGCCATGTCAGCTTCTTGTGGAGACGCTACGATACCTTCTTGTAAACAAAGTAGTACTTCGTTGATCATCGGGATCATACAACGGTCAATGATTTCTTGTTTGTCGAAATCTTTAGGTGCATCAGTGATAGCACTTAGTAACTGAGTTGCTGTTGCATCTTTTGCTTTTTTCAGGCGACCACGACGGTCTGGTGCGTACTGGTAGAAACCTGCACCATTTTTCTGACCAAAGCGTTTTTCGTTTGCAAATACAGTAACTGGGTCTTTATCTTGGCGAGCCATACGCTCAGGGAAACCGTCAGCCATTACACCAGTACAGTGGTAAGCCGTATCGATACCTACAACATCAAGAAGATATGCAGGACCCATTGGCCAACCAAATACATTTTCCATCACTTTATCAACTTTAGTGAAGTCAGCACCTTCAACAACAAGTTTGCTGAAACCTGCAAAGTAAGGGAATAGTACGCGGTTTACAAAGAAACCAGGGCAGTCGTTTACAACGATTGGTGATTTACCAAGTTTTAATGCGTAATCAACAACCGCATTAATTGTCGCTTCTGATGTTTTTTCACCACGAATGATTTCTACTAATGGCATTTTTGGCACTGGGTTAAAGAAGTGCATACCACAGAAGTTTTCTGGTTTTTCAAGTGCCGATGCTAACTCGTCAATACGAATTGTTGAGGTATTTGAAGTTAGGATAGTGCCCGCTGGTAAGTCTTTTTCAAGGCCCGCAAGAACGGCTTGCTTCACTTTAGGGTTTTCAACTACGGCTTCAACAACGATGTCTGCGCTTTGTAAGTCTGAATCGTTTAGCGTTGGCTTGATCTTGCCTAAGGTAGCAACCATCTTATCCATCGCCATATGGCCACGTTGTACTTTTTTGCCAAGTAGCTTAGATGCTTCGCCCATTCCTAAATCAAGTGCATCTTGGTTGATGTCTTTCATGATAATAGGTGTGCCTTTATAAGCAGACTGATATGCAATACCGCCGCCCATAATACCTGCGCCTAATACAGCTGCTTGTTTGATCTCAAGTTCACTGTGTTTAGCTTGCTTCTTCGCTTTACCTTTAATGTATTGGTCAGCTAAGAAAATACCTGTTTGTGCAGCAGCTTCGCTTGTTGCTGCTAATTTAGCAAAGTTAGCGTTTTCAATCGCCATTGCTTCAGCGCGTTCACAGTTTGCTGCAGCTTTGATTGTTTTTACAGCCATAACAGGTGCTGGGTAGTGACCTTTTGTCTGACCCATTACCATGCCTTCAGCCATCGCAAAGCTCATACCTTGCTCAACACGGTTCATTTTCAGTGGCTGTAATTTTACTTGTCGTTTTGCTTGCCAATCTAGCTTGCCAGCAATTGCTTGCTCAAGCGTTGCAATACTTGACTCTAAAAGTTTGTCAGCACTAACTACCGCGTCAAAAGCACCTACTTTTAGGGCATCAGCAGCGCGGTTTTCTTTTCCTGTAGTGATCCATGTCATCGCATTATCAGCGCCAACAAGGCGCGGAAGGCGAACTGTACCACCAAAACCAGGCATGATGCCTAGTTTAACTTCAGGTAGGCCAATTTTAGCGTTAGAGCTAGCAACGCGGTAATCGGTAGCAAGTGCCCACTCACATCCACCGCCAAGCGCCATGCCGTTTACAGCACTTAGCGTTGGGAAAGGTAAATCTTCAATTGCATCAAAAACGTCAGTTGCATTTTTGATCCATGCAACAAGTTCTTCTTGAGGTTTAGTGAAGGTAGGTAAAAATTCGAAAATGTCGGCACCGATAATGAAATGATCTTTATCGCTGGTGAACACCATGCCTTTGATATCTGAGTTTGTTGCCAATTCTTTTAATGCTAAAGCGCAATCTTGCAAGGTTTGCTGCGAAAGTTTATTTACTGAGCCGTCTGCACAGAACTTAAACTCGGCGATGTTGTCCTTGATGAAAGCAACTTCAAATGAATCGCTTTTATATAACATTATTATTCTCCCTAGTTTATTAACTAAGACTGGTACGATGAGTTTGCATTTCAATCAGTGTGCTTGCTTTAAAATGAAAATGCAACGAAAAATTTACTGCGCTTTATCGCGATTGGTTAAAATATAGCTGGTTTGGTGCTAAGGTGTAGGAGAAGTTTTTTGTTATTAATTCTTTAATTTTTGTTAAAGGTCATCATGAAAAAACAACTCCTTGGTTGGACAGCTGCCGCATTACTTTTTCCTTTTTTTGCAGCTGAAGCCAACGATAAACATGACGCTTTTTTAAAAGCAGAAAAAAAGGCGCGTTACGGTGATTATCAAGACATGAAAGAGGCAGCAAGTGGGCTTGATCACCCTTTGAAGCCTTATGTCGAAAAGGCTTATTGGCAACGTAATCCGAGCTTAAAACACCAGACAGAAATCGAAAACTACCTCAATGTTTACCAAAACACGCCACTAGAGTGGCCTGTACGTAAGGCATGGCTAAATTACTTAAAAAAGTACAACAAAAAAGCGGCTTATATTCGTAACTATCGCGAAACAAGCAATAACGAATTGACCTGTCCTTATTTAAGTTTTCAATTGGACTTAGGTGCGCCTGAAAAAGCCATCATGAATCAAGTTACTGATTTATGGGTGGTAGGAAAATCACAACCAAAAGAGTGCGATAAGTTGTTCTCTCTTTGGAAGAAAAAAGGTTACCAGACCGAAGAGCGGGTTTGGCAGCGCATTAGCTTGGCTGCCGAAGGGGGCTCATCAAGTTTAATCCCATACTTAAAAACACTACTGCCTCGTGCTGACCAATATTTAGCTGATTTATATCTAAAGGTACGCAAAGATCCGAGTGCTTCAGCGGGCCTTTATCGCTACAAGAAAAAATCAGCTAAAGAAGGGCAGATTGCGATTTATGGAGTTAAGCGCCTAGTATGGCGAGATAAAGACCTTGCACTGCGTGCCTGGGAAAAGCTCGAAACCATGTTCGATTATACAGACGAGCAAAAAGCGGATGTTTACTACAGCTTTGCCTTGTCGCTTGCTTCAAGTGGCCACCAACAAGCGCGCTTTTGGTTAAATAAAGTGCCTAAAGACCGTCAAACTAGAAAGTTAATGCAATGGCAACTTGGCAATATGTTAGAGAGACAAGATTGGTCTGGCATTGTGGCATTTTTTACAGGCAAAGAAAACCTGAGCCTAGGTCAACAATATTGGTTAGCATATAGCTTAAACCAACGTGGTGAAGTCGAGCGTGCTCGTGAAATCTGGCAAACAGTAGCTAAAGAGCGTGATTATTACGGCTTTTTAGCATCTGCACGCTTAGGTATTCCGGTTAGCTTAAATAATAAAGAGATAAATATTAGTAATAAGCTAAAGCTTGAAGTGGCGAATGCTCCAGGCTTTAAGCGAGCTCGTGCTTTATATGAGCTTGAGCGCTTTACATCTGCGCGTCGTGAGTGGAATTATTTAACGGGTACATCAACCAAAGAAGAAAAGCTCGCCGCGTCTTTGCTTGCTGCTGAACTTGATTGGTACGACAGTACTATCTACACTTTGGCGCAGTTAAAAGAGTGGGACTATGTCGACTTACGTTTCCCATTTGCGTTCAAAGATGTATTTGCAACATATAGCAGTCGCAGCCATATTGATGTTGCTTGGAGCATTGCAATTTCACGCCGTGAAAGTTCTTTTGCGCCCGATGCACGTTCTCATGCCAATGCCCATGGTTTGATGCAGTTGTTACCAAGCACTGCTAAGTATATGAATAAAAGCTCTGTATCACGAAAGCAGTTATACCAGCCTCGTACTAATATTCGTCTTGGTAGTGAGTATTTGCAGTATTTGAAAAAGAAAAACCACGGCAACGAAATCCTTGCAACGGCTTCTTATAATGCGGGTTATCATCGTATTAAACGTTGGATCCCAGAGCAAGCTATGCCAGCTGAACTGTGGATTGAGTTAATTCCTTATACAGAAACACGAAACTACGTTAAGAATGTATTTGCTTACAGACAGGTATACCATACTCGATTAGGACGCGATGGCAATGTTCTAGCGCCAATTCTTGATATGTCGATGGGTGGTTAAACTCGATTTGTCACACTATCCTCCCTCAGTTGGGGGATGGTGCTAGCTATGATAGACTGCTAACAAGTTAAATTTACTAAAGATGGGTTTACTATGGATAAATTAGCGGTGTTATATGCCGAACATATTGCAACCTTGCAACAACGCACTCGAACAATTACAGAGCGTGAAGGTTTAGAAGGGTTAGTAATTCACTCAGGTCAGGCTAAACGTCAGTTTTTAGATGACATGTATTATCCGTTTAAGGTGAATCCGCAATTTAAAGCTTGGTTACCAGTGATCGACAACCCACATTGTTGGATTGTGGTTGATGGTGCATCTAAGCCGAAACTGATTTTTTATCGTCCTGTCGACTTTTGGCATAAAGTACCTGACGAACCACGTGATTTTTGGGCTGAGTATTTTGATATTGAATTATTAGTACAGCCAGATCAGGTAGAAAAACTGCTTCCTTATGATAAAGCTAAATATGCCTATATCGGTGAATACCTAGAAGTAGCGCAAGCGCTGGGCTTTAGTATTATGAACCCAGAGCCAGTTATGAACTACCTTCATTTTCATCGTGCTTATAAAACGCAGTATGAGCTTGAGTGTTTACGCCAAGCTAACCGTATCGCGGTAGATGGCCACAAAGCAGCACGTGATACGTTTTTTGCTGGTGGTTCAGAGTTTGATATTCAGCAAGCTTACCTTATGGCTACCCGCCAGAGTGAAAACGAGATGCCTTACGGCAATATCGTTGCACTAAATGAGAACTGTGCAATTTTACATTACACGCATTTTGAACCTAAAGCGCCGCAAACGCATCACTCTTTCCTTATTGACGCAGGTGCAAACTTTAATGGTTATGCTGCTGATATCACACGTACTTATGATTTTAAAAAGTCAGGTGAGTTTAGCGATTTAATTAAAGTAATGACTGAGCATCAAATCGCTTTAGGTAAAGCATTAAAACCTGGCTTGTTATACGGTGAATTGCATTTAGATTGTCACCAGCGTGTAGCGCAAGTACTAAGCGACTTTAATATTGTGAAGTTACCAGCCGCTGAAATTGTTGAGCGTGGTATTACGTCGACGTTCTTCCCGCATGGTCTTGGTCATCACCTTGGTTTACAAGTTCACGATATGGGTGGCTTCATGGCTGATGATACAGGTGCGCACCAAGCACCACCTGAAGGTCATCCGTTCCTACGTTGCACTCGCTTAATCGAAAAGAACCAAGTATTTACTATTGAACCTGGTTTATACTTTATCGACTCGTTATTAGGTGACCTTGCGCAAACTGACAACAAACAGTTTATTAACTGGGAAAAAGTTGAAGAGTTTAAGCCATTTGGCGGTATCCGTATTGAAGATAATATTATCGTTCATGAAGATAGCCTAGAAAACATGACCCGTGATCTACACTTAGATTAACGATAAAGGTTAGTGAATATCGGGGCCAATAGGCCCCATTTTTTTAGATAAGCAATTATGTCTGAATACCAATATCCGGCTGAGCCGGTTTTTTACCAAGAAGAAATCAAAAAAAGCACCTTTATTGTGCATATTGCCCACACCCCAGATCTTGCGTCAGCAAAAGCCTTTATCAAAGAAATTCAAGATAAATACAGCGATGCTCGTCATAATTGCTGGGCACATGTTGCGGGTAACCCCGGTGGTAGTCATGTGTATGGCTTTTCTGATGATGGTGAGCCCAATGGCACAGCAGGTAAGCCAATGCTTAATGTATTAACAGGCTCTGGTATTGGTGAAATTACAGCGGTGGTTACCCGTTATTTCGGGGGCATCAAGCTTGGTACTGGTGGACTTGTTCGCGCTTACGGCGGTAGTTTAAATAATGCCATGCGCGAGCTTAAAACAATTACCAAAGTGCCTAGTGTTGAGCTGATAGGCCAAAGTGATTACAGCGTTCAAGGTGCAATCGAGCAGTTATTAAAAAATCAGTATCAGGTGCTTAATATCGAAAAACAATTTGCAGAGAACATCACATGGCAAATTGAAATCGATAGCCGTCAGGCAGAGCAAGCGATTGATGATATACATGAATTGACTCATGGCGAAGTTAGCCTAAAAGTCAGAAAAGTTTGAAATGTAAAAATAATACATTCCGTTTACTTACAATTAAGGCTGTAAGACAATAAACTGTATTAGCTAAACATTTAATAAGAAAGCGATACGCCTAGATGCAATTTCGTACCATAATAAAAATTCTCGGCCAGCTGGTGGCGTTATTTAGTATCACTATGGTGCCACCGGCACTGGTGTCTCTGATCTACAAAGACGGTGGTGGTGTGCCATTCATTCTCGCTTTCATCTTTAGTGTTGTGATTGGTTTAGCAGCTTATTATCCAAACCGTCATGAGCATGGTGATCTTAAAGCCCGTGAAGGCTTCTTGATTGTAGTCTTGTTCTGGTTGGTACTAGGTACCTTCGCTGCGGTTCCTTTAGTGTTTTTACAAGAGCCAAATCTTTCCTTAGCTGACTCTGTATTTGAGGCCTTTTCAGGGCTGACAACGACAGGGGCTACCGTACTTACGGGTATAGAATACCTACCTAAATCAGTCCTTTTTTATCGCCAGCAATTGCAATGGTTAGGTGGTATGGGGATCATCGTACTAGCAGTCGCGGTACTGCCTATGCTAGGGGTCGGTGGTATGCAGCTATACCGTGCAGAAACACCAGGTCCGGTTAAAGACTCAAAAATGACACCGCGTATTGCCGATACCGCAAAGCATCTTTGGTATATCTATGTATCGCTGACGATAGCCTGTACGCTTGCTTATTGGGCTGCAGGAATGGATTGGTTTGATGCAATCTGTCATGCGTTCTCTACGATTGCGATAGGCGGCTTCTCTACCTACGATGCATCAATGGGGCAGTTTGATAGCCCATTAATTAACTTTATTTGCGTAGTGTTTTTGCTGATCGCAGCCATTAACTTCTCGCTGCATTATGCGGCGGTAGCTTCACGCAATATTCGTGTTTATTTACGCGACCCTGAATTTAAAGTGTTCTTATTGATTCAATTAGCATTGGTCATTGTCTGTTTTACTGTACTGTCTTCAAATAATATTTATGCTGATGGTGATGAGACTCTCGATCAAGCTATGTTCCAAGCGGTATCAATGAGTACTACCGCGGGCTTTGCGACAGACAACTTCTCAGCATGGCCGCTGTTCTTACCTATTTTACTTATTTTCTCAAGTTTTATTGGCGGCTGTGCCGGCTCTACCGGTGGTGGTATGAAGGTCGTGCGGGTGTTCTTACTTTACTTACAAGGTATTCGTGAGCTCAATCGTCTTGTGCATCCAAGGGCTATTTATTCAATTAAATTAGGCCGAAAAGCACTCCCAGATAAAGTTGTAGAAGCTGTTTGGGGCTTTTTCTCTGCGTATGCTTTGGTGTTTGTCATTATTATGTTGGCGCTGATGGGCACCGGCATGGATAACATCAGTGCATTCTCAGCAACAGCTGCTTGCTTAAATAACTTAGGCCCAGGTTTAGGTGAAGTCGCTGCTCATTACGGAGCGATTTCTGATACGGCAAAATGGCTACTTACTATTGCAATGGTATTTGGTCGTTTAGAAATATTCACCCTATTAGTGTTATTTACGCCAACCTTCTGGCGAGGCTAATCAAAGTAAGGTGATTATCTAGAAGTGGAGGCATTACTGTGCCAAAAACTCAAAAACAACGTAATCTAGAAAAGCTAACCTGTATCCCTGCGGGTAGTTTAGTGGATGTTGAAATTACCACACCAACCGACAGTAAACGCGTAAAAACAGAATTTATTGGTTTGATGAATGATCAGTACATCATTATCAATTACCCATCAGCAAAGCGTTTAGCAAATGGTAGTGATTTCATCAAAGATGGGGTGATGGTCGTTATACGCGCGGTACTTGAAGCGGGTGGTGGGCAAGTAATTGCTTTTCGTCAGCAAATAAGCGCCTTGGCATCGCATCCTCACCGTTTAATTTTTCTCGAGTTTCCTAAGCAAGTGCAGCTTTATAGCTTACGTAGTGAAGCACGTATTCCTACGTTATTCCCTGCAAACTTAGTCATTGCAGAGCAAAAACTGGCAGGGCTTATTAAAGATATTTCACTCACAGGCGTGCAGTTTGATCTTAATAGCAAGGAGGACTTAAGCGCTTTTAAAGGGCAAAGCTGCCAAATCACACTTAGTAAACGTGAGTTTAATGGCACAGTATGTAGCGTGCGTAAAAGAGCAGGCGGTTTTATGTTCGGTGTACAGCTTGATACGAGTGAAGATGAAATGAAAGCGTTTATGAAAGAGCACTTAATTGACCTTTCTGTGTTGGATATCTAATACCAATTCGCCATTTTGCAACAAAATGGCTATTTTCCCCGATTTAGCCCTATAAATATTAAAATTAATTTATAAATAAATTTAAATAACCAATTAAATCAATGTGTTATTAATTAAATTAATTTCGATTTTTTTCTTCAAGTTTTGTTGTTCAGATAGAGTTTATTTTCAAATTTCTAATTTTTCTGTTTTCTAATCCGAGTTAATCGCTATTGTCTCCATTTTAATCTTTGTAACTTATTGATTTTAAAGGTGACAAAAAACCAACCACCGAGCTTGTTGCAAAACAGCAACAAACAAATAGCGTTATTTCCCCCTAATTCTCGATATTATAATTTAATGCACTGATTTTATTGTTCTTTTTAACTTTGGCATCGAAGTTGAAATAGTCTTAGCGAACACAGAGAAAAACTGATTCAGGAACATATCCTTTATCACAGTTGAGACAACATTGAAGGAATAGTGATTATGAAAACGTTACACAAAACTTTAGCACTTGTAGCTCTTGCAACTTCATCAGCAGCGTTTGCCGCTGACTTTGACACACTGGATGTTAATGGCGATGGCGCTATCAGCAAAAGCGAAGCATCAGTAAGCGAAACGTTAATGAGCCAATTTAAAGAGCTTGATACAGACGGCAACGGTGAGCTGTCTAAACAAGAGTACTCAAAAGCTTAATTTCATTGTAAGGACACACTGAAAAGGACTTCTAACTCAAGACAACACATTTTGAAGGAATGACATTATGAACACAGTAAATAAAACACTAGCACTTATGGCACTAGTATCTTCATCAGCAGCATTTGCGATGAGTGATTTCGATACTCTAGATGTTGATGGCAATGGTGTTATCAGCCATAGCGAAGCATCGGTAGATGCAGAGCTAATGAGCAAATTCAGTGAATTAGACACTGACGGTAACGGTGAGTTATCGAAACAAGAATTTTCAAAAGCTTAATGTGATTAAGCAAAACCAGTTTATTTAGCTGATTAGTTCTGAGCTGCCAAAGACAGCCTAAATGGATAAGGGAATCCATGACAAAGGACAACACTGGAAGTGTGATCAGCTAACACTCTTAAAATTGAAGGAATATGATTATGAAAACAGTAAACAAAACATTAGCTTTAATCGCACTTGCATCTTCTTCAGCAGCTTTTGCAGCAACTGATTTTGACACTCTAGACGTAGACGGTAACGGCGTGGTTAGCAAAAGTGAAGCAGCCGTTGACGCAAAAATTATGTCGCAGTTTAAAACATTAGACGTGAATGGCGACGGCGTTCTTACTGAAGCAGAGTTCTCAGAAGCCGAATAACTGAATTAATACGTAGTTATACCAATTTCCACTAAACAGGGATCTCAGAAACGGATTTCACTCTTTTCAAATTCAAGGTAGTTATTATGAAACAGTTAAGCACAACAATCGCAATTTTAGCACTAGCAACATCATCAGCAGCCTTTGCACAAGGCGTAAGCTTTTCAACATTCGATACCGACGGTGATGGTGTGATCAGCAAAGAAGAAGCGTCTGCAAATATGCAGCTTGAAAAGTTATTTCCAGAGCTAGATAGCGATGGTAATGGCGAACTTTCAAAAGAAGAGTTCGCTCAAATTCAATAGAATCTTTTAGAAAAGTTAGGTACTTTCACTTCAAGAGTCGTAAAGCAGCTGTCATGGCTGCTTTTTTCGTTTATAAGCTTTTTACAAGAAGATAGCGCTTACTTGGAACAGCTTTTCAACAACCGTAATGTGCTTTTTATCAATCAAGAACATGATGACGTGGTCACCCGACTGAATAACTGTATCGTCATGGGCAATCAGTACATCATCGTTACGCACAATTGCACCAATGGTTGTTCCGGCTGGTAGTTTGATATCAGCAATTGCTCGGCCAACAACTTTAGAAGTATGCTCATCACCATGAGCGACAGCCTCAATGGCTTCTGCTGCACCCTTACGTAACGAATAAACATTAACGATGTCACCACGACGTACGTGTGTTAACAGCGCTGAAATAGTGGCTTGCTGAGGCGAAATAGCAATATCAATCTCACCGCCTTGTACTAGGTCAACATAAGCGCCACGCTGAATAAGTACCATGGTTTTTTGTGCGCCCATACGCTTTGCCAGCATCGCAGACATAATGTTTGCTTCATCGTCGTTAGTCACTGCGATGAATACATCCACTTGTTCAATATGTTCTTCAGATAACAGTTCTTGATCAGAGGCATCGCCACAAAATACCACGGTGTTATCAAGCATTTCAGATAGCTGCGAAGCACGCTCTTTATTGCGCTCAAGCAGCTTCACGCTGTGGTTTTTCTCAAGTGAACGCGCAAGGCCCGCACCGATATTACCACCACCAGCAATCATGATCTTTTTGTAAGAACGTTCGAGCTTTTGAAGCTCATTCATGACTGCTCGAATATGCTTTGTTGCAGCGATAAAGAACACTTCATCGTCCGCTTCGATAACCGTTGTGCCAAGCGGTTTAATCGCTTTACCTTGACGATAAATAGCCGCGACACGGGTTTCGACATTCGGGATGTGCTCTTTCAAGGCTGAAAGTGCATAACCCACCAGCAAACCACCGTAATAGGCTTTCACCGCAACCAGCGATAACATGCCATCGGCAAATTGTAATACCTGCAAAGCACCCGGATAGTCGATTAAGCGACGAATATACTTAGTTACCAGCGCTTCAGGAGCAATGTAGTGGTCAACAGGTAAGTCGTCGTTATGAAATAGCTTTTCACGGTACTTTAAGTATTGCTCTGAGCGAATACGGGCAATTTTGGTTGGTGTGTTAAAAATACTATAAGCAACTTGGCAAGCAACCATGTTCACTTCATCTGAACTGGTTACGGCAATAATCATATCGGCGTCTTCCGCACCTGCGCGACGCAGTACATCGGGATGCGCACTGTGGCCAGTAACACCTTGTAAGTCGTACTTATCTTGTAGCTCTCGCAAACGGTTACCGTCGATATCGACAACGGTGATCTCATTTTGCTCACCAACGAGGTTTTCTGCCAGTGTGCCACCAACTTGTCCGGCACCGAGTATGATTATTTTCATAGCTTGTTCTTATTAGTGTTTTTTAACTAGCTTTGCATAATAGAAACCGTCACTTTCACCAGGCAATAATTGCAGGCCAGGTAACGTTGGGGTGTCATTTTCATGTAAAGGTATGTGTTCAGCACTTGGATTATTGGCAAGGAACTTGGCAACTTGTTGTTGGTTCTCTTGCGGTAATACAGAGCAGGTCGCATAAACTAACGTACCACCAGGCTTAAGTAGAGGCCAGATGCTATTTAAGATATCGCCTTGTAAATTAGCCAGATCTTCAATATCAGATGCACGACGTAACCATTTAATGTCAGGGTGACGACGGATTACGCCTGTTGCTGAACAAGGCACATCAAGCAAAATACGGTCAAATTGCTGCTCATCCCACCAGATATGCGGTTGTGAAGCATCGGCACATTGTAAATCGGCAGCTAAACCAATACGCACTAAGTTTTGTTTAACGCGTTCTAGGCGCTCGCTGTCGCTATCAAGTGCTAATACGTCGGCGTCAGCAAGCTCTAGGATATGGCACGTTTTACCACCTGGCGCTGCGCACGCATCTAAAATGAAATCATCATTTTGAGGATCTAAAAAGCGTGCAGCTAATTGTGCCGCTGCATCTTGAACTGAGCAGGCTCCGGTATCAAACTCTGGTAATGCGTATACATCACATGGTTTAGCTAGTTTAATACCATCAGGAAAATCAGCATTAAGGGTATGCTCAATATCATTTGCTTTAAGCATTTCGCTGTATTCTTGGGTGCTGTATTGCGCTTGGTTTACACGTAACCACATAGGTGCTTGTAGCTGATTCGCTTCAAGAATTTCTTGCCAGTTATCAGGATAAGCTGCAGTAACTTGTTTGATAAACCAACCTGGGTGGTTAAATTTGCAAACAGGAATTTGCTTTGCTTTTTCTTCAAGCTCAACTTGTTCACGTTGGAAACTGCGTAAAATAGCGTTAATCAGGCCTTTTAAACCCAGTGCGCGCATTTGCTGAAGCGCATTAACCGTTTCGCTGATTGCTGCATGAGGCGGTACACGCATGTGTTGAAGTTGGTAAATACCCACATACAACAAGAACTGAAAAATACGGCGCTTACCTTTTAGTGGTTGATCTAAAAGTTGCTGACAATAATTTTCTAGGCTAGGTAAATAGCGCAGCACACCGTAGCAAATTTGTTGTAGTAGGGCTTTATCTTTCGGCGATAATCCTTGGCTTGCAAAAGGTAGTTCTTGATTTAGCGATGCACCTTTATCGACCACGTTATAGAGGGTTTCAGCAGCAAGTGCTCTTACATTACTCATTGCTTTGACCTAATACTGAGCCAGGTTCAACCCAATCACTGCGACCATTTAAAAAGTCAGTAACAGCCATTGGTTTTTTACCTTGTGGTTGAAGAAGGGTGATTTTAAGTGCATCTTGCCCACAGCCAACGGTAATACCTTGCTTATCAGCAGCAATGATTTTACCGGCTTGTGCAGTTTGCGATACAACTTCGGCTTGCCAAATTTTTACCGTTTGTCCTGCCATTTCAGTAAAGCAAACAGGCCATGGATTAAAGGCACGGATATTACGCTCAATTTGCGCAGCATCCATTGACCAATCAATATTGGCTTCGTCTTTTGATAGCTTCTTGGCGTAATTTGCTTGTGCGTCATCTTGCTTTTCTGGGGTGATTTCACCTGCAGCAAGACGATTGATTGTACTGATCAGTGCATCAGGACCAAGTGCAGCTAATTTATCGTATAAAGAGCTACTGGTTTCTGTGCTATCAATCGGGCAGCGGCTGATATGCAGCATATCGCCGGTATCTAAGCCTTCATCCATTTGCATTATTGTTACACCGGTTTCATTGTCACCAGCCCAAATAGCACGTTGGATCGGTGCAGCACCACGCCAGCGCGGTAAAATAGAGCCATGCACGTTTAAGCAGCCTAAGCGCGGTGCATCTAAAATCGCTTTTGGTAACAGTAAGCCGTACGCCACCACAATCATAATGTCGGCATTCAGGCTGGTAAGCTCTGCAAGTGCTTCATCTGATTTTAGTGATTGCGGTTGAAATACAGGTAAATCATGAGCAAGTGCCAGTTCTTTAACTTCACTGGCTTTTAGCTTTTTACCTCGGCCCGCTGGGCGATCAGGTTGGCTATATACACCAACAACTTCGTGCTCTGAGTCAATCAGTGCTTGTAAATGGCGCGCAGCGAAATCCGGCGTACCAGCAAAAATAATGCGTAATGGTTGTGTCACAGATATTCCTATTGATTAACTTATGATTTAGCAGCCAGCTTAGCTTCTTTCTCAAGCTTTTTACGGATACGTTGGCGCTTTAAAGGCGATAGATAATCAATAAATAGGGTGCCTTTAAGGTGATCAAGCTCATGCTGAATACAAATTGCTAATAGCTCGTCAGCGTCAAGGCTGAATTCTTCACCGTTTTCATTAAGCGCTTTAACAGTAACTGTTTCTGCGCGGTCAACTTTTGCGTATGAGTAAGGAACAGATAAACAGCCTTCTTCACTCACAGTTGAACCATCTTTTTTGGTGATTTCTGGGTTGATTAACACTAACGGTTGGTCGCGCTCTTCAGATACGTCGATCACCACAATTCGCTGGTGGATATCTACTTGCGTCGCTGCTAAGCCGATACCGTTTTCGTCATACATAGTTTCAAGCATGTCTTTGACGATTTGACGAACTTCATCGTTTACTTCTGGTACTTCTTTCGCGATTGTACGTAAACGCTCATCCGGAAATCTCAAAACTTCTAACCTAGCCATAGTTACCTTTTACACTTGTGATTCATTTAGGGTATTGTATGCTCTTATTTTAGCCATTCGTGTTCACCTTTAACAGGTTTTGGTCGATAATAATCTAAAAACAACTCAAGGAAGCCAAATGAGATACCCACTAGTTGCGGCTTTGTTAGCCATTAGCTGTGCTTTTCCGGTAGCTGCTGATGTTTTAACAATTAAAAAAGATGCACCAAAACAATATGTTGTCAAAAAAGGCGATACGCTTTGGGATATCTCGGGCGTGTATCTTGATGAACCTTGGCAATGGCCTGATTTATGGCAAATGAACCCGCAAATTGCGAATCCGCATTTAATATACCCGGGTGATGCGCTCACTTTAATTTACGATAAAGACGGAAATCCTCGTTTAGTTAAAAATGCGCGTTATAAAAAACTCTCGCCAGAAGGGCGAATTACACCAAAAGGCAAGCAAGCAGTGCCGACGTTGCCTTTGGAGTTGCTGCGCCCATATTTGAGTTATGAGCAAGCGATTAGCGCCGATGTTATTGCACAAAAACCATATATTTTGGGTGCCAGTGTTAATACCAAAATGAATACTATGGGCCATACGCTTTACGTTAAAGGTGACTTAACACTTAACGAAGCTTATGGCGTATACCGTAAAGGCAATGATCTTGTTGATCCAAATACCAATGAAGTACTAGCGAATAAAGCGGAATTAGTGGCGATTGTTCGCGCATTTAGAAGCGGTGACGTAGAAAACGGCGTACCTGCCTCAGTTAAAGTTGAACTGGTAAAACAAGAAATTAAGCCGCATGACTTTTTAATGCCGGCGATGGAAGGGCAAATTTTGCCAGCCTATTTCACTATGAAACGCCCTGAAGCAACTTTAGATGGCACTATTATCGCCGCAGCTAATGAAATGCGTGAATTTAGTACCATGGACATTGTTGTACTAAACTTAGGTTCAGACCAAGTGAAACCAGGTTTTGTACTTGATATTCAGCGTCAATCACCTGAAGTGTATGACGGCCGCAATGGTCCGCGTTACCGCGAAGATTCTAACAGTCTTGAGAAATTCATGACTGATGCAAATGATGTGTTAGGAATTGAAAGCGATGAAAACAGCAATGTATGGCACATGCCAAAGGAAAAAGTCGGTGAGTTAATGGTGTTTAAGGTATATGACAACGTTAGCTACGCATTGATTGTGAAGAATCAGCACCCGATCCGAGTTGGAGATTATGCAGTTATAAACTAACTCACAATTTGGGCGCTCTAAGGAGGGAGCATGGCACAGGTTTCAGGCAAGCTATCCCATTGGCTTGCCTTTTATTTATGTAAAGGGCTTGGAATAAAAAGCCTTATTGCATTAAGTCAAAAACAGCAACTGGATGAGCTATTTAAGCTATCTAGTTTAGAGCTTCAGCAGCTGGGCTTATCACAAAGCCAAGCCGATAACTTAGTTAATACTGACTGGCAGTTAGTAGCCCACTACCAAGAGTTAATAGCAAGACTTAAAATCAAAGTCATAAGCTACTTTGATAGCAGCTATCCGCCCTTACTCAAGCAAATAGCCAATGCACCTATCTTATTATTTTGTTTAGGTAACACAGAACTATTACTGTCACCGCAAATAGCAATTGTCGGTAGTCGTAATGCCACACCGACAGGGCTTGAAGTAGCTGCTGAGTTTGCCCATCAACTTTCTGCTGTTGGCATGACGGTGACATCAGGCATGGCTATGGGGATTGATGGTGCAGCCCATAAAGGCGCATTAGCAGGGTCAGGAAACACCATTGCCGTACTTGGTACGGGTATCGATATAGCTTATCCAAAACGCCATCGCTTACTCATTAAACAGGTTGCTGAGCGGGGCTTGTTGGTTTCTGAGTTCTTACCGGGAACGGCTGCTAATGCCGCTAATTTCCCGCGCCGAAACCGTATTATCTCTGGATTGTCATTAGGTGTATTGATTGTCGAAGCGCAAATTAAAAGTGGCTCATTGGTTACCGTACGCTATGCACTTGAGCAAAATAAAGAGGTGTTTGCCGTGCCAGGTTCAATAAAAAGCCCACTTTCAGAGGCAAGCCATTTTTTAATTAAGCAAGGCGCTAAATTGACAGAAAATATTACTGATATTCTTGATGAAGTGAGCTTTTTCTGTGAAAACAGTCTATATAGTATAGAACAGCCTATTGCAGATGAACCCGACTGCCCAGTGTTCAAAAGTATAGGGTATGAGGTAACAAGTGTTGATCAAATAACACAGCGCAGCCAATTACCTGTAGACGAAGTACAAGCTCGGTTACTCGACCTAGAGCTCGCAGATAAAATCGAACGAGTACTAGATGGTTATATAAGACTTGGAGGACATAAACATGTTTGACATCCTCATGTATCTTTTTGAAAACTATATCCATAGTGAAGCTGAAATCTTCACTGAAGAGAACGAACTTACCGATGAGTTGGTTCGTGCTGGCTTCAATAAACCTGAAATCTACAAAGCCCTTGATTGGCTAGAGCAACTTGCTGACTTACAACAAAGCGATATCTACCCGTACCTTAATGCCCAACCACAACATGCTATGCGTATTTACACTGATAGTGAATGCCAAATGTTAAGCGTGGAGTGTCGCGGTTTTTTAATGTTTATCGAGCAAATAGGTGTAATTAACACCGTAACTCGCGAAATGGTGATAGATAGACTTTGTGCTCTAGATAAACCATTTATTTCTTTGGAAGACCTAAAGTGGGTGGTGCTAATGGTGTTATTTAATGTACCAGGGTCAGAGCAAGCTTACGCACAAATGGAAGACTTAATATTTGACGAGCCAGCTGATGTATTACACTAAGTAGACTTTGCTTGTATCTTTGTTGAGTTTGGGTATATTAGGCGAAAATTAGCCAACCCCACAGGAATCTTATGAGTAAAATCGACCATTCTCTTTTTTCTGCAGATAAACATGCACTCGAAAAAGAGTATGAGGTTTGCCCTAAATGCGGTTCTGAATTGGTTATGCGCAACTCAAAGTCAGGGCCGTTCTTAGGCTGTGCCAGTTATCCAAAGTGTGACTTTATCCGCCCATTAGCTCATCACGATAGCCAACAAATAAAAGTACTCGAAGACAGTGCCTGCCCAGAGTGTGGTAAGCCATTAGTAATTAAAAATGGCCGCTACGGTATGTTTATTGGGTGTACTGGCTATCCTGTGTGCCACTATATTGCTCATGATGAAGAGCCTGACGATGCCCCTCAATTACCTGCTTGTCCTAAATGCAAAAAAGGCCAGTTGGTTGCGCGTAGTAATAAGTTTGGCAAAACCTTTTATTCTTGTGATGGCTATCCGCGCTGTAAATATACCCTTAACCACAAACCTGTGCCGACCGAGTGCCCGGCCTGCCAGTGGCCAATTATGACCGAAAAGAAAACTGCCTCAGGTGTTGTGTTACAATGCCCGCAGAAGTCGTGTATGCATAAGTTAGTCGAATCTTAATGCACTTGTAATTTGTTTATTTAGGAGAGTTTCTTTGTCTGATCCTGTTGCACAACCAGCCAATGCAATTGACGCTTTGCAGCAAGGCGGTGTAATCGTTTACCCAACCGAAGCTGTTTTTGGTCTTGGTTGCGATCCTGATAACCAAGCTGCGGTTGAAAAGCTTTTAGCCATCAAACAACGCCCTGTAGAAAAAGGCTTAATTTTAATTGCTGACAATTATGGCCAGTTATTAAAGTATGTAGATGATGCCAAAATCCCGATGGATAAACGAGCTGATATCTTTTCACAATGGCCAGGTGCTATCACTTGGGTGATGCCAGCAGCAAAAGAAACTCCAAAGTGGCTAACAGGCCAGTTTGATACTATTGCGGTACGTGTTACTGATCATCCAACGGTAAAAGCCCTGTGTCAGCAATTTGGTAAGCCGTTGGTGTCAACAAGTGCAAACTTAACCGGTCAAGAAACGGTAATGACTGTCGCACAAGCGAAAAGCGAATTTTCAGACACGGTAGATTTTTATGTTGATGAGCCGTTAGGTGGCAACAGCCAACCAAGTGTGATCAAAGACGCAGCGACCGGTAAAGTATTTAGAGGATAAACATGCAAAGCGAGCTACTCGAACAAGTTAAAACCTATTTAATGGCCTTACAAGATACAATTTGTCAGGGCCTTGAAAATGCTGACGGCAAAGCAAAATTTGTTGAAGATAATTGGCAGCGTGCAGAAGGCGGCGGTGGCCGTACTCGTGTTATCCAAGGTGGTAATGTCATCGAACAGGGTGGCGTAAACTACTCGCATGTATTTGGCGCGTCAATGCCAGCATCAGCAACAGCGCATCGTCCAGAGCTCGCGGGTCGTAGTTTTCATGCATGTGGTGTGTCATTAGTGATCCACCCTAATAATCCACATATTCCAACTAGCCATGCCAATGTCCGTTTCTTTATTGCCGAAAAAGAAGGCGAAGAGCCAATTTGGTGGTTTGGTGGTGGTTTTGATTTAACCCCTTATTACCCTGTTTTTGAAGATGTACAACATTGGCATCAGGTGGCTAGCGATTTATGTCAGCCATTCGGTGCAGAGGTTTACGATAAATATAAAAACTGGTGTGATGATTACTTTTATTTAAAACACCGCAGTGAAACTCGTGGTGTTGGTGGCTTGTTCTTTGATGATTTAAATGAGCTGGGCTTTGAACAAAGCTTTGCCTTTATGCAGGCGGTAGGAAATGGCTATTTAGATGCTTACCTTCCTATTATTGAGCGCCGTAAAGACACGCCAACAACCGAACAGCAACGCGACTTTCAATTGTATCGTCGTGGTCGTTATGTTGAGTTTAATCTTGTTTGGGACCGCGGCACATTATTTGGCTTACAAACAGGTGGACGTACTGAATCAATTTTGATGTCGATGCCACCATTAGCTCGTTGGGAATATAACTATGTACCTGCTGCAGATAGCCCTGAGGCTAAGTTGTATCAGTACTATTTACGCCCGCAAGATTGGTTAAATAGCAAAGAATCTGATTTAGTTGCACGTCAATGGCAGCTTTAATCAAGTATTGAAACCACTCGAACCAACATTGCGTTGTCACCCTCTACGAGGGTGGCAACACTGTCACTGCTAGGCAGCTCTGCCAAGACACTAAATAGCACTTCTGCTTTTAATATTTTTAGCTTATCAGGTGTTGTATCAATAGGTGCGCTAACCTGTGTTAAGCATTGACTGATATCACAGGCATAGAAATCAAGTTTCACCTGAAAATATTCAGGGTGCTGAATAAGCTTATCAAAACCACCAACAATACTTTGTTCATACTTATCGCTTTGTGAGGTTTTATCTTGGCTGAGAAGAGATTGAGCAATCTGTTGAATATCATCACGATGTATATATTCATTAACAGTGCTTATTTGATCCGCAGATTCATTCACGCTGTGTTGATAGGTAAATAGTAACGCTGCAATAATCCCAATACAGACTAAAAGAGTTGTTAAAAATTTCATTTAAACATCCTTATTTACTATGAAATACATATAACAACTCTAGCAGTTGCACGAAAAGCGCGCAATTTAGCTTAATTTAAAGCGTCTTACTTGCTCATCAAGTGAACGAGCTAACGACAACAGCTCTTCACTGACTTTTTGGTTTTCATGGGCATCGACTAATGAGTGCTCGGCATTATCACTAATTGCAATAACACTTTGGTTAATTTCTTCAGCCGCGAGGTTTTGCTGTTCAGTAGCATCAGCAATTTGCACGTTAAGTTGGTTTATCTCACTCATTTGTGAAGAAATATCACGTAATGCTTTAGCTACTTGCTTAACTTGCACAGCTCTTTCGTCTGCTTCTTCGCAAGAGTTATTCATGGTATTAACGGTTTGTGCCGCTTCACTTTGTAGCTTGTCGATAGTGCGGCGAATTTCGTCGGTTGAGTCATGGGTGCGGGTCGCTAAAGTACGTACTTCATCGGCTACCACAGCAAAGCCTCGGCCAGCTTCACCAGCACGAGCCGCCTCAATGGCTGCATTAAGTGCAAGTAAGTTTGTTTGTTCGGCAATGCTACTGATCACCTCGAGTACTTTACCAACATCTAACGTTTGGGTTTGCAGTTGACTTACTTGCTCGGCAGCTGCTCTAACATCTGCCGCAAGTTGATTAATACTTTGCTCAGTGTGCTCAGCAACATGTAAGCTTTGTTGTGCAAGTTGATTACTGTGCTCTGACTTTTCAGATGCAAAATGGGTGGTGTTTTTAACTTCGCTTGATGAGCTTTCTAGTTCATTGATGGCGGCAGCGACCGAATCTGTCCCTTGCTTTTGCTTTAAGATCGCTTGCTCGGTTGCATCCGCTGAGGCATAAATGCTTTCGGCAGAGTGGATCAATACCTTAGAAGAATGAGAAACTTGAGCAATATTATCTTTAAACGCACCAATCATGTGATTAAAGCTGGTGGCAAGAGAGCTAAGCTCGTCATTATTACTGTCATCTACCGTGAGGCTTAAATCTTTATTGGTGGTTGCCAAGTGCATGGTATGGCTAATGACTTTTAAGCGTTTGATGAAAATTTTTCTAAACATCACTGCTAGTAGTGAGAAAGCCGAAATGAAAATAGCCGCTAATAGTAGCGTGTTCATTAAGGTGTTTTGCGATACTTCTTGCTCAATATCAGCCAACGAATAACTAATTTTTACTACACCTAACACATCGCCTTCTTGTGCTTGATGGCAGCCTAAGCAGTTTGTTCCTTTATAATCACTGCGAGCAAACATAGGCTTTAGATAAGTCATCGTACTTTTTTGATTATCAATAAATAGTGCTTCAGTGCCTGTTAGTGCTTTTCGCTCAGCATCGTTAGTCGCAACTTGGTTGGCATTTCCAGGCCCATAAATTTTATTAACGATTGGACTACGTATGATATGAGCGTCTTCAATATTAGGGTGGCTTCTTAATTTAGTACTTAGAATTTCACGATTAGCCATAGTACCTGTCAGCATCATGGTATTAATAGAATCAAAGTAATTATCGGCAAGCAGTTTTATGTTACTTTCAACGGTATCTCTTGCTAATTCATGTTGTTGCTGGGCACTACTAAATATACTGGCAAATAATACCAATACGCCTGTTAGTGCTAACAAAGCATAAATTTTAAATTGGATAGACTTCATTCGACGACGCTTTTTCTAAATTAAGGAAAATTTATTATCTTTATTTAGAAAAAGCGTACATTGATATAGCGCAAAGCTTAGTTAGTTTTGATTGATCATATGGCTGGCGAGTTGCGATAACGACTGTCTTAACCCTTCGCGAAGTAGTGGGTTATCAATCTCGATATCAAGCGTTTTATTCATACAATGCATCCATTGGTCACGTAGGTCTTGATCAATAGGGAAAGGCATGTGACGCTTTCTTAGCATTGGGTGACCATATTTTTCAACGAATAGGTCTGGGCCGCCCAGCCAGCCAGATAAAAACTCAAAGAAGACTTGGCGAATTCTATCTAAAGGCTGCGGATGCATATCATATAATGGTTTGGCGTATTCATCTGTGGCCATTATGTCGTAAAATCGATTTGCAATTGCTCGAGCTCCTGCTTCACCGCCAATAATTTCGTAAGGTGTTTTTTCTGGGGTAGGTGTTTCAGGCGTTGGTTTCGATTTAGAAAAAAGTCGTTTAATCATAATATTAATAAAGCTCTACAGGGCGAAGAGGTTGCTTCACTATGGACAAATACGCGGTTTTTGGAAATCCAATAAAACATTCGAAATCACCCGCAATACACGCAGAATTTGCTGCATCATTAAACGAGCAAATACAATACAGCGCCATTTTAGCACCAACAGATGCATTTGAAAAAACTGTCGCTGAGTTTTTCGCTGCTGGTGGTAAAGGGGCTAATGTCACTTTGCCGTTTAAAGAGCAAGCGTTTGCTATGGTCGATGAACTAACAGAGCAAGCGAAAATTGCCGGAGCCGTAAATACTATTAAACAGCTTGAAGATGGCAGCCTACTGGGTGATAACACCGATGGTGTAGGACTTGTTAAAGATCTTTTAGCTAATAATGTCACCTTAAAAGGGCAGCGAGTTCTTCTTATTGGCGCCGGTGGTGCAGCGCGAGGTGTCATTCAGCCATTATTGAATGAGCATATCGAAAGCTTAACAATAGCCAACCGTACCGCCGAAAAAGCAAAGGCGCTAGCGAGTCATTTTAATGGTGAAATAGATGTACAGGGCTTTGCTTTAAATGATATCCCAGCAAACAACTATGATGTGGTGATTAATTCAACCTCAAGTAGTGTAACTGGAGACCTGCCGGGTATAGCTGAAGACCATGTTGCTACGTGTCAGTGCGCTTACGATATGTTTTACGCTAATGACGATACCGCATTTATTAGTTGGGTTAAGTCGATTAACACAACATGTTTAACACTCGATGGTTGTGGCATGCTAGTTGGCCAAGCAGCACAAGCTTATTTTGTATGGCGCAATAAAATGCCAGAAATTATTCCCGTTGTTATCGCGCTTAAAGCAGGAGAAATTGCGTGAATCAAGCTATTCAATTTATAGACAGACTCGAATTTAAGCCTGAAGAAAAGCAGTTGGTATTCTTCGCACAAGTAAGTGGCTTGATGGTGGAGTGTGTTATTAATACCAGCAAGTATGATTTTGCAGATCAAAGCAGTGCAGTAAATTACTTTGAATCTTATCGTTTCGATTACGAAGAACTCGCCGAGCAACTGATCGAAGATGAGCAGTATAACTCGGCAGGACAAATTGAATTAACCGAAGTGTTTTAGCCCTCAGCTAAGTATTCATCTTTAAGCTGAACATAATTATCAGCAGAGATTTTTAAAAAGGCGCGCTCTTGCTCTGTTAAAGGGCGAGCCTGTTTAACAGGGCTTCCTACATAGAGGTAACCAGACTCTAAACGCTTGTTAGGTGGTACCAGTGAACCACCACCAATGATCACATCATCTCCAACAATTGCGTTATCCATTACTATTGCGCCCATACCAACAAGTATACGATTACCAAGTTGGCAGCCGTGTAGCATAACTTTATGACCAACAGTGACATCATCACCAATAATAAGAGGGTAGCCATCGGGGTTTGACTTAGAGGCACGAGTTAAATGTAAAACACTGCCATCTTGAATGTTCGTACGTTCACCAATACGTATATAGTTAACATCACCTCGCGCAGCAACAAGAGGCCAAACACTTGAATCTTTACCAAGCGTAATATCACCCACTAAAACCGATGACTCATCAATATAAACACTATTATCGTATGTCGGAGTGATCCCTTTATAAGAACGGATAGTCATAAATTCACCTTTTAATTTTAAAATGCGCTCAGTCTAGTGTAACAGCGAAGCAAATAAATACACCAAAACAGGCCTAAATTGACTGCAAAACACCCAGTTTCAGGGCGTTTAGTTCAAAAGCTGAGCGAACAGTACGTTTTTTTAAATTTTATTGAAAAAAGTGCTTGCGTAAAAAATCCATCTCCCTATAATGCGACCCCACTGACACGGCGGGCAGCAACGAAAGATNATTGATCTGTTTTTGGATCTCCCTATAATGCGACCCCACTGACACGGCGGGCAGCAACGAAAGATGCTGAACAACGTAGCAGAGAGTTAAGTAAAACTTCGGTTTCAAATAATCGAAAGAAAGTTTGGAATTAAGTGTTGACTCGAAAAATTAAGGATGTATTATACGCATCCCTA
>NZ_LJSO01000019.1:0-60448 GCF_001399985.1 Pseudoalteromonas sp. P1-8
GATGCGAGGGACGAGATGCGAGGGACGAGATGCGAGGGACGAGGTGCGAGGACCGGGGTGCAGGGTGCGGGGGACGAGAAGAAAGGAGGTGATCAATTTTAGAGTTGCTTGATTAAAGGCTTTTTATTTCGTTTATAACTGTTTTCATTCGCTTGGCTAATGGTCTATTGCGATGATGGCATGCATATATATCTTCACAAACGGGGTGCGTTAGCTTGTGTACTTGTATCTTTTCTTGATTATGAAACGCACGAACCGCATGAGCGGGGAGCACTGTAAAGCCAAGCCCTAAGCTTACAGGCTCTAGAATTAAGTTGATTTGATTCGAAAATCCACTGCACTCAAACTGAGCTATCGATTCAAACTCAGTAAAGTTCACGCTTAACAGCTGTTGTGCATGATGTTGTCCATCTGGGTGATTAATAAAGCCTAATTGGCACAGTTGCTGCCAATCTATGGTTTTAAACTGAGCAGGCGTTATCAATAACAAGGGTTCACTTGCGATTTTTTGCCCTGTAACCTCATGCATTTTGGGTGCTTGGCTCATAAAGCCAATGTCTATTTGATGGCTCGCTATGGCCTTTTCGACCCCAGAATTAGGCGCAAATGCATACTCTATATAAAGTTTAGGGTGCTTTGATTGCAAGCTTAATAATTCATTATAAAACTTTAGCCCACAACTTCCCGGCGATTGTATTTTTACTCGGCCTTCAAAAGGTGAATCATTTTTTATTTGTTGCTCCAAAAATTGCCACTCTTTTAATAACTGGCTACCTCTGTTGTATAAGCTTTGGCCCTGTGGAGTAAGTGTAAATTGTTTGCCGTGTCGCTCCAGTAATAAAGCCCCAACTTGCTGTTCTAACTTTTTTATGTGCTGGCTTACGCCTGACTGGGTCATAAACAGTCGCTCTGCTGTTTTTGTAAAGTGATTTACTTCGACTAGTTCACAAAATGTTTTTAACCAAACCGGGTTTATCATAACAAAATATACTTATTTACATGTTGAATGATAATTTAACTTAATAAATGGGTAATCGTAAACTATAAACTCATTCTTACTGAGGAGAGTTAATTATGAGTAATACATACCCGCGCACTTTTTCGCATATTGGTATTTCTGTTCCGGACCTTGACGCGGCCGTTAAGTTTTATACCGAAGTATTAGGCTGGTATCTTATTATGGAGCCAACTGAGATTACCGAAGATGATAGCCCTATTGGCCAAATGTGTACTGATGTCTTCGGTGCTAACTGGGATAAGTTCCGAATTGCTCACCTATCAACGGGTGATCGAATTGGAGTTGAGATTTTTGAGTTTAAAAACCAACAAAATCCAGAAAATAACTTTGAGTACTGGAAAACAGGCATTTTTCACTTTTGTGTTCAAGATCCTAACGTTGAAGAGCTTGCAGAGCGAATTGTTGCTGCAGGTGGTAAAAAACGTATGGAAAAACCACGTTATTATTACCCAGGTGAAAAGCCATACCGTATGATTTATATGGAAGACCCATTTGGTAATATTTTAGAAATTTACAGCCATAGCTACGAATTAACATACAGTGAAGGCGCTTATTAATTTTGCCTATCAATTAGTAATTAGGTAGCCCTTGTGGGAAGTAGCGATTTATTTATGTAAATCGTTACTTTTCTGAGCTCACCGGAATAATGAAAAACAAAACTTCGCCGATCTTTAATACTTTCACCGCCTTAACATTGCACAATTGGCAATTTACTAGCACTATTATGTATTAAGAAGACTTTAGTCTGAGGTAAGCATGCACGACAAGCAAACTCATTGCCAGCCAACAGGTTGCAATAACTGTAAAGACAAATTAGAACTTGGTTTTGATTTTACAATGGCTTTTCAGCCAATTATTGATTGCACCGATAAACATATTTTTGGCTATGAGGCTTTAGTTAGAGGGCCTAATAATGAGTCGGCTTATTCTGTTATCTCACAAGTTAACGATGAGAACCGTTATACCTTCGACCAGCTTTGTCGTATTAAAGCTATTTCGCTTGCAGCTAAGCTGAAGCTTGATTCTATTTTGAGTATTAACTTTTTACCTAACGCGATTTACAAACCTGAGCGCTGTATTAGAACAACCCTTGAAGCTGCTAAGCAATATGACTTTCCGGTAGAACAGATTATGTTTGAGTTTACCGAGGTTGAAAAGGTTGAAGACAGTACGCACATCAAACGTGTTGTTGAGTATTACCAATCACTCGGGTTTATTACCGCAACCGACGACTTTGGCTCTGGGTATTCTGGTTTAAATTTATTGGCTGATTTTCAGAGCAATATTATTAAGCTCGATATGGAGCTGATACGCGATATTCATTTAAATAAAGCACGACAAATCATAGTGAACCATTGTATTGCTATGTTTGAAGAGCTCAACATTACCGCCCTTGCCGAAGGCATTGAAACAGTTGAAGAGTATCAATGGTTGCGCCAAGCTGGCGTAAGTTTAATGCAAGGGTATTTCTTCGCTCGCCCAGGGTTTGAAAGCCTGCCAGAAGTTGATTTTAGTAAGTTGGGGTAAGTGGTTGAAACGAGAATCGAGTTGCGACAAAACAAGAGCGGTCAGCCGTAAGCCCTCAGACGCATGAAGACATTAGGTGCTAGGTGCTAGGTGCTAGGTTCTAGGCGCTTGGACGCGATGTTAAATCGCTGCTACTTGTTCGGCGTTAAAACGCCTCCTACATCTCGCAACTTTCTCCTCGTATCTCGAAACTCGCATCTCTTATCTCGTAACTTTCCCCTTTACTCTTTCCCCTTGTAACTCGCTAACTTAAGACACTTCCCGGCTAAAGCCAGTCCTACACGGGAAACATTAGGTGCTAGGCGCTAGAACGCGATGTAAAATCGCTGCTACCTCGAATCTCGAATCTCGAATCTCGTTACTCGCACCTTTCCCCTTTACTCTTTCCCCTCGTAACTTGAAACTTTCCTTTTTTAATAGCGTTATTAGGGGCTGATCTGTATAATCCGCGGCCTATTATTTACCCTATTGCTTGTTTATTTTCGCAGTTGCTGCGCCCATAACCCTGCCAGTATTTTTCTAGGAACAATTCGTTGATTTCAACCGCAAATATCACCATGCAATTTGGTGCAGAGCCTCTGTTTGAGAACATTTCAGCTAAGTTTGGTAACGGTAACCGCTATGGTTTAATTGGTGCGAATGGCTGCGGCAAATCGACCTTTATGAAAATTCTAAGTGGTGCGCTTGTGCCAACGTCTGGCAATGTGTCGATTGCACCGGGTTTAAAGCTAGGCACGCTAAGCCAAGATCAGTTTGCATTTGAGCAATACACTGTGGTTGATGCGGTGATCATGGGTGATGCAGAACTATGGAAAGTTAAACAAGAGCGCGACCGTATCTACTCACTGCCAGAAATGAGTGAAGAAGACGGCATGAAAGTCGCTGAGCTTGAAAGCATTTTTGCCGAAATGGATGGCTACACAGCAGAAAGCCGTGCGGAAGAAATTTTGATCCAAGCGGGTATTGAGCAAGAGTTTCATTATGGCTTAATGGCAAACGTTGCGCCGGGCTGGAAACTTCGTGTGCTGTTAGCACAAGCGCTATTTGCAAACCCTGATATTTTGCTGCTTGATGAGCCAACCAATAACCTTGATATTCACACCATTACTTGGCTAGCTAACGAGCTTAACCAGCGTAAATGTACGATGATTATCATCTCGCACGACCGTCACTTCTTGAACTCGGTGTGTACACACATGGCCGATATCGATTACGGTGAGCTAAGAATTTATCCAGGTAACTACGAAAAGTGGATTGAAGCTTCAAGCTTGCAACGCGAACAGCTACTTGCGGAAAATGCAAAGAAGAGCGCCGAAATTGACGAGCTACAAGAGTTCGTAAACCGCTTTGGTGCTAACGCATCAAAAGCAAAACTAGCGAGCTCTCGTGCTAAGCGCATGGATAAAATTAAGCTTGATGAGGTAAAATCATCAAGCCGTATTAGCCCATCACTTCGTTTTGACGAAGGCAAAAAGATGTATCGCCAAGCATTAGAGCTTACTAAGCTAGGTCATGGCTTTGATGGCGAAACTCTGTTCAGCGGTGGAGAGTTATTACTTGAAGCCGGCGCTAAGCTTGCAGTTATTGGTGAAAACGGTGTTGGTAAAACCACCCTACTACGTTGCCTAGTGAATGAATTACAAAGTAACGAAGGTGTGGTTAAGTGGTCTGAAAATGCCAGCATTGGTTATTGCCCGCAAGATAGCAGTAAAGACTTTGATAACGACTTAACTTTATTTGATTGGATGTCGCAGTGGCGCACCGCTAAGCACAACGATTTAATGGTTCGTGCTATGTTAGGCCGTTTATTATTTACCGCAGACGACGCTAACAAAAAAGCCCGTAATTGCTCGGGTGGTGAAAAGAACCGCCTATTGTTTGGTAAGTTAATGATGCAAGACATCAACGTGCTCATTATGGACGAGCCAACCAACCACATGGATATGGAAGCCATTGAAGCACTCAATAATGCATTAAAAGATTACCAAGGCACGCTGATTTTTGTAAGCCACGACCGTGAGTTTGTATCGTCTTTAGCGACTCGTATCATCGATATTAAAGATCAACAGCTTATCGATTTTCAGGGCACGTTTGACGAATATATGGACCATGTTGCGCAACAAGCGCAATAAGCCCTTCCAAGAAAAGGTGAACAAGTTAGCTCACCTTTTTTGTTTACGTTCAGTTACATATTCACTTTACTGAATTACCTGTTTTAGGTAACTTAAATTTCTTTGACTTCAATAGAACAATAAATTTAAGGGACCTAAATGAAAAAACTTCTCAGCGTATCGGCACTGACTCTGGCTCTAACAGCCTGTGGTGGCGGTTCATCAACAGATAAAACGCCAGATGTAAAAGTAGAGCAAAATACTGCACCGACGCTTTCTGGCTCACTCACTCTCTCAGCCAAAGCGCTTGAATCAACTAATTTAGTTGTTGATTTAAAAGATGAGCAAAACGACAGTGTGACAACAACGATTATTGATAAACCAGAGTGGCTGACTGTAACCACCAGCAGTAATCAAGTAACTTTTAGTGCAGAACCAAGCTTATTCGAAGTAGCTAACCATGCTTTTACTGTGGAAGTGTCTGACGGTAAAGCGAGTAATCAATATACTCTAACCGTTAATGTCGCCGAGAATCGTGCAGCATGGCAACCTATTGAGCTTAGCAATAGCGAAGTGATGGGTAATTGGCAATCAAGCGATGGTAGCGTAGAGCTGGTATTTGCTACTGAAGATGCCGGGGTAATTGCTCAAAATGGTGAGCTAAGCCGTTTTGATTGGTCGAACCCTGATGTGATTGCATTAAATACCCAAGCGATTGATTGCTTGCAAGAATGTAATCAACAAGCCCTTCTTGAAATGGAAGTGTTGGCTAAGCGCGATGATGCTATTCGTGTTGAGCTTTTTAATGTTTCAACCGATAAAGGCGAAGTCGTTACCCTTTATAAATCAAATACAGAGTTTAGTTCTGCGTACTACGCTGATGTAGAGCAAAGCTCATTCCACTCAGTTAATTTTTTAAGTGCAGCAGGTGAAGAAAGTTACTTTGAAGTACCTTTAGCAAGCTTTATTCCGACGGCTTCAGGAAATACTACGTCATTCCCTCATGCTGAATTTTCGGCAACGTTAGATGGCAAAACATTAAAAATTGAGAGTGATACATTAGTTGTAACTCAAAACACAAAACAATTTAGTAACCTTGGTCATGAGGTAGATGTCGCATTTGATCTTGATCTTGTTGATGCAGAAGTCATTGCCCAATTTGATGACTTTTTAGTGCTAAAACTACGTCATGCTCTAACTTATCAAGATGAAAGTGCTCAGAATTATATTAATGAGTCAGCCGAACTTGCTGAAGCATTGCAAGTAAAAACAACGATTAGCACACTGCGCAAACTTACTCCTATTGCGGTTCCTGAGCTTACAGTAGGCAAATCATATACAGGCCGTTTGAATAACAAAAATTCAGATACAGGTGAAGGCCTAACGTTCCGCTATTTACCAACATTTTTCACCATCACTGCCGCCGATACTGCAACGGTAACATTTAATACGCCTGAAAATACTGACTCGTTTAAGTGGCATTACGACTTAGACAATAATGGCGAAACAGTTAAAGTAACAGGCAATGGCCTAGATACTAGCTTACAATTTTTCACTCAGCCTGATGGCAAAATGATCATGGCGCGCGAACGAAATAAAGACGAACGCCAAGCTCGCTTAGGGTATGAATTTATGGAAGTGATTGATGATTCAACCATCACACTTGATGACTATAAGCAGCTATTTAGTTACTTACGTCAAGGCTATACCAGTGGCAACCAGAAGATATACTGGTATATAAATGATGATGGTAAAGGCAGCTTCTATTATGCTGACCAATATGGCCTAGAAAACAGAGCTAACTTTACGCCAAGTAGTTATTGGCAATTAGAAGCTGATAACAGCATTAGCTTTGCAATGATGTCACAGTGCCCAGGTGCAGTTGATTATGCTAGCTGTAAAAATGAAGTGTTAGCAAATCAAGAAGTTGCCTATTCATCATTACTCAATTTTAAAATTCTTGCTAAAGAAGGTGATAAGTACCTTTTTGATCGTCTGTTTTGGCAAAGCACGTATGCCTACAGTGAAAGAGAGTTAAAAGAGAGTATTTTTCAAAATAGTTATTGGTTTGGGATTGAGAAGTAAAAGAGCATCAGCCTTCAGGTCAGACGCGCGAAACAAGTTTCACGCCTACGGTGAAGACATTAGGTGCTAGGTTCTAGGCACTAGGACGCGATGTAAAATCGCAGGCTTTTAGTCGATAGAGGTCAGATGTTAGATGTCAGCAGATCTGTGGGGTTATTTAGGTCGAGTGTCCTTCTCAGCATTCGACCTTTTCACTTTCCAGGTAAGTTGGGTCGAGCGGAGCGACACCCAACATATAGAATCGGTCAGCTGTCAGCCTTCAGCGATCAGACGCGCGAAACAAGTTTCACGCCTACGTGTAGCAGCGGGTTTATCCCGCGTCATCAGCGAGGTTCTGGGTTCTAGGACGCGATGTAAAATCGCTGCCACCTGGCATCTCTTACCTCGTAACTTTACTCTTTCCCCTCGTAACTCGTGACTAACAAAAAAAGGCCACACAGTTAAACTGTGTGGCCTTTGTACTTAACGGAATTTTAAATTAAATATCGAAGCGGTCGGCGTTCATTACTTTCACCCATGCGTCGACAAAGTCTTTTACAAAACGTTCGTTGTTGTCGTCTTGCGCGTAAAACTCTGCGTATGAGCGTAGGATTGAGTTTGAACCAAACACTAAATCAACGCGTGTTGCTGTCCATTTAGTTACACCTGTGCTGCGATCAATGATGTCGTAATAGCCTTTACCTAGTGGTTTCCACGTATTAGCCATATCGGTTAGGTTAACGAAAAAGTCAGTACTGAGTGTGCCTACGTTATCTGTAAATACACCGTGTAAAGTACCGTTATGATTAGTACCAAGAACACGCATGCCACCAACAAGAGCAGTCATTTCTGGTGCTGTTAAGCCCATTAATTGCGTACGCTCTAACATTAGCTCTTCTGCTGAAACCGCATAGTCTTTTTTGAGCCAATTACGGAATCCATCGTGAATTGGCTCAAGTACGTCGAACGAATCTGCATCTGTCATCTCGTCTGTGGCATCACCACGGCCAGGCGCAAATGGCACGGTTATATCAACACCCGCTGCTTTTGCTGCTTGCTCAACCGCTGCTGAGCCACCAAGTACAATTAAATCAGCGAGGCTTACTGGTTTACTTAAACCCGCTTGTACTGACTCGAGTGCGCTTAATACTTTAGCTAAACGCTCAGGCTCGTTACCTTGCCAATCTTTTTGTGGTGCTAGGCGAATACGAGCACCATTTGCACCACCGCGATGGTCTGAACCACGGTAAGTACGGGCGCTATCCCATGCTGTTGCGATTAAATCTGCTTGGCTTACACCACCGTTAAGTAGCTTGGTTTTAAGCTCGCTAATTTCGCTGTCTGATAAGGTGTAATCAACCGCAGGGATCGGATCTTGCCAGATCAGATCTTCGCTTGGTACATCGGCACCTAAATAACGTGATTTAGGACCTAAGTCACGGTGCGTCAATTTGAACCATGCACGTGCAAACACATCACTAAAGTATTCAAAATCATCGTTAAAACGCTCGATAATCTTACGATAGGTTGGGTCCATCTTCATCGCCATATCGGCGTCGGTCATAATAGGATTTAAACGAATTGATGGATCTTCTACATCAACTGGTTTGTCTTCTTCTCTAATATCGATTGGCTCCCACTGCCACGCACCTGCCGGGCTCTTCTTAAGTTCCCACTCGTAGTTAAGCAGTAAGTAGCAATAGCCGTTATCCCACTTAGTTGGGTGAGTTGTCCATGCGCCTTCGATGCCCGACGTCATGGTATCGCGACCAATACCACGTGAATTGTGGTTGTTCCAGCCAAGGCCTTGCTCAAATACATCAGCTGCTTCTGGCTCAGGGCCTACGTTTTCTTCACTACCATTACCATGAGTTTTACCCACAGTGTGGCCACCGACTGTAAGCGCTGCAGTTTCTTCGTCATCCATTGCCATACGGGCAAATGTTTCGCGAACTTGTTCTGCCGTTTTAAGCGGGTCTGGGTTACCATTCACCCCTTCTGGGTTTACATAAATTAAGCCCATTTGTACCGCTGCCAATGGGTTTTCCATGGTGTCTGGTTTAGCTACATTTGAATAGCGCTCATCACTAGGTGCTAACCATTCTTTTTCAGCGCCCCAGTAAACGTCTTTTTCTGGGTGCCAAATATCTTCGCGGCCACCGGCAAAGCCAAAGGTTTTTAAACCCATTGATTCATATGCCATATTACCGGCTAAGATCATTAAATCTGCCCAAGAAAGCTTGTTACCGTATTTCTTTTTGATTGGCCAAAGTAAGCGACGTGCTTTGTCTAAGTTAGCGTTATCTGGCCACGAATTTAATGGCGCAAAACGTTGGTTACCTGTACCACCGCCACCACGGCCATCTTCTAAACGGTATGAACCCGCTGAGTGCCATGCCATACGGATCATTAAACCACCGTAATGGCCCCAGTCAGCCGGCCACCACTCTTGGCTTTCGGTCATTAGATTTTTTAAATCGGTTTTAACAGCTTCAAGGTCAAGAGATTTGAAAGCTTCTGCGTAATTAAAGTCTTTGCCGTAAGGATTCGTTTTGCTGTCGTGTTGATGAAGAATGTCGAAATTGAGCGCGTTTGGCCACCAGTCAGTATTTGATTGAGCAGTGACAGTGTTACTACCATGCATTACCGGGCATTGGCCCGTTTTTCCATTACTCATTATATGCTCCTCATAAGCTAAAAATATGACGAAACGCTAAAAAGTCGCTTTTATCCCTTTCGTCATAAAGAGAGATTTTCTAATAGTTATGAATAACTAATAGCAAATAAGTTCCTGTTGTTTAAAACTATAGGAGTTGAATATAAATAAAGCTAGATCTAGATCATGGTTTTAAATCGATTGCACCGATAGAAAAATCTGATTTGATTCATTTTGTAAAACCGTCCATTTTATAAGGGTATTTTTTAACAGCGAGTAGCCCTTATGAAAACTATTAATCCTGACGTTGCTAGACAACTAAGCATTAACTTTTTTATCGCCAATTTACCTATTTTAATGTTAACGGGGCTGGTAGTTGCTTCGCTTGTGGGGCTAACCTTTAGAAGTTCGGTGTTGTTTTGGCTGGCACTGTTAATCACACCTTTAAGCATAAATTATTTATATTCTAAAAAACGTATCAAACAGTTTTGCAAAGACAACAAATGCACTGATATTTCTTGCCTTGCTAAGCAAACTGATTAATTTTTAATTTTATTACCCAGTCACCAGATTATTTAGACAACAACTTGTATAAATATTAATTAGTTATGTGAGTTTTTGCGGCAATTTGAAGGTGACAGTAACGCCGTTATCAGGTTTACTATCGATGTTCACTTCGCCTTGCAGCGCTTGCGTTGCAAGGTTATAAACTATCGACATACCTAAACCACTGCCACCATTACCTCGCTTGGTAGTGAAAAATGGCTCAAATACCTTGTACATTACATCTTCGGTCATGCCATGACCGTTGTCTTTATAGGTTATGGTGTAACTATTGGTGTCGTTATCGATACTTACAGCGATATCTATGCGGTTTTGCTCACGGCCAACAAATCCGTGCACACAGCTGTTATTTACAAGATTTAAGAATATTTGGCTAAGCGCCCCCGGCACGGTTATAAGCGAAAAGTCATCAACACAGTTGATGTTTACTTCAACACTATGACTACGTGTAAGTGGCATTAAGCTATGTAAGATATTTTCAAAGTAATCTTTAATGTTGGTTTCGAGTAAATTAAGGGATGATTGATCAACCGCCGTTTGTTTAAAGTCGCTTATGAGCTTTGCGGCCCGCTCAAGGTTGGTAAACGATATTTTGATACACTCGTTTAAATGATTCATGCCTTCAAGTAAGGCCGCTTTTGTTAAGGTATTTGAATCTATGTGTTTATTAAGCGTGTTTAGCTTATCTTTTGCTGAGCTATTTGCTGTGACAGCTATGCCAATCGGCGTATTTACCTCATGAGCAATCCCCGCAACAAGGTTACCTAGTGAAGCCATTTTTTCGGCTTCAATGAGTTTTTCTTGCATCGCAGTCAGTTCAGATAAGGTTTTTTCAAGCGTACGAGTTCGTTCTGCAACACGTTGTTCTAGATGCTGATTGGCACGCTCAAGTTCAGCATTGATACGTTCGTTTTCTTGTGCCGAGAGCGCTCTGCCATAAAGATCTGCCAAAGCACCGATGAATGAGCATTCATCTTCTGTCCATTGCCTTGTTCCACCTATGTGCTCACAGCAAAATATTCCGATCATTTTTCCTTTATAGCGAATTGGCGCATCGAGCATTGCACCTATGTTAAGAGGTGTTAAGTAACTTTCGCTAAATTCAAAGGTGGCAGGGTCGGTATGAGCATCTACTGCGGTAATCGTACGTTGGGTGTCGAGCGCTTTAAAATAGGCAGGATATGCATCACGAGGGAGCACTAACATTTGAATTTCTTTGCCGTTTTCTCTATCAAGTAATAAACGGCATTCAATCGCCGTATTTTCGTCGTTTAACAGCCAGATCCCAGCTCGGCCAATTTCTAGGCCATCAAGTACAGCATTCAGAATTAAGCGTTCAGCTAATTCAACATTGCCACTATCAAGATCAGAAGAAATCGATACTCCATACAGCAGTTGGACTAGTTGTTGGCGCATACTCTCACCTTTTAGTTTTACGACTCCTTAAGTCTAGACGAACATTGTGATTCTGACAGAACGAATATAAGTTTTTAAAAACTCATTAAGTATTAAGTAGTTGTTCAGATTAAAATGGGTATATTGTACCTAACTCCTGTTGATACCCCTTACGACTTTATGTTGTTTAAGCAGTTTGGCCAGCTCTCCCCCGAGCTGGCTTTTTTTTGCCTAGTCCACAATGCTCACGCATGTTACAGTTACCTCAGAAATCACTAAAAATTAATATGTCATGCGTTATACCTTAATTTTAATCACTTTTTTAATGAGCTTTAGTACATTTGCAGCAGCTCAAAATGAGCCAGAAAACCGCCCTGCTTTAACCGAAGCAGAGCAACAACAAGCTCTCGATAAGCTTCAAGAACCTATGTATAAGCCATTGTTAGAGCGCTATATTCTTGATGAATTAAAATCTGTGCGCCAAGACCAACAAAAACTGCGCGAAGATGTGACAAAACAAGTTGCTCATACGCAACTAGATACTGCCGATCGAGCATTAACTTATACAACAGACACCATTAATAATGTGTTTTTCATTATTACGATTACTGCTTCAATTTTGGTTTTAGTTGGTTGGAATTCACTGCGTGATGTGAAAAACAAAGTAGAAGACATAGTAAACTCACGTGTTAGTGCGATTACACAAGAATACGAAGAGCGCCTAAAAGTACTTGAAGAAAAGCTACGTGAGCGATCTGAAGAGATCTTATTAAACCAACAAAAGATCTCAATCACTAATGAAGTTCACTCTTTATGGATGCGTGCCAATTTAGAAAGCGACGTTGCGAATAAGATTGAGATTTTTGACGAGATTTTAAAACGTAAACCAGAAGACGTAGAAGCCATTGCCTATAAAGCAGATGCACTGTTAGAAATTAACGAAACAGGTGAAGCTATCGAGCTTTGTAATCAAGCATTAGAAATTGATAGCGACTACGGCTACGCATACTGGCAGCGTGCTTGCGCCTATGCGTTACTGCACAAACACGCCGATGCAATGGCTGATATTCGTATGGCCCTTGAGTATTCTCCTAACCTACGTAACGAGCTATTACACGAAAGCGCGTTTGCCAGCCTACACGACAACGACAGCTTTAATTCGTTGCTAAACGAAACGGCATAGCCGAAACCCGTGTAGCAGTGGGTTTATCCCGCGTCATAGACGCTAGGGTTTAGGATTTAGGTCCTAGGCTCTAGGTCCTAGGCGCTAGGACGTGATGTAAAATCGCTGCTACAGACTCGAATCTCGCATCTCGCATCTCGCACCTTTCCCCTCGTAACTTGAGACTTGCTAACTTAAGACAATTCCCGGCTAAAGCCAGTCCTACCGGGGAAACATTAGGCGTTAGGCTTTAGGCTCTGGGTTCTAGGTCGCGATGTGAAATCGCTGCTACCTCGCGTCTCGTTACTCGCACCTTTCCCCTTGTATCTCGCTAACTTTACTCTCGCTAACTTGACCCCGCTAACTTTACCTCCTCTATTGCAAAAAAATTAAATACCGCTAAACTAATCATTAAAAATCTAATGATTATAAAAGTAATCAATATGCGTTCTGAACAGGCTACAAAAATGGCACAAAAGCTGGGAGATTTGATACGCCAGCACCGAACACTTCATTATACGCAAAGTACATTTGCGAAAATGATTGGGGTATCACGTTCGACTGTACAAAAGTTAGAGCAAGGTGATGTTGTGAAAAGTGACATTCTTTTTGAAGCGCTGGTTGTACTTAACTTACAGGGATCGCTTCTTGATGAAATAAATGAATTAGCGGCCGACGTAGGTGGATACAATGCTCGCCAGCGCAAACGAAATTCACCACAGGAAATCAATGATGACTTCTGAGTGCTATGTTTTTATAGATGGTTTAGAAGAAAAACCCGTTATCTGTGGTTACTTTAAATTAGATAATCAATCAGGTCGAGGTGAGTTCAACTATGGTAAGAGCTATTTAGCCCGAAGCGATGCTTTTGCTCTAGATCCAATACATCTGCCATTAAAGTCGGGGATTTTCAATTACAGTGCAAACAGAGGTGTATTTGGCGTATTGAGTGATGCAGGAGCCGACTCGTGGGGGCGCAAGTTAATTCTTTCACTTCATACTACAAAACCCAAAAACGAGTTAGAATTTTTATTAGCCGGGTCTGGGTATGGCGTAGGAGCTCTTGTTTTTAGTCTCTCGCGAAGTGCCTCAAAGCATAAAACTAACAAAAACACCTTGTCTGATTTAGCCTTGCTAGACCAAGCTAAAGATGACTTGCTGGCGAATAAAACAATTTCTGATGAAGCTAAGAAAGCATTTGAATTTGGCCAAAGCATGGGGGGAGCTAGACCAAAGACCTCTATCCAAATTGACAACAAACTCTACTTAGCAAAATTCAATCGCCAAGATGATTTATTCAATCTAGTCAGAGCTGAACATGCTGCAATGAAAATGGCGGAACAGCTTGGTATTCGAACGGCTCCTACCTTTATTCATAAAACACATACCGGTGATGTGCTACTTGTTGAGCGGTTTGATGTTAGTAATGGGTTACCAACACACCACTTTTTAAGTGCGAATAGCTTACTTCAAAAACCCAAAGTTGCTATGAGTGATCTTTCAAATGACTACTCATATGGTCAATTAGCTGAATTTATTAGGCACCAAACAATGCAAAATGCAGGTGATGCTGAAGAGCTGTTTAAGCGAATGGTGTTCAATGCGTATATTGGTAATACAGATGATCACACTCGCAATCATGCATTCCTATATTCATTTTCACAAAAAAATTGGCGATTAAGTCCAGCCTATGACATCACTCCAATCAACAACTCAAAACAACATGGTCTTGGCTTTGGTGATGATGGGCGTTATGCAAGTAAAAGCAATTTTTTATCTCAGGCTAAGCGATTTGGGTTAGCAAATTCAGCAGCAAAAAACATCATTAAAGAGATTGAAGAATATTGCAAAGATTGGCCGACTCACTTTAAACATTTTGCAGACGTTAGTGATGAAGATATCACCCGTTTAAAAGGTGTAATTCCTGAAATTAATGAAGATTAATAGCGCGAAACAAGTTTCACGCCTACGTTTTATCCCGCGTCATAGGCGCTAGGATTTAGGCGCTAGGATTTAGGCTTTAGGTTCTAGATATCCTAGGCGCTGGGACGCGATGTAAAATCGCTGCTACCTCATATCTCGCATCTCATATCTCGCATCTCGTTACTCGTACCTTTACTCTTGCTAACTTAAGACAATTCCCGGCTAAAGCCAGTCCTACGGGGGAAACATTAGGCGCTAGGCTTTGGGTTCTAGGACGCGATGTAAAATCGCTGCTACCTCGAATCTCGTACCTCGCTAACTTTACTCTCGCTAACTTTACTCTCGCTAACTTTACTCTCACTTTCACCCATAAAAAAAGAGCAGCTGAGCTGCTCTTTTTTCTAACGGAAGAATAACACTTTGGTTATTTTGCCATTTTCTATTTTGTAGCTGGTAACGAACTCAGAGCGCTTGTCGACGACTTTGGGGTCTTGTGTACAGGTTTCAGAGAGTTCGTGATCAATCACGATGTTGCCAAGTACAATGCGTTTTATTGGCGATGACTTAATGCACTTTAGCTTTTTAAACATGATGCCGTATCGTGCAATAAGTTTTTCTTTACCGGTGAACATCAACTCATTCGGGAATGTATAAAACTCAACGTTTTCATCGTACATCTTAATAAAAGCATCAATGTTACGAGCATTATAAGCTGCAATCAGCTGTTCAATCACCGCCATCGATTCACGTGACTGACGTGCTTTTTCTTGCTGCTTCGCTGTTAGTGCTTCTTTAGCTTGATTAACGGCTTTTTCTGCTTCTGCAACGGCTTGCTGTTTTTCGGCAACTGTTTTTGGTTGCTCTGCAGGTGCAGGGGTTTGTGTACCGAGTACTTTGCTATCATCAACTTCTGCAACCGCTTTTAAGGCTGCGGCTGTCGCTTTTTGTTCGTCGCTGCTTGTGGTTGTTTCACTCGTTGCCTTCGCGGCTTCTTCAGCTTTTTCTTCTACTTGAGCGGATTCTACAGTCGCTTTTTCAGTTTCAGACGCTGATTTTTGCTCTGTAGCTGGCTTTTCTTCAATAAACTCTAAGCTAGGTACGTCCTTCTTTTCGGCTTTTTGTTCATTGCTCGTTTGAGGTTGGGTTTGTTCGGTGGTTTCGTCACTTGCAATTGACTGCCAAGAGAGTAATAAACTGATTGCAAAAAATAACGGTTTCATACTTTTCCTAAATGCATCATTCCTGATTTGAGGCGCTAAGGTAGCAAATTCTAGCTGTTTGGCATAGTTTTTTACCAATATTGCTCTACTGTGATCTGCCCTGGTTCACGGCGTCTGTTGCGGCTAAAACCAAGCTCTAACAAAATAGCCGTAGTATCTTTTACCATTTGTGGGTTACCGCAAATCATAAATTGTGCGGTATCAGGTTCAGTTGGGCGCCCTATTACATCAAATAAACGATGATCTTTAATTACGTCTGTGATCCGGCCATTAAAACCGATTGTGGCTGACTCTCGGCTGACTACAGGCGAATAGTAAAGATTTGGGTACTGCTGCTGTAGTGCTTTAATGCGCTCCTGATAACTTAAGTCCTCATTAAGACGAACTCCATGCACTAAATGAACATGCTCAAACTTTTGCCACACTTCGCCCTGCTCTAATATTGAAATAAAAGGCCCAAGCGCAGTACCTGTACTCAGCATATAGAGCTGCTCACTGCTTGGTACTTCATCAAGGGTAAAAAAGCCTGTCGCGCGGCGCTCTATAGTCACAGAGTCACCCGGCTTTAATTGTGCGAGTTGCTGAGAAAGTTGACCGTCTTTCACATTAATAAGATAAAACTCGAGGTCGGGATTGTTCGGTGCATTCACATAAGAATATGCACGAGCTACACGTTTATCACCCACTTGCATCGCAAGCTTTGTAAACTGCCCCGCCGTGAATGGTTCGACATCGGCATTAACGATTAAGCTAAATAATGAGTCGGTCCACCATTTAACGCCTTTTACCTTAGCTTCAACCCAATTAGACATACACATCCTCAATTATTGTTCCTCTATTAAAAGTGGCAACAATTGGTTGAATTTTCAAGTTTTAAGGGCCGGTTGCGAGATGCGGGCAGGATTTTACGCGAGGTAAACAGGCAGCTATAAAAAAAGCCGCATAAATGCGGCTTTGAGGTTAGTCTCACTTCACTTTGGGCGTGTTTCCAAATTTCAGTGAATACGTTACCAAGGAACTTATTTAAATTGATTCTAAAGCAATTTTAACCATTTCGTTAAAAGTGCTTTGACGCTCTTCACTTGGTGTTGCTTCACCAGTGATTACGTGGTCACTTACAGTAAATAGTGCCATCGCTTTTGCGCCGTATTCGGCGGCTACGCCGTACATGCCAGCTGTTTCCATATCAACAGCAAGTACGCCTAGCTTGTCTAATTCTTGATAGAATGTGTTATCTGCTTGGTAGAATGTATCTGTTGTAAATACATTACCTACTTTCGCTTCAATACCTAATTCTTTTGCTGCGTTAACACCGTTAAGTAATAAACCAAAATCAGCAATTGCGGCAAAGTCGTAACCACGTACTCGCGCACGGTTTACGTTTGAATCTGTGCTTGCACCTTGTGCAAAGATAACGTCACGGATTTTGATATCGCTACCAATACCGCCACAGGTACCAATACGGATTAGATTTTTAACGCCGTAACTAACGATCAATTCACGGGCATAAATTGACATTGATGGAATACCCATCCCAGAGCCCATAATACTCACTGGTTTACCTTTGTAGGTACCGGTAAAACCATACATATTACGAACGCCTGTTACTTGTTTTGCGTCATCTAAAAAGTTTTCAGCAATGTATTGAGCGCGAAGCGGATCACCCGGCATTAATACCGTTTCTGCAAATTCGCCTACATTGGCGCTGATATGAGGAGTACTCATTATTGGTTTCCTTTTTTGTTCGCTAATAGCTTGTCGTTAAAACTATCACCGTATTCAAGTGCAGGAAGATTAAACCACTGGGCAAGGGTTTGACCTATGTCTGCAAAACTAGCTCGTTCTCCAAGCGGGGTGTTTGTCATTCCCGGTTGGTATGCAAGTACTGGCACGTATTCACGTGTATGGTCAGTGCCTGCTGCTGTTGGATCACATCCGTGATCGGCTGTGATAATTAATACATCATCACTATTTAGCTGATTTAAAATAGTCGGTAGGTAATCATCAAACTCTTTTAATGCTTCGGCATAGCCAACTGCATTACGGCGATGACCGTACTTTTCATCAAAATCAACTAAGTTTGTAAAAATCAAACTATGGTCAGGTGCGCTTGCGATGACTTCTGAGGTTTTCTCAAGTAAGTTCATTAGCCCTGGCGCTTTGTGTTTTTGGGTGATGCCTTGGTGCGCATAGATATCGGCAATCTTACCAATACTGATCACTTCACCGCCGTCTTGCGATAATTTATCAAGCAAGGTTGGCGACGGTGGCAGCACCGAATAGTCACGACGATTGCCTGTACGGGAAAAATCGTCACGGCTCGAACCCAAAAATGGCCGCGCAATCACTCTTCCTATGTTCATTTCATCAAGCAGCGCCCGTGCGATTTCGCAAACCTGATAAAGTTTCTCCAGTCCAAATGATTCTTCGTGCGCGGCTATTTGAAACACGCTATCAACTGAGGTGTAGCAAATCGGCATACCGGTTTGCATATGTTCTTCACCTAGCTGTTCTAAAATGGTTGTTCCTGAGGCATAACAGTTACCTAAAATGCCAGGAATCTCAGCGCGAGCAATTAGCTCGTCAACAAATTCTTGTGGAAAACACGGCTGTGTATTAGGGAAGTAACCCCAATCAAATAACACAGGTACACCGGCCATTTCCCAGTGCCCTGAAGGCGTGTCTTTGCCGCTTGATAACTCTTTAGCGTAACCCCATGCGCCAATAGGTGCTTGTCGGTCACTGACTAAACAAGGCTCTTTACCTGCGGCTTCGCATGCATCAGCTAAACCTAAACGGGTAAGATTAGGTAGCGATAAGTGCTCACCTGTTTCTTCTGCGTAGGCTTTAAGTAAATGAGCAAAGGTATTTGCGCCTACGTCACCAAACTTCTCTGCGTCAGGTGCTGCGCCAATTCCTAGGCTATCTGCCATTAAGATGAGTGCTCTTGCCATGGGTACCTCGTTATCAATATGTGAATACTTTATATGCTCTTCGAATTTTTGGTACAGGACATAAGTCCTGTTTCATAAAACAGAAACATTATAAATTTGCATCTCTAAGCGAAGCAAAAGAGATTAATCGTGTCTTTTTTGCTATTGTGATCTACCTAACAATGTTTCCTTCTGTGTGGGCGAGAACTTTAGTGACACGAACAATTATAGCTATTGCTGGCGCATCTGCGTCGGGCAAGTCTCTTTTTAGCAAGACAATTTATAACGAATTAGTCAATGAGCTTGAACCGGGCGCGATCGCAGTGATCGAAGAAGATGCTTATTACAAAGACCAGTCGCATTTGCCGTTTGACCATCGAACGCAAACCAATTACGACCATCCTGATGCTTTCGAGCATGAGCTTTTGCATGAGCACTTACTTCAATTGCGCGCTGGAAAATCAGTAGACGTACCAACTTATGACTATGCAATGCATACCCGTAGCGATGAAACGCGTCGAGTGGCACCTGCAAAAGTACTTATCGTTGAAGGTATTTTGCTACTGAGTGATCCGGCACTTCGAAAAGAATTTGATATTAAGGTGTTTATTGATACACCTTTAGATATCTGCCTTATGCGCCGTATGCAACGAGATATGGAGCAGCGTGGCAGAACATTACAGTCCGTTGTTGATCAATATCAAGCGACAGTGCGACCTATGTTTTATCAGTTTATTGAGCCATCAAAGCACAAAGCTGATCTCGTAGTCACACGCGGCGGTATGAATCGCGTTGCCATTGATATAATTAAAAGTAAAATAAAATATTTACTGCAACAATAACAACGGGAAATAGTCAGTATGACAACATTTATGAGCTTAGTAGGCATAGTTGTGCTACTAGGCATTGCTTTTGCGGCTTCAACGAACCGTAAAGCAATTAATTTAAGAACTGTGGGCATCGCCTTTTTACTTCAAGTATTAATTGGTGGCTTTGTCTTGTTCTTTGAAGTGGGCAAAAACGTACTGGCAAGTATGTCACGAGGAGTCTCATCGGTTATTGGTTATGCCAATGACGGGATTAGCTTCTTATTTGGCTCACTGGCATCGCAAGATACCTTAGGATTCATTTTTGCGATACAAGTATTACCCGTTATCGTGTTTTTCTCAGCACTCGTTGCTGTTTTGTATCACATCGGGGTGATGGATTGGATAATCAAGATTCTAGGCGGTGGCTTACAAAAGCTATTGAAAACCTCGCGCCCAGAATCGCTTTCTGCAACCGCCAATATTTTCGTTGGCCAAACAGAAGCACCATTGATTGTTAAACCATTTATCGCCAGCATGACAAAGTCAGAGCTATTTGCGGTAATGGTAGGTGGCCTGGCTACCGTAGCAGGTTCTGTTATGGCAGGTTACGTAACAATTGGTGTAGAGCTTAAATACTTAATTGCAGCCAGCTTTATGGCAGCACCTGGTGGTTTCTTAATGGCAAAAATGATTGTGCCAGAGACCGAAACACCAAAAGAAGATTTAGCTGATTTAGACGTACAAGAAGAAAAACCGGTTAACGTAATTGATGCAGCCGCATCAGGTGCCGCAAACGGTATGCAACTAGCACTGAACGTAGGTGCGATGTTACTTGCTTTCGTAGCACTTATTGCACTTCTAAATGGGTTATTAGGCGGTATTGGTGGTTGGTTTGATCATCCAACATTAACGCTACAAGAAATTTTAGGTTACGTATTCGCTCCAGTTGCATGGTTATTAGGTGTACCTTGGAACGAAGCAGTAATCGCAGGCAGTTTTATAGGTCAGAAGGTGGTAGTTAACGAATTCGTTGCTTACCTCGACTTTATTAATTATCGCGATACGTTAAGTGCGCACACACAAGCGATTGTCACATTCGCGTTATGTGGGTTTGCTAACTTATCATCGATAGCAATTTTACTAGGTGGATTAGGCGGTATGGCGCCTAGTCGGCGAAAGGATATCGCACGCTTAGGGCTCAGAGCAGTGTTAGCAGGATCTATGGCTAACCTCATGAGTGCAGCAATTGCAGGTTTTTTCCTCTCGCTAGCTTAGAAACTTAATGAGATGAGCCGTAGTTGCAAAACAATAGGATAGGACTTTAAGGGGTTAAAGGTCTATCTGACTTGAACGATACTTCACCAAGGGCCGCAAGGCCCTTTTATCGTTTTATGTGCTAAGATTTAATTACTAAGTCCTTTTAAGTACATAAATGAACTATTTACGACTTTATTTGCTAATTCTTTTCTTTAGTTGGCCAGCACTGAGTAAGCCGACCCTAACCGTTGTGACTGAACTGTCGCCACCTAATCAAACTCTAATCAATAACCAAGTTGCCGGTGAGAGCACTAAGCTTGTGAAAGCCATTTTTGCTAAAGCTAATTTGAACGCGAATATAGAGCTTTACCCTTGGGCCCGTGCCTACAATATGGCACTGAAGAAACCGAATATATTTATTTATAGTATGGCGAAAACTGCTGAACGCGAAAAACACTTTCATTGGATTGGTGAAGTGGCAACCTATCAAATGGGCTTTGTTAAGTTGAGCTCTCGCAGCGATATAAACATCACTTCAAATGAGCAAGCCAAGCAATATAAGATAGCGGTACAACGTCATGACCTAGCAGCGCAGCGCCTAACAGAACGTGGTTATACTGTAGTATATACCTCTGATATTAATAAGTCGTATCAGCTGTTGATGTCGGGCAAGGTTGATTTAATCATTGATGATAAGAACTATATTGCGGCCATGGCTGAGCAATTAGCACTGGATGAAGCTCGTTTCAGCTTTGCTCATGCAATCGACTTTTTAACCATGAAAGGTTATCTCGCAGCAAATATTAATACCGACCAACGCTATATCGATGCCTTAAAAGCAGCGTTTAATGAAGTAATAATGACACCTAAATACGATGCTGTGATGATGCTAGCACAGCGCCCTTAATTTGCTTTATATTGCTCAATATAAGTCTCTAACAGGCCCTGCTTACTCAGCTTGTCATAACTTGCCTGTAATCGGCTGACTAGCTCTTCGGGTAAGGCCTTATTTAAGGCTAGAAAGTTTCCTACCGTGCCATTTAGAGGCAACTCAACTAACTTAACCACTTCTCGCCCTTGGTGACCGTACTGCATTAATTGGTACTTAAACGAAAGCTCAGATCCAATAATGAGCTCTATTTTATTTTTGAAAAATAAATTAATACACTCGTAATAGTGACTCACTTTGAGGAGGTTTTTATCCCCTTCAAAGCCAATGCTCTCTACAAATTTTTCGTAAATACTGTCTCTAACAACACACAGGCTATGATCTTTCACTTGCGATAAATCGATAGGATTAATACGGTCATTTGATTGTAAACGATAAAAAAAGTTACGAGAGGATGCCATTGGACCAATCCACTTGAATAAATCTTCACGGTCGGGAATACGTGCCGTAGAGACCAGACCTGACAGCGGCTTTTGCTGAGCTAAGTGATACGCCCTAGACCAAGGTAAGAGCTCGAATTGACATTCAATATCTGCATCAACACACATTGCTTTGACAAACTCGAGGTTTATGCCCTCTAAGTGCCCTTTGTTTGAAAAATTATACGGCGGAAATTGCTCGGTGTAGATGGTGACACTATCTTTTGCCAATACTACAGGTGCAAAGCTTAGGCATGCTAACAACAAATATTTTAAGATAATTAATACACTCTAATGACATAGCTGCATTAAATATAGAAATATTCACTAGCTCAGTCAATTTTTAGGCATAAAAAAAGCAAGCCGTAGCTTGCTTCTTCTTAACTTTTACTAAAAGTAAAAATTATAACGGAGTGATGTTATCCGCTTGAGGGCCTTTTTGACCTTGTGAAAGAGTGAACTCTACACGTTGGCCTTCAGCTAAAGTTTTGAAACCTTCGCTTTTGATAGCGCTGAAGTGAGCGAAAACGTCTGGACCATTTTCTTGCTCGATGAAACCAAAACCTTTAGATTCGTTAAACCACTTAACTGTACCTGATACGATGTTAGACATAGTATTATTCCTGATATAAAAAATTAAACATGCCCTAGTGGGCGGGTGTAGCAAAAAATGAGATGGTACTTAAAAACTTCAGGACGGTACTACAAGTATTACTTATACAACAACGAAATAAAGATTTATTAATTACACGCTTTCTTTCTAGCTGGTGCCCACTATATAGAGTTAGTTTGATAAGTCAAACACTATCGACATTAAAATTCAAACTCTAAAGCCAAGCGAAAGCTATGATCTTTGCCTGATTGGCTAAGCTCACTAATAAAACCTGCTTCCCATTTTAGCTGGCGTTTAGGGCTAAATCTGTGTAAGCCAATAAAGCCTGGCCCCACACCAATAAAGTCCTCACCCGCGTAGACTTCTATTGATGGTTGAAAAGCCGAACGATAGCGATAACGATACTGTAAGCGAAACTCACTTTCCCACTCGTTTTCAATATCAGCCCCCCATTCATACACTAAAAAAGCGTTCATAGTCAGGCTTGTACGACCAAACTCTTTTTCCCATAAAAAGCCGGTCGTTGCTTCGTAAGCATCTAGGGTATGCTGTTTTTCAAGCTCAAATAACGCCCCCCAATCGGCCCACAAACGGCCTTGCTCGACCAACTGCCAGCGTAACTCCACTTCATATGAAGATAAACCAAAGTCACCGTTATCATCGCGCTCGCCAACCAAGTAGCCTTCAAGGCTCATGGTGTCGTTAATTGCGCCGCCAAAGCCTGCACGCTGTGCAAGTACATTGCCGCTATCGGTTTGCCTAGACACCAAACGCCACTCAACTTCACGTTCAAACGGCATCACATAAGGGTGATATACCTTATCAACCACCATGCCATCTGCCTGCGCAAATTGGCTGATACTTATTAAAAACAAGCAACTTAAACTAACTATTAAGAACCGCATACAGGCTCCTTGGTCTTTTTGATTTTTAACACGCGAACTAAGGTGATAAATGCCAATGCTGCAATGACATACACCCAAAGCGCGGTTTTACTCGGCGTAGCTTCGTAACCGACTAAGGCTTTTAATACGCGCCCAAGCTCTGAGTTTTCAACTAAAAACCCGCGCCAATCTAAATAATTTGAGGTCACATCGAGTAAATCGATCTGACTTGCTAAATCAATAAATATCAATAGCTTTGCTGTTGCATTTAAGGCAAGTAACACAACCAAAGGCTGCACGCCCACGCGCTTAGTAATACTCTCAAGCAAAAAGAACAGTAACACGCCAAAGCTAATACAAATCCCCACACCTAAAAATGTACCCAGTAGCAATGGCTCAGCAGTATCTCTGCTATGCCAAAAGCTGACTAAATAAATCATGTAATGGCTTAAATACAACGTCATGGTTGCAATCAAGGCCAGCGCAGCCGCCATTTTTCGTTGCTGACAGCTAATTAATGCAGCGATAAAGATGACAATACACAGCAGCATTTGAATGAACTCTAAGCCTCTGTGATCAAATAACTGGCTCAGCCAAGCAGCGCCTTGCACAAACACTAAGCTTAGTAGCGTACCAATCACTGCATAAACACTCAGTTGGCGCTGGCTTAAAGGCACAATTAAACTCAAAAGCACGGCTAAAATCACCACAGGCAAAAGCTGATTAATGCTCATTAATAAACTAGTTATCAGCATCATTCACCTCCGTAGCCACGACAGTTCCTCTGGCTGTATTAGGCGAAAATTCACCAAAAAAGTCATAACGCCCAGGGCTGAGCGGCCCAATATAAATGACGCTCGTGCGACCTGGGTAAAGCACTTTTTCACGATTTAAGTCAAAGCTATCGAACTCTTCTGGAGTGTCATCTTGGTTTTCGATCAAAAGCCGCAGCTTTTTATTGGCAGGCACTTTTATTTCTGCAGGATAAAACAAATGGTCTTTTAAGATCAGCTTGTACTCTTTGGCATAGACTAGCCAAGACGGCATGCATAGTAGCAACATAGAAAGCGCCAAAATCCATTTATTCACTGACATCTCCTTGCATGAAGGAGACACTCACCCGCAAGCCACCAAGGTGACTGTCAGCTAAAGCTATATCGGCGTTATAAATCGACACTATGTGCTCAACAATGGCCATACCAAGACCTGCTCCTTGCTCACCTGATGGATGTTTATCGCCACCCACACGGTAAAAACGGTTAAAAATGCGCTGTTTTTGAGCTTCATCAATACCGGGGCCCGAGTCATCTATCTGCCAGATAAAACGATTTTTTTCGGTTTTCAGAGTAATAGAAATCTCTCCCGCAGCTGGGGTATATTTTATGGCGTTACTCAGTAAATTGCCAAACAAAGTAACTAAGGTGAATTCGTCACCGGCAATGATAAAATCATCGCCATCGATGCTAATGGTATGATCTTTTTCGTCAATACGATCATAAAGTTGTGAGGCAACTTGTTGGCTAATTTCTAACACCGACACGGGGCTAAATTGCGCTTGCCATTGCTCTGGATAAGTACGCCCCAAAATCAGCATTTGCTCAACGATATTGCTTAGTTTATCAACGCCTTTTTCCATCGCATCAAGCTCAACACTCTCAACACCTTGAGCCACTAAATTATGCACATTGATTTTTAAACTACTGAGCGGGGTACGCAGTTCGTGGGCCGCATCAGAGGCAAAAAAGCGCTCTCGTAAATAGGCACTTTCAACGCGTTTAAATAGATCGTTCAAGCGGCTAATTACGGGTTTTATTTCTTGCTCTGGGGTTTGCCAAGGGATTGCAGTAAAGTCATTTGCTTGACGGTGTTTTAGTTGATTAGATAACCGAGTTAGTGGTGCAAGCCCTTGTTTTACAAACACACTAATAAGGAGTGCAAGAATAGGCACACTCCATAACAGCGGCGTCATGGCCGACAAAATCACGGTTTCGGTTAGCGCCACACGTTTACTCAAAGGTTCTGCAATAAGCACGCGCTTATTACCTTCGCTTAAGCGATACACTTTGACTCGTTGCCCAGCCAAGTTCTCAACACTAAACCCGGTTTGCCACTGGCTTTGATTGCTAGGGTTATGCTGCAATGATTTTGAGCTTGAGGCCAAGCTGTCATCGACCCAAACTTGAAACAATAGCTGTGGTAAATCACTGGTATAAGCTGGGGTTTCTTTACTGAGTGGCTGTTCGATTAACACATGTGCCAGCGTTACCAACTCATTATCGAGCAGTGCTTCAGCCTGATTCATGCTTTCACGGTAACCTTTAGTGAAAGCCAAAAAGCAGGTTAAGATCACCATAGACAAAATGAGTAAAGTCAGCCTTTTACGAATTGACACTAGCGTTTACCCACCACATAACCAATACCGCGTAAGGTTTTAATAAACTCTTTAGGGAATTTTTTACGCAAGTGATGAATGTGTACTTCGATGGTATTAGACCCCACCTCTTCACCCCATTCATACAGTTTACTTTCTAACTGCTGTTTTGATTGCACACGACCTTGGTTTTCTAGCAAGGCTTTAAGAAGCATAAACTCTTTGCGCGGCAAGTTTACTGGCTCACCTTGAAAGCTCACGGTAAAAGCGGCGGTGTCCATTTCAACATTGCCAACTTTTAAAGTGCTGGTTTGTGCTTGGGTCAAACGCCTGCTGGCAACCCGTAGACGGGCAAATAATTCTGCGGGATCAAAGGGCTTTGCTAGATAATCATCAGCGCCTAAATCTAGCCCCATGACTTTATCATCAATACTGCCCCTGGCTGTTAAAATCACCACAGGTATATTTTTACGATGCTTTTTGATGTGCTTTAGAATATCAATGCCGTCACCGTCTGGTAGCCCTAAATCAAGGACTACCAGCTCAATTTCTTCACTTTGCAGCCACTGCATTGCTGATTGAACAGTAGAACTATGTTCAACACTGTATCCTTGTTGACGTAAAGAACGACATAGGCCTTCTGCCACTAAGTGGTCGTCTTCAACGAGCAATAAATGCATAGTTTATCTCTTTATTTTTTTCTCTACCTTAGCCAGTAATTTAGTAATTTCTTGCTGGCGGTAAAGATCTGCTTTTGGTCTTTCAGGACGCGCTGGCGCTTGCTGTGCAACCAATAAAAACTCTTTAGCTGATTTATATTTACGCTCGTCATACAAGAATGACGCATATAAATAGTTGCTATCGATACCACGCGGGTTTAGTTTAAGCGCTTGCTTAAACAATTTTTTCGCTTCATCGTCATCACCAAAACCAATTGGCCAACCTGGTACTTTACCGTATAAGGTTGCAAGGCTTGTGTATGCCGAGCCATCAAGCGCTTTTGGATCTAGGCTTAGCGCTTTTTCAAATTGCGCTTTAGCGTCTTTTGCAAGGCCTAGCGCGCCTAAGCCTCCTTTCGCCCCCGCATAGCTCGATAGCACAATACCGTACCAAATATGGCTGGCTGCTTGCTGGTCGTTCGCTTTGGTAAACTCTGCGGTTTCGCTTGCTAATTTTTCGAATGCATCTAACTGCGCATCGTCAACTAACTCGTAATTAACCACTGCCCACTGCTTTTGCACCGAACTTAAATCGCTATTAAAGTCGGCTTTTGCAGGCGCAGCCATGATAACACCTAACATCATTAGGGCTTTTAAATTTAGTTTAGTCATAATCATTCACCTTGATCAATTTAGTTGGCAAAAAAACTTTTAATTTTAGGAAGTTGTTTTGCTATTGCGTTATCAACGAGTGATGGAAATGCGCCGTTAATACGGGCAAATAATGTTTCTGGAAAACCAATAAAACGACGACGTTTTTTTGATTTAATTAAATCTATTAATGCATCAGCCACTTTTTCTGGCGGATCCATGGTGTTACCCAGCTCTTTATTCATCGCGCGCACTTGTGGCGAGTTAATTGCGGTGTCAGTTGCACGAGGCGCTAAATACAATACTTTCACATCGCTGTGGCTGAGCTCTCTGGCAAGAGCTTCGGTCATCCCTCTTAGGCCAAACTTGCTAGCGCAGTACAAGGTTTGATACGGATAACCAATGCTGCCAAACGATGAACCAATATTGACAATCGTGCCTTTATTGCGGGTCACTTGTGGTAAAAACAGCTGACACAATTTAATGGGCACATGCAGATTAATATTTAACAGGTGATCAATTTGCTGTTCGCTAATTTCACTAAACCCCTGCATTACATTAACGCCTGCGTTGTTGATTAGTAACGTTGCCCCGCCAATTTGCTGAGCAAACTTAGCAAGATCATCGCGAGATTCGCTGTTACTTAGGTCAGCCTGAAAATACTCAGCATCATTGCCACATTCCAATTGCAGTGCAGCAAGTTGCTTCACATTTCGACCAACAAGTAATAAACGCCAACCTTCTTTTGCAAGGCGAAGGGCAATTGCACGGCCAATGCCCCCTGTTGCACCGGTTAGCACACAAACTGGGCTACTCATGCGCTTTGCTCCAAGTCAGCCTCGCTAAAGAAAGGCTCGATATCGAGGTCACGGAAAATATTGCCGTACAATTTATAAAAACATTTTGCGGCGTGAATAATGGCTTGCTGGTCGTCTTCGTTGTCTATTTTGTTCATCAGTGATTCGAAGAACTTAACGTGTTCAATATCCAGTGCACCGTGCGAAGTAAGGTAGGTAAACGCCTTTTTAGGCAAACCTACAACCTCACGGATTTGCCCTGCTGCATTATCGGCTAATGCAATCGAAGTGCCTTCAAGCACATGAACCATGCCAAAGAATGCCAAAGGGTTACCGCGATTAATTGTATCGTAGGCGTACGACACCATTAATTCGGTCGAAAACTGTGGACGAGAATCGCGCACTAGCTCTTTATCAAAACCGCATGCTGCAATATCGTTTAGCACCCATTCTTGGTGGCCTAACTCTTCTTCGATGTATTCTGCAACGGCTTCGCGCAACCACTCTTGTTTATCGCTCAGCTTTGCACCGACTGCCATTAGCAGTGGCACTGTGTGTTTAACATGGTGATAAGCTTGCGTTAAGAACGATGCATACTCACTCAGGCTTACTTCACCTTTAAAAACGCGGCTAATAATTGGCGCAGCTAAAAGATACTCACGCTCAGTTTGTGTTTCGGCTTGTAATGTATTGAAAAATTGACTCATGCTCGTCGCCTCTTGATAAAGTGCTGAAATTTCTGTAGCAAAAAAATGATTGATAACATCGCGTTTAGGGCGATTATTGCTGGTTAATAAACCTTGCGTGTGGCTCATAGGCTCTGCCATTCGATGCCATTTTTTAATCTGTGCGTATTCGGGTAATTGCGCGTTTTGTGCCCTAATATGGGCAGCAAGTTCAGCGTCACTCATCGCTTGGTTTGCATAGATAAGTGCGGCTAGAAATGCCTGACCTTCGCCAATCACCACCGCTTGTTGTACCTGGCTGTGGCTAAGCAATAACGACTCTGGCCACTCAGCACTGATATTGCGACCAAAGCTGGTGATAAGTTGGTTTTTCAAACGGCCTTGTATAACCAAGCGACCTGCTTGCTCAGTAACGAGATCGCCAGTTGCATACCAATCGTCAGCATTATGTGCAGCTTGACCTAAATAGCCCAAAAACAATGAACCCTTGATATAAAGCTGACCATTTTCAATTTTGTATTGAATGTGCTTAAGCACTCGCCCTGCGGTGTCAATGTCATCATCATCGCGAGTGTTTAAACTCACTACCGATGACGATTCAGACAAACCATAGCCTTGATAAACGGGTAAACCGAGCTCACGGGCTTGCTTAATAAGCGCTTGGCTTACAACAGCACCACCTACTGCAATAAACTTTAAGCTTTTAGGTGCTTGCCAGCCTTGCTTTGCAAAAGCCACTAAACAAGTCAGTAGCTCAGGCACTAAAATAAGAGTATTTGGCTCAGTACGTTCAATTGCGGCTATTAATTTATGTGGTTCAAGTAGCTGCGCACCAGAAAAACCAAGTTCAGCTAAAGGCACTAAATTAACCGTACCGCCCGCTAATAGCGGCGCATACACACCGGCTAAATTCTCAAGCAAGACCGGTAGCGACAACAAACACAAATGGTTTGGTTTTTCTAAACCAATGCTTTGATAAAGTGATGTTGCCACCTGCAATTGGCTTTCAAGCGATAAACACACGCCTTTTGGTGTGCCTGTTGAGCCCGACGTAAAGGTGATCTTTTGCGTGTTTGCAAAATATGGCACAGGCTGTGTATTACTCAATTGGTAAACATACAAAGGGTAATGCTTGCATACATCGACTAACGCCACTAACTTTGCATGCTCACCTTCATAAGCGCGGTCACATACAAATAGCCCTGCTCCGCTATTTTGCAAACCAAACGCAACTTGCTGAGCCGTAAAAAACGTTGGTAGCGGAATTGCCACTCTTTTAAGTTCGCTAAGCGCAGCTTCTAATACACACCAAGCAGGTGTGTTATCTAATTGATAAGCCACACCTTGGGCATCAAATTCTGCCAAAGTAGGTAGTAAACGAGTTACTTGCTCAGTAAATTCTTTTTTAGTTAGTGAGCGCACACCATCGCTTTTGTGGCAAACCATTAAGGTATCGCTATCTTTATGTGGTAATTGTGTCAACCAACTCATAACACCTCCAAAAATACAGCAAGCTCACGCGATGACTGCAAACACTGCTGTTTGATATTGAATAAAACTGGGGTGTTTAGTACACGTTGATGTGCTTCGTTTAGATCAACCACACAAATGGTTGGTTGATTGTCGTAATAGCTACCCCAGCTTGCTGGGTCTTGTAGTGCTTGTGCATTGGCAACACCGATTTCTTTGCAATTCACACCCAGCATTTTTAATAGCGCTCTCACTTTACGGGTTGCGCAAAACACTAAATATTTTGCGCCTACTTGATAGAGCGCTTCATTCATTAAAACAAAATGTGCCAAGGTGGCTTTTCGATGCGTTGAGCATAAATTACCGAGCTCAAAAATGTGCTCACGCTTGGCACCAACAAAGTGCTCAATAGACGCAGGGAGGTATTGTTCAATAAACAAAGGTTGTGATGCAGAGCGAAGGCCTAACGTACATAATTCATCATCAATATTAAGCTCACAAAGAAGCGGCATGAACTGCGAAATTTTCGCGTCATAGGCTGCAGCAAAACCTTGCTTAATATTACGCTCAAGGCGGTCACGTAATTGACCTCCTTCACGCGTGCAAACAAAGGCAGGCTCTTGAACTTGAGTTTGATGTGATTGTTGAACTGAAAGCATAATTGTTCGCTCCACTTAGGTTATGTGTAAAATTTATCGAGCGAAACTTAAATAAAACTTAAGAAAAATTAATTTTTATAAATATTTTCAACCTTATGAAATTAAATGATTTTATTTTCATTAAAAACAAAAATGCCAGTCTGTTAGACTGGCATTTTAATACTTAAATTAACGTTAAACTTAGATTACTTAACGATAGCCATCTCTTTAAGTAGGTTCTGAGCATTATCAACTTTATCCATCACCCACAATATGTATCGTGAATCAACGTGAATTGAGCGATTTAAGTTTTCATCGTAATCCCAGTCACCAATAATGCTTTCGTACACACCATCAAACAACAAACCAACGAGCTCAGCATTGCCGTTTAACGTTGGAGAGCCTGAGTTACCACCTGTGGTATCTACATTAGATAAAAAGTTAACCGGAACCGTATTCATACCGCCTGTGTAATCGCCATAAAGCTTTTGCTTAATTAACTCGTTTTGTTTCTCTGGTGAGTTAAATGGTTCAACACCGGTGTTTTTAGCAAGTAGTCCTTCTAAAGATGTAAAGGGGGTTGCCACTAAGCCATCTTGCGGTGAATAGCCGCCTACCGTACCGTAAGTTACACGCAGGGTGCTGTTAGCATCAGCATAAACTGGCTTATTAAGTGCCTTGTTATAAGCGATGATTGCTTCCATTAATGCAGGGCGAGCAGCTTGCTGTTTACCAGCTAGTTCTTTTTTAGCATCTTCAATATCTTTTGTGACCGCAAAGATTGCATGCGCATACTGAATAAATGGATCGCTACTTTGCTTTAACTGAGTAAGGTCAAGGCCTGCCATCCATAAACGTTTGCTTTCATCTGCAAGAACCGATTTAGCGTACATGTCATCAAGCAAGGCTTGTTGTTTTTGTTTATCAAAACCGTTAGTTAGACCAAGAGCTTTATCAACCTCTGCAACTCGCTCGTCTTTAGGTAGTGCAGCATATTGCTCAATAAAGTACAGTAAAATAGCTTTATCAACGGCTTCATCATAACGACGGCTCATGCTTTTTAAACGAGACTCGATACGTGGCATATCACGCTCTTGATAACCACTTTCGCGCTCAGCATCTGGCTTTTGTTTTTCGTAAGCTAAACGGTATAAACGTCGAGCAGTTGCGATCATTTGTGAGCGGTGTACGTAACCTAACATGCGGTCGCGCTGGTTATGCTCTTGCGACTGAGCAACTAGCGCAGATAAATCAGCAAGTACATGTCCGTATTTAGCTTTGCGCTTACTATCTTCGTTGATCCACGCAGTGAGATCTTTTTCGAATTGTTGCTTACGGCTATACATTGACCCTTTATTGAAACTCTCAATCATTGAGCCATAGTTTTTAATGTAGTTGTTGTAGCCCGCAATCGTGCTTTCATAAGCGATACGTGCCTCTGAGCCTTCAGGCGCATTTTCTTCAATTAACGAGACATATTTAGAGTTATATTTACGCGCTAATGGGTAAGCTGTGTTAAACACGTAATCAACTTCAGGCGAAATACGGTAACGGTTTGTGCTGCCCGGATAACCAGTAACCATCACAAAATCGCCTTCTTGAACGCCTTTAGCGCTTACTTTTAAAAACGCATCACTTTGGTACGGCACGTTATCTTCTGAATATTCAGCTGGCTTGCCATCTTTGCCAACATACGCGCGATAGAATGAGAAATCACCTGTGTGGCGCGGCCACATCCAGTTATCGATATCACCGCCGTATTTACCTACGCCCATAGCAGGTGCATACGCTAAACGTACATCTTTAATTTCTAGCGATTTAATAAGGTAATATTCAAGACCACCATGGAAAGTATACACATTACAGCGGTAGCTCTTGTCTTGCTCACACTCACTAACAAGTGCTTTTTCATTTGCTTGAATAGCATCAAAACGTGCTTTACCGGTTAACTTTTCAGTGCCTTTATTTACTTTATCTGTAACGTCAGTTACTTGCTCTGTTACAAAAACACGAGAACCCGGCGCAGCAGGGACTTCTTCGCCGGTAGTTTTAGCTAAAAAGCCATTTTCTAAAATATTGTTTTCGGTGGTCGAGTTATATTGAATCGAACCATAGGCACAGTGATGATTTGTGACAACTAAGCCTTTTGGCGAAACAAACGAAGCAGTACAACCACCAAGGCTAATTACCGCGTTCATCGGAAACTCTGTTAATTTAGAAATTGACTCTACATCAATGCTCAAGCCTTTCGCTTTTAACACTGACTCAAGCTCTGGTAACTGGTGAGGTTGCCACATGCCTTCGTCGGCAACAGCAACATTTGCTACAGCGAGACCCACTGCAGCAGCAATAAATTTAAAACGCATAGTCGTCCTTTATATTTGTTATGTTTATCTTTTTAGCGCTCGTATCATTATCATTGTGCTAGCCAATAGCAATAATTTGCGACCGCTAATGTCAAAATTTGTAAACCATTTTAGGTTCATGGCCTAATACCATTAGACTCATGAGCTTAATATTTAGATTCATGAACCACAGCATTGTGGCCATGTAAGCTTTCTTGGTGTTCAACCTTAAACTGGTAATCAGCAATACTCGGCATGGTTTCGAAGCACTGCTTCAATCGCCTTGCTGCATCTTCACAAAACAGTAAGTTTTTAGCGTTAAGGGCGGCAAATGCTTGCTCATCTTCACGTTTAACAGCGGTTTGGACTGGAGTGCCAATAGCTTGTTCACATTCTGTGATAAAGCCGCCAATATCTGGCAACTTCCCACTACTAAACGTGACATCAATATACGCATATGAACGCTGGCTATGAGGGGTTGCAATAGAGCCTTGTTCACTTGCAAGCCAATTGAGTAAAGAAGCTTTATCTATATTCGCATCACTAAATTGCTTATCGACTGCTTCGCTCAAAAGCTGCCTCGACAATGCCGCTGAACACGGGCAGGTGCTACTGTAGGCAATATCGACTTTTAAGTTAATGGCAAGCGTTTGCTGCTTTGTAATAGTTAAAACGACAGGGTAAGCATTGTAACCTGCATTGTCGCTAAGTAGCGCTTGTTTTAGCTCGGGTAAATCAAAATGCAGCACCAGTTTTGCGCCTTTACTTAAGCCTTTTTGTGATGCTAAAACAGCCTCCATAAACTCATTAACACGCTGAGTCGTTAAACTTTGTTTAGCCAGTAGCTGATTAAGTAGTAAATAAAGACGCGACATATGAATGCCTTTAGCATCGCTATCAAGGCTAACGAACACATCAACTTTGGCATTCAGGTGCACATCAACATGAGTTTGTGCAAGCTTCAAAGGCAATGCTATTTTTTCCATGCCGACCCATTTTAAAGGCGACTGAAAATCTACATTAGAGTGCGAGGTAATATCGGGTAATTGCATATCAACTTCTTTTAACGATTGAATGTTAAGGCCATAGCGGCCTTTTTGTGCGGGGTTACGTGCTGCCCATCAAAGACACACTCACCATTAACAAAGGTATGTGTGATTCGGTTTGAAAAAGTGGTGCCATTAAATGGCGTCCATTGGCATAAATAATGTGTGTTTGTATGCTCGACGTGCTTTTCTGCGTTTGGGTCAACCAGGACTAAATCAGCAAAATAACCTTCTCTGATAAACCCCCGCTCTTCGATAGCAAATCGCTTTGCCACGTTATGCGCTGTTTTTTCAACGACTTGCTCAAGGCTCAACGCACCACGTTTTACCTGCTCAAGTAACGATAGTAATGCATGTTCAACTAGAGGGAGGCCAGCTGGTGCAGCGCTGTATTGTTGCTGCTTTTCTTGCCAAGTATGAGGGGCATGATCGGTGGCAATAATATCAATGCGACCATCGCGTACTGCTGCGAGTAGCGCTTGGCGGTCTTGCTCTGATTTTATGGCGGGGTTACATTTAATTTGATTGCCATAGTTTGCGTAATCGTCTTGGTTAAACCACAAATGATGTACGCAAGCTTCGGCGGTTATGTGCTTTTGCTCTATGGGTGCGTTACTAAATAGTTCTAGCTCTTTTGCTGTTGTTAGGTGTAAAGCATGCAGCTGTGAACCATAACGTTTTGCCAGCGACACGGCATACGATGATGATGCATAACACGCTAACTCATCACGAATTAACGGGTGATGTTCTATTTGTAACTCGCCATAACGTTTTTCTATACGGCGCTGATTTTGTTGAATAACCTCCCCTTGCTCGCAGTGAGTGGCAATGAGTACTGGGCTTTCCCGAAAAATGGCTTCAAGGGCATGAGGGTGTTCAACTAGTAAATCGCCTGTTGATGCTCCCATAAACACTTTAACGCCACATACCTTTTTGGCATCAAGAGCCTTAATTTCATCGAGGTTGTCTGGGGTCGCGCCAAAGTAAAACGCATAATTCGCAGCGCTCGTTTGCGCTGCTATCGCGTATTTATCAGCAAGTGCTTTTGCCGTGGTAGTCGAAGGTGAAACATTGGGCATTTCCATAAAGCTTGTAATGCCACCGGCCACTGCTGCGGCAGATTCACTGGCAATCGTGCCTTTGTGGGTAAGGCCAGGCTCTCTAAAATGAACTTGATCGTCGATCATGCCTGGTAATAGCAACAAACCGCTTGCATCAATTACTTCATCATTGGCCTTAGCACTAATACCTTTGGCAATTTCAGCGATTCGATTGCCCACAATTCGTACATCGTTTATTTCGCGCTGCCCTTCATTAACGACGCAGGCGTGTTTAATTATGATAGCCATATGACTCCTTGCTTATTCAGCAACATTTGCAACTTATCGTAAAAAAATGCACTCCATGGCAAGATTGATTGCAGAATAAATTGTTACAATATAACATACCACAAAGTTTTTATTTGGACACTGTTATGAGTCAAAAAGATCAATTGGGTCGGGCTATTTAAGCTGTAAAGTTATAAGTGGCTTTCCGATCTTAGAGAATTTTAACGGCTTATCGCAGCCAATAATCACCTTATCGCAACGTATGAGGTCAATTGTAATAAGACACAGTATGCTGGGCTCATTGATCACATGGTGATACCTGCCTCATATAAGTGCTTTTTTAGCATCTTTTTGTAATCCGTTTTAACCGCTATGCAAATCAAGAGCTTATAAAAACTTTGTGGTATGTTATATCGACACAATTTAATTTTAAAAATGACAAGAGAAAAACTATGAAACACCTAATCGCAACCGCGATCAGTTCTGCGCTGTTACTCACAGCCTGTTCAGAACCGCAAACAACAACATCAACGCCTAAATCAGAGCAATCAGCACCTGTTGCTGCAAAAGAGCAAGCTAACCCACTGTTTGTGAAAAGCGTATTACAATACGAAACGCCTGATTTCAGTGCGATTAAAGATGAACATTTCATGCCGGCATTTAATAAAGGCATGTCTGAGCAAATGGCTGAAGTGCAAGCTATTATCAACAATCCAGCAAAGCCTGATTTTGCCAATACAATTGTTGCGCTTGAGAAAAGTGGTGAGCTATTAACACGCACACGCAGTATTTTTTATAACTTAGCGGGTACGGATTCAAACCCGGCACGTCGTGAATTACAAAAAGAATTAGCGCCAAAACTAGCTGCTCATAACGACAATATTTTCTTAAATAAAGCACTCTTTGAAAAAGTGGCTGCTATTCACAGCGAAGCTGACAGCCTTGCCTTAACTGCTGAAGAAAAGCGTTTATTAGACGTTTACTACAAACGTTTTGTGCGTGCTGGGGCAAAATTAAGTGCAGAGCAAAAACAACAAATTCGTGATATCAATACGAAGCACTCAAGCTTAACAACTCAGTTTTCACAAAACTTATTAGCGCTGACTAAAACAAATGTTGTTTTAGTGGATGACAAATCAGAGCTTGAGGGCTTACCAGCTGGTCAAATTGAGCAGCTTGCCAATGCCGCAGCAGAGGCTGGCCATCCAGGCAAATACCTAATTAAGATCACAAACACCACGCGTCAGCCTATTCTGGCAACACTGAAAAACCGTGATTTACGTGAAAAAGTATGGCGTGCATCGGCTGAGCGTGCATTATCGGGCGAAAATAGTAACCGTGATATCGTGGCAGAACTTGCTCAGTTACGTGCTCAAAAAGCGAAACTATTAGGTTACGACAGCTGGGCTGATTTTGGTTTAGAGTCACAAATGGCGAAAAAACCACAAGCTGTATTTGATATGTTTGCGAGTATGATCCCTGCATTAATGCAGAACGTCAACGCTGAAGCGGCGGCTATTCAAGCTAAAATTGATGAATCAGGTGAACAATTTAAATTGCAGCCATGGGATTGGTTATTCTACGCAGAGCAAGTGCGTAAAGATAAATACAACCTTGACGAAAATGCTGTGAAAGAATATTTCGAGTTCAACCGCGTTTTAGAAGACGGCGTATTCTTCACTATGAACCGTTTATACGGCATCACCTTTAAACCACGTAACGATATTCCGGTTTACCACCCTGATGTAAAAGCCTATGAGTTATTTGATGAAAATGGAAAGAGCTTAGCCATTTTCTTTGCTGACTACTTTGCTCGTGAAGGTAAGCGTGGCGGTGCATGGATGAGCTCATTCGTTAAACAATCTGGCCTTAAAGAACAAAAGCCAGTTGTCGTAAACGTTATGAACATTCAAAAAGGCGCGAATGGCGAACCTACGCTTATCAGCTATGATGAAGCGACAACGATTTTCCACGAGCTGGGTCATGGCTTACACGGCATGTTCTCAAACGTGAAGTACCCGACTCTATCTGGCACCTCAGTATCACGCGACTTCGTTGAGTTCCCATCAACTTTTGAAGAAGATTGGGCCATGTACCCTGAAGTTATCGCTAACTATGCAAAACACCATAAAACTGGCGAGCCGATTCCTGATGAGCTACTGAAAAAAGTAATTCAATCACGTAGCTTCAACCAAGGTTTTGATACTCTAGAATACGTTGCAGCTGCATTACTTGATATGGAGTGGCATTCACTTTCTGCTGATGCACCATTACAAGACATTGAAAAGTTTGAGCAACAAGCGCTTGCAAAACATGGTGTTGATGTACCGTTTGTACCACCACGTTATAAGTCAGCCTTCTTCTCACACTCAATGGGCGGCGGTTACTCAGCGGGTTACTATGCTTACATGTGGAGTGAAATCTTAGCGGCAGACGCCTTTGCTTATGTTCAAGAGCAAGGTGGTTTAACTCGCCAAATGGGTGATAAATACCGCAAAGAAATTTTAGAAGTGGGTAACTCTCGTGACCTAATGGAATCGTTCAAAGCATTCCGTGGTCAAGAGCCAGACACCTCAGCGCTATTAAAACGCCGCGGCCTAAAAGCAACGGTTCAATAGCTCACCTTGAGCTTTAAGCTTAAAGCTTTAAGCTCTAAGTCAGAAATGTGGGGTTGTCGAGTGTTTATAACCCCACTACGATAGTAAAAGGAGCTGTCAGCCTTCAGCTATCAGCGGTCAGACGCGCGAAACAAGTTTCGCGCCTACAAAAAGGCGCTAGGTGTTAGGTTCTAGGCTCTAGGCGCTAGGACGCGATGTAAAATCGCTGCTACCTCGCATCTCGCATCTCGTATCTCGCATCTCGCATCTCGTATCTCGCATCTCGTATCTCGCATCTCGTACCTCGCATCTCGCATCTCGTATCTCGTATCTCGCATCTCGCATCNTTCCCATATACTTCTCGTATCTCGCATCTCGTACCTCGCATCTCGCATCTCGTATCTCGTATCTCGCATCTCGTACCTCGCATCTCGCATCTCGCATCTCGCATCTCGTATCTCGTATCTCGCATCTCGCATCTCGTATCTCGGAACTCGCTAACTTAAAAACAAAAAAGCCCTTACAGCGAACTGTAAGGGCTTTGTTATCACTATTTAAAAGTCTTATTTACGTTTACGGCGACGGCCGATAAGCGCTAGTGGTGCAAGTAGTAGTGTTAAGAAACCAAAGCTACCGTTGCTAGATTTAGTTACTTTCTTCTCTTCTACTGGCTCAGCTTCGTTAGTTACGGCAACAGTGAACTGCTCTGATACAGAGTCTGTACCATCGCTTACTGTTACTTCAAATACTAACTCATCATCGCTTGAGATAGCACCTGGCGTAAAGCCTAGAGTTGCAGTGTCAGCACCTGTAAGTGTTGCTGTTGTGCCGCTTAGTTGCGTCCACGTGTAGCTTAGCGTGTCATCACTGTTACGGTCTGACGCTGTTGCCGTTAATGTGCCTGAAGCAGACTCAGAAACAGACTCATCACCCGATACAGAAAGTAATGGTAGTGCGTTATCACATGCTAATGCATCACCAGCAATCACGTTTGAGAAGATTGGTGACGTTACATTGCTAACAGTTACGTTATCAATCCACCAGCCGAACTCACGTACTGCGCTGTCTGATGACATACGGAAACGTAATTTTGCACGGTTACCGTTTAGTTCAGTACCGAAACGAATTGTTTCGTAGTTACCATAAACACCGTTACCATCAACATTGTTACCTGTGAAGGTATCGCGATCTTGTAGCGCTTGCGCATCGTTTTCGATTAGTGGGCCATCGTAACCAACATCAAATGTACCGCCCATTTCAGTAACATCTACCCAGTTACCACCGTTCACGCTGATCTCTACAACACCACCATCCCATTCGTTTTCGATTAGGTAGAAGTGCCAGAATGAAACTTCAAAATCACCAGCAAAACCGATATCAAACTCTCTTGATTCAACCGCAACATCTGACTGGAAGTCATTGTTGTTTAGGTACATGGTTTGCTCGCCAAGACCGAAGCCAAAGCTGTTGAAGAAGTTAACATTACCGCCAGTTGCCATGCTTTGTGTGCCAACAGCTAAGTCATCACCTGTCATTACGTTTTCTTTCCAGTCACGTAATGAAGCGCCTGCTACTTCCATATCGTCAGCAGTTTGTGAGCTAACTGGTGCTTTATCTTCAAAGTCCATGTTCACAAGGTAAGATACTGTATCGCTTGCTGCTTCAACAATCTCGTCATCTGCAGAAAGCTCTGGGAATGACACTTCGATTTCAAGTGTATCAGCAGTGCCTGCATCATTTAGTGTAAACGTGATAGGTGCGCTTGTTTGTGAAGCGTAAGGAGTTGTATCGTCAAAAGTGATTAAACCATCATTTTCGAACGTTACATCGTGACCACTAACAACCGTTAACTGTGCTTGAGTACCAGTTAGTACTTCACTACCTGTGTTCATGATGCTAACTGTTAACGTGCCTGTTTCACCTTTGTCTAGCACGTTATCGTTTGAACAATAACCTAGCTCTTCACCGTTGTAGTTTGGATCCATTGCCACATCTTTGAATGTGAAGCTAGCAAGTTTCATTTTGTCTGATTCAACAACACCTGTTAAATCTTCGCTGAAACGCTCTGGCGCTTTAGCACCTAAGCCCATACCACGCTTAGCAAATGCACCTAAGATTAGTTTGTAATCTTCTGGATCAACTGCGTACGCAGCAGCCAAGATAGCATCACGTGCTTCTGTGTATAGCGGAGCAACTGGAGTTAGCTTGTAACCAGCAACTAAGTAGTTAGCCATACGGTTTTGAGCTTCTTCAAAGCCGTGCTCGTTGATAAGTGCTACATAGCTTTCCCAAAGCATAGTTGCCCAAATTTCACCTGCTGCGTGTGGTGAACCAACATTAGTTGGAGCAATACCTACATCAGCACCTTCATTTTCAGTAATGTGGCGGAAAGACAGCGGGTTTACTTCCATATTGGTTGAATATGGAACACGACGAATACCATAGTAGAAATCTTCTACGAATGTACCGCTACCGTAGGCTTTTTGGAACTTGTCGTTACCTGGGATGTTAATATCATCAGCTTTAGCAATGAACATCAATGAGTGGAAATCACCCCAACCTTCGCCCATCGCACGGCCTTGGAAGTTGATAAGACCTGATGAGTTACCCACTAAACGGTTACTGATATAGTGACCCCATTCGTGAGCAATAATACCGTTATCTAGCGTACCGTCTTTTAACGTTGCTTTGTTGAACATATTAACAGTAACTGTGTCGCCTGCAGCGATACCATCGTAAAGTGCGTGACCGTCAGCATAGTTCAGACCCATGTTAGGAATGATAACTGCATCATCTTCACCGCCCATTGGCGCTGGCTCATCTGTATCTGGGTTGTTGTTTACAACGATAGCACCAATTGCACCCGCTTCTTGAGCGTGTAGTACTTTTGCTGTGAAGTTACAAGAACCACGATCGACTAGCGCAATTTTACCAGCTAGTTCTGCTGCATTTGTTGCAGGTTCACAGCCGTCTGTTACGCTACCAGAATCTACGTCATTGCCGTCAACTAAACGAACAACTTCGCCTGCGATATCAGCAAATTGCATTTGACCAAAGCCAGATACTTTAGAAGATTCAAGTAGACCAATTGTTTCATCTGATGTAACAACCACACCGAAATCTACACCCACTTTCGCATCTTTCGAGTTGTATAAGTACATTTGCATACGTGGGCTTGCACCGTCAGCAGGTGTTGCCATATTAGCGTTATTTAAACCGCTATTATCTTGCGCTTGTGCTTCGATTGGGTCGCCTTCTACACCACCACGGCCGTAGTTTGATACTTGTGCAACATTTGATGTTTCGTCAAAACCATGGTCATAGAAGAAATCGTGTAAGAAGTTGTTCATGTAGAACAAGTTAACGATCGCCGCTTTACGGTTGTCGTAGCTGTTTGCTACTTGATCAACTTGGTAAGGGTAATCGAATGTGTAATCTGATGTAGTTTCAGCAGTGAAGTCACCTTCTGTGTAACCTTGAGGTGCAATTACATCAGCATAAGCAAATACGTTGTTACCTGATGTTGTTGTAGCGTCATCAGCAAGCCACGGATCCATCGTGCTTAGTTTTTTGTAGTAAGACAGGCTTACAAGTGGTGCATCTAGGATTTCAGTTTCATCAATTTGATCTGGACCATCAGCTGGGATCACGTCACCGTGTGGACCTTCCCACGGGTAACCATCTTCGTCAGCCCATACACGGTAGTTAAAGTCTGCCGCGTGTGCTTTTAAGTCTTTCTTGAAATAAACTTTGCTGTTTTGCGCGCCAATAACGTAGCTGAAGTAATCGCTTTCTAGGCTGTTTTTGTCAGCAACTTCTACTTCAACATAGTATGCAGACTGCAGCTCACCCGCTACTTCAAAGAATACTTTCTTAGCACGAGGCTGACCTAATACAACTTTGTAACCACTTTGGTTAGACACAGTGTACTTAACATAGTCACCTTGCTCAGTTGATTTAGTTAACGACACATTGATGTCAGCAAGTTCTTTAATTGCACGTTTAATGCTTTGCTCAGCACCAACAAACTCAGCAAGTGGCGCGAACGACTGCGTTGCATTTGAACTTGTGTTAGCGAAATAACCAGAACCAGCAACTAGGTTATATTCTTTATCCATGATCAGGTTGTATTCACGGTTGAATACTTCAATGTCATGAACTTTTTGCTTGTATTTAGCTGTAATTGAACCAAGCTTTTGCTCAGATAAATCTGCTAATACAGCGCTTGATATACCTTTTTTAGCTGTGCTAACACCTGTTAAGGCATTTAAATAAAAATCTGCAGCGTAAGCATTACGTTGCTCAGGAAGCACCATTGCCATATCAGGCTTAGCTTGACCTACTGCATTCCATAGGAAAGTAGCTTTACCTAATTGCGCATCGAAAATAGATTTGTGACCCGATACAGTGCGACGCTCAGCTAATGCACGTTGCTGAGATACTTGAGGATTAAATTGTACTTGAGAGCTAACGCTTGAAGCATTATAAAAGCGAGTTTGTTCACTTGCCTGTACTTGAGATGATGCCAAGATAGCCGTTACCATGGTAGCAACTGCTGTTACTTTAAATTGAGACATTCCTTACGTTCCCTATTGTTATATTTTTATTTTCGGTTAACAATCATAACCGCGGCCAATGTACCCAATATGGCAATTAAAAAACAGAATTAATTGTAAACAAAAGTAACAAACAAGCAGGAACATAATGAACCAAACAATTAAGATACAAGCACTTACACTAGCATTAGTACTAGTATCAGGCTGTCAAAAAAATGAAATAAGCGAGCAAAATACAACACAGCAGCCAACAACCAGTTCACAAAAAGAACAAGTTTCAGTTAAAGATGTTAAAAAAGCTGTCGAAATCAACAAGCAAAAATCGACGAACGCTTTTAGTAATAATGGCGAAAAAATTACCTTTGATGCACCGACTTTAACCAAGGGCACAGAAGTCTTTAATCACGCAATGCAAGAGCGCGGAATCGCAACGGGTGCAATTTACTTAACGCTAAAAGAAAACAGCTTACCAGTAGCGCTTAGCAGTCAATATACGCTGAAAAAAATGACCAACAAAAGCTATCGCTACCTTGCTGAAAAAGACACTGATTTATTAAAAGTGCAAAACGCTTTTAAACAAAATGCCAATGTCGATATTGTTGAAATTAAAGTTGATTATTCACCGATAAAAGATGTGATGTAGTAGAAAAGCTGTCAGCCTTCAGCTATCAGCCGTCAGACGCGCGAAACAAGTTTCACGCCTACTTGTAGCAGCGGGTTTATCCCGCGTCATCAGGTTCTGGGGGCTAGGCCCTAGGTTCTAGGACGCGATGTAAAATCGCTGCTACCTCGAACCTCGCTAACTTTACTCTTTCCCCTCGCTAACTTTACTCTTTCCCCTCGCTAACTTACTACTCCACCACAAAATCAAAATAGGTGGCGGGATATGCTTGCGGTTGGTAGGTAAAATGCCACCATTCCATTGAATAAGGAGCAAAACCGGCCTCTGTCATCAGGCTTTTAAGTTTATATCGATTGGCTTTTTGCTCTGCACTAATGCGCGGGTCCTCGGTATTAGAAAGAGTGTCGAACATATCAAACGGTGAGCCCATGTCGAGCTCTTTACCTTTCGCATCTACTAAGGTTAAATCAATCGTTGAACCACGGCTGTGACCCGATTTAGCGGCGATGTAATCACCAAGCAGCTTGTCTTTGCCTAAGTTTGGATAAAACTCAGCTTTAGTGCGGGTATCTTCTAAATCGTTAACCCAACGCACAAAGTGATCAACGGCGCGCTGCGGACGATAACAATCAAATATTTTTAAGCTCAGACCTTGGATTTGCGCTGCTATTTGCACATTTTTAAGAGCCTTAGCAGCACTGTTGTGCAATAAACATTTAGGTGCGTTGTAACCATCAACTGGTTTGCCAACAAAGTTATGATGACCAAAATAACGGATATCTAACACGGCATTAGGTAGCAAAGAACCTACATCCACAAATTCGCTACGTTTATCATCGCTAGGGTTTGCACAAGCAGCACTTGCACTCATAAGCGCAATACCTAACAGAGAAGTAGATTTAGTTAAACGAGCCAACAAAGTGAATGCCATTTTGATTTTCCATAAATAACTTAATAGCATCCACTATTGCACATTAAATAACTTATTCCAAGATTGAAAGCTCAGAAACTGGAGCAAGATCTTGGCTATATGTGGCATCGACAACTGAGCGGTTACGCCCTGTTTTTTTAGCTTGATATAAAGCTTGATCAGCAAGCTTAAATACTTCATCAATGTTTAATTGCTCAATTGGCCAGCCTGAAATACCAATCGATACATTAATGCAGCCAACGGGGTCTATGTAGCTTTCTGACACCCGCATACGCAAACGCTCAGCCAGTTGATACGCACGTTTTGCTTCAACTCTTGGCATGATCACAATGAATTCTTCACCACCTGTACGAGCAACCACATCACTATCGCGAGTGACATCTAACAAAATTTTAGCCAACGACTGCAGTACCACATCACCAATGTCATGACCAAACTCATCGTTTACCCGTTTAAAATGGTCGATGTCGATAGCCAATACAGCAAAAGGACAACGCTGAGCTATCAAATGGCTAATTTGCATATCAAGGCTTCGGCGATTATGAAGGCAAGTGAGGGGATCAGTTTGCGCTTCTTGACGCAATAGCCCTATTTTACTTTGTAATAGCCCTACCCCTTTTAACATGGCTTTTCTGAGTTCATTACTTTCAAAATACCATGAGCGAATTTGTGTCAGCTCAAGTGACGTTGAAGGGCGATCTAAAGTATTTGCAGTTTCGGCTAACTGCCTCAAAGGCTGAGCAATTAAACGTGCTAATACCCAAATGAATATAAAAGTCAGCAAACCAATTGGGGCAGTTTTTACAAACACTTGCCACATTAAATTATCAAGCGGAGCAAGTGTGTTTTCGAGTGGGCGCTGAGTGACGACCCCCCAAGAAGCGACCGTCATAGGTGCGTAGCCTGCAAGCATCTCAACGCCTTTGCTGTTGGTAACAAGCTGTGTGCCGGCGTTTCCTTTTAATACCTCTTCAATTACTTTGTTATCAAACACTTGCTCTCCAATACGGCTTTTATCTGGGTGATACAGTAAGCGATGATTTTCATCAACCACATACAAATAAGAGCCGTCTTGATAGTAATGAACTTGCAGCAGTTCATTTAAAATACTGGTACGTTTTAAGTATAAGGTGCCGCCTACATAACCAATAAAATTACTTTGTTTGTCGAATAAAGGCTGCGATATAAAGATCAGTAAATTGCCCGCCATCGAAATATACGGCTCGCTGATCATTGGGGTGCGATACGATAAAGCGGCTTTAGTGCCAAAGCTATCTACTTTACGGTTTTGTAGCTTCAATGACTTTGGAGAAACCCCTAGAATATCACCCTGCGCATTAACAATAATGGTCGAATTAAAACTATTAGTTTGTAGCCTTAGTCGGTCTGCCTCAGCATTAATCAAGCCTTGATTATTAAAATCGTCTTCAAGAATTTTTCCAACATAAGCAAGCTGTTGCTGAGCATTAAGTAAAAAATTATCGGTCGCTGACACCAGCTTAGCGGCGTATGCTTTATGATTATTAAGGGTTTTATCTATTAGTTGTTGCTTTTGAACTTGGTAGCTCGAGTAATAACTATTTAGAAAGGTTATAAGCGTTGCTGAAAACGCTAACACTAAAATTAAGCGGCGTAGATTTAAACCACGACTAAGACTATTAAGCACGATACTTCTCACATACAGGCCCAAAGTCCATATTGGGAATATCTAATACCTTTATACTAGCAAGATGTTCTGTGTACCTCTATAAAACTTTTGTCATAATTTGATTTAGCGCAAACAAATGAGTGCAATTACTCTAATTAATTAAAGTAACTCTGTTTAATAACTTCAGCTACCAAGCACTCGTTAAACATGAAGTGCATCAAAACCACTTACCAACAACCCTCGTTATTTAACATGTTGAATTTAATAAACTATAAAGCTTAGTACTGTTAAAAGAACAGCTAACAAATAGGATTTCTATTGTTTAAAAAGCAGCTTGCTTTGATGTAATAATTTATTACACTGTAAAAACAAAACAACAATAAAGTTTTCCTATGCGTCAACACTGTGCTGAAATCATCAACAAACTCCCTTCACATCGCCTCATGGCGTTAGATGTAATGCGGGGCTTGACTATTACTGCCATGATATTAGTGAATAACCCGGGTAGTTGGGGAGCGATGTATTGGCCTTTGAAACATGCACAGTGGCATGGCTGGACACCTACCGATTTAATTTTTCCGTTTTTTATTTTTATTGTCGGCATGTCTATCACGCTTTCAGTAAATAGCTTGCGTACTAAAGGGGTCAGTGATCAACAAATACTAAAAGCGGGGGTTATTCGCACCATTAAACTCATTGCCCTCGGTTGGTTTTTAGCCTTGTTTTATTACAACTTTCGAGACCCTTCTTTTAGCTGGCTTGATGACAAGTTATTGCAGCTGCGTGTGTTGGGTGTGCTGCAACGTATAGGTTTGGTGTATTTAATTGCTCTGTGTTGTTTTCTCTATTTATCGCCTAAGAAAATAGCCATTACTTGCATCGCTCTTTTATTGTTTTATGGCGCCGCCATGCTTTATATCCCTTATACCTTGCCAAACGGCAAGGTAGTGAGTGGCTTATGGTTACATGGCAATAACTTAAGTGCCTTTATAGATAATGCCGTACTTGGTAGTCATCACCTGTATTATGCCAATGCTAAGCCACTGCCATTTGACCCTGAAGGGCTGTTCTCAACACTGCCAGCCATTGCAAGTGCGCTTAGCGGTATCTTGGCTGCGGTTTATTTAACTAAGCAAACCGACCTTAAAAAACAAGCCCGTACACTTATTTTTCTGGGCACTTTAGCTGTTCTTGTCGGCTATGCTATTTCGCCATTAACGCCTATCAATAAAGCCTTATGGACGCCGAGCTATGTGCTGCTCAGCTCAGGGCTGGCAGCGATTTTCTATGCACTGTGCAGTGCTATTTTAGATATTTATAAGCTGCGCAGCTGGGGCGCTCCGTTTATTGTATTTGGTGCGAATGCAATATTATTTTTTATGTTCGCAGGCGTGTTTGCACGGCTATTAATTATGATCCCGCTCGGCGATAGCAGTTTAAAAGGCTATATTTATGGCCTAATACAATTAGTGTTCAGCAATGATTACCTCGCTTCTTTTAGCTTTTCACTGCTGTTTTTAGTGGTGTCTTATGGGGTGATGTACAGCTGCTACCGCAAAGGCATTTTTTGGAAAGTGTAAGCTTTAAAAATAGATGAGCCAGTCAGCAACTGGCTCATCAAATTAGCAATTAAGCCCTGTTATATTGCATGGCTTTGCTTATCGAGTAGATACAAAATAGACTGATAACTAATGCCACTGTGTTCAGTTAAACCAATTTCGCAACTACGGCTATTAGACACGCCACGACTACAGTTTTTTGGTACTTGTTGTTTAAGGATTTTTAACGCGTTGCCATTGAGCGCTGGCAAGTTAAAACCCTTATCACCGGCAAAACCACAGCACTCAATATCAGCTGGAATAATCACCTCGTTACTACATGCCTTGGCAAGTGATACTAGGCTTTGCTCTTTACCTAATCGCTTTGAGCTACAGGTAATATGGAGCATTACCGGCTCATTCACTGGCGTTACTTGTAAATTAGGCAGTAAATGCTGGGCAGCAAAATCAGCACTTTCATAAATTGTGAGTGCCGTATTTTGCGCGGCATTTAGAGTAGTAAGGGCACAAGGGCTGGCATCAAAAACGATGGGATATTGGCCATTATTTGAAAGCGCCTCAAGCTCAGTAAGTAACTGCTCACTTTTGTTTTTAGACTCTTTATTAAAGCCTTTACTAGCAAATGGCATACCGCAGCAAAGTGAATCGGCTTGTTGCGGAAGTAGCACTTCATAGCCTGCTTTGGCAGCGAGTGAATAGATAACATCAAGCAGTGGGCGCTTATCATCAGCAAGTTTATCGGCCGCAAAAATTCGGCTTGCGCAGCTTGGCATATACACCAATTTTTTCGCTTGTTGGGATTGGTGAAGTTTTCTATTAATTGGCTGCTCAGCCCTTGGCCACGCCGAGTAATACAACGGTATACCAAGCAACTTATTAGCAGGTTTACTCAGGCTTCTAAGGTTACTGCTGCCGATTGCATTTTCAAGCACCTGCATCACGGTTAAACCAAACCGTGCACCCGTAGCAACAACCGCAAAATGCTTACTAGCAAAGCGAGATAATGACCGCGCAACCTTGTTTGATGAGGCTTTCTCTGCTCTGAGTGATTTTATAAATTCGCCCGTGTTTATCCCCACTGGGCATTTAAGACCACAAAGACCCGTTGCCGCGCACGAATCAATACCAAGGTATTTAAAGTCAGCCTCAATAACACTGAGCTTTTGATTTAACTTCTGTTTGCTTGCTACATCTTCGGTTGTAAGTAATTGATTGTGCAGCTCTGTGCGGTGTCGCCATAAAGTAATACGCTGCCTCGGTGTTAAGGTAAGCCCTTTTGATGGACAAACAACTTCGCAAAAGCCACATTCAATACAGGTATCGATAATATCATCACTTTTTGGCATGACTTTTAAATGCTGAGTGTGAGCATTTTTGTCGTGATTAATAATAACCCCAGGGTTAAGAATATTTTGTTTATCGAATAAAGCTTTAAGCGCAACCATCACCGCAAAGCCATCGTCTCCCCATTCGGTAGCAACAAACGGCGCCATGTTACGCCCAGTGCCATGCTCAGCTTTTAATGACCCTTTTAGTTCAACCGCCACTAAGTTCGCCACATCAGCCATAAATTGTTCGTATCGGCTTACTTGCTCTGGTGTATCAAAAGCTTGGGTGAATACAAAATGCAGATTTCCGGCAAGCGCATGCCCAAAAATAATGGCTTCATCATAACCATATTTAATAAATAATTGATGCAGCGCATTCACGCCCTCAGCTAATTTATCAAGAGCAAAGGCAACATCTTCAATAATTACAGTGGTGCCAGTTTCGCGCACTGCGCCAACCGCAGGAAAGGTGCCCTTACGGATATTCCAAAGTGCCGCATTACGGGCGCTGTCTGCTGAAAACTCAATCGCTGCCAGTTGACTTTGCTTAAACTCAGCAAGAAGTTGCTCGGTGACCTTTGTGAGCGCATCGAGAGCCTGAGCATTTTCAGCTCTTAACTCAATTAGCAGTGCCGCTGATTGCTCAGGGTAGCTAGCCACCTCTTTTGGCATTATAGCGTGTTCAGACACCGACATAAGGGCACGTTTATCGAGTAGTTCAACGGCCGCAACATCAAGCTCACTAAGCCTTTGTACCAGCTCACACACCTTGCTGATATCGTCAAAAATAAAGAAACCTGTGTGTTTGTACTTATGCTCAACCACGGTGTGGTAGGTGATATCGGCGATAAAAGCTAACGTACCCTCAGAGCCAATAATGAGGTGCTTAATGATTTCGATTGGATCAGAAAAATCCAGCAGTGCATTTAAACCATAACCCGTGGTATTTTTTAAACGGTATTTATGGGCGATACGCTCACTCAAATCGGGGTTTTGCTTTACGCTATCAACCAGGTTCATTAGCTCATCAACCCAAGGGCTATGACTTTGCAAAAAGGCATTACAGCTTTGGCTATCAGCCGTATTAAGCACTGTGCCATCGGCAAAAATGAGGGTCATATCTTTTACTGTATGGTAGCTGTTTTGTGCTACCCCACAACACATGCCCGATGAATTATTTGCCGCCATTCCGGCTATTTTGCAGCTATTAATTGAAGCGGGATCAGGGCCAATTTTTTTACCAAACGGGGCTAATACTTGATTTACTCGAGCACCGATGATTGCCGGTTGTAAGCGTATTGCCTCAGCGTCATCAAGGATTTCAAACTTGCTCCAACTATCGCAAAGTAAAACCAATACCGAGTCGGTAATTGCTTGCCCTGATAAACTCGTTCCAGCGGCGCGAAATGTGATGGGTACGTGTTGTTCGTTGGCGGCAATGATCACTTGCCTTGCTTGATTTTGATTGCTAACTAATACAATTAACTCAGGGATTAATCGATAAAAGCTGGCGTCTGTTCCGTACGCATAACGGCGCGAGTAATCTTCTATTAATGCTGACTCTGGTAAAAAAGGTTTAATTTGCTGTTTAAATGCGTGTAATCGAGTTAAAGCCATCTCGCCCCCAGGCTTGTCATATTTACGCTGATGATTATGGAATATATTATTACTTTAAATTGTACTAAAAAGCGACCCATTAAATTGATAAATTATCAACTTGCCACGCTTTTAATAAGCATAAAGGTTTGGTTATTTAAGCCTGTTAGCCCTATTTGGTGATCTAACTTAGCTTTTTGCAGTCGAACTCAAAAACCGCTAGGGTAGCAAAAAAATACTGTATTTATATTTAAAAACCCATTAACATCAAGAATAATTTATTCTAAAAACTAAATAAGCGTTTTGCTTTGGAGCTTGCTGTGTTAAATAAGTTTGCACTATCGTCACTGGTTATCGGATTAGGATGTTTCATGCCATTACAATCATCATTTGCTGAGTCTGCATTAACTTTAAAACAACAGTTAGGGCAAAAGCTCATGCTTGACCTACGTTATTACTGCGAGCAAGACCCGGGTGAACAAAAATGCCGTACACCGGTGACAGAGCTGCCAGCCGATTTAGCGAATATCATCACTAAACATAATATTGGTGGGGTGATTTTATTTGCAGAAAATATCGATACCGTGCCGCAAGTGATCAAACTTAATAATGACCTACAAAAAGCCGCTGCTAAGTCAGAGTTAGGCTTACCGCTGTTTATTTCGATAGACCAAGAAGGTGGCCGAGTTGCCCGAATTCCTCGTGATGTTGGTACGTCGTTTACCGGTAACATGTCGATTGGCGCAACCTATAAAGAACATGGTACCCACTTCGCGACTGAGTCTGCACACATCATTGCCGACGAGCTATTGGCACTGGGTGTTAATGTTAACTATGCCCCGACGGTCGATGTAAACATGAACCCGGATAACCCGGTTATTAACGTGCGTTCTTACGGTGAAGATCCGCAATTGGTTGCAAAACTGGGCGGTGCCCAAGTGGCAGGGTTTGAAAACAACGGCGTTATTTCGTCGTTAAAGCACTTTCCGGGGCATGGCGATACAAATGTAGATAGCCACACAGGCCTGCCAAAAGTAATGCATGATAAAGAAACCATTTGGCAGCAAGATCTCCCCCCTTTTAAAGAAATTATTAAAAACCAACAACCGGGTATGATCATGACGGCCCATATCCAATACCCTGCCCTCGACGACAGCACGTTTGTTAGTAAAGAAGGCAGAACCATGATCAAACCTGCAACGATGTCGCGCAAAATCATCACCGACTTATTACGTGATGAACTCGGTTATCAAGGTGTGGTGATCACAGATGCCCTCGATATGGCGGGGATCAGCCACTTTTTTGAACCAATTGAAGCGGTAGTAAATACCTTTGCAGCGGGTGTTGATATTGCCCTGATGCCAATCGAAATCAGAAGCCCTAAAGACTTAGCAGTACTTGAGGCTCTGATTGAGCGATTAGAGCAAGAAGTACAACGTGGCACGTTAAATGCCAACGAAATGAGTGCTTCTGCAACACGCATTTTAAAACTTAAAGAAAAGTTTAAACTTACCTCTTCACTTGATGACGAAGCAGCCATCAAAAAAGCGCAGCTTTTACTCGGTGATCAAAGCCATAGAAAAGTAGAAGCCGAATTAGCATTAGCTGCTATCACCGAGGTGAAAAACGAGAAAAACACCCTACCGCTTAACATTAAATCGGGCAGCAAAGTGCATATTATTATGCCTGATACCCGCAAGTGCTATGCTTTGCAGCAGGCGTTAATTGATAACACCGATAAGCTAATCAGCTTTAGCTGCACAAGTTTGCAAGGCTATGAGCCGCTTGCAACATTAAAAGAAATTAACGAAGCCGACATAATCATTGCCGCTAATGCATCACCAAAACAAAGTGTTGTTGAAGTCGGCGGAATGGATGATTTAGCTGATAACCCTGAGTTTGCAATTGCTAAATCCGATCAATCAGCGGCATTAGAATCATTGTTAAAACAAGCAAAATTAGCCCATAAAAAGACCGTATTTGTCAGCTTACGAGCCCCTTACGATATTGCCCAATTTGGAAAATTTGGCGATGCTGTACTTGCCACCTATGCTTACAATATAGATGTAGATACAGATGAAAAGATTGCTGGCCCTGCTTTTACAGCGCTGGCAAACGTTTTACTAGGGAAAGCCCCTGCTAAAGGGCAGCTGCCCGTTACTATTAATGACCTGAACTGAGTGTTATTGTAGCAACAATGGGCAAGTGTTAATTTCAAGGAGAGTCACATGCAAAAAAATGCATCTTTAACCACTCCAGCGGCTATTCGTAAAATGGTACGCGAGGGTGACTACACTGGCAATACATCGGGCTTTGCTCCGGGCTTTGTGCAAGCTAATTTAGTGATTTTACCTAAACAATATGCGTTTGATTTTTTGCAGTTTAGCCAAGCAAACCCGAAAGCTTGCCCAATCATTGCAACTAGCCGCATACCGGGCGTTACCGATATGCCAACTGTTGGTGAAGACATTGATATTCGTAGCGACTTACCTCGTTACCGCGTCTTTAAACATGGCCAAATGGTTGAAGAGGTTACTGATATTACGAGTCACTGGCGCGACGATTTAGTCACCTTTTTAATTGGTTGCTCGTTCTCATTTGAAGAAGCGCTGATTGCCGCGGGTCTTGAGATCAGAAACATCAGCGAGCAAAAAAATGTGCCTATGTATGTGACCAATATGGCTTGCCAGAGTGCAGGGATTTTTCACGCCAATATGGTTGTAAGCATGCGCCCGATGAAACCTGCCGATGCCATTCGCGCGATCCAAATTTGCAGCCGTTTTCCAAGTGTACATGGTGCGCCTGTGCATTTTGGCGACCCTGCTGCAATTGGCATTAAAGATATCAACAAACCTGAGTTTGGTGATGCGGTGACCATTAAAGAAGGCGAAGTGCCCGTATTTTGGGCCTGTGGTGTGACTCCACAAGTTGCAATTGCCAACGCGGCACCTGATTTTTGTATCACGCATAGCCCAGGGCATATGCTGATCACCGATATTCCAAATAGTAAAATGGCAGCGTTATAAATGACGATGAAACTAAACTGTGACCTTGGCGAAAGCTTTGGCATGTGGAAAATGGGCTTAGACGAGCAAGTTATGCCACATATTGATATGGCAAATATTGCTTGTGGCTTTCATGCTGGCGATGCCGATGTGATGGCAAACACCCTAACCCTCGCCAAGCAGCACAAAGTAATGGTTGGCGCACATCCAAGTTACCCAGATAAGCAAGGCTTTGGTCGCCGCTCAATGGCTATGAGCGAAAAAGAGCTGACCAATTGCCTGCATTATCAAATTGCTGCAATTGATGGTATGGCTGCAGTACATGGTTTAACGCTTGAATACGTTAAGCCACATGGCGCATTGTATAACGATATGATGAGTGACGAACAAACGCTGAATATTGTTATGCGCGCAGTGGCAAGTTATGCAAAGCCATTAAAGTTGATGATTTTAGCTACCAACCAAGCAGCCAAACACAAAGTACAAGCAAAAGAGCTTGAACTAGAACTCATTTTAGAAGCGTTTGCCGACCGCCAATACACAGACGAAGGTAAACTTGTTGCACGTTCTTTAGCGGGCAGCGTACACGACAAACCGGCGTTAATGGACCAGGTAAAACAGTTAATTGCACATGGCACAGTTACAACGCGAAGTGGTCAGCAACTGGCACTTAATGCCGATAGTCTATGTGTTCATGGCGATAATGAAGCAGGTATTGCGCTCATTCAAGAGATCAAAGCACTATGTCAGCAAGTCTAAGCGACGCAGCGCTCAGCCAACACATTGAAACCTTGATGGTTGAACAAAACCCGCGTGGAATGCAGCATTTATACGCAAAACAACTTACTGGTACGTATTTACGCGCAGCAAAACATCTTCATCAAGCAAAAGGTACTGTGTTGATAGGTACGGGCTTTGCGGTCAACAATACCTTCGAGACTGATGGTCCGGTTGGTGCAATTGCACTTTACAAGGTACTCGAGAAGCTTGGTAAACAGCCCATTTTGGTTACTGGCAACCCCCTTTACAGTGCTCTAAAAAATGACTTTAATTGTTTTGAGCTGCCAATTAATAGCATTGATAATGCACACACTTTTAGCATTAAAGCCCTTGCGCAGCTAAAACCTGATTGTGTTTTATCAATAGAACGCCCAGGGCTTAACGAGCATCAGCGTTATTATAATATGCGCGGTATTGATATTTCTGAGCATTGCGGCTGCTTTGATTTTTTTGTAACAGAAGCACCTTGCCCCACCATAGCGATTGGTGATGGCGGTAACGAAATAGGCATGGGTAACCTTGCACAGCATATGCAAGCGCTAAACATCACTCCTTGTTTAACAACCTGTGATGAGCTGTTACTCGCCGATGTATCTAACTGGGCAGCATACGGGCTCATTGCCTTTTTAAGTCGCTGGCATAACACTGATTTGCTGGCTGATATTGAGCCACTCAACATTTTACATTACCTAAGTGAGCGCGGTAGTGTCGATGGCGTCACCCATAAAAATGAGCTCACCGAAGACGGCCTGCATGCAATGCATGGTCAACAATTAATAACTCGGCTTCGCCAACTTGGCGGCTTTACGACAGAGAATGAGGTTTAACAATGGGAACGGTATACCTAAACGGTGAATACCTTGGCGCTGATGAAGCAAAGATTTCACCAATGGATCGCGGCTTCTTATTTGGCGATGGCATCTATGAAGTGATCCCATCATACCAAGGCAAAATGCTTGGCTTTGGCGCACATATTGAGCGTATGAATAACGGTTTAAACGAACTTGAAATTAAGCTCGATTACAGTGCCGATACATGGCGTAAAATCTGTAATGATTTATGCGAGAAAAACCAAGGTGATAACCTAGGGATTTATTTGCACGTTAGCCGTGGCGCCGACACTAAACGTGCCCACGGTTACCCAACTAATATTACCCCGACCGTATTCGCGTTTGCTTTTGAAATTCCGGCAGAGCCAAAAGGCGATATCGACAATGCAACAACTTACACTGTATCGCTTGAGCAAGACCGTCGCTGGCAACGTTGCCATATTAAATCAACGGCTCTGCTTGGCAATGTGATCCATTATCAACATGGCGCAGCAGCCGGTAACAAAGAAACCATTCTATTTAACCGCTTAGAAGAAATTACCGAAGCTAGTTCAAGTAACGTGTTTATTGTTAAAGATGGTGTGATCAGTACGCCACCACTTGATAACCAAATTTTACCGGGGATCACCCGCTGGTTAATCCTCAATATTCTTCACAGTTACAGTGACTTTAACGTGCAAGAGCGCATTATTAGTAAAGATGAGTTACTTGATGCCGACGAAGTATGGATCACCAGCGCCACTAAAGAAGTTGGCCCAGTTGTAAAAGTAAATGGCAAGTTAGTTGGCGATGGTAAGCCTGGTGCAGTTTGGCAGCAAGTGCAAAGCTTGTTTACCAAGCATAAGTTTGATTACTAATTTAATCGTACTCAAAAACAAACGCCTACTCAGAGTAGGCGTTTTTGTTTTAGCTTTTATTTGCTTTATAAGGCCAAGCTTGCAATAGGCCATCACTGGTTTCTGAATATAGTTGCTTACCATCGTAAGCCACACTCAGAACCGACGTACGTTGGCGCTATTGTTTAGCTTCGTATTCAGCGATTAATTCACCATCTGCAACGCGATATAAACGCATCTTCATTTTTGGTGAGCCCGTTAATAGCCATTTATCTTGATTAACAAATTGCGATGCGGTGAATTCAATAAAGTTAGAGTATGAGGCCACTTCTGATAACTCTTTTTTATTGGCTAAATCAAAAAATACACGATCATCAACCGAGTCAATTGCAAAGCCCAAGCTTGCTGTTTTATTTAAAGTAACATGATTCACTCTAGTCGCTAAACGCTCTTCAAAGCGAGTGCTACCATCACTCGTTGACCAAAGCTTTACGTACTTGTCGCTTGAGCCGGTAAACGCCCACTGACCATCAGCCGATAACGCCACGCTATTAATATCTAAACGATGAATATCAAAACGCTTAGTATCACCTGTACGGGTATTTATTACCTCAGCCTTGCCGCTACGATAAGCGATAACCAACGTATCGCCTACGGCTGAAATAGCGATGTCTCTAGCGATTTCTTGCCCGGTAAGCCAAGTACCAATACTACGCCCAGTGCGAGTATCGTATAAAGTCACCGATAATCGATTTGAAATGAAAAAACGAGATTTATTAGCGCTAAAGCCCACAAGCTCAACATGTTCAGCGCCCTGGCCTGTTATACAATCGTATAGACGCGCTTTTAACTGATTATCCCAAATGCACACCTCAGATTGGGTTGCCACTAACGCGTGACTCGCATCCTCACTAAGCGCCGTGGCACTTAGTAACTCATTACCATGGGCAAATTCACTACTAGCAGGGGCAGTAAACACCTCACCTCCACCACAGCCCACAAGGCTCAGTGCAAATACACAGCACAGAGGTTTAAACAGTTTCGACGTCATGATCATTCTCAATTTTTATAATTATTTTGTATAGAAGCAGTGTAATGAAAATAAGCGGAAGTTGGTAGGGGAACTAGCTGTCAGCTTTCAGCCGTCAGCCATCAGATTAAAAGTCGAGATGCGAGGTGCGAGATGCGAGGTAGGAGGTACTCTTGGATTACCCTACGATTTTCTTGTAGGCGTGAAATTTATTTCGCGCGAAGCGCTGGCTGTTGTGCGATGCTGCGGCGCGCCATGCGAGCATGGCGCCTACTCTAAACGATTATTGGTCTGTTCTGCTCACGATTTCGTAGCCTTCAGCTTCATAATCATTGATGCATTTTTGAAATTTATTTTGAAGTTTTATTTCATCAAAAAAGCCTAGTGAGTATGCATCACACTTTACTTTCATATGCTCACTGTTTTCCAAAACCGCATTTAGTTTGAGCTCAGCAAAACCAAATTTATAGGCTAATTCTGTGAACTGTGAATACAGAACCAAAAGCAGTACAGCAAGCAGGGTAAGTGTAAGCGTATTTTTCATTTTTATTTCCTTTAAAAGTGTTGGTAAAAAGACTGGAGCAATTATCGAACCAACAATATAACCTTATATAAATCAATATAATAAACTATTCACGCAAAAGCATAGTTGATATTTCCACCAATAAATAGTGAAAAAGACAACTATTTCCTAAAATAAATACAACTTTGAAGTGATGAGTGTTTTTTAGGTGCGAGAAACGAGAAACGAGAAACGAGATGCGAAGTATGAGATTCGAGGTGAGAAATGCGAGGTACGAGATGTGAGGTAGGAGGGATTACCCTACGATTTTCTTGTAGGCGTGAAATTTATTTCGCGCGAAGAGCCGGTAGTTATGCGATGTTACTGGCATGCCATGTAAGCGTAGCGCAAAGTAAAGTTAAGAGTTACGGGCATAAAGCTACATAAGCTAGACCCTGTTTCCTAGAGCCTAGCGCCTGTTAACTTTCAATCTGATAGCTGACGGCTGAAAGCTGACAGCTCACTCCCCTCACCCATGCGTAAAACAAAACACATTAAGTTTGTTACCGTCTAGGTCTCTAAAGTATCCCGCATAAAAGCCAGGCATTTCGCGTGGGCCGGGAGCGCCTTCGTCTGTGCCACCTAGTTCTATGGCTTTTTTATAAAAGGCATCTACTTGGGCTGGGGTTTCAACAGCTAGAGCAATCATAGTGCCGTTACCTACAGTGGCTTTTTCATCATTATAAGGTTTGGTAACCGCAAAACCGGGCTTATCTTGACCTGTGCTCCATGCGACAAAGCGGTCAGTTTCTAAAAAGCGCTCGGCGTTTAGAGTGGCGAACAATTCATCGTAATACTTTACTGCTTTAGCTAGGTTGTTAGTGCCTAACATTATGTAACCTATCATTGTGTGCTCCTTACGTTTAAAAGTGTCTGTACTCAACATAAAAGGGAAATGACCATCTGTCTATTGATTTCTCCATTCATCGCAATGGACTATATTTCTGATGGTTGTTACTTTATAACAGGTTAACACGCCCTAATTTCTGCTCACTAACAAGGAAATAAAATGAAGTTTAAAACGTCTTTAGCACTGCTTGCAGCAGCCAGCTTTTACAGCCATGCAGGAGCTAGCAATACCTTTCAACTTGAAAATGTTTTTGATCTTGAATACGCCAACCAAATAGAAATGACAAAAAATGGCGATACAATTTACTTTGTGCGTAATCGCATGGATATCAAAAGCGACCGTAAAGTCAGTAATATTTGGTCAGTAAACCCAGATGGTAAAACCATGCTACCGCTAACGTCTGGCGTGCATATGGATTACTCTCCGGTATTGTCACCAGATGAAACTCGTTTAGCGTTTATTTCTACCCGAGATGGTAGCAGCCAAATCTATGTAAAATGGTTAAAAACCGGTAACGTAGCAAAAATTAGTAACCTAACGCAAAGCCCTGGCGGATTAACTTGGACGCCAGATGGTAAACAATTGGTGTTTAGCCAGTTTGTGCCAGCAAAATCAGCAAGCCCAGTATCTTTACCGGGTAAGCCTGAAGGCGCTAAGTGGGCAGAGCCAGCTAAATATATTGACGATACCTTTTACCGTGCCGATGGCGGTGGCTACTCTGAAAAAGGCTATCGTCACTTTTTTATCATCAGTGCAACGGGCGGCAATGCACGTCAATTGAGCGCTGGTGATTTTGATCATGGTGGTGCTATTAGCTTTAACGAAAAAGGCGATGCGTTTTATTTTTCGGCTAATCGTTATGAAGATAATGAATTACACCCAACTGAATCTGAAATCTATAAACTTAGCTTAGCGGATCGTTCAATTACCCAAATAACAGACCGTAAAGGCCCAGATTCACGCCCAAAAGTCTCGCCAAATGGTCGTTATCTGGCATACACAGGCTATGACGACAAAAAGACTAACTATGAAAACAGCGACATTTATTTACTTGATTTGAAATCAGGAAAAACCTCAGTACTCACTGCTGATTTAGACCGTAGTGTCGAAGATATAAAATGGGATGATAGCGGCAGAGGTCTTTATTTTAGCTACGATAGCGAAGGCAAAACACACCTAGCTTACCAGCCGCGTAGTGGTAAACATAAGGTGATTACCTCAGAGATTGGTAGTGTTGCCTTTGGTCGTCCGTATTCAGGTGGTGATTTTGATGTGAGCGAAGATGGTGAAGTTGCATTCACACTCGCAGATACACAGCGCCCAGCTGATGTAGCATTAATTAAGCGCGGTAAAACCGCGCGTTTAACACAATTAAACGAAGATGCGCTGGGCGACAAAGAGTTGGCCAAGGTTGAAGAAATTTGGGTTAAATCAAGCCACGACGGTTTGGCTATTCAAGGTTGGATTGCTTACCCACCGGGTTTTGATAAAAACAAAAAGTACCCACTTGTTTTAGAGATCCACGGCGGTCCTGTTGCAAACTACGGTCCTCACTTTAGCCCTGAAGTACAATTATACGCAGCCAAAGGTAATGTTGTACTTTATATGAACCCGCGCGGCAGTGACTCATACGGCAAAGAGTTTGCGCAAACAATTCATCATAACTACCCAAGTAATGACTTTGATGACTTGATGACAGGTGTTGATGCTGTCATCAATAAGGGCTTTATTGACGAGAGTAAGTTGTTTGTTACCGGCGGTTCAGGTGGCGGTGTTTTAACTGCATGGATTGTGGGTCATACAGACCGCTTTGCAGCAGCTGTTGTTGCTAAACCTGTTATCAATTGGATCAGCTTTGTACTAACTGCTGACTTCTACCCTTTCTTTGCTGACTATTGGTTCCCAGGTAAACCATGGGACAATATTGAACATTATATGAAGCGCTCACCTATTAGCTATGTGGGCAATGTAAAAACACCAACTATGCTGTTAACCGGTGAATCAGACTATCGTACGCCGATTTCTGAAACCGAGCAATTTTACCAAGCGTTAAAGCTACAAGGAGTTGATACAGCGATGGTGCGTATTCCTAATGCCTCACATGGTATTACCGCACGCCCATCAAACCTGATGACCAAAGTAGCCTATATTCAATGGTGGTTTGATAAACATAGTAAGTAGTTGCGAGTTGCGAGTTGCGAGTTGCGAGTTGCGAGTTGCGAG
>NZ_LJSO01000020.1:0-57437 GCF_001399985.1 Pseudoalteromonas sp. P1-8
TGGCCGATTATACCAACGTTTACGTGCGGTTTTACGCGTTCAAACTTTTCTTTTGCCATGACGGAACCTATCAGTTTTGTGTATCTAGATTACATATGAAAATAATCCACCGAGGGTAGATTAATTTAATTTTTTCAAATTTCAAATAGTTTTTTCTGACAGATAAAGGAAGAAATTAAGATGAGTTCTCGATACTGGTGCTGATAGGCAGATTTGAACTGCCGACCTCACCCTTACCAAGGGTGCGCTCTACCAACTGAGCTATATCAGCAACACCAGAAGTCTGGAGCGGGCAGCGGGAATCGAACCCGCATCATCAGCTTGGAAGGCTGAGGTAATAGCCATTATACGATGCCCGCATAGGAACCTGTTCTTAAACTACCTCTAACCGTCAAGAATAAAGTGGTGGAGGGAGCTGGATTCGAACCAGCGAAGGCTGAGCCGTCAGATTTACAGTCTGATCCCTTTGGCCGCTCGGGAACCCCTCCACGAAAATTCTTTACTAAGTCACTTCCGGTAAAAGGAAAGTGGTGCCGACTATCCGAGTTGAACGGATGACCTACTGATTACAAGTCATAAGTCGGCACTGCTTTAGTACGGGGCGAGATTCTAAGGTAAGGTTTATTGTGATGCAACCATAAAATTAAAAAAAATGTGAATTTATGTGTTAAACGCTCACTATTCAGGCAAAAACCCGTATTTTTACTGCTTTATAGCTAATTCACGCCAATAATTCAGTCCTTTAAACACGAGCAAGCTGTCAAACTTAGCATCTATATATGTATCTGCTAACAATTTGCCATAACCACCAGCAAATAATAACTGACAACCCTGCTGGTTAAGATGTTGTTTTGCTTGCTCGATTGCACCAAGAGTAGCAACCATAGCGCCATTTTTTAGGCCATTTGGCGTATTACGCCCTAACTCAGTCGTAAATGGGGTTTGCTCATCATCAAACACGCGTTGCGTATTTTGGGTAAGTGATGAGGTCATTAAATCAAGGCCAGGTAAGATCCAGCCTCCTAGATGCGCGCCTTCTTTATTAAGCACATCAATTGTCGTTGCTGTACCGGCATCGATAATAATGCAGTTTTGCTCGGGATATTCTACATACGCAGCGATCACCGCGAGCCAGCGATCAATTCCTAGGTTTTGAAACTGCTGATAGGCACAAGTTAACGTAGCGAGTTTAGCTGTCACCTCTGCTTCAAAGTAAGGAACAGCATGTTGCTGCGCCTGTGCTAATAACGGTTTAAGTAGCTCTGTGCTACCTACGCAGGCATAGACCAGCTCTGTTATTTGTGACCAAGGTAAATTGCTGAGTTCACAGGTTTGGTAATCCTTGCCATCAAACAAAACGGCTTTAATTGCGGTATTACCAACATCCACTAATAGTTTCATAGCTCAGCCTTACGTAATGAAATTTCACCACCATAATAACTTTTCACTTCGCCATCTTGACGAATACGTACGCCACCTTGGTTATCAATCCCTTCACAAATACCACGCCAGCTACGATGACCCGTATTGAGCTCAACACACTCGCCAGCAAATGCATTTAATTGATTCCACTGTAGATACATATCGTTTAAACCTGATTGCTGATACTGGGCTAAGCGTTTTTCTAAATAAAAGCATAAATAGGCCACCAGCTTGTTTTTATCTAATCCCTGTACATGCTGGCTTAAATCAGTCCATGCCTGATCTATGTGTTGGCTAACACTTTCTGGCATATGTAAATTAATACCTATACCTATTACAAGCTGACAAGGCCCTTGTGGTTGGCCATCTAGTTCAACTAATACGCCCGCTAATTTTTCACGGTTTAAGTAGATATCGTTTGGCCACTTAAGCTCTACATCCAATTGATATAAGGCTTTAAGCGTATCGTAAACAGCAAGCCCAACAGCAATAGATACCCCCATAGCAGCTTGCAAACCATCATCCAAACGCCAAAAATAACTAAAGTATAAGTTTGCACCAAATGGAGATTGCCAAACGCGCCCACGGCGCCCTCTTCCTGCTTGCTGCATTTCTGCAACTAATACACTTCCAGATGGCAGTGATACTTCTGTTTGCAAACGGCGCATTAACTCACTGTTGGTTGAGTCAATAATAGGCTGCACTTCAACATCCGCGGTGCTGCCACCTAACTCATTATAATGCTGACCAATTTTATCTTTGTTCAGTAAGCCTGCACTATTATTTAGGCAATACCCTTTACCCGTAACCTTAAATATATCGAGCCCCATCTCCTGCAAAGAGTGAATATGTTTACCCACTGCTGCACGGCTAATACCGAGCTGCTCGCCCAATTGCTGACCAGAAATAAAACCACCGGTATTTAGAGCTTGTAAAATAGCGAGCTTATTTCCATCTGGTGCTTTCATGATGAAGCTCCCAATTCAATGTGGCATTCATGTTCGGCATTGATCAGGCGTACTTCGTGCTGTAAAGCAATCTGATATTTATGCCAAACCTGTTGTTGTACATGCTTTACCATGGCAATTAAGTCACCACCTGTACTATTACCGTGGTTTACTAGCACTAACGCTTGCTGCTGATGCACTTCAATACCTGCGACCTTAAAGCCTTTTAACCCGGCTTGCTCAATCAACCACCCCGCCGCAACTTTATGATGCTCAGCATCCACAAAGTAATGAGGTAGCTCTGGGTACTGTTTTAAAAGTAACGCAAGTTGCTCATTCCTGATCACTGGGTTTTTGAAAAAACTGCCTGCATTTGCAAGTTCACTGGGGTTTGGTAGTTTGCTGTTTCTGGTTGTGATGATTTGCTCAAATACCTGCTGTGGAGAGGGTTCTGAAAGCAGTTGCAATGGTCCATAACTAAGCACTGGCTGCCATTTCTTAGGTAACAGCAACCCTACTTGGGTGATCACCGCTTGATTTTTCAGTGCATGCTTGAAGATAGAGTCACGATACCCAAATTGGCATTCGCCTTTAGTTAAGCGCTTTATGGTTTTGGTGGCAATATCAAAGTAGTCGACATAACTCACAAACTTTTCAAGCTCTACACCGTAAGCACCTATATTTTGCACTGGTGCAGCACCAACAGTCCCAGGTATTAAAGCAAGGTTTTCAAGCCCAGGCATATCATTAGCAATAGTCATAGCAACTAATTGGTGCCAGTTTTCTCCGGCTGCAATGTGCAATAAAAAGCCATCGCTTTGCTGCTCGATATCTATGCCCTTCGTATTCATGTGGATCACAGAACCTTGGTAGTCAGATAAAAACACCGTATTACTGCCTTCACCTAAAATACAAAATGGCCCAGAAAAGTCTGTGCTTAAAAGCTGATTCACTTCATCAATTTGATAAAAATGCTGGCATTGGCTTGGCAAAGAAAAGGTATGAAAAGATTGCAGGGACTGAGCCACAAAACGCCTCAAAGGTTACCGGTAACTAATCGCATTAGTGTAACCTATCGTCGCAAAATACGCATTAGATTGTAAAAATCACTCAACCCACTGCACTAATCATGTTATAAAACGGGCTCTTTTTCATTTCCGTTCCAGGGTTATTATGAAGTTTAAACCATTACTTTTAAGTCTTGCTATGGCCGGTGCTTGCTCTCAAGCAACTGCAGATGCAATCAGCCAGCACACTTACGCAAACTTAGATGACGTAACAACCACTCACCTACTACTAGATTTAGATGTTGATTTTGATGACAAACAACTAGAAGGTTTTGTTGAGCACACGCTAGATTGGCACAATGCAACAAGCAAAACACTGGTGCTTGATACTCGCGATTTAGATATCGACAAAGTAATGTATCAAGATCAAAAAGGCAGCTGGCACAAAGCTGACTTCACCCTTGCTGCACGTGATGACGTGAAGGGCTCAAAATTAACAATTAAATTTAAAAGCCAAGCAGTTAAAGCACGTATTTACTACAACAGCCGCCCAGAAGCTTCAGGTTTACAGTGGTTAACGCCAGAGCAAACAGCCAGTAAATCACACCCATTTATGTACAGCCAATCACAAGCAATTCATGCTCGTAGTTGGATCCCAGTACAAGATACGCCAGCAATGCGTGTAACCTACTCGGCACGTATTCACACTCCTAAAGACATTCGTGCGGTGATGAGTGCTGATAACAAAGATGCACTTTATAAGGACGGCGATTACCTATTTAATATGCCACAACCAATTTCGCCATACTTAATCGCAATTGGTGCAGGTAATTTAGAATTCAAAGCCATGTCTAAACAAACGGGTATCTTTGCTGAGCCAACAATTTTAGATGCATCAGTTGCTGAGTTTAACGACACACAAGCGATGATCGATAAAACTAACGCGATGTATGGCGAATACGCATGGGGTCGTTATGACTTATTAATGCTACCGCCAAGCTTCCCATTTGGTGGCATGGAAAACCCACGTTTATCATTCATCACACCAACGGTTGTTGCTGGCGATAAAAGCTTAGTAAACCTAATTGCTCACGAGCTTGCTCACTCTTGGTCTGGTAACTTAGTAACCAATGCGACTTGGGAAGATTTATGGCTAAATGAAGGTTTCACGTCTTACGTTGAAAACCGCATTATGGAAGAAGTGTTTGGCCGTGACCGTGCCGTTATGGAGCAAGCGCTTGATGCTGCCGGCTTACGTGCATTACTTAAAACTCTACCAGCACCAGATACGCGTCTTAACTTAAAACTTAATGGCCGCGATCCTGATGATGCATTTAGCTCAGTGCCTTACACTAAAGGTCAGCTTTTCTTAATCTATCTAGAAAACAAATTTGGCCGTGATAAGTTTGACCCATTCGTAAAAGGTTACTTTGACCAATTTGCGTTTAAGTCTCTTACAACAGCGCAATTTGTTACTTACTTAAAAGCTAACTTGATCGACAAATACCCAGGCGTTGTGAGCATGGATAAAGTTAATGAGTGGATCTTTGAGCCTGGTTTACCAAGCGATGCTCCTAACCCAACGTCTGATGCCTTCGATAAAGTTGATGCTGTAACCAAAACATGGTTAAACGGTGAGCTCATTGCAGCCCAGTTACCAACAGCGGATTGGTCAGTTCACGAGTGGCTACACTTTTTGAATAACCTACCTCGCGATTTAAGCATCGAAAAAATGACTGAGCTTGATAATCAATTCAACCTAACACAGTCAACTAATGCGGAGCGTGCTTTCGCATGGTTTATGCTAGCGGTAGGTAATGGTTATCAACCAATTTACCCAGCGCTTGATGAACACCTATCAGGCATCGGTCGTCGTAAATTAATTGTGCCACTCTATAAAGCACTTATTAAAAACGGTAAAAAAGACTGGGCGCATGATGTGTACTTAAAAGCACGTCCGGGTTACCACCCACTTGCACAAGGTACTGTTGACGACTTATTTGCAAAGTAAGTCATCAAACACAAAAAAGGCGCTGCAATCAGCGCCTTTTTTAATTATTTTATTAGTTACTTACTTTTTGTAAGAACGCACGGCGCTCTTCAGGGCTTGCTTGTTGCCACCAAAACTCAAGCATCGCAGCCGCACTTGGCGTATTTTTCAAACCCGCTTGTCCGCCGGGTACTTTTGCAGGCAATGTGACAGGGATTGCAGTCGCAGGTTTGTTGCTTGTACTTGTAGCAGCAACTGGGGCACTGGCTACAGCTTGTACAGGCGCGCTAGCTGCACGATAGCTAACTATCGATAGCGGCACAGCAAGTTCACTGCCCTTGGCTTTTAAGCTTACTTGCGGTGATTCAGCAAACACTTCTGCCGCAACAGCATTACTGGCACGATTAAACACTAGGTCATAGTCTTTGCCACTCTCTACCGTAAGCTCAACCCAAAATGGCTCTGACTCAACAACTTGATGGTCATCATAACCTTGCTCGTAAAGATCGGTATATTTCATCTTCACTTGGTACGTACCAGGAGCAAGCTCAACATCGTCAACACGACTGAAAAACGACTGTTCAATTAGGCGCTCTCCAACTTGTAAGGGTACAAACTCTTCGGGAAAGTGAATAGTCTCAGCTACACTGCTGAAACTATTAAATAGCATTAACGCACTACTCAGTAATACTAACTTACGCATGTTCACTCCTTGGTTGTTCAACTTGCGGCAGTTTCAGTTTGACACTGCAAATAAAGTTTGTCATTAGTGGGCGGTCATTTAACCACATTTATAAGAGAGCTAAGTATGAGCCAAGAGACTATTTTTACAAAGATTATTAACCGAGAGATCCCAGCTGATATTGTTTATGAGGACGATCTATCTTTAGCTTTTAAAGATATTAACCCACAAGCCCCTTTTCATGTGCTGATCATCCCAAAAACGCCAATAGCGACGATTAATGATGTTACGGAAGAAAACTCAGCTTTAGTCGGTCACTTATATGTAGTTGCTGCAAAACTCGCTAAACAATTTGGCTTTAGTGAAGACGGATTTCGCGTCGTAATGAACTGTAATGACCACGGCGGACAAACTGTGTACCATATACACCTACACATGTTAGCAGGTAAAGAAATGGGCTGGCCTCCATATCAGGACAAGAAAAAAACAGCAACCTAATACTTTAACATGTAAACAAATGTAAAAAGTAGCACAAACATATTATTTTTGGCTATAATAAATATATATCAGTTAGTTAACATATTGCGATTAGTTAACTAACTGTAATTTTTGACACAAAACAGACACAAACTGTACTTTTCCTGCACAACTCTCAGAAATTTCTAATACGAAAGGGGTGGATTGCGTGATAGGATTTAACTGTCAACTTTATTCAAGAGTGTATATATATGAGTAGTTCAGCCTTTTTATTATTAGATCCAGAGCCAATTAACACTATTGGCATTAACGTATTAGAGCCATTGTTAAAAACACAAGGACTAGCAGTGACATCTGGTACTGATATCTCTGAAGTACCAGAAGGAACACGCTTGTTATTTATTGAAACGTCAAGCACAGATCCGTGGGGCAAGTTAAAAGAGCAGCTAGTTAATTTACGATTAAAATGCGATATCGTGCTGTTTAACCTAGATGAAAATCCTGAACTTGCAAACCGTGCTCTATTAAGTGGTATTCGTGGTGTGTTTTACACAACAGATAATGCAGATGTGTTAATGAAAGGCATTCGTTTATTACTTGAAGATCAACTATGGTATCGCCGCGACATCATGTGTAATGCATTAAATCGTATGTTGCAGTTCAATAAAGACGCACTCCACAAATTGACAGATGGTGACATCGAACCGGTTAAACTTACTAAACGTGAAAAAGCAATAATCTCACTAATGAGTAAAGGTTCGAAGAATAAAGAAATTGCTGAAGACTTAAGCATCAGCCCACATACAGTTAAAACTCACTTATATAGTGCATTTAGAAAAACTAAATGTCGTAACCGTATCGAGCTATTGTCTTGGGCACAGCAGAATATTCCAGACGAAATTCGCTAAACTAAACATCCTACAAGTTAAAACAGACGCAGCCGCGTCTGTTTTTGTTTCTGGTTGCTAAACACTGTAATTGACTTTATGCTCAAACTGATTGCAAAACACCGGAAATACAATGCTCGACTCAGCCACTTTATATTACGCCAGTGCTGCCATGATGGCAGTGATGACTCTTCTTAATTACCTTACATGGCGAACCAATAATAATACTCCGGGCACCTTACTCTATATTTTCTACCCTCTAGTGATGTTTGCATCGGTAATGAGTTTTGCATTGCATGGTCATATCAATAATATTGCCAGTATTGCTATCGCAAACACCCTACTCTTTAGTGCTTCCATTATTCATGTACTTGCGATTTGCCAATTTTTAAATGCCAAATGCGTTGGTTTTAAAACCTTTGTTGCGATAACGGTGGTGCTCGCGATTACCATGATTTACCTTGCCACTGATAGCGCAGAGTTACGTAGTCGAATTTTGGTTTCTGATCTTCAGCATATAGTTGAAGCTTTGTTTTTACTGGCATTATTTATTCGAAATGGCCGTAAAAGTTACCCTAATGGCAGTATTGTCTACATTTTAATTCTCAGCATTATTCTGGCTATATTTACAGGCCGAACCTTAATGATGGGAGATGTCACAACAGCAAGCTTATTGTCAGCGGATTGGTTTAGTATCACTTTATTTATTAATGGTGTTATTGCGCCGATGTTTTATGCAACTGGTATGGCACTATTATGTAATGAACGCCGCGAACAAAACCTCAATCAGTTAGCTGAAAAAGCTCATAAAGACTTAGAAATTCGTGGTTTATTCTTATCAACTATTAGCCATGAAATACGTACACCGTTAAATGGCATTTTGGGTAGTGCACAGCTAATCATGAACCAGTCGAGTGACCCACGTGACAAACCTTATTGCGAAGCAATAATTAACTCAGCTGAGTCGCTAAACTTACTGGTCGATAAAGTACTCGATTACGCTAGCCTTGATCAGCGTGATGAAGCGCTCTACGAAGAAGACGTCGAGTTTAAAACCTGGCTCAATAACCTGTGCCTTTTACTCAGCCCTTTAGCAGAGCAAAAACATTTAAAGTTTGAACTTATATACAACTTGCCCGATCAAGCATGTTATTACTGCGACCAACAAAAACTCAGACAAGTTATTATTAACTTAGTAGGTAATGCGATTAAGTTTACCGACCAAGGAGCCGTAAAAATCCAAGTAAAATTGCTCAATGAAGGGCAATTAGATCACCTTGTTCGCATTAGTGTTATTGACTCAGGACCTGGTATTGAAGATGAAGAAATTGCATACCTGACAGAACCTTATGTTCAAAGCAGCGCAGGCAAAGAGAAAGGTGGTACAGGCCTTGGCTTAGCAATCACCAGCCGCTTACTGGAAAAGTTAGGCAGCAAGCTCAATATTGAGAGTGAACTTAATAAAGGCAGTACTTTCAGCTTTGATATTCCACTTGCGATTGGCGAGCTTAGCCTTGTTGAACAGCGCCACCAATCAAAAGATTATGTTACTGGCCTAGACGTGTTATTAGTTGAAGACCTCGACTTAAACCAAAAAATTGCCATTGAATTTATGGCCGATGACGAGCACAAGATTAAGCTTGCAAAAGATGGTACTAGTGCCATTGAACTAATGCAAAAACATCACTTTGATGTGGTATTACTCGATATGAATTTGCCTGATTTAACAGGCCAAGAAGTGCTGAAAAAGCTAAAAAATATCGACCATTTAAACCAGCGAACCCCGGTGTTAGCATTTACCGCGAGCCTTAGCCCTGATGAAATAAAAGAATACTTAGCACTTGGTATCAAAGACATTGTTGGCAAACCCATTAAGCAACAAAAACTACGTCAAGCACTCAGTGACTCACAAAGTAATCAAGCAGCAAGCATTGCTGTTGAGCTGCGCGATACACTCTATGATGAAACAGCCGCAGCGACTCTTGTCAGCTCATTCAGTGAAGATGAAGTGTCATCGATTTACAACGAGTTTGTATTGTCAGCCAGAAACAAACTGATCCGCTGCCAACAGCTCGTCGAGGATGATAAAGAGCAGTGCATCAAGCTACTGCACCGCCAAGCCAGCACCGCTTTACAACTAGGCTTTAACCGCTATGGTTTAGAACTTAAGAAAATCGAGCGTAAACTGCTCGACAACAAGCCTTTAAAGGAATCACTAACCGACGCATTAGTCCTATGGCAAGAAAGCCTACAAGCCTACTTAAAGCATGTTAGAAGTGAGTTAGCATAGGAGCTCCTAGCTCCTAGCGAGACTAATCCCTATTAGCCTCAAGCAAGCGACATTTGTCATATGCGTAGAAATTCCCCTCTCTCGCATGTCTGAAAGCTCCGAACTCCCCAAATAAATTTGATCCAAATCAACTATTAAATCGCCTTATTTCGCATCAGGAAAATAGCTTGATCTGGATCATATCAGCCGCCCTCAAGCCAGCCTATGATTAACTCATAGACATTAGGAGGCACAACCATGAACGTATTCTTCAGAGATTTTTTTAGCGACCCAGTTTTATTTATGTCATTCGGCATTTTGGCAGTTGTTATCGTTTTATGCCTTTTCTATGTTGGTTTCTTTATTAAGAAAATACACGACGCAGAAGTTCCTAAGTAAGAATTAAGCACGACGCACAAAGCCCCTATCCAATTTATTGTTTAGGGGCTTTTTATTTGCAGCTAGCTAAAATCTTGTAGCGGTTCTCAAAAAGCAAAAACTTGCTACAATAGGCGCTTATTTTGTTTCGAAAGTGTCAGCTATGTTACCTGAGTTTAAGCCTGCGTGGTGGATGCGCAATCGCCATTTACAAACCATAATGCCGCGCTTTTTTCGCCCTTTTCATAATACCCGCTACGACTTATCGACAATCGATACTCCAGATGGCGACTTTTTAGAACTGGCTTGGGCAACACCTCATAACGAGCAAGCACCCCTCGCTATTGTATTGCATGGTTTAGAAGGCAATATAAACAGCTTTTATGCTAAAGGCATGATGAAAAAGCTTAAACAACAAGGCTTTGCTGTTGTATTGATGCATTTTCGAAACTGCTCGCGCGAAGTTAACCGTTTAGCACGTGCTTATCACAGCGGTGAAACAGAAGACCTGCGCTTTTTCATCAACCACCTGAAGAGCAAGTTTCCAAAACGCCCGTTATTTGCCGTGGGCTTTTCGTTAGGTGGTAATGTACTGGCAAAGTATTTAGGTGAGCAAGGTACTAAATCAAACTTAACTGGCGCAGTCGTTGTGTCTGCACCATTTGACTTGTCATCATCTTGCGAAGTTATTCGCAAAAGCTTAGGCAAGATTTATCAAAAGTATTTGCTCGACCGTATGAAAAAGTCGATGCAAAGAAAGCTGCCACAAATCGAACAGCAAATTAGCCTAACGCCAGAAAAACTTATGGCGATTGATGACTTATGGCAATTCGATAATATGCTCACGGCACCATTGCATGGCTTTGCCGGTGCTGAAGATTACTATCGGCAAGCGAGTGCAAAACCATTTTTAAAAAGCATTGCAACACCTACGCTGATTGTGCACGCCAAAGATGACCCGATGTTATCAATAAAAGCCGTGCCAGATAGCTTAGATGTGAGTGAACATGTTACGCTGCGCATCTCAGAACAAGGGGGCCATGTCGGATTTATTAGCGGTAAAAACCCTTTTAAGCCCGAATATTGGCTTGAACGAATTGTTCCTGAGTATTTTCAACAATTAGTTAAAAAAGAGCAGTTATGATCATTCCCCACGAACGCCTCGATAAAGAGACTCTGTATAATTTAATCGAAAGTTATGTTTTACGTGAAGGCACTGATTACGGCGAACAAGAATTTAGCATTGAAAGCAAAGTAGCGCAGGTTCATCAACAGCTTAAAAATGGTGAAGCCATGGTGTTTTTTTCTGAGTTACATGAGTCAGTTACGATTATATCTAAAGCTGAATTCGTTGCTCTACAAGCAGATCCAGAGTACCAAGCGTCGTTTAACGACTAAACTTGTAAGTTACACTGTAACCCTTCACAATGGCTTTTTAACTTAAAGAGCCATTAAAAAATGAAAAAACTAAGCTCACTGGTTGCCGCAGTTTCTTTGGCCTTAATTGGTCAAGCAAATGCAGATCAGGTTACTGCATCAGATAAAGCCATTAAACTGGCAAAAGACACTATTTTAATCGATACCCATATCGATGTGCCTTACCGTATTCATAACAAGTGGGCTGACGTAACCAAAGCTACAAGCGACGGTGACTTTGATTATCCGCGTGCTGTGCAAGGTGGTTTGAACGCTCCTTTCATGTCAATTTACATTCCTGCAAACCTAGAATTTGAAGGCAAAGGTAAAAGCTATCAATTAGCAAATCAGCTAATCGATTCTATGGAAGCGATTGTGCAACGCGCACCAAGTAAATTCGCTATTGCTGACTCAACTGCCGATATTAAAGAGCAATTTAAACAAGGCAAAATGTCGATTGCTATGGGCATGGAAAACGGCTCACCTATCGAAGGCGACATTAAAAACCTTAAGCATTTTTATGAGCGTGGCGTACGTTACATCACGCTAGCTCACTCACAGAGCAACCACATTTCTGATTCATCTTATGACATCCGTCGTAAGTGGAAAGGCCTTAGCCCATTCGGTAAAGAGCTAGTAAAAGAAATGAACAACATTGGTATGCTGGTTGATGTATCGCATATTTCTGATGATGCGTTTTACCAAGTGATGGAAATCTCGAAAGTACCCGTGATTGCTTCACACTCGTCACTGCGTAAATACACCCCTGGCTTTGAGCGTAATATGAATGACGACATGCTGTTAGCTCTTAAAAAGAATGGTGGTGTTATTCAAATTAACTTCGGTTCAAGCTTTGTTACAGCAAAAGCAGGCTCTTGGTACGATCAACTTAAATCAGCAAAGGCTGAAAAGAAAAAAGACGGTACTAAGCTAAGCAAAGATTTTGATGCTGCTTATCGCGCTAAAAACCCGTTTCCATTTGCAAGCTTAGAACAAGTACTTGATCACATTGACCATGTAGTTGAGCTAATTGGCATCGATTATGTGGGTATTGGCTCAGATTACGATGGTGTAGGCGACTCTCTACCTACTGGCTTAAAAGATGTATCTAGCTATCCTAACCTTGTGCAAGGTCTAATGGACCGTGGTTATAGTGATAAAGACATCAAAAAGATTTTAAGTGGCAATATGCTACGTGTATGGCAACAAGCTGAAGCATACGCAAAAGCCCATTAATCGACACAAACTCCATTTAAAAGCGCAGCTAACTAGCTGCGCTTTTTGTTTTTATCATTATAAGTAATTGATAATACAAATAGCTTGTTTTAATCTGCTGATATTACAAAGCAACTTGGATGATGTGATATGTCAACTTGGCAAGGGAATACTGCGCTGGCATTTGCAAGCATTGCACTTGGCTTATCAATTTATAGCTATACAAAAGTAAACTCGACTGACAAGCCTGTAGTTATTCAGCAAGCAAAACCTAACTTAAAAAAGTTAACCATTCCAGAGCAAGACAGAGAAAATCTAGTTGCCTTACATGGCTATATTTTAGATCTCGAAACACGCATTCACGAGCTTGAAAATCAAGCGCCAACAATTGATCCTGAGCGACTTGCCTCATTAGTTAAACAAGCAATGGAACAGCAAGAAAAAGAGCGACGAGTCGAAATTGAGAAAAGAAATCCAGCGCTTGGCTGGCTAAGTAATTTACCTGATGACTACCGCGAACGCATCAAAGCAGACCCACAATATGCCGACAGCTCAATAAATGAAGCTCTTGCCACCTTACTCAATTTGAGTAAGTCCGAAAATGAGCGCTTGGCAGCCTACGGGCAACTAAAAATGACCCTAAGCATGCTCAGACGCGACTTGGACGACAGCCAAGCAAATGCAGTAATCGATGCCATGATAAGCATTAGCGAATACACCAATGACCCTAAGATTCGTGTCAGTACTTTAGAGAATTTATCTCGCCAAAATAACGTATCGCCTAAGCTCGCTGAGCATTTTCAAAAGCTGTTACAAACTGACGATAATGATTATGTTCGCAATATTTCTGCCACAGCCCTCATTGGCCAATTTTTCCGTGCCACAAGAGACGGCAACAATAGTTATGCCAGTGATTTAGCAGAACGCATTACCGCTCTTGAAAATAGTAGCAATACAAAAGTTGCCGAAATCATGGCTGAAAATCTAAAAGGCCCACGGTTAAGAGAAGAGCTAGATAAAGCGTTGGGGAAATGATTGAAGGTGCTAGGTGCTAGGTGCTAGGTGCTAGGTGCTAGGTGCTAGGTAGGTGCTAGGACAAACTAAATCCTGTTTACTCTCAAGCAACTATTAGTTTTTGTAAACCGAAAGAAAACAACCCGCTCAATCTACTTAAAACTTATAGCTTAAAGCTTCCAACTGTTTTTAAAAACAAAAAGCCCCAGCAGATGCCGGGGCTTTTTAGTAAGGAAACTTAATTAAAAATTAAGCTTTCTTTGGACGCTCAACAACGTCTACTAAAGTCCAAGACTTAGTCTTAGAAATAGGAGCACACTCAGAAATAGTAACTACGTCACCAGTTTGAGCTGTGTTGTTTTCGTCATGTACGTGTAGTTTAGTCGTACGTTTGATGAATTTTCCATATACTGGATGCTTCACGTAACGTGCGATAGCAACAGTGAAAGATTTATCCATCTTGTCGCTGATTACACGGCCTTGAAGAGTACGGATTTTATCGCTCATTATTGACCTGCCTTCTGGTTAATAACTGTTTTTACACGCGCGATATCGCGACGTACTGTTCTTAGCGTGTGTGTCTGAGCTAACTGACCAGTGCTTGCTTGCATGCGCAGGTTGAACTGCTCACGAAGAAGTCCTAGAAGTTCAGCATTTAGCTCTTCTACGCTTTTGTCTTTTAGTTCGCTAGCTTTCATTACATCACCGTCCGAGTTACGAAAGTTGTTGTGAATGGTAATTTACGCGCTGCAAGGTTAAATGCTTCACGAGCAAGCTCTTCAGAAACACCTTCCATTTCGTAAAGTACTTTACCAGGTTGAATTTCAGCAACCCAATATTCAACAGAACCTTTACCTTTACCCATACGAACTTCTAATGGTTTGTTCGTAATTGGCTTATCTGGGAATACACGAATCCAGATTTTACCTTGACGCTTTACGTGACGTGTCATAGCACGACGAGCTGCTTCGATTTGACGAGCAGTCATACGGCCACGGCCAGTAGCTTTCAAACCGAAAGTACCGAAGCTTACTTTGTTACCGTTTTGCGCTAAACCGCGGTTGCGGCCTTTGTGCATTTTACGGAATTTTGTACGTTTTGGCTGTAACATTACTCGCTACCTCTACTTAGCACTTTTTTTGGCTTTCTTTGGCGCGCGTTTAGCTGGCTTCTCTTGCTCTTGTACTAGTGGTAAACCACCAATAACTTCGCCTTTGAAGATCCAAACTTTAACACCAATGATACCATAAGTGGTTAAGGCTTCAGAAGTTGCGTAGTCGATATCAGCACGAAGAGTATGTAGAGGTACACGACCTTCACGATACCATTCTGAACGTGCGATCTCAGCACCGCCAAGACGACCGCTAACTTCAACTTTGATACCCTTTGCACCAATGCGCATTGCATTTTGTACCGAACGCTTCATAGCGCGACGGAACATAACACGACGCTCTAGCTGTGACGCAATACCGTCAGCTACTAGTTGTGCATCAAGTTCAGGCTTACGAACTTCAGCGATATTAATCTGAGCCGGAACACCTGCAATCTTAGTTACTGCTTGACGTAGTTTTTCAACGTCTTCGCCTTTTTTACCGATAACAACACCAGGACGAGCTGTGTGAATTGTTACACGGATAGATTTTGCTGGACGCTCGATAACGATTTTAGACACAGAAGCCGCTTTTAATTCCTTAGTAAGGAAAGTACGTACTTTGTGATCGCCAAAAAGCTGATCAGAGAAATCTTTTGAATTCGCGTACCAGGTAGAAACCCAAGGTTTAGAGATACCTAGGCGAATACCAGTAGGATGAACTTTTTGTCCCATTACTTATACTCCTAGCTATCTGAAACCACAACAGTGATGTGGCTTGTACGCTTAAGGATGCGGTCTGCGCGTCCTTTAGCACGTGGCATAATACGCTTCATTGTTGGACCATCGTCCACAAAGATCGTAGTTACACGAAGCTCATCAATGTCAGCACCTTCGTTATGCTCTGCGTTAGCAATAGCAGACTCAAGTACTTTTTTAACTAATACAGCCGCTTTTTTAGGGCTGTACGCCAGGATTTCTAGAGCGCGATCAACCGGAAGTCCGCGGATCTGATCTGCAACTAGACGTGCTTTTTGCGCCGAACCAGAGGCGAATTTATGTTTAGCTAATGCTTGCATTTATCATTCCCCTCTTAACGTTTCTTCGCTTTCTTATCCGCAGCGTGACCGCGGTAAGTACGAGTTGGTGCAAATTCACCTAGTTTGTGACCGATCATTTCGTCTGTGATGAACACAGGAACGTGCTGACGACCATTATGGACAGCGATGGTCAATCCGATCATGTTAGGTATGATCATTGAACGACGGCTCCAAGTTTTAATTGGCTTCTTGTCACCGCTTTCCAACGCTTTCTCTACCTTCTTCAGCAAGTGTAGGTCAATAAAAGGACCTTTCTTGAGAGAACGTGGCATGGCTATTCCTCAACTATTATTTAGTACGACGACGTACGATAAATTTATCAGTACGCTTGTTCTTACGTGTCTTAGCACCTTTAGTCGGCTTACCCCATGGAGACACAGGATGACGACCACCAGATGTACGACCTTCACCACCACCGTGCGGGTGATCTACCGGGTTCATGGCAACACCACGAACTGTCGGACGGATACCACGCCAGCGATTTGCACCAGCTTTACCTAGTGAACGAAGCATATGCTCAGCATTGCCTACTTCACCAAGTGTTGCGCGACAGTCAGCTGGAACTTTACGAACTTCGCCAGAACGAAGACGTAGAGTTACGTATTGACCTTCACGAGCAAGGATTTGAACGTATGCACCAGCAGAACGTGCGATTTGCGCGCCTTTACCTGGTTTTAATTCTACGTTGTGAACAGTCGAACCTACAGGCATGTTACGCATTGGTAACGTGTTACCAGCTTTGATTGGTGCATCAATACCAGATTGGATTGAATCACCAGCTTTTAAGCCTTTAGGTGCAATAATGTAACGACGCTCACCGTCTGCATATAATACAAGAGCGATGTTTGCGCTACGGTTTGGATCATACTCTAGACGCTCAACAACAGCTGGAATGCCATCTTTAGTGCGTTTAAAGTCGATTACACGGTAATGATGCTTATGACCACCACCGATGTGACGAACCGTGATACGACCTTTGTTATTACGACCACCAGACTTAGAGTTTTTCTCTAGTAGTGGTGCGTAAGGTTTACCCTTATGTAGATCTGGGTTAACCACTTTAACCAGGTGACGACGACCCGCAGAAGTTGGTTTACACTTTTGAAGTGCCATAATTCTAACTCCCCTTATTACTCGGCGCCGCCGACAAAGTCTAGCTCGCTACCTTCTTTAAGAGTAACGTAAGCTTTCTTCCAGTCTGAACGACGACCGAAACGCATGCCAGTACGTTTTGTTTTACCCTTAACGTTTAGTGTGCGAACACCAGTTACTTCTACTTCAAAAAGCTTTTCTGCTGCAGCTTTGATTTCAGCTTTAGTTGCATCAGAAGCTACTTTGAAAACAATCGTGTTGTTCTCTTCAGCAGCGATAGTGCTTTTTTCAGAGATGTGTGGAGCAAGGATCACTTTTAAAAGACGTTCTTCACGGATCATGCTAGCGCCTCCTCAAGTTGCTTAACAGCAGCAGCTGTAATAAGTACCTTATCGAAAGCGATTAGGCTTACAGGATCGATACCAGCTACATCACGCGTGTCAACCTTGTATAGGTTACGTGCCGATAAGAAAAGATTCTCATCTACTTCTTCAGTCACGATTAGAACATCTTTAAGCTCAAGTTCTTTAAGCTTAGAAACTAGTTCTTTAGTTTTTGGTGCTTCAAGACCAAACTGCTCAACAACGATTAAACGCTCTTGACGAACTAATTCAGATAAGATGCTTTTGATCGCACCGCGGTACATTTTACGGTTTACTTTTTGGCTGTGATCTTGTGGTTTAGCTGCGAAGCTAACGCCACCTGAACGCCAAATTGGGCTACGAATTGTACCAGCACGTGCACGGCCAGTACCTTTTTGAGACCATGGTTTTTTACCACCACCGCTTACTTCAGAACGTGTCTTCTGAGCACGAGTACCTTGACGAGCACCTGCTGCGTAAGCAACAACTACTTGGTGTACTAATGCTTCGTTAAACTCACGTCCAAAAGTAGCTTCAGAAACTTCAAGAGCGCCAGAAGCGTCTTTAATTGCTAATTCCATCACTAAATCTCCAGGACTTATGCTTTAACAGCTGGTTTAACGATAACGTCACCGCCGATAGCGCCAGGTACTGCACCTTTAACTAAAAGCAAGTTACGCTCAGCGTCAACGCGAACTAGTTCTAAGTTTTGAGTCGTTACACGCTCAGCACCCATGTGACCGGCCATTTTCTTACCTTTAAACACCTTACCAGGTGATTGGTTTTGACCGATTGAACCAGGAGCACGGTGAGATAGAGAGTTACCGTGAGTAGCGTCTTGCATGCTGAAGTTCCAGCGCTTAACACCACCTTGGAAACCTTTACCTTTAGAAGTACCGGTTACGTCAACTTTGTTGATTTCGTTGAATAATTCAACAGTAAGCTCAGCGCCTACTTCAAAATCGCCTTCACCACCATTTAGGCGGAATTCCCACAGACCGCGACCCGCTTCAACACCAGCTTTAGCGAAGTGACCCGCTGCTGCTTTGTTTACACGGCTTGCTTTTTTAGTGCCTGCGGTTACTTGAAGCGCGTTATAACCGTCAGTTGCTTCAGATTTGATCTGAGCAATGCGGTTAGGTGTCGCTTCGATAACTGTCACAGGGATAGATACACCATCTTCAGTGAAGATACGTGTCATACCCACTTTACGACCGACTAGACCTAATGCCATTTTCCTAAAACCTCTCTAATCTTCCGATTAACCCAGGCTGATTTGAACATCAACACCAGCAGCAAGATCTAAACGCATTAGAGCGTCAACAGTCTTGTCAGTTGGTTCTACGATGTCGATCAGACGTTTATGGGTGCGGATTTCGTACTGATCACGCGCGTCTTTGTTAACGTGCGGTGAAGTTAGTACAGTAAAACGTTCAAAGCGTGTAGGTAGTGGGATTGGACCACGTACTTGTGCGCCAGTGCGTTTCGCAGTTTCCACGATTTCCGCCGTTGATTGGTCAATCAAACGGTGGTCAAAAGCTTTTAGGCGAATACGAATGCGTTGATTTGACATTCTTAAACCTCAATATAAAGAGCATTTAAAAAGAGCATAAAAAAACGACCGAAACAATCTTAATAACTAAGATGTCGGCTGCTTTCTTATATCTACGATGAATTCCAAATCGGAATTCCTGTTTATTAGCTTGAAATCCAAGCTTAATCTTTCCTTCCAAGTTCCCGAGGGAATTTTGAAAGCCTGCGTATTATAGATAGATTGGTGATAAATGCAACAACTATTTTGAAAATCTCAAAGGTCTAAATTAAATTTTGTTTAATTTTCGAACTTTATCAATAACATTAGCGTCTTTAAATTATACTTGTGCGAGTAAAGAAGCTAGAAAATCGCTTTTAAATGGTCAGTCCAGTTAATAATTGTTATTCTATGCCGCTTATTTTTGACCAGACTCGGTCTATTTAATATCTACTAATAACTTTGGTGAGTTGATGCGTATCATTAATCGTTGTTTAAATTTCATTTCTGCCGGTATGAACCGCTTGTTTGTAAAAAGTAAGGTGTTGCCAGAGAATCCGATTGAACAATACAACCTAAACCCAGCCAACCCTACTTTTTATATTGTTAGGCTAAATGCACGCTCTGATTTAGCTGCACTGGCAAGGGTATGTAAAAAATACGGCTTACCTAACCCGACCGAAGAGCAGTTATTAGGTAATGCAGAACTTGATCGCTTTATCGGTATTCAAAACCCACCACCGCTATTTGGTAATAAAAGCAAACCAAGCAATGCCCTGCAGCAAGGCAAACAAATTATTGACCACCTGATGCAATCAGGTGAGAAAAACGTCCAAGTGATCCCGGTGACGATTTTATGGGGTCGTAATCCGGGTAAAGAAAAGCCAGGTTTAGGTACTTTGGTGTCTCATTCATTAACACCTAGCTGGTTTCGTAAATTCTTTGTGTTGCTATTTTCTGGGCGCGATAACTTTATTCGCTTTAGTCAGCCGCTCGATTTATCGTTATTGGTCAATGAAAAAGCTGAGGTTGATGAGCTACCGCATAAACTATTACGTGTAGCCCGCGTGCACTTTCGTCGTCAAAAATTGGCAGCGACAGGCCCGAAAATGCCATCACGTGAGCAGCTATTTAATTCGCTACTTGCCTCACCAACAATAAAAAAAGCAATTCAAATAGAAGCGAAAGAAAAAAACATCAGCCAAGAGCAAGCTCGCCAAAATGCGCTGAAGCTACTTGATGAGATTGCCGCCAATTATAGCGATGCCACCATTCGTGTTGCAGACCGTATTTTAACTTGGCTGTGGAATAAGCTTTATAATGGGATTGATATTAAGTTTTCTGAGCAGGTGCATGAGCTTACAGATAAAGGCCACGAAATTATCTATATGCCATGTCACCGATCGCATATGGATTACTTATTGCTGACCTATTCTATTTACCATTTAGGGTTAGTTCCGCCACATATCGCTGCGGGTATTAACTTAAACTTCTTCCCGGCAGGAGGGATTTTCCGTCGCAGTGGTGCTTTCTTTATTCGCCGCTCATTCGCGGGCAATAAATTGTATTCGTCAGTATTTAAAGAGTACCTGAGCCAGTTATTTATCAAAGGCTATTCAGTAAAGTTTTACACTGAAGGTGGTCGTAGCCGTACTGGTCGGTTGTTACCGCCAAAAACAGGTATGCTCGCCATGACATTACAAGCCATGTTACGTGGCATAGACCGCCCTATTTCAATTGTGCCTGTATACATTGGTTATGAGCACGTAATGGAAATTAATACTTACTTAAAAGAGCTTGCCGGTAACGATAAAAAAGGTGAGTCGGTATTAGGTATCTTTAAGGCAATTAAAAACCTTAAAAACTATGGTCGTGGTTATTTAAACTTTGGCGACCCTATATCGATAAACCAATATCTCAATGATCAACAACCTGATTGGCGAGAGTCGATTCACCCAACTGATGTTCAGAAACCACAATGGCTTGGACCACAAGTCGCTAACCTCGCTGATAAGGTAATGGTTAATATTAATAGCGCCGCTGCACTCAATGCAGTGAATCTACTTGCGATGATATTACTGGTAAATGATAAACACGCGCTAAGTAAACCTAAGCTGATAGCTCAGCTTGAGTTTTATTTACATTTACAACGTAGCGCAAGCTACAGTGAAAAGGTGACCACACCAGACGAAAGCGCCGAGCAGCTATTAGAGCATGCACTTAAACTTAATAAGTTTGATGTGATCAGTGACGAGTTTGGCGAAATTATCGCGATTAACGATAAAGAAAAAACACTGTTCAACTACTACCGTAATAACGTGTTGCACTTATTTGCAGTACCGAGCTTATTGGCGCTGCATTTATTCAAAGCACATCAAACTACCATGGCTGATTGCCAAGCCTTGATTGCACGTTTTTACCCGTTGTTTGCCAAAGAGTGGTTCTTGCATGAGTTAGATGAAAACTACATTACTCGCGTACTCGCAAGCTTCGTTGATCAAGACCTGATTGAAATTGATGGCGATAATATCAAGATCACTAACAGCAACGACTGCTTAGCGAAACTCGAAATGCTCGGTCGTGCCCTAAGCTTAACACTACAACGCTACGCTATCGTGGTTGGTTTTATTCAAACTAGCAGTGGTATTGAGCGTGAAGAACTTGAACATGAAAGCCAAGTGTTAGCAGAGCGCTTAGGCACCTTGCACGGCATTAAAACCCCTGAGTTCTTCGACAAAAAAGTACTTATTGGTTTTATTTCAAGCTTGCGAGAGCAAAAGCTAATTACCGAAACAGAGCAAGGCTTAACGGGCAGCAATGAGCTGTGTGAAGTGTATTTATATCTTAAAGCATTGCTGCCAGCACGGGTCTGGCAGTCAATTGACGATATAGTGCAAAGCCAAGCTCAGCACATAAAAGATTAACGCTGACGCATGACCCCTTCTTGGATCGTTGAGGCAACCAAATTGCCTTGACGGTCAAAGAACTGACCTCGCACCAAACCACGACCAGAGCTCGCACTTGGGCTATCAATCGAATATAAAATCCAATCGTCTAGTCTAAACGGACGGTGAAACCACATTGCATGGTCAATCGTTGCAACCTGCATATTCGGCTGCATAAACGATACCCCGTGCGGCTGTAATGCAGTTGGTAAAAATTCAAAGTCAGATGCGTACGCAAGTAAGTAATTATGAATGCGCTGATCGTCAGGCATCTCACCATTAGCTTTAAACCAAATATGCTTAACGGGCTCCATTACTTGTGGTTTGAATGGGTTATGAAAGGTCACAGGACGCATTTCAATTGGCACTTCACGGATGAACTTATTTCGAATTGGTTCAGGAATAAGCTCTGCATTTGCTTGGTAAAATTCAAGCGATGACTTTAGTTCTTCAGGCTGTGGTACATCAGGCATCTGCGCTTGGTGTGATAAGCCTTCTTCTTCACCTTGGAAAGAAGCGGTCATGTAAAAAATCGGCTTACCATATTGAATTGCTTTTACACGGCGAGTACTAAAACTTTTACCATCACGGATATTCTCTACATCATAGACAATCGGCTTTGCAGCATCACCTGGGCGCAAAAAGTAAGAGTGTAAAGAGTGAACAATACGCCCTTGTGGTAATGTTTCTTTTGCGGCAGATAGAGCTTGGCCCATTACTTGGCCACCGAATACAGCTCTAAATCCTAAATCTTGGCTTTGCCCGCGATACAAGCCTTGCTCAATCTCTTCTAACGACATTAATGACAGTAGGTCATCTAATACTTGGCTCATTTATTTATCCTCAATCCCGACAAGCGTTTAATGATACTATAGACTAATTGGAAGTAAATCTTTGTAAGAGCACCTCATTATGGCTTATTGGCTTTTTAAAACCGAACCCGATGCATTTTCAATTGATGATCTAAAAAACGCACCTGAGCAAACCTCTATGTGGGATGGCGTGCGTAATTATCAAGCCCGCAACTTTCTGCGCGATGGTATCAAGCAAGGTGACTTGGTGATGATTTATCATTCAAGTTGCAAACAGGTGGGTGTTGCAGGTATCGCTACGGTAACTCGCGAAGCCTATGCCGACCCAACACAGTTTGATTTAAATAGCGATTACTACGATGCCAAAGCAACTGCTGATAACCCGCGATGGTTTGTAGTCGATGTGCAATATCAAGCACACCTTAAAAAGCTAGTTAGCCTGCAGGCGATTAAAGCCAATGAGTCAATTACCGAAATCGCCCTTAAAAAAGGTGGTCGATTGTCAGTAATGCCTGTAACTGAACATGACTGGCAACAGATCATCGCAATGAGCGAGGGCTAAGCATATAAAGTAGCGGCCATTTTTAATGAGCTGCTATTTTTGCTATAATTTCGCCCCTTTATTTTAGAGGTACTAAGGGGGGGTGTATGAAATTATTGTATTGGTTAGAGGAATGGACCAATCTCCCACGCGATGAGCAACAAAGCCGTGTTCCTATGACTGGCGGTGATTTGCTCGGCGACGTTTATGTGAAATACCATATCATTGATGCCAATAAGCCCCTGCTAATTACCTTCTCTCCTGCTGGAACAAATTATCAAGAACATGATATCAATGATGATTTTTCGCCTTGGGCTTATAAGCTCGCGAAAAAGCAAGATGTGAATATCATCGCCTTTCAACATTTAGGCATTAGCAACTGGTTTAGACACCGTAATCTGTTGTTTTTCATTGAGCAGCTAGCACCACTGATTGGCGGGTTCAAAGAGCGATTAGGTTATGGTTTGAGTCGAGGAGGCTTTGCCGTTGGTGCCTTTGCCAATCTATTAAAGCTAGACAAGGTTTTACTCTTTCACCCAGTTAGCACAAAAAACAAAGAAAAAGCGCCATGGGATGACCGTTCAAGTACCGACATCGCGCAAAAATTTGATTGGAACGGTGACTACCACGATTTAGATTTAGGCCATGCAAAGGGTTATATTATTTACGACCCAACGAATCGCATCGACCGAGCTCATGCTAAACGTTACCCACAACTAACCCACTTACGCGTGTTTGGTATGGGCCATAGTGTTCATGCAACATATTTAAATAAGTTTGGTTTTTATAAAGATGTTGCTGTTGATTTTATTAGCCACCAGCAAGTTGATATAGCCCAATTCCGCCAGCAAACCAAAACGCTGCGCTTTAAAGAAGATTATTATCGTCGTCTAAATAAGGCAAACAAGAGTTCGCCACATCGTTTAGCCTTACTGAGCACCGCGCATACAATTTTAGCTGAAGAAAAAGCCGAGCACATGCAAGAGCAAAAAGATGCGATTGATGTGCAACCGCTGATTGATGTTGCAATCAAACATCAAGATGAGCACCCAAACGATGCAATTAAGGTCTTAGAAGTGGCGCAGCAACTCTCACCCGATGATCCTGTGATAGACCATAAACTAAAACAGTTGAAATGATACAGCTGCTGTAAGTTTGAGGAGAGTTAACCCTTAGGTTTTACTTTACGGTGCTTTTTGACTCGCCCGTGTTTAGGGATGATTGTTAAATACATTACCAAAGCTAACCACGAAAAGAAGATGATACCTATTAACCAAGCATTCTTTTCGTGGCCTTGTGTGCGTTTACTATTGAGCACAATGACCACAGGTAAAATGTAGGCACTGAGTACAATAATTAAAAACACAACTTCGTTCATAAATACCAATTCGCTTAATTAAAAGTATTATTGCGGATTGGTACTATACCAACGCAGACCAATCAACTTCGTCACTCAAAACACGCTCCGCAGCAATATAATGCAAAATATCTCCCTCACTTACTACATAATCAAGTGGCGGGTTTAAGTCCATATTTTTTGCACTCAAATTATGTGCTACACCCAGCAGTATAGCATCGTGACTATATTTAAAGTGATGAAACAGCTTGCCAAACTCCATTGCTTGCACGCCTTTTGGAATTGGTAAACTAAACTGAGTATCACCATGAAGTGTTGATAACAGCTCTTCTTGCACCCGGCTTGAACCTGGGTCTTGCATTGAACGCACTAGTATCTCGGCTGACTTAGCACTGCTACATTCTACATTGTGGCAATGCTCATGTAGCATTTCGATTTTAGTTTCATCAGTAAAGTGTGCGCTAATGTGGCACTGTTCATTGACCAACTTGCTAATACGCAGGGCTGTTGTAAACGTTTGGTCATCGTCTTGGCCATCAATAATAATTTTGTCGGCGCGATCAATGGCAATTCTTTTCAACTCATCTAGGTCAGTAAAGCTACTTAGACGAGCAAAATCAACCATAGGATTTGCTAAAAACGGATGTTCCATTTGCTCAGTAACCGCCAATAAAATACGACGATCTAAGCGTTTATGATCGGCCAAGATATAGTCAACCATCTTTTTAGTACGTGTATCATGCCAACCAAAAATAATAATGTGATTGTTTATATGTGCGAAGCTTTTATCACCCGTCATAGCGCGCCTAATTAAATAAGTTACTGTTTGCCCTGTTTTTCCTAACAGAACGCCAAATAATGCTAAACCAAAAGGTATTTGCAGTAATGCGACAATCCAACGGCCAAGCTCAGTGCTCGCGCTAAAATCGCCATAGCCAACTGTAGATGTAGTTACTACATAATAATAAAAATAAGTACTAAGTGGTGTGAGCGCTTGCTCTCCTGCAAGCATAAGCAGCCACCAAATAAGTAGCATATGCAAAAGCGTAGTAAATACCACAGCCTGCCAACTTACTTGATCAATGTGACTGCGAATAAGTACCACTAAACGATTAAATATATGATGCATAATCCTTGCGATTTATAGTGGAAGAAATTATCGATACGGTACTGTAATGCTTGCTCTTTGGCAACTGATGGAAAATTACTAATGCATGTCGATGAAAAATGATAGTAGACTATACTATCTCTGTATTAGGTGTTTAGGGTGAAATATGTCAGGTGTTCTTGCTTCCGTCGATAAGCGTACGCAACTGGTCGGTGAAAACCGCTTAGAGCTTTTACTATTTTACCTACACAGTCGCCACTTATTCGCTCTCAATGTGTTTAAAGTTAAAGAAGTGGTGAAGTTACCGCAAATTAGCAAAATTCCCCACGCCCACCCTAAAGTTTCTGGGGTTGTAAATATTCGTGGCGAATCAATTCCGGTGATTGATTTGCGCAAAGCGATAAACATGCCTGAAGCTAAACACATCGAAGATACAAACCTCGTTATCACTGAATACAATCGTACCGTGCAAGGCTTTTTAATTGGTAAAGTTGATCAAATCATCAATATGACATGGTCAGATATTATGCCGCCACCAACTGCAATTGGTAAAAATCATTACCTAACAGCCTTAACTAAAGTAAAACGCGATGGCCAAGAGCAGCTGGTTGAAATTATCGATGTAGAAAAAGTGCTCGCCGAAATCGTTGAGTACGAAGTTCAAATATCTGAAGACATTCTAGATAAAAGCATCGTGAACGAGTTTGCAGGCCGCAAAATTCTTCACGCCGATGATTCGCCAACTGCTCGTAAGCAAGTAAGCGATACCTTGTCGCAACTTGGCATCGAAATCATACCTGCTCGTAACGGACTTGAAGCACTCGAAATGCTAAAAGGCTGGGCTGATCAAGGCAAAGATGTTGAGAAAGAGCTACTCATGGTGATCACCGATGCTGAAATGCCAGCAATGGATGGCTACCGTTTAACACACGAAATTCGTAACGACAGCCGAATGAAGAACCTACATATTGTGCTTAATACATCTTTGAGTGGTAGCTTTAACCAAGCTTTAGTTGAGAAGGTTGGCTGTAATGCCTTCTTATCAAAGTTCCAGCCAATACTATTAGTAGAAGAAGTTCAAGCCCGCTTAAAAGCCGTGCTAGAGCAAGATTCACAGTAAGCGCATTTAGCATCAGTTTTTAAAGGCATAAGCTAAAGCAACGACGTCGCAATTTGCCAATCATCGTTAATCATGATTTATTGGCATTATCGATTCCACGACAACAATAAAAACTATGCTAAATCGCGTTGCTAAACCATTCACTAAACTAGTAGAGCGTTATCTACCCGACCCGTTTGTATTTGTTATATTACTCACCTTGCTGAGCTTTATCGTTGCGAGCCTCTTTACGCCGTCAACGCCCACGCAAGTGCTCGCGGCTTGGGGTGGTGGATTTTGGAACCTATTACAATTTGCCATGCAAATGCTGCTAGTGCTGCTAACGGGCTACATGCTAGCGAGCACCCCGGTAATGCGCAGTATACTCAACAAACTCGCGACTCTTGCCAACAGCCCTGCTAAAGCGATCATACTCGTTACACTCGTGTCTTTATTAGCAAGCTGGCTAAATTGGGGCTTTGGTTTAGTGATTGGCGCTTTGTTCGCCAAAGCAATTGCGAAACATACCCGCGTTGATTACCGTTTGTTAGTGGCCAGTGCCTATTCGGGTTTTATTGTTTGGCATGGCGGCTTAGCCGGTTCAGTGCCGCTGACAATCGCAACCGATGGCCACTTTGCAGAGCAAAGTATTGGGGTAATAGGCACCGAAAACACGATTTTTTCGGCATTTAATATCGCTATTGTTGTGGGCTTGTTTATCGTCATGCCGCTGGTAAATCGCTATATGTTGCCGAGCGAAAAAGACAGTGTGTATGTTGACCCTGCAAAGCTTGAAGATGAATCACAGCAAGCAGATACGCCTACCCGCCCTGCTGAAGTAATAGAGCATAGTCGTTTGCTTGGTATGGGGGTAGGTGCCTTTGGTCTTGCCTATTTATTCTATTATTTTGTGCTAAACGGAGGCGGCTTAAACTTAAATAGCGTGATCGCAATTTTCTTATTTAGCGCAATTTTACTGCATCAAACACCGCATAATTTACTTAGTAGCTTACAGCAAGCAATCCCTAGTGGCGCTGGTATTGTGATTCAATTTCCATTTTATGCGGGGATCATGGCGATTATGGTAAAAACGGGACTTGCTCAACAAATCTCTGAAGGATTTATTGCCATTGCAACAGCCGAAACACTGCCTTTTTGGAGTTTTTTAAGTGCAGGGTTTGTGAATATTTTTGTGCCATCAGGTGGCGGCCAATGGGCAGTGCAAGCGCCAATTGTCATTCCTGCAGCACAAACACTTGGCGCAGATATGCCACGGGTGGCTATGGCTGTCGCATGGGGCGATGCTTGGACTAACCTTATTCAGCCGTTCTGGGCACTCCCCGTACTTGCTATTGCCGGCTTAAAAGCCAAAGACATCATGGGCTTTTGTCTTGTGCAGCTGATCATCACCGGCGTGTTTATATCGTTAATGCTGAGTTTTTACCCTTAACACGATATTAGGAAGTGTTAAAAACACTTCCTAATATCTGGCGGTGCATGCTAACTTGCTAAAATCTTCATTGGTAAGCTGAGGATTGGGCTTTCTGAGTCAGCAAAGTGCATCATCACCGCAACGTGACCTGCAACAACCAGTGCGTACATTACCGCTGAAAAACCTTGTCCATAAGTATCGAGAGGGATGAGGTGTGAGTAGTGACGTCCGCGCCACTCAAAGATAATCTCAAGTGCTCCTACAAATAAGAAAAACACCAGTAGCATCAAGCCGAAGGTATAGCTTAACCACAAGCCAAATAACACACCTAATAAACACACACTAAGGCCTATCCATGAACGCATCGAAAAACTGATGCTTTTAAGTACATGGCCGCCATCTAAGGGCAGAATAGGTAACAAGTTAAATAGGTTTAACAGTGCACTAAGTACCGCCACACCTGCGAATATTTCCATTTCTGTGGCGTAGTAAAGCACCACTCCCAGCACTGAGGTAATTAAGCCAAAAGCGGGCCCCATGAGTGAGATCACCACGTCTTGCCACCGGGTGGTAATTTTATCATCAGAAACAGCCAAACCACCGACAAAGGGAATAAGGTAAATACCTTTAGTTTTAATGCCAAAATATTTCATAGCGCGCACATGACCATATTCATGCACCACCAAGCAAGCAATTAGCATCAAGGCAAACTCGATTGAGAATAACCACGCATAGCCTGCCACCGAAGCACCCGCTAAAGCCGCTTTGACGACTTTTGCACTTTTGAATAATTTAAAGCCCAGTGCCAGCAAACCAATAATGCCGCGTTTTGGTTCAGCTTCTTGTAACTCAGGTAAAGCAAGTTGGCTCACCTGCTGCTGGTTAACAAAGATTGCTAAGCTTTTTTCCTGCACTTTACTAGTATCAAGGCCAATACGCTGCCCCTGAAAATCAAACTCATAAAGATCTGACTCTGGATTATCGAAGGCAATTGCTTGTTGTTGATGAAAAAGCTGAATTAACTGTGAGCCGTTTAAATGCAAAATAAAGGTTTCGTCTGCGAGGCTCAGCTGAAGTCTGACCATAGTTCTTATAAATACGAATAAAAAGTGCGGCTATTATACTGAGGCCTTACAAAATTACGAATTTCCTTTAGGTACAAGGAGGTATACTTTTCGCACCACAAAACAAGCAAAAAACATGACGAAACACCGTTTATCTACTACTTTTAACTATAGCGTTCTTGTTCATGGAGTGAATATGGTGAAGTCAAATAGACACATTCTCGTAGTGGATGACTCAAAAGCCATCCTGATTGTTATGCATGCCATTTTGAATGAGCTTGAGGTTCCGCACATCACAACCTGCCTAAGTGCAGAAGAAGCTTTAGAAAAAATTAAAAAAGCACCTCGATTCTTTGATGCTATTTTTACCGACCTCAATATGCCAGATATGGATGGTATGGAGCTTATTCGTCACTTAGGCGCTATGAAATACCAAGGTGCAATTGCCATTATTTCTGAGATGGATCCTAAAGTTATAGACCTTGCAGCAGACCTTGCTCGTAAACATAACGCTCACTTAATTGGTAACGTCACTAAACCAGTGCAACTCAATCAAGTGTATTTACTACTGCAAAAGCTTGAGCACTTTGCTATTCATGTTGAGCGTACAAAAACCCCTATTTCTGAGTCACTGCTACTACATGCCATCAGTCATAATGAAATTATTCCGTTTTATCAACCTAAGATAAATCGCCACGATAATCGGGTTGAAAGTATTGAGGTGCTTGCCCGTATCAACACAAGCCAAGCAGATGAAATTATCTTACCGGAGCGCTTCATTTGTATCGCTGAAGACCTAGATTTAATAAACCTTATTACTTTTCAATTGTTTGAAAAAGCCACTAACGATTTTGCAGAAATCAAAGAGCAGTTTGATCCTAACTTAAAACTGGCGTTTAACTTATCTCCTTCGCAGCTCGAGGACTTAAGCTGCCCAGATAAACTGGCTTTAATACTGCACCTTAACAACCTAACACCCAGTGAAGTTATTTTAGAAATTACCGAACAGTATGCTCTACGCAGCACTGCACAACTCGAAACACTCAACCGTTTACGAATGCGCGGTTTTGGTATTTCTCTTGATGATTTTGGTACAGGATTTACCAATGTTCAGCAGCTAAAAACACTACCGTTTACCGAAATTAAGATCGATCGCACCTTGATTAGCAATATTGAAACCGATCAGTTTTCCCAAGTGATTGTTAGTAGCTTGGTGAATATAGCGATACAAGAAGATCTCGCTATTGTGGCCGAAGGGATTGAACGAGTTGAAGAACTTGAATACCTCGACCGCTACAAAGAGTTTATTTTAATGCAGGGCTTTTTGCTGTGCCGCCCGAAAGCTAAAGAAGACTTTTTAAATTGGTCACTCTCATGGCGGCAAATGGTAAAAACTGCAGCAGGACATCGCCGCTAAGGTTTACGCTTATCGTCACTAACGATGGTATTACTCGATGCTAAGCGTTGTCGCCAACGCTGTTTGGCGACTTTTTGCATATTGGCTGATTGATCATGTTCATCAACAATTTCGAGCCCCATTAATGCTTCAATTAAATCTTCAAGAGTGACAATACCTTGTACATCACCATATTCATCCACGACTAAACAAATATGCGTGCGCTCAGATAGTAAGGTTTCGAGTAAGGTCGGCACATGCAAGGTTTCTGGTACGGTGTAAATAGGCTTAACAAGCTTGCTAATTTTATAGTCTTCACCCAGACGGTGATAAGCCAGCATAATGTCATTTTTATGCACAAAACCAATAATATCATCACCATTTTTGTCATAAACCAATACTCTAGAGAACGAAGAAGAACCATGCTCCGCCAAGTATTGGTTTACGGTTAAGTCTTTATGCACTTTAAAAAGCACCGTACGTGGTGTCATTAAGGTATCGAGTTTGGCATGACGAAAGTGCAGCAGGCTACGAATGATTTCAGATTCATCTTGCCCAAGTGCTCCAGACTCAGTACCGATATCAGCCATGGCTTCAATCTCTTGGCGAATATAATAGGCTTCATCGTAATTACGCCCCAAAAAGCGCGTTAAAATGTCTGCAAACCACACAAAGGGTTTTAGAATAAACACCAACCAAATTAGGCTCACACTAACAATGGGTGTTAATCCTCGCCAATAATTAGCTCCTAATGTTTTAGGAATAATTTCAGAAAGCACTAGTACCAATAGCGTCATAATTGCAGAGGCAACACCAACCGCAGCATCTGAAAACACCACTGCAGCTTGTGCGCCAACGCCAGCGGCACCTGCTGTGTGCGCTATGGTATTTAACGTAAGTATTGCAGCTAAAGGTTGGTCTATATTGTCTTTAAGCTTACCAACACGTTTTGCTAATTGTGGTTGTTGCTTTCTGAGCATGGCAACATAACTGGGCGTAATACTTAACAGTACCGCCTCCATCACTGAGCACAAAAACGAAACCGCAATGGCAACAAACATATAAACAAGTAACAATGTCACTGTAAGCCCTCTTAAAAAGTTAACCTGCTCACCATAGCAATTGAAAACCACAAGCTCAAACCCGACTGCAATCTAACGCAGAGCACTTTTTGGGTAATTTGCAGCGTGCTATATTGGTTTAAATTACCTTCAACAGGCGAAACTATGACACTTTCAACTACTTGGCTAAGCCAATCAGCCAAGCTAAAAACAACATTCAGTGCATTAGCGTTATGTGCGTTAAGTAATACAGCGATGGCCGATGTCATTGATAAATCAGCGGTGCAATTTATTGGCCCTCTTGGCGAAGATATGCAACTTAAGCCATATCAAACGGATCATCGCGATGCCATTATTGCTAACCTATTACCTAGCTTGCAAAAAAGCACCGATAGCATACGCGTTTTTGGTAATGAGCTTGACTGGCAATCATTCGACAAAGTGAGCGCGCTAACACTTGGTGGTTTGCAAGCACTCAAATTTACCGCCTCGACAGAGCGTTTTAGCCAAGGCTCATTAACACTTAAAGGCATTGAAAACGCACAGCTATTTATTGATGGTGAAAAGCAAACAGAAAAAAATAAAAGCTATGAGCTAGCTTTAAGCCAAGGCGATCATCAGTTTGTTATCATCACTGAGCAAGTAGCCAACTGGAATGAGGTTGAGCTTGATTTTACGGCTAAGTCAGAACTAGACGCTGTGCAATTTAGTGCTAAACAACAACACGGTTTGTCTGCTAAACAATTATTTGATGCGCCAACGGTCAGTTATATTTCAATGGCACCAAATGGCGATTACTTCATTACTAGCCAACGTCATTACGAAGATGCAAGCGCTAATCAAGCGCAATATGTTACTGAACTTAAAGACGAAAAAAACAATACACTTTATCGCTTTGAGTCAGCCCAACCAAGTAACATTACTTGGAGCCCAGATAGCAAAAGTTTAGTGTATTTATTAGATGGCGAGCTTAAGCGTTTGAACCTAAAAACCATGCAACTTAGCGTCATTGCTAAAAACCTCTCTGGTGCAAATGGCTTTCAGTTTTTTGATAACAACAGCTTAATTTTTAGTTGGTCAAAGTCCCCAACAGACAATGGCAAGCTCACTAAACATTATCAAGGCCTGCAAGACCGTTGGTCTTATGCTCGTACTACATCGCAAGTCTATTTACTCGATATATCAACAGGTCTAAGCAAAACCTTAAGCCAAGGACCACTTAGCCATTCACTTGAAGATTTTGACGCTAAAAGCGGTCACGTCTTAATGAGCCGCTCAGCACAAGCTATGCAACTCTCACCACAGCCAGCAACAGAACTTGTTGAGCTAAACTTAGCTTCATCGGCTCTTACGGTACTTGGTCAATACAAAACATTTAATCAGGCTAAATATACTGACGACGGAATTTATGTCACTGCCGGACCAGATTTTAATAATGGCTTAGGTCGCAATCTTCCTAAAGGAATGCTTGCTAATAACTATGATGGTCAACTTTATTTACTCAGCCGTGACGGTAAAAAAGCAACCCCTTTAAGTAAAGAGTTTAACCCGGCTATCGGCCAGTTAAACGTTCTTAAAAACGGTGATGCACTGATTAAAGTTACCGAGCAAGATACTGTACAACTTTATCAATTCGACTTAAGCAAAAAGCGTTTTAATAAAGTGAATACGGGCTTTGATGTTGTTGAGCAAGTTAGCTATTCACACGAACGCACCCCGCGCATTTTGGTTACCGGCACCACAGCGTCAACACCTCAGCAGTTAAAACAACTAAGCTTAGGTAAGAGCCGCGCTAAAGTAATGTGGGACTCTAAGCCAATTGGCTATGAAAATACGCATGTAGCCTCATTGGAAGAGTTTAACTTTACTAATAAAGATGGCATTGAAATTAAGGGTCGCGTTTATTTACCGCATGATTTAGATAGCAATAAACAATATCCTGCGCTGGTTTATTATTATGGCGGTACATCGCCAGTAACTCGTGGTTTTACCGGTCGCTACCCATTTAACCTATGGGCTGAGCATGGTTATGTTGTTTACGTTGTACAACCTACTGGCGCAACCGGCTTTGGCCAAGAGTTCTCGGCTAAACACGTCAACGCATGGGGTGAATACACCGCCAACGACATCATCGACGGCACAAAAGCCTTTTTAGATAAATATAGCTTTGTAGATAGTAAGCGTGTAGGTAATTTAGGAGCCTCTTACGGTGGCTTTATGACCATGCTACTCGCAACTAAAACAGATATGTTCAGTGCATCGATTGCTCATGCTGGAATTTCAAATATCACCTCGTACTGGGGCCAAGGTTGGTGGGGTTACTTATACTCAGCTGAGGCATCTAAAAATAGCTACCCGTGGAACAATCCTACACTTTATAGCCAGCACAGCCCGGTGTTTCATGCTGACAAAGTAACAACGCCGCTATTACTCCTTCATGGGGATTCGGATACCAACGTACCAGTTGGTGAAAGCCACAATATGTACACCGCATTAAAGTTATTAGGTAAAGATGTTGACCTGATTGAGTACAAAGGTGCAGATCACCAAATTTTTGCTCGAGATAAACGTTTCGACTGGTGGAATACCATGTTGGCTTATTTCGATAAAAACTTAAAAGATCAGCCACAATGGTGGCAATATCTTTATCCTGAAAAGTAGATTAATAACTTGGCTGAGTACTGTGCGAGTGCTCAGCTTTCACCCTTTTCAACTATAGCTAAGCCATTAAATTGTAAGAAATAGTTACAAACCTCGCCAATACACTTCTCAGCCTTTGCTATACAGTGCTAACATAACAACAAATCAAGTGTGAAATTAAAGCGAATGACTATTCAAGTTTTATTGGTTGAAGACGACGAACTACTCGTTAAACGCATTCTTAATCATTTCAAAGAAACTGAGTTTAATATTGAGGTAGATTCAACGGGGGCCGATGCATTAAGCATTGTGCAAACGCGTGCTTCAACTAAAAAAGCAGTTTCTCTAGCCGTTATCGACATTGTGTTACCAAAACGCGATGGGCTTTTGCTTGCCAAAGAACTTAATGCACTAACAGATATTGGTGTTATTGTGCTGTCTAGTCGTGACTCGCAAGCTGACCGTATTGCAGGCCTTGCACAAGGTGCCGATGACTATATTTGCAAGCCGGTTGACTTACTAGAGCTTGAACTAAGAATGCGCGCCCTTTTTAAGCGCATAAAAGGCTCTCAGCAAGATGATGAGAGTGAAGAGTTTATTGAATATGCCGACTTTAAACTGCACCCAGATAACCGCACATTAGTGACCCCTAATGGTGAAGAGTCTCGTCTCACCGAAGCAGAGCACAAGGTACTTATTTGCCTTATTGCAAATGCAGGTAAAGCGACATCACGTGAAAAAATTTCCGAAGAAATAGGTCAACCTGACTGGAGCCCAAGCGATCGTACCGTTGATGTACTTATTGGCCGCTTACGTAAAAAATTAAGCGATGAAAAAGACCAAAAACGTATCGTTACCGTTCGCGGCAAAGGTTACATGCTCTCTATTTAGCAAGTTATCTAATACTGCGTTAATTGACTAATTAACCGCTCAAAGGCGCGATAATTCAGCGCCTCTTTTAATTCATTTAAGGTAATTGCTGGCTGTGCTTTCAAGTCGCTAATGGTACGCGCAACTTTAATAACACGATGATATGAGCGTGGTGATAAAGCCAGTTTTTCGCTGGCTTTTGCTAAAAACTGCAGCTCAGCAGCTGCCAACTCACAATGAATGCTCATTTCTTTATTATTCAAGCGCGCATTCACTTTGCCTTGCCGGTTAAGTTGAATTGCATAAGCTCTTTCAACTCTGGCTCTTACTTGTTCACTGCTCTCTTCTACTTGCGTGCTCTGTAATTGGCTACTGGTGAGTCGCGGCAGCTCAATTTGTAGATCAATCCTATCGATAAATGGTCCAGATACTCGAGATAAATACCGCAATACTTGATCAGGCGTTGCACGCTTATCTGTATGGCTTCCTGTGGGGCTAGGGTTTAATGCGGCGATCAGCTGGAATTGCGATGGAAATTCCATTTGTCGTGCCGCTCGCGATATAGTCACCACGCCCGTTTCCATTGGTTCACGCAGTGAATCGAGCACTTTTCTCTCAAATTCAGGCAGCTCGTCTAAAAACAGTACACCATTATGAGCAAGAGAAATTTCTCCCGGCTTAGGGTTCGAAGAGCCACCAACAAGGGCCACAGCAGAGCAAGTATGATGTGGATTTCTGAAGGGGCGTTCACGCCAATTAGATAAATCAACCGACTGACCAATTATCGAATATAACGCGGCAGTGCTAATTGCTTCATCATCCGACATGGTTGGCATAATCGTAGGCATACGTTGGGCAAGCATTGACTTGCCAGTACCTGGAGGGCCAAGAAACAGTAAATTATGGCCACCAGCGGCTGCTATTTCGAGTACCCTTTTGGCGCCAGGTTGGCCTTTCACATCACTTAAATCGAGTAGCGAGTCACGCTGCGACTGCTGCTCAGGATAGCTAATATTAAGTGGCAGGGGTTGCTGATTTAATAAGTCATTCCAAACATCTTGTAAGGAGTAAACGGCTTTTCGAGCGACGCCCGAAACAAGGCTTGCGAGATTGTCGTTTTCAGCGGGTAAAAAACAACAGCGACCCTGCTCTTTCGCTCCTAACACCGAAGGTAAAATAGCGTTAACCCCTCTTACCTCACCATTTAAAGCCAACTCTCCGTAAAACTCATAACGATGAATATCAGGGCAGTTTATTTGCCCAGAGGCGACTAAAATACCCACAGCAATAGCCAAGTCAAAACGGCCGCCTTCTTTAGGTAAATCAGCAGGTGCAAGGTTGACGGTTATTCGTTGATCTGGAAAACCAAACTGAGAGTTTTCGAGTGCGCTACGCACTCTATCTTTCGACTCTTTGACTGACGCTTCAGGTAAGCCAACGATATGAAAAGCGGGCAAGCCATTTCCTAAGTGTACTTCTACAATCACTTCAGGAGCTTGCACACCCACTTGTGCGCGTGAAAATATTCTAGCTAAAGACACGATCCATGATGTCCCTATCATTCATCCTTAAATTAAGTTTAGTCGGGATATTTAAAAACGTGTAATGTCAGTTGCCATTTCATTGCAGCTAAACGCAGTGATAAGGTCATTAGCATGGCTAATATCATAGCTACTTCGGCCACTAAACCCAGCGAAGTACTTAATGTATAAACAATGCCACCAGCGATACAAGCAATTGCATAAAGCTCGCCCTTTAATAGCATCGGCATATTTCCAGCCAGCACATCACGGATAACACCGCCAAAACAGGCTGTTATTACACCCATGATAATCGCCGTGGTGTCTGGCATACCTGCGAGCATGGCTTTTTGTGTGCCCATCACCGCAAAAAATGCCAAACCGAAAGCATCAGCAACTTGCAGCGCATTAAGTGAAATAGAACGCTGCTTATTGATTAATCGAGTGGTGACAAATACAGACAATAAAATAGCCCAGAAATAGCTTTGATCATGTAGCCAAAATACAGGAACATCTAAAATAACGTCGCGCACAGTCCCACCGCCAATAGCAGTGACTGTGGCCAACACAACAACCCCAAAGCCATCCATTTTTTTGTTGTACGCCAGTAGCGTTCCAGAAACTGCAAACACGGCTACGCCGAATAAATCAAACCAATGGTAAAGTTCAGTCATGTTTGTAACTAAAAAGTAATGTTAGTGCCGTTGTAACATAAACTTTTCAATCTTTTAAGCGAAGTTTCGATTACTCGCCTTTTTCGACCAGCTCAATAAACTTTAAACTTTGCATCATAACGTTATCTGCAAGCGTAGAGTCTGAAAAGTAAGATTCCTTCTCAGTGGCTTTACTAGGAGCTGCCAACAAGATGTTATAATCATCTTCTAACTCGACCCATAAGCTTCGTTCTTGAGCATTTAATTGCGCATGTTTTTTACGAACATTGTCGGCTTCATAAAATGCCTCTTGTGCTTTTAAGAATGCATCTTGTGATTCTTCGCTCATATCTTCACTTGAAAACAAGCTATTACTTAAATCACTAATGTCTTCTTGCATTGCATCCATCGTTTGGCACCCACTAAGGGTAAGAAGTAATACTGAGAAATATAACGCTTTCATAAACTAACTCCTCAAAAAAGCCCAGTAGCATTGCTGCTACTGGGCTCAGAAAATTACTGCTTAATTAAACTGCCCGATACAAAAGTGTGTAACTCGGGATCATCATTATCATCGTAGGTTTCAGGTACTTCGAAACCTAGCGTTGCTACACTAAAACCACCTTCAATGGTTATCACGGGGGTCATAGTCACACCATAGCCATAATTTTGCGTAGCTGTTGGTTCGCTATACATCATCAACGACCCAAGATCTAATGCCCACTCTGCTGAGCGTACTTCACCATCTAACTCAAATGTTGCAGTACCATCATTACTTATAACGACATTAGAGGTTTCTAAACCACTGCCATCATCAGCCATAAAGGTAAATACATGTGAGCCAATAAGATCTGCTTCAGTGAAAGCTGCTTGATCAATAACTCGTGTAACGCGTTCGAAGAGGCCAAAATCATCGCCGTCTTTGAACTGTATAAAGTTACCTTGTGGCTTCACAATAAAGTAAGGGTCAGCAAATTCAATTGGGTCACCATAGGTTTTTACATAGAAATCAACCACTACCTTTTGAGTTTCTGCATCATAGGTGTAGTAACCACCTGATATACCTAACTCATCAAACTCAGTATCATGAGCAAGCTCTAAGAAAGTGCCATCCTCTTTAAATACAGCAATGAAGAAATCTCCATCGTAAGAGCCATATGTATAACCCCCTATTAGCGGATTTGATTCACTGTAGATTCTACTTAGCGTAATAGTACCCTCACCTTCGATATCGAATGTCAGCGTATCTCCATCAACACTGGCAACAATACTGCCAGCATCATCTATACCGAAACTACCATTGGTATCTTCCGTAATAGTGACATCAAAAGCGCCTGTTGTTTCATCCCAAGTAAAGTCACCAATTTCAAAACCAGGGAATGCGGTGTCATCATCAGGGTCGTCCATTGCTTGAATTTGTAACCATTTTCCATCACGAATAATTACCGCGACATCAGGCTCATCAGCAAGCTGCCAAGCCCCATCTAATGGATGATCCGTTGCAGGACGCTCTACAACGACTTGCTCTTCAGCCATTGCCTTATCAAAGTACCACGCTTGTTTAGCATCTTCAGTACAACTACCTGCTTGCTCATACACGCAAATATTTAAGAAGTTTCGATCAAAGTCACTCACTTCAGCCTTCATGCTATCAAATAGTAATTTCCCTGACGCTAAACTGTAGTCGTATTGATTGACCACTCCAAGGTAAGTGAAGGTGATTTGATGGCTATACTCTGCCGTCATCTCATCATAAATAGTCGCTATTTTAATGGTTTCTACACCTAGCTCTCTTGGTGAATAAAGTTCAATGTAGTTAGTTGTAATTGGGTAGCCATTATTATCAAAACTTGCGTTTTCTTCTAACCAATAGGGTGCGAATTTGGTGACCCCATACTCATCTGACACAGAGAAGTTACGTAGATGAGATGAATAATCTTCGACACGCTCCGAACCATCATAGTTAAAAAAGCGATATTTACGATAGGTAAAGTTTTGACCATTGTTAGTGGCTAATAATCGCTGCGAGAACTCACTGTATACTTGGCAAACTTCCCCTTCAGGACAAATTGGCTGAACACCATTGCTCGTAAAATAGTTATATCTTAAGAACACTCCCTCACTGCTTACTTGCCAAGAACGAAAGTTTTGATTCAGGTTAAAGTTCATTAAACCATCATCATACACATCATAGTGGAGGTCTGTTTGAGGTGAGTTATAGCCTTGGTAAACAGTCCATTTACCCAATAGGTCTGACTTAGTAAATGAAAGCTGATTATCTCTCACCATTAAACCTGTGACTGTACGTGAGCTATCGTCCGCTTTAGCTTCGAGTGAAGCCGCAAATTGATAGCCCACTTGTACATTTTTAACGAGCCAAATAGCGATGTCATAACTAATAGTTTCTGCATTATTGCTTATAAGCAGTCGATTCCCATCAACTTGCCAAGTCACACTAACAGGCGCGTTATCGTTATCAATGAGCGTTCCTGTTCCACCAGAAAGTAACTCAACACTTACTGCACTACTATATCCACCAAACTCGCTTAGGTTATCAATAACCCAATTACCAATAAGTTCATCAGCTGTCACAGCAAGTGTTTGCTGTTGTTCAATAAGGGTGGCGTTATAGTTCGATTCTGTAGTTCTATATACAACATCTGAACTGGTTATGCGTGTTTCGCTTTTACGGAAAAACTCAACCGTTCTGTTTGCATCGTTTTCAAGAAGAATAGTTAGGTCTAACTCAACTAAGTACTCACAAACATCTAGCTGTTCATCGTTTCCATCAGTAACCACAAAGCAACTCATTAATGCTGGCTCAGCCAAAGTAATTGTGATGTCTTGCTCTTGTTGCGACCAACTAAAGTCAGTATCAACATCCAGTAAACTGACATACCCGGTACCATCATTATTAAACTCAAACTGCCCAACTGAAGTTCGATAATATTGTGGCTGCATTAATAAATAGTTGCCGGTCAGATTATTGATTGTTTGATCAACTAATTCATCATCATCTTTAATCTCTTCTTTTGTAGAGTCAATTAATCCTGGGTCTTGGCTTTCAACTGTATTTATAAAGTCATCAATTTGTTCAGCGCTAGATATTAAATCAAGGGTCGAATCGACACCCTCAGGTAGTTCGTAGTCATCATTATCTACAATGATCTTGATTAACGCTGCAAGTAGCAGTTTTTCGTCAGCATCAACAGCGAGCAAAGCTTCATCTAATGCTTGTTCAGAATCGATGTTTGTACCGTCGCGGCTTAAAAGTGCAAACTCTGCAGTACTGACATTAGTAATGTTTACGCCAAAGTTTTCATCTTTGCTTAATGTGCCATCGGCTCCTGCTTGTGAAACAAGCGTTGCGATAGACTTCAGTTGGGATACAAATTCAACGCCCGGATCAATGGAGTTATTACCCAACGCCACCAGCTTAACCAGTTCATCAGCATCTGAGTCATCAACCTCAATGTTTACGCTATAGCGGCCTTGAGCATCAGCGGTAATCTCAAATTGTTCATCACCAATCTGCACCACAATACTTGAGTTGATAATCGGCTCATCGGTTACAATACCGGTGATCGTTACGCTGAGCACTTTACGTTTAAGCTCAATCGTTACTGTTGCTGTGGCGGTTGCACCATCATCATCGGTGACTGTCAGTGAAACAACGACATCTGCATCATCTTCGATTTCAGGCGCGGTGATCGTAAGTGTACTTGTATCGCTGCCGGTAAGTGTTAGATCTGGACCTGATGTTTGCTGCCATGCGTAACTTGCAATTGTGCCATCACTGTCTGTTGCCGTCGCTTGTAGGACTAAATCACCACCTTCTGTTACGCTGCTATCACTACTAATAGATACCGTGGGATTTTTGTTTGTAGCGACGGGAGGGGTATCATCATCGTCATCACCACCTCCACCGCCTCCACCACAAGCGGTTAAAGCGACAAGACTTGTCGCTAGTAATAATTGTTTTAAATACTTTATGGAGTGAAAATTAGGGGGGCTCATCATGCTAATCCTTACATTGAGTACTGTATTTCCCTAAAAAGAGGCAACTGCATACACAGTTGCCATAACTCAAGGGAAGCAAAACCTATTTTGAACATGAAATAAAGGCGGGATCTCAGTGTCGTCCTTAACCATAATCTGAATTCAGTCATGTTTGCCCGTCAAATATGAACACCCGAGATCCCATCAAAGCGATTCATTTTTCGTTAAGGTTCAAGGGTAGATTAGTTACAAGAAATAAGTATGCTGAATGCCGACAAAAATGTACTCAAATACGACATTTCCTATATAAACAACATGTTATATGTAATGACATTGGTACTCTTTCGCTGTCATGCCATATTTTGCTTTAAAAAATTTAGAAAAATACGAGCGTGACGAAAAGCCCACATCATCTATTACTAAGCTTATTTGTCGCCCCTGTCTTAGTAATTCAGCAGCTTTACTCAGTCGATAATTACGCAAATACTCACTAGGAGTAATGTTTAATAGAACTTTTAACTTACGTTGTAATTGACGCTCACTAAGCGCTAATTCTTTCGCACAATTCACCATAGAGAAACCTTGTTGCTGGTAATGCTCAGCAACATACAACTCAAGCTTTTCAAGCAGCTGTTTGTCACGAGGATCAACCACAACCGGTTGCTTTGTCTCAACATGATCAGGTGCATCCATAGTTTGCTGTTGAGAATATAAATTGACCCAATGTATCCAATTCTCAACTTTTAAAAATAGCTCTTCTCTATCAAATGGTTTGGTGATCACATCTAGCGCATGCTGTTGCAAACTACTTACTCGGGTTTCATAGTCGCCCTTGGCGGTCAAAATAATCACCGGAATATGACAAGTAACGGGCGAATTATGTAATGAATCTAAAACAGTAAAGCCATCGACTTTTGGCATCATTAGATCAGTAATTATTAAATCTGGTACTTGGCTCAGCGCTATTTGCAAACCGATCTGACCATCTTCAGCTAATAATACTTGATAGCGGTGCTGTAACTCTGTTTTTAGGTAATGACGTAGCTCGTCATTATCTTCAATAATTAATACACTTGCTTTGTCATGACTCACTTTTGATTTTAGGCTTGTACTATCAACAGGAACTTGCTCTGCAAATTGTGCTGTTTTAAATGCGAGTTTAAAGTTGGTTCCTTCTCCTAAACGACTTGCCAACACAATATTGCCTTTGTATTTATCGACCAGACGTTTAACGATAGCTAAACCTACGCCACTGCCTTCTACATTTGCATGACTACTTACTCTGTAGAAAGTATCAAACACCTTGTCTTTTTCAGCGTCTGCGATGCCTTTACCTGTGTCTGTTACTTCTATGTAGGCAAGCTCACCTGATGCGCTTATGATTAAGCTGACTTGGCCTTGCTGAGTATATTTAAAAGCATTGCTTAAGAGATTAGTAAGAATCGTGATCACCCCTTCTCGGGTGCTTTCAATAAATACAGCCTCTTCAATATCAACCTTAAAGTCGATGGGCTTTTCACCTAACACAGCAAACTGCCCCGCGACCTCTCTGGCTATTGCCGATAATGATACAACTTTAATAATCTCTTCATGGCGCTCATCATAGCGAGTCAAGGTTAGTAGCTTATCGACCAAGTTTTCTAAACGCCGACTATTACGCAATACCAAATTCAGTTGCTCACGCTTTTCAGTATTTCGCTCATCTGCTACGAGCTTTTGCAACGGCGCAATTAACAAACTCAAAGGAGTACGTAATTCATGGGATGCATGTGTGAAAAAACGCACTTTATTTTCGAGTGAGTCACTCAGAGCGTCAGCTTGCTGTTCGATTAGCATTTTTTGCTCTGCGATTTCGTCAGTGCGTTCGCTAACAATTTGCTCCAGATAATATTTTTGTTTGCGTATACGGCGAGTCCAAAGCACTGTGAATAACCACACCATAGCCAAAATCAGCATGGCTGCTAGCAGATAAAACTCACTTGTTTGCCACCAAGGCGCAAGAACCGTTATGTTTAACAGTAATGGGGTGAGCGCATTTGCCCTATTTTCACTACTAGCATTAACTTTCAACTGATATTTACCAGCAGGAAGATTAGTGTAGTCAACAGATAAAAACGACCCTGTAGCTTTTCGCCATTGGTGTTCAAAGCCTGCTAACTGATAGGAGTACTGGTTAGTCTGTGGCTCAGAGTAGTGTAGGTAACTAACCTGAAAATGAACCCGTTTAATTCCCGCAGGAATAGTCACTGAACGGCTTTTTTCTATTTGGTATAAACTGCCTAAACGGCTGACTCCCTGATTTACCACATCCTCATCATCAAACTGCAAACTAGTGAGTGCTAATTGCCCGCCAATAGTATTAACTTCAAGGTCAGCAGGATTAATGACACTAACCCCTTGAGTGCCACCAAACATCAAGCGGCCATCACGGGTTTTTAAATAAGCACCGGCATTAAATTCATTACCTTGTAAGCCATGTCGAGCTTTATAATTTTTTATGCTCATGGTTACAGGGTCTATTTTAGCGAGGCCGTTGTTGGTACTTAGCCAGACCCTATCTTCATTGTCTTTTAGCAACGCATAAACGACTTGATTAGGAAGGCCTTGAGCGACATTAAGCTGATGAACTTGCTGGTTGCTCAAATCAATAATATTTAAGCCGTTCGATGTTGCGAGCCACATTTGCTGATCAATTTTTAAAAACGCTCGCACTGTATTATCAGATAAAGCCAAGTCTCCTTTGCGATAATTAGTGAGGGTATCGGTTGCTGCGTTGTAGTGATAAGCCCCATCACCATCTGTGCCTATCCACAGATCTGCTTGCGAGCTTTTGTATAAACTCGTCACCCGCGCCGTTGGAATTACAAGTTGTGTATTTGCTACAGGCTGTGCAAAACTAATAAATTTGCCGCGCTGCCTATCAAAGCAAAACAGCCCCCCTCCATTAGTGCCGACCCAAACATTATTTTTCTCATCGACTAAAAGGTCATATATACTGTTTTCAGTTAAGCCATGCCCGCCTTCATCTGCCCGAAAGTGACTGATGCTGCCATCGGTATGCAAAACATCAATCCCTTGCTGCCAGCTGCCAATCCATATATCGCCATTACGATCTTCGGCGATGGCTTTAATTGCATTGCTACTGATTGAATACGGTGAACTTTCGGTGGTTATGCGATCTAAACGATTTAATTGCTGATCAAGAATATCGATACCGCCACCCCAGCTGCCATACCAAATACGTTGCTTTGAGTCTTCAAATAACGCCCACGCATCGTTACTTGAAAGTGGCGTTGGCTTTTTTAACTTACTAAATTGCAATGATGCAGGGTCGAGCTTACTGATCCCATGTGCAGTACCAAACCACATAATGTCGCTACTGTCTCGGTAGATACTATATACCCGGTCATGAGCAAGACTATATTTATCAAACGGGTCATGCGCTAAAACGGTGAAGCTTGCATCAATAGGGTCGTAAACATTAATTCCGCCGCCTCGCGTTGCTAGCCAAACTCGGCCTTGGCTATCAAACTCAATATCACGAATTTCATTACTACTAAGCCCAGAATTATCATCATTAGAAGTTAACCACTGCGTTATTGTTTGGGTGCTTAACGCAATTTTATATAAGCCGCCGCCCTGACTTGCCAACCAAATACTGCCATCAGAAGACTGTTTGATAGCAAAGATACTAGCATGAATATCTACAGGCTCAGCAAAGCCAGAAAAAACCGAATTGATTTGTTGATTATTAATAAGGTCATAATGAAGTAACCCAGCTCCATGCGTTCCTATCCAAAGGATGTCAGCGATTTTTGATAGCGCATAAATAGGTTTTTTTAACCCTGTTATTAACGTTTCAAGCTGCTCTGTTCGCTTATCGTAACGAAACAGGCTGCCGTCGTAAGTGCCAATATAAACTTGCTGTTGCGCCACCAATAAACTAGTAATGCGACGCTCTTTTAGAAGCGGCTTAGAAAATTGATAATTATGTAATGCGAGTTGGTTTACACCACTATTTCGAGTACCTATAAACAGCTGTGATTCGCTATCAAGTGCCAACGGATAGATATAGTTATTCGCTAGGCTATTTTCCTTATCGGATGCTGTGAATACAGTAAATTCATTGCCATCAAAACGATTTAAGCCTGCCTGTGTTGAAATCCAGATAAAACCTTGCTGGTCTTGAACAATATCAAACACAACACTTTGCGATAGACCATCATCAATATCGTAGTTTTGAAATGCACACAAAGCTGAAGGTAAGAACAGAAGTGCTAACAGCGCTATTAAAAAACGGATCATCCCTAAATCTACTTATTTATTATTAGTTATTAATCAAGCGTAGTTCAGTTCAGCTAACATTCATAATCATTTCCCAATTTAGGGATGAATAACTAGGATAGATATCAAGGGGTTGGATTTAGGTGTGAGTTAGGGGGTAAAGGTGCTAGGTGCTAGGTCAAGCACAATCAGAAGAAAGGTTTAACATGAATTGTATTGGGTTTCGCTACGCTCAAACCAACCTACACAAAGAATGAACTGGGTGAACCCGAGTGAAAACACTGCACTAAACAACACTCTCATTCTACTTAAAACTTATAGCTTAAAGCTTCCAGCTTTTTCAGGCATAAAAAAACACGCTTTCGCGTGCCTACTTATCAAACTCATTTAATTTTAATCTTCAATTTCAGTTGGTTGCGGGAGCTGTGAGTTTTGAGGGCGAACCGACGACCTTCGGGCTCTGAACCTGAATTTCAGGCATAAAAAAACACGCTTTCGCGTGCCTACTTATCAAACTCATTTAATTTTAATGTTCAATTTCAGTTGGTTGCAGGAGCTGTGAATTTTGAGGGCGAACCGACAACCTTCGGGCTCTGAACCTGTATTTCAGGCATAAAAAAACACGCTTTCGCGTGCCTATTATGTAATTTCAGTTGGTTGCGGGAGCCGGATTTGAACCGACGACCTTCGGGTTATGAGCCCGACGAGCTACCAGGCTGCTCCATCCCGCGCCTGTAATCTCTAAGTAACATAAGCATGTTATTGCTGCCCTGTTTCAGAGAGAGCGCTATCATATAGCAATAAGATTAGAAATCAAGGGTTATAGTGACAAATTTAATTCAAGCGAACAAAAAGCACACAAAACACCGTTAGAATGCACGCTGATGAGGACTAATCATTTTTTGCCACTCCCAATCAGGGTGACCCATCACGATAAAGTCAGGGTTTTCTGTGCTTTCTCGTTGATTGTAAGTTAACGGGTTGAATTCGGCATCGGTAATACAGCCACCAGCTTCTTCGACAATCACTTGTGACGCACCAGTATCCCACTCACCCGTTGGCCCGATACGTAAAAAGCAGTCCGCTTTACCCTCAGCGATAATACACGCTTTTAATGAACATGAGCCTAATGCCACCGTCGCAAACTGAGTATTTAAATACTGGCTGACCGCTTCAATTTTTTGTCTGCGGCTTACAGCTAAGGTTAAATTATCCGGCGTTGCTACCGAAATTTGCTGATCTTGGCCATTTTCACGTTTAAAGGCGCCATTTTGATAACTAGCAAAATAAGTCACTTGTTTCGCTGGCCAATGGATAACACCCAGTACTGGGCGATTATTTTCAACTAACGCGATATTAACTGCAAAATCACCGCTTTCGAGAATAAACTCCCCGGTACCATCCATAGGATCAAGCAGCCAATAACGGTGCCAATCTTTTCTGTCTGCCAGCGCCGGAATGGGTGTTTCTTCTGACATAATTGGAATATCAGGGGCTATGGCTTTCAAACCAGCCATTAATACATCGTTCGATGCTAAGTCAGCCTTGGTGACCGGAGTATGATCTGACTTTTGCTCAGCACCAATATCATCCTGCTGATAAATGGCCATAATGGCATCGCCTGCTTGCTCAGCTAACCGAATACACGGTTCTAAAAAATCATTCATTGCCCGCTCCCGACTCTAAGTACTTTGTTAATAATAGCAAAGCTGCGACACTTCGTGCTTCAGTAAAGTCTTCTTGTTGCAATAATGATTGCCAATCACTTATTGGCCATTTTACCACGACAAGCGGTTCAGGCTCATCACCGGGTAAGGTTTCAGGGTAGAGGTCTTCAGCATACAAAATATGCATAGTGGCATTAAAGTAACTCGGCGCCATGCTGACTTTTTTAAGTTCAGCAAAATGTTTAGCACCAAAACCAACTTCTTCTTTAAGCTCACGGTCTGCAGCTTGCTGTGGGGTTTCGCCTGGGTCAATTAAGCCCTTTGGAAAACCCAACTGATAATCATTGGTGCCTGCACAATATTCTCGCACTAATAACAGTTCGTTATCGGCCGTTACTGGCACAATCATAACTGCCCCTCTGCCACCGCCACGAATTCTTTCGTATTGCCTTTGCTCATCATTTGAGAACTTCAATTCGAGAGATTCAACAGTAAATAGTCGACTTTTAGCGACAACTTCATTAGACAAAATTTGCGGTGGTGTAGGATGCTTTTTCTGTGTCATTGGCATTAATTTGCTATCATGGCAGTTATGCTCATCATAAATCTTTTAAAGTGAATTGCCTATGTTAAATTGGTCAAAAATCGATACAGTGTTGTTAGATATGGATGGCACCCTACTCGATTTGCATTACGATAATTACTTTTGGCTAACTGTCATTCCCGAGCAATATGCGCGTAAACATAAAATCAGCTTAGACGAAGCAAAAGCTAACATTTTACATCGTTATCAACAAGTTCACGGACAAATTAATTGGTACTGCTTAGATTATTGGCAACAACAACTTGATTTACCAATTATGGCGCTAAAACGTGACATACAACATTTAATCAGAATTCGTGAAGATGTTCCGCCGTTTTTAACTGAGCTTAGAAAAGCAGGCAAGCAATTGATCATGCTTACTAACGCACACCCAGATTGTGCCATGTTAAAGTTTGAACACACTGCTATCGATAATTACTTAGATGGGGTTATCTCAACTCATCAATATGGCGTGAGTAAAGAGCATCAACCATTATGGCAACAAGTACATCAAGAATGGCAGTTTGATAAGGAACGGACTTTATTTGTGGACGACAGCCCTGCCGTGCTAGATGCAGCAAAAGAGTTTGGTATTGGTCATATACTTGCGGTTGCCAACCCTGATAGCCAGCAACCGCATAAGCAGTTCGATGGCTTTTTATCAACCATCGATTTTCGCGAGCTTATACCCGTTGAATGATTACTTCGGGTAACGCTGCTCTAAGCCTTGATATACAAGTTTTGCAAAATCTGCATGCTCTGTATCTAGGCTTTTTACCACTTCAACCAAGTGCTCGTTATCTTCTTGGCCATTCCACACCTTGATATAGCTACCGTCTTTGTAGCCATGATCTTGGCGGAAGAAATTCAAGGTGTTTTTACCAACGTAGCCACGGTATAAATCATCGATATCCATACCGATTTGCGCCATACAACCTGCAAATGCAGCTGCATTAAAACTCTTTTCAGCGACTGCTGACGCGGCTAATAATTCGAGTGTTTGTTTAAAGTCATCGGCTTGAACTGGTGCACTTAACTCAGCTTCAAGTTGCGCAGCTAACTGCTCATAGCTGGTTTCACCATCAATGCGTAAAGATAAACCAAAATGGAAAATATCAACTAACTCTAAAATAACTTGTTCTGTATCTGGGGTTTGTTTCTTCCACCACTTCCAACCGTAGTGGTCAAGCATTTCAGCACACTCAACCCAAATTGCACGATACCATTCAAAACCTTGGCTAAACCATTGCTCATGAACTTTGGTATTCATCGCATTTTGCATCTCGAGCATAACAACGAGTTTTTGTAAATTAGCAGACATTCTTTATCCCAACTTGCATTTTTTATTTGCCTATATACTACAGTTAAATTTGAGTTTGATGTAGGTAAAGATGAAATAAATCCCGCAACAATCAGGTCATCTTTGTAGTTGATAAAAATAACCGAGGAAGCCCATGTTTAAATCTCTATTCATTAGTGCACTGTTTGTACTATCAAGCCACGTTATCGCTGCAACTGCGACTAATATTGCCGAGTCAGCAGAGCAAGTTAGTCCGTTATTACCTGGCTTAACGGTGCCAAATGTTGAATTGAAAGACCAATACGGTAAAACCGTCTCGCTAGCTGAGCGCTTTAAAGAAAAAACTACCGTGCTGATTGTTTATCGTGGTGGCTGGTGCCCATATTGTTCAAAACAATTGGCCAGCGTGCAAAAAATAGAGAAAGAATTAGCAAGCTTAGACGCGCAACTAATTGCCGTTTCACCAGATAGTCCTGAAAAACTCGCTGAAACAAAAATTACAGCTCCTAGCTATCAATTGCTTTCTGACGACAGCCTTACTTTGGCGCAAACGTTAGGTTTAGCATTTTATTTAGATGACAAAACAGCAAAGATTTACCGTAATAAGCTTGGGGTTAACTTTGTCTCGTTAGAAGGTGAGCCAAAAGTAGCACTGCCAGTACCCGCAGTATTCGTGATAGATACAAATGGGTTAGTTCATTTTCAATACGCCAACCCAAATTACAAAGTACGCTTAACAGAAGATTTATTACTAGCTGCTGTTAAATCAGTGAGTGAGCAATAAATTAGCTACCGATAAGCAGAACATGTGTCTGCTTATCGGCCTTGTGTAAATTCTTGCCAAGATTCAATTAAATCAACAAAATCTTCAAAGCCACAGCCACTGCACAGGCCTTCTTCTTCAAGCATTAAATCATCATCTTGGTAGGCAACTAAGTCTTCGTTATCTTGATGTAATGCATGTGCTTCGAACAGCGCTTCGTCTTTACTTAAGATCAAATCAATTTCTTGACCTTGTAAGGTTAAAGACTCATGACTGTTCTTAACAGCAGAGATCAACGCTTGCACCATCGCAATTTTTTCTTTTCCGACTTCTTCGTTTAGCCAACGGCCTATGATGGCGTGTTCAGAGGAAATTTTAATGCGTAAACCGCTAATAGGGTCGCGGATAAATTGATATTCCATGGAGGGTACTCTTAATACGTTATCTGCTGATTATACCGTTTGCAGCTAAACGTGGCGAGTTTAGCCGCCTTAAAACAACTCGAGCGCCTAAGTGGCGCTCGTGTTTGTGCTAATTAAATAGCTAGAGTCGCGACTTGAAGCGTGCAGCATCAATAATCGCCCATAGGTATACGATTGGCAGTAGAATAAAACCAACTGCCACATAAATTAGTGCACCACTAATAACCCATGCTAAAAAGAATGCAATAGCCGCCATTAAACGACCTTGTACCAATTGTCCTAAACCAGGAAAAAAGATATTACATATTGCTGCGATTACATTACCGCCAGAACCTTGCTCTGCCATACTAACCTCTGTAGTTTTTAATGATTATACTTTTTATAATCACACTTTATGCCAACTTATTATGACTTACAAATCAAAGTGTTAAAAAGTAGCGTTATTTTAATTTTAGTTCTTTTTGCTAAAAATCGGTCAAATTCACAATTTTCATTTACAATTTTAATAACTTGCCAAAATAGCTGTTTATAAAAACAGTATTTTATTTAGCCTTGCATAAACACCTGTTATACTCCACCCATTATAGATTGAAAAGGCGTAACGATGGACGTTTCTGAATTACTCGATGGCTTAAATGACAAACAACGGGATGCTGTCGCAGCCCCATTGCAAAATATGCTGGTACTTGCAGGTGCAGGTTCTGGTAAAACTCGAGTACTTGTTCATCGCATCGCATGGCTCATGCAAGTTGAGCAAGCTTCTGCATACAGCATCTTTGCGGTAACCTTCACTAACAAAGCCGCGAAAGAAATGCGTACCCGTGTAGAAGAAACGTTAAAAGCACCGGTTGGTGGTATGTGGATTGGCACTTTCCACGGCTTATCTCATCGTATTTTACGCGCCCATCACCGTGAAGCGAACTTGCCTGAAAGCTTTCAAATCTTAGATTCTGACGATCAACAACGCATGATAAAACGCTTACTTAAAGCGATGAACATCGATGATAAAAAGTGGCCAGCAAAACAATTTGGTTGGTATATCAGCGCGAAAAAAGATGAAGGTCTGCGCCCTAAAGACATTCAAGCCTACGATATTAATGAGCAAATGATGCTGAAAGTCTATGCTGCATATCAAGAGGCTTGTGACCGTGCAGGTTTAGTCGACTTTGCAGAAATACTGCTGCGCTGCTACGAAGTACTTAAGAATCACCCAACACTTTTACGTCACTATCAACAGCGTTTTGCCCACATGCTGGTAGACGAGTTCCAGGATACCAACACTATTCAATATGCTTGGTTAAAATTACTCGCAGGTAACACCAACAGTATTATGATCGTAGGTGATGATGACCAAAGTATCTATGGCTGGCGTGGCGCAAAAATTGAGAATATCAAACGCTTTTTAACTGACTTCGAAGCCGAAACTATTCGCCTTGAACAAAATTACCGTTCAACGGCAACAATCTTAAAAGCATCAAATGCACTGATCAAAAACAATGCTGAACGCATGGGTAAAAGCCTTTGGACAGACGGCAATGATGGTGAGCCTATTTCTGTTTACGCTGCGTTTAATGAATTAGACGAAGCACGCTTTGTCAGCAGCAAACTACGTAGCTGGCTAAATGCAGGTAATGCATTACAAGACGCCGCGATTTTATACCGTAACAACGCGCAATCTCGTGTACTCGAAGAAGCAATGCTACAAGAAGGTTTAAAATACCGCATTTACGGCGGTATGCGCTTCTTCGAACGTCAAGAGATCAAAGATGCGCTTGCATATTTACGTTTAGTGGGTAACCGTCAAGATGATGCTGCTTTCGAGCGCGTTATTAACACCCCTGCCCGCGGCATTGGTGATAAAACGCTAAGTCATATCCGTGATTGCGCGCGCAATGAGTCATTGCCACTTTGGTATGCCGCAAAAGCAATTGTAGAGCAACAACACCTATCTGGCCGTGCAGCAAGTGCCGTCACTAAATTCTTAGAACTTGTTGAGCATATCGAAGATAAAATCAGCGATCTCACCTTAGAAGAGCAAGCGAAATATGCCATTCAAACCTCAGGGTTAATGGCAATGTATCAAGCTGAAAAAGGTGAAAAAGGCCGTGCCCGCGTAGAAAACTTAGAAGAGCTTATTAGTGCTTGTGGTCAATACGAACTTCCTGAAGATGAAGAGTTCAGCTCACCACTACAGGGATTTTTGGCTTATACCTCACTAGAGTCTGGCGAAGGTCAAGCTGATGAGCACGAAGACGCGGTGCAAATGATGACACTACACTCAGCAAAAGGCCTAGAATTCCCATTGGTATTTATGGTTGGTGTTGAAGAGGGCATGTTCCCATCACAACAAAGTAATGAAGAGTCTGGTCGTTTAGAAGAAGAACGCCGCCTCTGCTATGTTGGTATGACTCGCGCGATGGAAAAACTATATATTAGCCATGCAGAAAGTCGCCGTTTATACGGACAAGAAAAGTACCATAGCCCATCACGCTTTTTACGTGAAATGCCTGAAGACTGTATCGAAGAAATCCGTATTAAAACACAGGTTTCAAGACCGCCAGCGGCAGGTCGCTTTAGTCCATCAGTAACACATGCCGCATTTGAAGATAGCGGCTTTAACTTAGGACAACGCGTATTACACGCCAAGTTCGGCGCAGGAACCGTACTCAATTACGAAGGTAGCGGCGCACAGTCACGTATTCAAGTGAACTTTGATGACCTAGGCAGCAAATGGCTTGTAACACAGTATGCAAGACTTCAAGCCTTATAATGAGTACTTAACAGCACTGTGTAATGAGCTGGTGATTGCAAAGCATCGCCAGCTTGTCATTGTGCAAGGCAGCGAAACTTGGTGCTACCAGTTTGCAAACCAATTAGCGCTCAAAAATACCTATGTTTTCAGTAGCAGCTCATTATTAGCAAATAGTGAGTTTCCAAAACATGCTCACCAAATTCTTGGCCAAGAGTTTCAACACGCAATTTTTGATGGTTTTAGCGGCTTATATGCCGATAAACTCGCAGCGCTTGCAGGTACCGTAAAAGCAGGTGGTGTACTGATAATGTTGCTGCCCGATGACCGCAAGTGGCAAGACCCTGCACTCACAAGTATTACCTCTTATGGCCAAGTGATTAAACACAGCTTTTTTAATCAGCGTTTATTCTCCAAGCTAAAGTTGCAGCCACATTATTTTACTGAACACTCGCTCCCTGCTTACCAATCAGTATCGCCAGCAACTGCTGAGATAAATTATCAGCAACAACAAGCATGTGTTGAGCAAATTATTAAAACCGCAACAGGGCGCGCTAATCGCCCTTTTGTGATCAGTGCGGACCGAGGTCGTGGTAAGTCAGCTGCTTTAGGGATTGCAGCAGCAAGTCTTCAAGATAAAAAAATCCTTATTTGTGCCACGCAAGCCAAAGCCGTACAAACAAGTTTTAAGCATTTAGCCACTGAGCTTGGTGTTAGCAAAGAACAAAACTTTAAGCAACTAGCTAATCTTAGCTATATTGCGCCAGATACACTACTAAACGAAAAACCTGACTGCGATCTGTTATTTGTCGACGAAGCAGCGGCGATTCCGGTTCCTATGCTATTGCAGATCCTAAAAAGTTATCCACGAATCGTATTTGCTAGCACTATGGTTGGTTATGAAGGAAATGGGCGTGGTTACACGTTACGCTTTTTACATTACTTACGTAGCCAATATAAATCGCTAAAGGCAGTTACTCTGGATGAACCTATTCGTTTTGCTAAACATGACCCCCTCGAAAATAGCCTACGCGAACTATTACTACTCGATGCAAAGTACCTAGATATGCAGAGTGGTAAGTCTTACCAATTTGAAAATATAAGCAAAGATCAACTCGTTGAAGATGAGCAGCTGCTTAGTCAAATTATGGCGCTACTGGCGCTGGCTCATTACCAAACCACAGTAAATGACTTACGCCAATTGCTTGATGCCCCAGAGTTACAGCTATCGATCTGCAAACAAGAAAATGCATTAAAAGCCGTTTGCTTAATTGCTATTGAGGGTGGCTTAACGCCTGAGATTGCTGAGCAAGTTATAAAAGGAAAGCGCAGGCCTCATGGTCATTTAATGGCGCAAACTCTGACTCAATTGAGCCGAAATACAGAAGACTTGTGTAAACGCTCAGCGAGAGTTGTGAGAATAGCTGTTGCACCTGAATGTCATCAACAAGGTATTGGCTCAGCCCTGTTAAACTACTGCGAAAGCCAATTAAATAATTGCAGTTATTTTGGTGCCAGTTTTGGCGCAAATGCAGCGTTAGTTAAGTTTTGGCAAAGTAATGGCTTTAATATTGTTAAGCTTGGATTTAGTCATGACAAAGCAACGGCTGAACATGCTGCTTTAGTGATTAAAGCGTTAGATAAGCAAAGCACAGATAGCGCAGCACTCTTAATAGAAGAGTTTAAACAAGACCTGTCTTTGCAACTCCTTGGTCACTTTAGCTCACTTCCTTGGCAGCTTATTGCAGAGCTATTCAAACGCTTACCAAAAAGTGACCTATCTTCTGCCTTAGATGCAAGAGCTGAGCGGCTGTTAACCGGTGATATTAACCTCTTCCAAGTGCAGCCATTGCTATGGCAAATGATTTGGAGCACACCAATTAGTCTAAATTTATTAGATGAACATACAAAATTCATCCTTATTCGACTAGTATTACAGCAAACCTCTGTAAATAGCTTAATCGAAGAAGCCGGTTTTACAGGTAAAAAAGACTTAGACTCACAGTTCAAAACCGCAGTGCAAGGTTGGTATGCTCACTATAAATCACTTCAAAATAACAGCTATTAAGTGTTTAAGTATTTGTACCTTGCTGCTATCTCAGATAGCTTTAGCTGAACACTCACAGCCTACCATTAAACTCGGAATGTCCACTGCACTCACAGGACCTGCAAAGCAAATAGGCGAACAACTGGCGCTTGGCAGTAATATTTACTTTAATAAAATCAACAAAGAAAACGGTGTTAACGGCCAAAGTATCGACCTGATATTAGCTGATGATGGCTACGAGCCAAAAAATACCGTAGTGAATACCCGCGAGTTTTTATTTGACCAAAAAATCCATGCGATTTTTGGCTCTATGGGCACACCAACAGCCCATGCAATTAAGCCCCTGCTAGATAGACACCGTATTCCATTTCTCATGCCATTTACAGGCGCTGACTTTTTACATAACAGCTCAATGCCAAATGTATTTAATCTTCGTGCGAGCTACCAAGATGAAGCCATAGAGCAAATTAACTACCTAGTTAAAGAGCGTAAGCATGAAAAAATTGGTTTAATGATCCAAGCCGATGAGTTTGGTTATATGGTAGAGAGCAATCTCGTTAACGCCCTAAAAATACATGGTATTAAACCTGTAGAAGTCACGCGATTTAAGCGCAATAGTGATGATATTTCAAAAGCTTTAGCGCTTCTAAAAGAAAGTAATGCAACCGCAATTTGTTTAGTCGGTACCTACAAGCCTCTCGCTGAATTTGTTAACGCTGCAAACAAACAAAACTTCAACCCAGACTATACTTCGGTGTCTTTTGTATCGAGTCATGATTTATATCAGCGAATTAAGCAGCCCGCCAACATTATGGTCACTGAAGTGGTTCCCGACCCTAATAACTGTAAAAACCCTTGGTGTAAGCAGTTTATTGAAGATATCGAGCCTTATCACACGAGTGCGAATAGAATTATATTTGAAGGTTATTTGAATGCCGTTGCATTGGTTAGCGCTGCCCAAAAATGTCCAACGCCTCTAAACAATCAATGTCTGCTGACTGAGCTAAATCGTCTCTTTACTGACACATCAGATTTCGCTGATCTATTTAACACTCACACTGCGGGAAATAACAAAAAAATCTACCGCTCATATTTTAAAAGTAATTAGGTTAAACTACGACTAAATTACAATAATGTTCTATGCTATAGAGACTTAACAAGGCTTTGAGGGAAATATGGATCTGATTAATTTTCGAGTTGGCCAAAAGACCATTTCACTAAAAATTCTCGATATTCTTCTAACCGAGCGTTACGAAGGAAACTTAACGTCGTTGCCAAATGAAAATAAAAGCTTCATTGGAGTTAAAGATTATATGGAAACTCCAACGCCTATCTTTGATTTAGGAATTGTATTAAACAATCACTCAACCAAAGAAACCAATGCTGAATTATCTGACCTTTTAGTCGAAAGAGAAAAAGACCATTTAGATTGGCTAGATGCCTTAGAAAATAGCCTAGTAACAGGTGCACCTTTTACAAAAGCCACAGATCCAGACAAATGTGCATTCGGTCGTTGGTATAACAACTTTGAAACCGATAACGAAGACTTACAAAGTATCTTAGCCAAGTTTGATAAGCCACACCGTGAATTACATGCTATGGCCGGTGAGTTATTAGAATTGCAAAAAAGCCAACCTCACGACAAGGTGATTAGCCTATTTGCAGAGAAAAAGCGCCAAACATTCAACCAGCTTATTAGATTGTTTGAATCGGCACGTGAGCAGATCATTCTTGATTACAAGCCAATCATCATCTTCACCACAAAAGACGGTGTAACACCTCATATAGGCCTTCTAGTCGACAAAGTAGAAGACAACATCAACGTAAAAAAAGAAGACATCAAACCGTTAGACCAACTTACCTCGGTTGGTTTTGATGTTGATCCGCAAACTAAAAACATGATGCGCGGACTAATCAAAATGAAGCATAAACACAGCTTGTTATTAGACCCAAGTGCCATCTTCCGCCCAGAGCACCTCATGCGCCACGAAGCAGAAGAAACCGAAGAGTATGGGCTTTTTTAGTCGCTAGTTAGCGAGCTAGAAAGAGTAAAGTTAGCGAGGAGAAAGTTGAAAGGCCTGGCGTAGGTTGGGTAGAGCGAAGCGAAACCCAACACATCACAGAGCTATCAGCTTTCAGCCGTCAGCGTTCAGCCGCGCGGTATGGGTGTTTAGTGCTGCGTCTTCCTCTGCCGGAGGTTCTAGGTTCTAGGTTCTAGGTTCTAGGTTCTAGGTTCTAGGTTCTAG
>NZ_LJSO01000021.1:0-45077 GCF_001399985.1 Pseudoalteromonas sp. P1-8
AGGAACGAGGTGCGAGGAACGAGGTGCGAGGAACGAGGTGCGAGATGCGAATTATCGTAGGCGCGATTTTATATCGCGCAATATTCAAAGATAACGCGGGGTAAACCCGCTGCTACAATTTCACGCCTACACCAAAACGTAGGAACGGCTTTAGCCGTGAATTGTTCTAAACACTTCGGCACTAAAGTACCTCCTACGGGGTAGGCTCACAAACCACACCGCTCGGCTCAAAACTGACGGCTTTACTTATTTTTGCGCCCATGTTGCGCTAAACGCTCTAACTTGGCTTTTAAAGATGGAGGCGCGTCTGCGGCGATGGCGCTGAGGTAATCGGCTGTTTGTTCGCTCATTTGACGTTTAGAAACAGGCTTTTGCTCTGGCTTATTTGTTGCCGATAAGCGCTGAGTTGCTTGTGGGTTTGCGGTAATTTTAATTTGCCCAAGCTCTACCATACCAGCGGCACGAAAATGCGAGAGCATATCCATTTTTAAGTAATTTAAACGCAGTGCAATCGGTGCCGAAACCGCTTCGATCATCAAAGTACCATCACGGTAATTACTTACTCGGCACTTTTTCGAAAGCGTTTCACCTAAAAAGTCATCAAGAATCGTTTGTTGAGAAGACAAGCCTTGGGTTTTACCAGCATAAGATGCCAAGCGACCACTCAAGCCCGCCATAATATCGCCAACAGCTTTTGGCGCGTATCTATCTTTTGCCATTAATCGTCTACCTAAAAAGGTTAATCACCACAAAGAGAATATACCACCTACGTAAATATGAAGCTATTAGGTTCGAGAGTCGAGGTGCGAGGTACGAGATGCGAGGTACGAGATGCGAGGTACGAGATGCAAGATGTGAGGTGCGAGATGTGAGGTGCGACGCTTGCTTGGCGCGTCTAACATTCAACACAAAGCCGGAAAATCATTAAAGAGCCTACAAACAATAACTCTCGGCTCAAAACTCACAGCTGAAAGCTAATGGCTCCTTAAATTTCACGCCTACGTGGGAACGGCTTTAGCCGTGAATTGCTCTAAACACTTCGGCACTAAAGTACCTCCTACGAGGTAGGCCTTTGGGTAAGGCCCACAAACAACACCGCTCGGCTCAAAACTTACAGCTTATAGCTTAAAGCTTCTCTTCCTCCCCCGTGATTGTTTCTGGTACACTTTTCCTTTGTTTTTTATTTAACTTTCGCGATGACTCAACACTCTCTTACTTTAATTGTATTGGCTGGCGGGCTGGGTAGCCGCTTTGGCGGAAACAAACAAATTGCCGAAATTCCAGGGCTGGGCTGTACCATCATGGAACTTAGTATTCAGGATGCGGTTAAAGCTGGTGTGAGCCAAGCGGTGATCATCATTAATAAAAAAATTCGTGCTGAGTTTGAAGCGACGATTTTACCGCGCCTACCTGAGTCGCTCGAAGTAATCCTAGTTGAGCAAGCAATTAGTGCAGTGCCAAATGGTTATGAGTACCTAGCCGCTGAACGACAAAAACCTTGGGGTACAGGTCATGCATTACTTTGCGCAAAACCCTATGTAAATAACCCTGCTATTGTTATTACAGCCGATGACTATTATGGCGAGTCTTCTTTTACCATTATTAGCGAACACTTCAAACAGCATAGCAATTGGGCAATGGTAGGCTACCCAATAAAAGATACGCTCTCCGAAGAAGGTGGTGTAAATCGTGGTGTATGCTCTGTTGATAGCCACCAGCATTTAACTGATGTGGTCGAGTACCTAGATATTAAACTCGAAAATAATGTTTTAAAAGGCAACAATCCACATGATGAGAGATTACAAATTGCCGATGATGCCCTAGGTTCTATGAGCTTTTGGGGAATAACACCGAGTTTATTTAATGACTTAGAAACAGGTTTTATTGAGTTTTTAGAAAATACTGACAACGGTGTCACGAAAGAGTATTATTTACCAAATGAGATACAACTCGCGATTCAAGATAACCGCCAAGCTGTAACCGTTTATACTGCACAAGAGCCATGGTATGGCGTAACCTACAAAGCTGAACTGGATGCAATAGCACACACTTTATGTCAGTTACGTCGTAAGCTAAACGATTAAACCCTCGCCTCTTCTTGCAAAAAATAAGTAATGGAAAATTAATGAAGTCTAATCCTGTTGCAACTTATCTTTCTGAGCACTTTGGCTTAAGCACAGATAACGTAACGCTAAAGCCAATTGGCAATGGCCACATCAACACAACCATGTTACTTAAATCAGAAGAAAACGCCTTGGTTGTGCAAAAGTTAAATACCGATGTGTTTCCTAACCCTGAGCACCTAGTTGAAAATGCACGACTAATTGAGCAGCACCTAAGTGAAAAACACGACAATGGTGAATACAGCCTCGAAATTATTCGTCATGTTCCAACTATCGAAAGCGACTTTTTAGTTGAATGCGATCAAGGTGTTTGGCGTGCACTCGAATTTATTGGCGGCAGTTATAGTGAAGATGTGGTAGCAACTATCTCGCAAGCACAAACTGCAGCCAATGCATTTGGACAATTCGCGCTAGCATTACAAGATTTTCAGGCTGATCAGCTGCATCATGTGATCCCTGATTTTCATAACTTAGCGATGCGCTTTGATGCTTTCAAAAAAGTCATCGAAAAAGATCCTGTAAACCGTGTAGCCCTTTGCCAAGACGACATCGATTTTTGTTTAGCTCAGCAATCTTTAGTTGATGAATTAAAACAGCTTGAAGGAAACATTCCTTTAAGACCATGCCATAACGACACAAAAATCAACAACATGCTGTTTTGCACGCAATCTGATGATGCAAAAGCAGTCATCGACCTCGATACCTGTATGCCTGGTTATTGGTTATTTGATTTTGGCGATATGGTGCGTACCTTCTGCTCTCCTGAGCAAGAAGATTCAACCAACCTAAATAATGTACGTGTTCGTGAAGAGATCTTCGCCGCCATCGTTAAAGGTTATGTTGAACCACTACAAGATGTGATCACCGACGCCGAAAAAGAAAGCTTTTGGTTAGGCACCAAAGTCATGACCTTTATGATTGGCCTGCGCTTTTTAACAGACTTTATTGATGGCGATAATTACTTTGCCACCAAGCATGCAAACCACAACCTAGAACGCGCCCGCAACCAGTTTGCTCTTTATCGCGATATTCTTGAAAAGGAACATACGTTAAAAGCGATATTAGAGATAAATAAAGGTTAGAGATGCGAGATGCGAGATGCGAGATGCGAGATGCGAGATGCGAGTTATTGTAGGAGCGATTTTACACCACGCAATATAAAAAGATTACACGGGAAATAAATTTCACGCCTACACCACCGTAGGCGTCACGCTTGCTTGGCGCGTCTGACATACAGCGCCCAACCCACAAATAAATGCATAACCAAAATTGATCTTCAAACTGACGGCTGAAAGCTGACAGCTCCTTAAACTTTCGGCACTAAAGTACCTCCTACATGCATTACCAACAAACGCCACCGTTCATCTGTAAACTAACCGCTGAAAGCTGACAGCTCCTAAAATTTTACGCCTATATTAAAACGTAGGGACGGCTCTAGCCTTGAATAGCTTTTCGCTCGCCCATTGCTCTATAAGTCAATAACTTCTATTCTAAAACCTCGCTTAAAGATCAGGAGTTTATTATGCATATAAAACACCACGGAGCGGTGAAAGGCGTAACAGGGTCTTGTCACCAGCTATTTATTGATGACACAAATTCTGTACTTGTTGATTGTGGGCAATTTCAAGGAGAAGACAGTAAACAAAACTTAGCTATCGAGTTTGATATATCAACGGTAAAAGCGCTGATTGTCACACATTGCCATATAGACCATGTTGGTCGCATACCCTATCTACTTGCAGCTGGTTTTAAAGGGCCTATTTTCACCTCGGCTGCCACCGCCAAGCTATTGCCTATGGTGATTGAAGATGCTTTAAAAGTGGGTGTAACTCGCGATGAAGCAATGATCCGCACTTGCTTAAAGTTACTAAAACAACAAATTGTCTCTCTCGATTTCAATACATGGTACTGCATTCCCGAAGGAGTGGGCTTTAGCCCCGAAAAAGTAGCCTCAAGTAAGCAAAATTCATTATATAAAATCCGCCTGCAACGTGCCGGGCACATTTTAGGCTCTGCCTATGTTGAAATTGAGCTAGGTAAAAAGCCAAATACGCATAGAGTGGTATTTTCTGGTGATTTAGGTGCGCCTTACACACCCTTATTACCAACGCCTAAACCGCCTTACCGCGCCGATACATTAGTTATTGAGTCGACCTATGGTGATAAAAACCATCAAGGCCGTAAAGAGCGCGTAGCCGTACTTAAAAAGGTTATAGAACGTGCCATAAGTGATAATGGCGTGGTACTTATACCCGCTTTTAGCATTGGCCGAACTCAAGAGCTACTCTATGAGTTTGAACAACTTATTCATTCTGCAAGCAAGCGCTCTATGTGGCATAAACTGCAAATTATTGTAGATTCGCCAATGGCAGCCAACTTTACAAATGAATATTTACACTTCAAACAGCTATGGGATAACGAAGCAAAAAAACGCGTAAAACAAGGCCGCCACCCACTCGACTTCAACCAACTACACACCATTGATAGCCACCAAGAACACCTTGCCCTTATAAACTTTTTAGCCTCCAAACAGCAACCAGCAATAATCATTGCTGCTAGCGGTATGTGTAATGGCGGCAGAATAGTTAATTATCTAGAACGGTTTTTGCCCGACAAAACAACCGATGTCATCTTTGTTGGCTACCAAGGGCAAGGAACTTTAGGCCGAGAAATTCAAAAATACGGCTCTCGCGGCGGTTATGTATTTATCGATAATCAAAAAGTAATGATTAAAGCACAAATTCATACCATTAGCGGCTACAGTGCCCATGCAGATCAAAAAGGATTAATCAGATTTGTTACCGGCATGCGTAAAAAGCCAAGTTTAATCAAAATCGTCCACGGTGATGAGCAAGCCAAACAAGCACTAGCAGAAAAGCTAAAAGCAGAGTTAGGCGAAAGAGTAGAAATAGTGGTTAGTGGTTAGTGAGTAACGAGTAACGAGTTGCGAGTTGCGAGTTGCGAGTTGCGAGTTGCGAGTTGCGAACAAGGGTAAATTAATTGTTTTTATGTAAGTACATTAATTTACCTAGCATTTTACCAATTTCTTCACACTCATTTGTTATGAGTAAGTAGTTTTCCTTATGCAAGTAACCCAATTCAAAAGCAAGCATAACTTGTGTTTTGAGTTCACCAACGGAGCCTTTAGCTATAGAAAGGAAATGAGCTCTTTCTTTTTTAGAAAAGCGCTCATACCCTTCAGCTATGTTACTTGGAATTGAAACCGAGCAGCGACACATTTGATCTTTTAAACTAAAATCTTTGAGTAAATAAAAACTTCTATAAACTAAAAGACTTAATTGAAAAGCTCTCTTCCATACATCTAATCTCTCGTAGTACATAGCCACTCCTTGGCATCAGTATCTGACTCGTATCTCGTATCTCGTATCTCGTATCTCGTATCTCGAATCTCGTATCTCGTATCCGATTCTCGCATGTCGAATCTCGCCCTTCGCTACTGCGAGTCGTTATTATTTATAACTCTCATACGCTTCTTTCATTCGCGCTAGGTTGCTATAAATATAGCTCGAAGTTAAACGTCCTTTATTAAATACCGTGTTATCAAGCGTGATTGAAGATGTTGGAGCGTAACCTTCATTAAATACAAGAGTATTTACATCATTACCAACACGGGTAGATACAGATGTCCGCCACGCAGACTTACCTTTTAACTGACCAAAACGGGTAACGTTCATATCTTTACGAGGTGTAAGTGGAATATTTATTGCCACACCCACCTTTTGTGAGTCAGTTTCTTGATAGAAAATACCTACGTAGCTATCTCCATACCAAAAACGACTTTCTAGTTTATAGCCACTATCACCATAAAAATAATTACCACCAGATGCGTGTAATGTAATATCTTGCTCTACCCAGTTATATTGGTAAGAAAGTGTTTCATATTCTCGAGATGCTCGGTAATCAGCAAAATCATAATACGCGATTTTTGCACTTACTTTATGACGGCCCTCTGGGCTCAACCACGCGGTTTCGTTGATTATAGCTTTATAATCAAAGTAGTCTTTATAAAAACCTATTTGCGTTTGGTTGTAAAAACCATATGGCAGAGCAAAAGTTTGGTACAGGCTGGCGTTAACTATTCCTTCGTCAAGGCTGTAATTATCAAACACTTTACGGTCTTCAAAATCATCACTCTCTTCAACAATTGTTTGCGCGGCAACGTTAATACCCGCTCCTTTCCAAAGAGGTATATCTAGCGTAGCTCGCACTCCAACTGAATAATCAAATACACCAAATTCTGTAGCATAAGTAGATGAAAGGACAGGGTTTACTGTCAACCTTGGTTTAAAGTAAGGGCTAGCTTCTGCTTTACCTGCCCACACAACCCCTTCAGGAATGCTTACTAGACCTTGCTTGATATTTAGATCGGGGCTAATACCACGCTCTACAAAGGCGCGGTAATTATCAACACTACCTTTAATAGCAATTAAAGGTAAATCTGATTTTGCTAACTGAACACTAAAGTGTTTATTTTCTAAATTAACATGTTCTGTAATGCGGCCTAGAACAACCCCTATAGCATCAATGTCGTTGCGATTAAATACTGAGTTTTCAAAATTAACAAATACTGTGCTGGTATTAAAACCCACTACAACATTTTCAAAACCATCACCAATTAGTGCTTCTTTTAACTGCTCAACCTGTCCGCTTAAATTTGTGTTCGCAAGTTCATTTGGCGCTTGTTCAATATGAGCAGTAGTTAAAGCCTCAGGCTTTTCTGCAAGCTCTGGCGCCATAGATGCTTGAAAAAAGCCAAAGCCATGATCATTTATTTTAGCCACAGGTTTAGTGTTAATAGGCTCTACATATGGCGCTGGTTTAACAGATTTGTAATTGCTTTTAGCTTCGTCTGATAAAGGTAAGCTAAAGTTAACCCCCCAATAGGAGTCTTTATCTTCTGAAAAATCAGTACTACTGTAAAAACGGCTGGTAAAAGTAAGCTCGCCAATATCATATAGCCACTTTTTAGGTACTGTTATACGCGCTGCGGCATTTACCGCTTCAGCATCATACTCTGTTAGTAAGCTAAACCATTCAAAAGGTTGCCACTCAATGCCAGCAAACGCACCATCCATCAAGCCCATTGGACGATCACTAGTTCCAACACCAGCACTAAAGCGAAAGTCCCATACCTCTTTTGATGCTACTGCATAATAGATTTCATAATTGTTTGCTGCACCACCTATATCTTTAGCACCCAATGCGAAACTAAACCATTCTTTGGGTATATAAGGTAGCTGGTACTTTGCATTAAACGATAAATCTCGGGTTTGCAAACGACCTTCACCATGAAACAAATTATCGTGCATTGAGTTAGAAGATATCTGCCCGCTAACTTCAAGGCCTTCAAATAACCCTGCTAAAAAAATAAAATTATGGCCATCCTCAAAGTTCCGCCCTTTAAAACTCAACTGATTGTTAAAGCCAACATCTGCTGTGCCTTTTGACTGTACTTCGGAATTTGGGGTATTGATTAAACCGGTATAACCAGCAAAGGATTGGTAATTTTTAATATCATCCGCAACCACAGGTAAGCTCAATGCAGCTGCACAACTTAAAAATAAGGTATTAATTTTTGGCATAAGGGATCCGAGTTAAAGTTATAAAATCCTTGAATTAGATTAAATATAACATCAGAAGCAAAAAACAAGAAGTTGGTATTAGAAGTTTGCGAGTTGCGAGTTGCGAGTTGCGAGTTGCGAGTTGCGAGTTNNNGAGTTGCGAGTTGCGAGTTGCGAGTTGCGAGTTGCGAGTTGAACAAAATTATATTTGGGGTGGGATAAGCAAGTGGTTAAAAGCTAGTAACTCACTTCTAACCACTAATATCTAATGCTTTCTTTTTAAACCGCTTTTAAATGACGCTCTGCTGGAGCTACCATTTCGGTTACGAAATCAGTGAATTCTCCACCTAAGTTTTCATCGCGCATGCTGTATTCAACAATCGCCTTTAAGTAGCCCAGTTTGTCACCGCAGTCGTGAGCACGCCCACTCATATGGAATGCCTCAACGATTTCGTGTTTCATTAACTCATCGATTGCGTCAGTTAATTGAATTTCGCCACCTGCACCAGCAGGAGTGTTAGCTAGCAGTGGCCAAATTGCTTTAGATAAAACATAACGACCAACTACCGCTAGGTTAGAAGGTGCCTCTTCTTCTTTAGGCTTTTCGACCATGGTTTTAATAGGTGCACTTTCGCCCGCATTAATTTTAACGCCACCAATGTCAGCAATACCATATTTATGAACACTTTCTTGTGGTACTGGCTCAAGCATAATTTGGCTTGCTTTAACCTCGTTAAAGCGTTTTATCATTGCCGCAACGTTTTCGGTTTTTTGATCAGCAGTATAGCTATCTAAAATAACATCGGGCAGTACCACAACAAAGTCGTCATCACCTACAATTGGTTTAGCACACATTACCGCGTGACCCAACCCTTTAGCCTCGCCTTGACGAACATGCATAATGGTTACATCGTCTGGGCAGATAGAGCGAACTTCTTCAAGTAGGGTGCGTTTTACGCGTTTCTCAAGCGTTGCTTCAAGCTCAAAGCTGGTATCAAAGTGATTTTCAATAGCATTTTTAGAGCTATGAGTAACAAGTACAACTTCTTTAATACCTGCCGCTACACACTCGTTTACTATGTATTGAATTAGTGGTTTATCAACCAACGGCAGCATTTCTTTAGGAATAGCCTTTGTCATTGGTAACATACGTGTACCAAGGCCTGCAACAGGAATAACAGCTTTCATAAATTAGTCCCTTATTTAATAATTTAATCTACAATAACACCAAACTAACAGTACCAAAGTAGATACAAGCTGAATGGTTCATAATTTAATTTTTCACTAAATGAACGAAAAACTGAGCTTTAGATAAGCTTTAAGCTCATTCGTTTCTCATTAATCTGTCTTTGTGATATTGACTTTTGCGCGAAATAAATGTCACGCCTACAACACCGTAGGCGTCACGCTTGCTTGGCGCGTTTTAACCCGCACACAATACGAAGCAATTATTTATTATAAAAACCTTTATACCAGCTGATTAACTCAGCCACGCCTTGCTCTACCCCAACCGCAGGCTTGTAACCTGTTGCAGCAAATAAATCTTGTGTATCGGCATAGGTTTTATAAACATCACCTGCTTGCATTTCACGGAAGTTCTTTTTCGCTTCAAGACCTAACTCAGATTCAATTGCTTCAATAAACTTCATTAGGTTAATCGGGCTACCATGGCCAATGTTGTAAACTTTGAATGGCGCTGAACTTGATGCAGGCGAACCTGTTTCAACCTTCCAGCTATTATCACGTTCTGGTACAACCTCAGCAGCTCTAACAACACCTTCAACAATGTCATCAATATACGTAAAATCACGCCACATATCGCCATTGTTATTAATATCTATGGTGTCGCCATCGAGCATTTTTTTAGTAAAAATAAACGGCGCCATATCAGGGCGCCCCCACGGACCATAAACAGTAAAAAAGCGTAAGCCAGTTGTAGGTAAGTTATACAAATGAGAATAACTGTGCGCCATTAACTCATTAGCTTTTTTAGTCGCAGCATAAAACGAAACAGGGTGATCTACACTATCGGTTGTTTCAAATGGTGTTTTTTCGTTTAAGCCGTAAACTGAGCTTGAAGACGCATAAACCAGGTGCGCAACCTTATTGTGACGACAGCCTTCTAAAACATTTAAATGCCCAACTAAGTTTGAATCAGCGTAAGCATCAGGATTCTCGATTGAATAACGCACACCGGCTTGAGCCGCTAAGTGAATAACACGATCAAATTGCTCGCAGGCAAACAACTCGGCCATTGCAGCTCTATCTGCAATATCTAGCTTAATAAAAGTAAAATTTTCGTGCTGTTCAAACTGAGCTAGACGTGCATGTTTTAAATTTACATCATAATAATCGTTCAGATTATCAACACCAACAACAGCATGGCCTTGCGCTAGTAATTTTTGACTTGTAGCTGCACCTATAAAACCTGCAGCGCCAGTTACTAAATATTTCATTATGTTCCTATCTTATTGAGCCCGTAGGCTGCCAATTCATTTGACTTAATGAGAGTTAAGAGCGGCTTCATAGAGAAGCCAAATGCTCACAAGAGATAATGAGATGCTTCGCTTTAGAGGAAAACAAAAAGCATTATTATCGCATTCTCATTCACTTTTCTTTGTGCAAATATCCTCGCGCGAAATAATTTTCACGCCTAACTCAATACATATAATCGCACAAAGAGGCTAAGAGACGCTTCGCTTAAGGGAAGCAAAAAGCATTATTATCACTTCCTCATTCACTTCTCTTTATGAAAATATTTTCGGCACTAAGCCTTCTACAATATATGCCTTAGTAAAGGCCTACAAACAACACCGCTCAGCTGAAAGCTGAAAGCTGAAAGCTGAAAGCTGAAAGCTGAAAGCTGAAAGCTGAACAGCTATTTCGCCTTAATCACTACCAAATAAATCACGTGTATAAACTTTTTCTGCAACATCTTGTAACTCTTCATCCATACGGTTAGAAATAATTACATCAGCAGTTTGTTTAAGCTCATCTAGCGATTTAATAACACGAGAATTATAGAATGAATCTTCTTGTAGACTTGGCTCATAAATAACAACTTCAATACCTTTTGCTTTTATGCGTTTCATTACACCTTGAATAGCAGAGGCTCTAAAATTATCTGAACCTGACTTCATAACTAAGCGATAAATACCAACCACTTTAGGGCTTCGGGCAATAATTGAATTGGCAATAAAGTCTTTACGAGTAGTATTAGCATCAACAATTGCGCGGATCATATTGTTAGGCACATCTTGGTAATTGGCCAATAACTGCTTGGTATCTTTTGGTAAGCAGTAGCCACCATAACCAAACGATGGGTTATTATAATGTTTACCAATACGCGGATCTAAACCAACACCTTGAATAATTTGTTTTGCATCAAGGCCATGGCTTTCGGCATAGCTGTCTAGCTCGTTGAAGTAAGCCACACGCATTGCAAGGTAAGTATTAGAAAAAAGCTTTATAGCCTCTGCCTCAGTAGAGTCTGTAAAAAGTACCTCAACATCTTGTTTTATAGCACCTTGCGCTAATAAACCAGCAAAAACTTGCGCGCGTTCGCTTTGCTCACCCACAATAATACGTGACGGGTGCAAATTATCGTAAAGTGCTTTACCTTCACGCAAAAATTCTGGTGAAAAAATAACATTATCAGTATTAAACTTCTCTTTAACTGATTTGGTATAACCAACCGGTACCGTAGATTTAATAACCATAGTTGCCTTTGGGTTGATTGCTAAAACATCTGCAATTACCGACTCAACAGAACGCGTATTAAAATAATTGGTTTCTGGGTCATAATCTGTAGGGGTAGCAATTACAACAAATTCAGCATCTTTAAGTGCCAGTGTTTTGTCTGTTGTAGCTGTAAAATTAAGTGATTTATTCTGTAAAAAATCACTAATTTCAACATCTACAATAGGAGAATGCCTATCTTTCAATAGCGCAACTTTAATTTCGTCAATATCGAGTGCTACAACTGAGTTATGTTGCGCTAACAACATTGCGTTCGACAGGCCCACATAACCTGTACCTACTACGGCAAGTTTCATTTAAAAAATCCTTAAATAACCTTTTCACTTAGACAACAATAAAATAACTAAGAGTATTAAATGTACTCATCAAGTCAAATTTGTGATTAAAACTAATATATATTACATTGATGAATATGATTTTTTTGGTAGGTCTAGTTTTTTTCGAACATAATTCATGATTTCGCAGTAATTCATTAATAAAACCAAATAGACTATGAAAACAAACATGAAACCATAAAGCATTATAAACTCAGGAAAATCAAACACTTCCCCTATAACACCTACACTTGCAAAAATAGCAGCTATAGTGCAAATAAAAAGCAATGTTTGGATAGAACTAAACCCTAATCGCTGACATATATGGTGCAGATGTTCTCTGTCAGGCTTAAAAGGTGACTTCCCTTGTTTGATTCGGCGAATCATAATAGCAACCATATCCATCAGAGGCACTGCAATTAACCACAATGCCGTGACTGGTCGAATCATTGGGCTTCCCTCATTTTGACTAGCGCCAATCAGCAACCATATTACAGTAAATCCGATTAGCATACTTCCTGCATCCCCCATAAAGACTTTACGCTCGCGGCCTATTAAACCCAAGTTCATAAGGATATAAGGGAACATACAAACAACTAGTAGCAGGCATAAATAACTTAAGCTTTGCTCTCCAACTCCACTTAACAATAAGCCAATACTGCCAAATGTTACAACTGATAAGCCTCCCAACAATCCATCAATACCATCCACCATGTTAAAGGCATTAATACAACCTAGAACGGCAATTATGGTTACTAGCGTTCCCATTATACCCAGCTGAACTTCACCAAAACCAAATAGATTACCTAAACTAGTTAACTCAGCTTCAGCAAAATAGATCATCCCAAAGGAAACTAGTGCCTGAATACCCATTCGTACTTTAACACTCAAATCAAACCTATCATCAAGCGCACCTATTAAAGTCAAAATTGCAATACTAACCATGAATAGGTTGGCGTGATTTATTATTCCGGGATGAGAATAGATATAATGAATGATTGTTATGCAAATAGAAATACCGCCTACAAGAGGGACATTCCCTGAGTGGTGTTTCCTCCCAGAAGGCTTATCAACGAGGCCGATAATACGTGCAACTTTTCGCATTAAAAACAAAAAAGCAAACGAAATAAAGAAAGTGAAAAAAAGGTCAATAAACACAATTCGTCCCAGAATTTGTCAATAAAGATTTATAAAATTCTAATACAAATAAGCTATATTTTCTAGTATAAATTATAAGCAAATAAGTATGTAACAACCGAAAAAATAAAAACAAAAAAAACATAAAGTTATGAGATTAACTCACCTAAACCTTTTGTATGCAAAACTTTTTACAAAGCTAGGACTTAGCCTTAGACCAAATAACAACAGCGTATGCAAGATGTTACTTAATGAAAAAATATGTAACATTTTCATTGCATATATCCTAGAACTAAAATCATTTACAGCCTTCTTAAACCCTCGACGTGCATGAAAGTTTTCATCAATTCTGAATTTCAAAAGGGGTTTAGACAAATTAGCAAACTTATACTCTTTTTTTAGCAAATCAACCCAAAGATAGTAGTCTTGCGTGTTTTTTAAATTTGAATCATAAGCTAAATCAGCACGTCCGATTACATTCATATTAAACATTACTGTAGGATGGTTGAATGGGCAGCGCTTTATAATATTTTTAGTTAAATCCGCATGTTCACTAGGCATCAGCTTGAGGGTTTCGTTACCTTTATTGTCAAACTCAATAATAGAAGAACCCAAAACTGCAACCTCTGGATTTTTTTCAAAAAAAAGTACTTGTTCAGCAATTCTACTTTTGAAAGAAATGTCATCAGCATCCATCCTTGCTATGTAGTCAAATTCATCTTTGTCAAGGATACGCTCAATAGCTCTATTTAATTGAAACGCTAGCCCTTTATTTTCAGGATAAAATTCACAATGAAAATTATTCCTAGTTTGATATAGCTCTATGACTTTTTTCACTTCAGCTGTAACAAAGCCATCAACTTGCAAAAAAACGTCCAATTTTTTATAACTTTGTTCAACCAAGCTTTCAAGTGAAGCGACAACGCACTTTGCATTATCATTCTTATATATTGAAATAGCGACAGCGACTCTACTCATCAAAAGCCCTTTTTAAATCATCAGTCATCTCATAGCAACAAAGCTTTCGTTGACCGGAATATACGGTGTCAAAAAGAACAAAATTACCACAGCTAGAAAACCTAGGATGTAGATCACATCTAGTTTCAAGGTTATAGTCAAACCCATGATAAAACTCTCCGAGTTCAATCAATAATTTAGAATTCAGATGCCCTAATATAAGTTTTTGCATCCGTGCTTTATCCGGATAGGTATCTGTAATGAAGTAGTCATTTTTTATGTTAGGATGTCCATCTCCAAATGTTCTTAGATTTGGATGATTGAAAATTTTCTGACAATTGTTATCTACATTGATCACCCAATAAGCGTCTATACCATCACTCCCTCTCAAATAACCAAATATTTCATTATTTGATTTCCAAAAGCAATGACTTACCATATCGTTGTTACTAACGACTTTCATGTTTCCATCAAGGTCGGCCAAGATCAACCTATCAAACCTTTGGCCTTTATGATACCAGCGGTGTATAAACATATAACGCTCCCCTCCAGGAGAGATCATTATATGATTAACAGTATGAAGGGATTCATCCATATTAATTTGTGTTTCGAAAGCTATTATCTCTTTTAAAGATAGTGTTAGTTTTGATTCACCACTCTTAAGATCAAGGTAGAATATCCCATCATTTTCGTTATCAGGCAAAGCTTGGTGAGTAACCTTCTTTTTGTTAGCAAAATACCCGTAATCACTTGACAATACAGCCAGTCGCTCGAAGTTCAAAGTAAGAGCAAAAGAGTCTGAGTAACAATCATATATAGGAAGTTCAAACTGTTTAACTTGCTTCCTATCATTAGAACTTACTATACGAGAGCAATACTTACCTCTGTTAGAATCATAATCATTAAAAATAAATAAGTCATCGTTAAGCCATTGAAGCTTAGAACCTTGTTGCCAATTGAATGCTTTGGTTTTAAATCTTGCTAAAGTCTCTCCATTAGGGAATTTTCTTAATGCTACTGTAACTTCATCAAAATTTTTAGGAGCTAATTTGGTATTTGAGTGCTCATGAAGTATCAGATACTTACCAGAGCAATTTAAAGGGCTTTTATCATAATAACCAAAAAAAGTTCCAGCTCCAGCGTCATAAAACATGTGATTATTGCTTTTAATTTTATAGCCTTTTTTTGCTTTAAAAAAAACGATTCTAGAGTAGACATTCTTAATAAAGACCTTGACTATAGGAAACTTAGACAAAAAGCGAGCTATATGCCTTTCTACTGTATTATACGATTGAGACATCTTACTTTTTACCTCTGAAATTCATCATTGCTGATAGCCCTTTTTCTCCGAATAGTAAAACAAAGCTTAAAATTAAAAATTTTACTGATCTAGTTTTTACAAAGCTCTTCATCGCAAAGCTAGCCCCCTTCCATGCACCTTTACTTATAAGGTATTTATGGCACAAAAAAAGGTAAGTGGAGTTCTTACGAGCCTTAATTTGCTTTTGATTAAGCCTTGCTAAGTAACTAGAGTACTTTCGATCAATAATCTCAATAGCTTTATAATTATTATTTAATGACTTAGAGATACTAGAAGAATATAAAAACACATTTATTTTAGTGAGGACATCATCAATAACAGCGACTTTTGCACCATTCATCAATGCTTTTAACCAAGCTTCATAATCCTGTCTAGCAGGTAACTCTTCAGAAAAGCCACCAATCATAACTGCAAACTCTCTTTTTATAGTTACCATCGATGTCGTTCCAACTTCATTCTTGATTAACTGAGTCTCAAAACTAACATGTTTTGATGGAGAAATAGTATATGCACTCTTAGAGTTAATAAAATCAACTTTTGCTTTAGAGGTAATAATATCTGCATTAGTATTAGAATACTCTTTTAATACTTTCTCAATTTTATTTGGATAAAACTCATCATCATCATCAAGAAAAGAGACTAAGGTAGACGTAGCCAATTTCAAGCCCATATTTCTTGAGTAATTAGCTCCCATAGGCTCACTATTCCTATGAATTACAGTTAGAATACTGTTTGGTAGTTCCGAAAGTAATGACAGATGCACCCTTACATCTGAACCATCATCAACAACAATAACTTCTTTCGGTAATACCGATTGGGTTTTGATGCTTTTTATTGCCCTCACCAAATCATCATTCCGGTTTTGGGTTGTAATTACAACCGACAAATCATGATTTATCACTTTACGCGCCTTATAATTTTAAATAATTAATTTTAGTTGTTCAAAGTTAAACATGTCTTGAGGTATGTTAATTACCGTATTAATAAAATTAAAAACAAGAAGTGTTGAAAACAAAACAAAAACAACTCCTGCAAACTTCAATTCAATGCGACATAGAAACCATGAAAAAACGATATAAAAAAGTAACAGTATATAATTTAAAAACCTCAAATAAACTTGCTGTTCAATACTAAAACTAAAAAGAGCCAATGAGAGAAGAAGGTAAGTGAATACAATAGAAAAAATCATACCCCTTGCTTCACTCGGGTAAAAATAGTTTAGAGAAATAATAGAAAAGACTATCAGCGTTGACAATACCAAACTAACAAAGGAGACCGGGTTAATTGATATTAGGTATTTTGTAAAACCTAGATAAGTAATGACCTGTTCAAAGGAAAATATTAGTAAAGGTAATAATAGAAGCGACGTAAAAATAACAGGTATATAACCTAGCCTTTTTATAAGAACATTAAAAACTATTGCAGCAATGAAAAAAAGTCCAGCCACATGGAACGATGCGGATAAGATAGCATATAAAAAACATTTACCGCTTGATACTTTATGATAAGAATCTAATTGAATTACCTGGAAGAAAATTGCAATTGAAAGCCAAGTTTGTAAAGCATTAAAAGTACCTATTAATATATTTGGAGTGAGGATGAAAAAAATTAATCCAAATATTGGGGTTGGGGACTTTAGAAAGAACCGGCATAGAAGAGCAACACACAACAAACGGAAAAAATAAACAATCCCAGCATTTGAAACACCAATATAATCAAGAGCAATTACAACAATTGAAAACCCAGGCTCTCTAAAATACTCACCTTCAACTATTTTAACCACAATCTCTAAATAGCTATTATAATCTCTACCAACAACGGGGTTAAAGTACAAATAGAAAGCAATCAATACAAATACAGCTATGTATGAATAAAACTTTAAATTATTACCATAAAACCTTGCAGAGCTAGGCATTACTAAATATCCCCTACATAATGACCAACCAATTCCTGAGCCAGCAGTTTTATTGAAAAATTTTCGGTTACATAAAATTCTGCATTTCTAGTAATATTATCCCAATCATGACGCTGACTAATAGCAAGTTCTAAAGTATTAATATAACTTTCCAAATTTCCTTCCTCAAAAAGGTAACCGGTTTTTTCATGTTCTATTAACTCTGGCAAGCCGGAATGGTCGCTTGCTACAACAATACAGCCTAGAGCCATAGCTTCCTTCGCAACATTAGGTATTCCCTCTGAATTACCATCAGCACCAGTTCTACTAGGCACTAAAATAATATCACTTTTTGAAATACTACTCATGCACTTTGAATTATGTGTGGCCCCAAAAAAATGAACACAATCTTCGAGTTTATTTTTATTAACAAATCTCTTAGCTTCTCCAATAAGAGGTCCTTCACCAAACACCTCTAATTTGATGTTATACCTATCCTTCAGCTTTAGTATTGCACTTAAGGACATTAAAATACCTTTTTTTTCTACTAGCCTACCAACTTGAATTAACTTAATAGAATCTGTACTTTTATTCGAAGGAGGGTTATATTCAGGGAGAGTATTAAAGTCCAAACCTGAATAGTTAACAAAACACTTACTTTCTGACACACCTTTGTTTACAGCTATTCTTTTCAAGCTTTCTGAAACAAAAAAGTATTTTTCAACCCCAGCGTTGCTATTCTCAAATAAGTCAACTTCCTTTTCTGTTACTATGCCGTACTTAGATATATCTACTCCCCTACCCGTTGAAAAAAGCTTTTTTGATATATTAGGGTTTACAGTTTTAGCTAGAACTAAATAAGCCGTTAAATCCATAAATTGACCATGCATAACATCAAATTCATGATTCTTCATTAACCTTGTCATTAACGCAGCTTTTGCATGCAATTTTAAACTAAAATCAAAGATACTGCGGTTTTTAAACTCCTTACTCAAAAGAAGTAAAGGAATATAACTAACAATAGAGCTAATTAACTGCATTCCCCTACTAATTTTAGAAATCGAATTAGAGCTTAAAATTGAGATTTGACCAGATGAGTATAGAGAGTAAAGATTCGGAGCTTGCTTTTTTAATTTAATAAAGTCAACGTTATATATAGTAACAATCGTAACAGCCAGCGAAGTATTTTTAGCAAGCTCCTCCACAAGCCTGTTTATAAAAGATTGAGAAAGAACAGGAAACTTTTCTACTACAATTGCCAACTTAACTTTATTCAAAACTTTACTTACCCTGCACTATTTCTTTAATCATGCCGTTCAGCATATTAATGCCATTATCAATAACTTCTTTGTCTGGTGCAAAATTAGGAAGATTTAGGAATGCATTAGAAAGCCTATCTTCATCAAACTCATCATGCTCGATACAAAACTGACTTAGTGATAATTGAGAATAGAGTCTTTTAGTCTTACTATGTTTAGGTATTGCTATAACTTTCCCGTTCTGCGATATAGTGACAATTCCTACATGCAGTTTACTAGTAATTACCAGTTCAAATGAAGCTAACAATGAAATCATTTCTGTAACATTCACATAAGGGACCAATTTATAATCACTATCTGTGAAACCAGCTTTTTCTAAAGCTGATTTATATTTAGCGATAATTTCATCATTATAGCTGACATGGTTATCAAATATTACATTAAGCGGAGCATCCAAAAAATCTCTATGCTCAACTTTAATAAAACTTAATACTTTAGCTATCACAGCTTCACTTGCAGTATCTAAGTGTATAGCTAGTCCTTTACGTTCTTCTTCAACTAATGGAGTGGATAGAGCTAAGTCAACACAAACACCTACATCATCAAGAGAAAAATAATCTTTACAAAAGTTGTAAGACTCTTTATCACGCACAAGGATATTACTGCATTTCGATAAAAAATTACCGACCAACTTTCGATAGATTGGATTCTCTAAAGGTCCTACCCCTACACCTAATATATGATATTGTGCTTTTGGAAAGTCGGAATTCCATGCAAAGTGTCTATTGTAGTTTCTATAAACCCATCTAGCTTTTTGGACTATACCTACATTAGGCTCGCCAAAATACCCTCCCCCACTGAAAATTACATGCTTGACATCATTTTTTTCATTAGCATTTACTACAGCATACCCTATAGAGTTTTGCTCTTCGGTTAGACCATCTGTTGCCAACCTAACGTTTTCTTTTCCACAAAAGAACGCAATACGATCACAAAGCAGCTTAATTAGTAAAGTATCGCCAAAGTTATTAACAAAATATGATCCATGCACTACTATTTTTTTGGGTTCCATTTATTTACCACTCTCTATTTTTAAAAATTTGTTTCTTTCCACTAAATTCTTTACTTTTTCTGCATTTCTCGCTTTTATAACTCGCTGAGAAGGACCAACAACAACATCTCCAGGGCTAACATCTTTACTTATAATTGCCCCCATCCCTATTACAGCACCATCCCCTATCGTCACTCCTGGTAATATACAAGCATTCATACCGATCCACACGAACTTACCTATTTTGATAGGTGCCGACACATCTTTTTTATCATAGGGCAATAATTCACCATCTATGTTGTGATTAACTGTATGCAAAACAACATTTCTTGAAATATGTGTATAGTCACCAATTTTTATTCCGCCAGCGGCCCTGATAAAGAAGTTCCTTCCTAAAAAGACATGATTACCTATTTCCAATTTATCTTTTTCATAAACTATTCCCGGTCCTTCAAATTTAACTGAAGGGCCTATTTTTTTGGATCCTTTTAAAATTTGAGTCGCTAGTACCCTTTCATACCTTTTCTGGATAACTATTTGTATATTCGCAATAAGAACAAAAAAAACATTTACCATTTTTTTAAATAACACGTTGCCCCCTATTCATCTTAAGAAGAACAAAACATATAACAAAAAAGTAATGCAAAGATAAAACTAATGAGTAAAAGTATATTGACCAGACCATATCAAACCCTCTTATCTTTGACACATAAAACACCGCCCCAATCAATATCAATCTAGTAGCATGCATTATAAAAGCAGCATAGTTTAGTTTTAGAACATTTAAAGCGGTTATTAATGTTGTAGCTGATATTTGAAAAACCAATACCAATGAAAGGGCTCTGCCTAATTCTCCTGCAACAACCCATTTATCACCAAAAACGAACTCAAAAACAGTAGGAGATAATATAAAAACCACTGAAAACATTAAAACACCCAGCACAACCAACTTCTTTAATGTTAATATTGTTAGTTTATATATTTCCTTAATATTACTCTGACCTAACGAGGATATTTCAGAATAATAAACTTTACTTACAGACTGACTTATAACATTTACTGGAATTGAAATTAATGATATAGCCAAAGACAACTGCCCCACCAAGCCAATATCAAAGTATTTACTACAATATAATATAGGTAATTGAGCTGCAACAATGTACAAAAAATGTGAAGGAACTTTAAAATAGACAAAATCTGCATAATAACGAGCGACTTTAAACAGGCGACTCATATTTTTTATATACGTCACCTTCATTTCCTTATAAGACAAGAAATATGAAACTGTACCTGCACTATATTGAAATGCATTACCCAAGATCAAGCTTAATGCTGAGGGATGTAAAATACCTAACGTAACTTTAACCACTCCACCTATTAAGCTTTGTTTAAAGATAACTTTGGAGATAAGCTTGAAATCTTTAACTCTAGCCACCCAAAAACTATAGGTTTCTTGGAGGCTTAAAATGAATGCAGTAAAGATTAAAAAGTACAAATAATCAGATATACCTTCCAACCCTAATAGAGCAACAACTTGATTTTTGAAAAAAAAAGTTAATACAATAAGGCTCACAGCGATAATCAGCGAAGACCAAAGGCTTATATTAACTAGAATTGATGCAGCTCTATTGCTTTTCGGTAAAGGAATAGCAAGACAATACCTCAAGCTTAACATAGGCGCTACTATTAGCATTATTGATACAAATTGGGCAGCTTTTCCCATATCTTCAGGGGTATAAAGCCTTGTAATTAAAGGCATCAATGCAATACCAATTATTTTGGCAGAAGCACTACCTATTACCAGCCTTTTGATATTCTTAATCAAGGTATTATACTACTTTAATTATTTGACTTGTATTCGTAATTGTAATAGCCATAATAGCCATAGGCATTGCTAGCTTTTTTAACTACACCGTTAAATACCACACCTTTTACATCTATGCCATTTTGCTCAAAGCGGTTACGGGTAAGCTCTATTTCGCGCGCGTGGTTTTGCCCAAAACGTGTTACGAGTAATGTAGTACCTGTGTGGGCACTTACAATTGCAGGGTCTGTTACCGCTAAAATAGGTGGGGTATCAATTATTACAATGTCGTATTTGTCTTTTACCTGCTCTACTAATTTAGTAAAGTTGCTATGCATTAATAACTCAGACGGGTTTGGCGGTATTTGACCACGGGTAATTACGTCGAGGTCTTTAACTTGTGATGTTTTAGTTACTTGCCCAAGTGTAAGTCGGCCTGATAATAAATCACTTAAACCATCGTCCCATTTCATGCCGAACTGGGTTTGTAAATAACCTTTGCGCATATCAGCATCAATGATTAGTACCTTTTTACCACTCTGTGCCAACACTGTTGCCAAGTTAACTGATATAAACGATTTACCTACACCTGGGCTTGGGCCAGAAATTGCAATAATATTATTTTTTGCCTCCATCATCGCAAAGTGCAAGCTAGTACGGAGACTACGTAGCGCCTCTATCGATAAATCAGCCGGGTTATCTACTGCTAAAATAGATTTAGGCTTATTTTTCCCCTTACGTGCTTTACTAAAGCCTGTAAGCTTATCTTGGTAATCTGAATAAGGTACGCTCGCATAAACAGGTAAGCCTAATGCTTCAATTTCGCTTGGGTCTTCAACCCCTTTATGAATTGCTTTTTGAATAAGCACTATAGCGACTGCCAGCATGCCGCCTAACATGGTTGCCATTATCACAATTAAAGCTTTTTTAGGTTTAACTGGCTTAGAGGTGTTTACCTCAGCGTGGTCAATTATACGCACATTACCCACTGTACCGGCACGTACAATATCTAGCTCTTGTGTTTTGCTTAAAAGTAACGTGTAAATTTGGTTACTTACTTCTACATCACGTTTTAAGCGTAAAAGCTCTTGTTGGGTTTCTGGTAGGTTACCTACCTCACCCACTAAGTTTTGTTTTTGTTTTTCTACCGCTTCAATCTGTTCAAGTACACCTTGGTACGTTGGGTGGCTGTCTTTAAATTTACGACTTAATTCTAAGCGTTTTAGCTCTAATTCTTGCAGCTTGGTTTCGAGCTCAACTACTTGTTCAAGTACACCTTGAGTCTCTAAAGTAATATTGATTGATTGGCGCTTAATTTGGTAATCATTAAAACGCTGCTCGGCATACTCAAGCTGCTTTTTAACCTCTGGTAGTTGTACTTCTAAAAACTCGAGTGATTTTTGTGCCTCAGCGCTATTACGCTCTACATTACGGCGCACATAAATAGCCGCTACTTTATCAAGCACCTTTTCGGCAAATTGTGTACTTTCGCTTTGTAAACTCAAGTTAATAATGCCTGAGTCTTTCCCTTTTTCACTTGCACTAATATCTTTTTGTAAGTCTAAAATAGTATTTAATCTGTCTTTACGTACTAATGTAAATTCTGTATTAGGGCGGGCAATTAAACTACGTATAGTTAAGTTAAATTTACCGTTAGTTAGCTCTTCACCCACTTTACCTTGCAAGACTACTTCGTCTTCATCATTTAAAAGGGTATAGTTTTTGTTTTTATCAGTCCCTTCACCTGCAACAAGTGTAAAACCAGCACCAATTGCTGAGCGGGGAACATCAAATCTGAATACCTCAATGCTCTCACCGCCCCAGGCGTAACTTGACGCACCAAAACTTGGGTCGGCTAAATCGCCACCTTCCATTGGGGTGAATTTACGAAACGCTCTATTACCAATCACCGGGAATAGTTTAGGTTCAGCAACTATATCAAGCTTTAAGGTATCAACGGCTTCGCCTATCACAGAGCGTGACTTAAGCAGCTCTATTTCGGTTACAGCAGCAGAGGTGCTTTCGAACATACCGGCCATGTCATCAAAGCCTGGTACAGAACCACCACCATCTTCAACTTGGATCATGGCAGTTGCTTGGTAAACAGGTGTAGCAAATACCGCATAAAATACACCAACAGCCATAAATACTGCGGTAACGGCTGCAATAAAATACTTACGGTCGATTAATGCACCTAACAGCATCATTAGGTCGATATCTTGACTGGTTTTATCTTGCGTCGTTCTATTTTGTTTATTGTTTGCTGCTAATGCAGTGGGCTGAGCATTCATTTACTAGCCTTTCCTTATAAATACTTTTGCCAAGCGCTACATGCGCTATCGATTAATGCGTAAACGTGTTCAAAGGCTTCTTGACTTTGGCGGTATGGATCAGGGATTTCTTTATCGCCTATCCATTTGCCAAGTAAAAATGTTTTGCCGCGAGCTTGAGGGTAACGTGCGCACAAATCGTTAACATGGCGCTGCTCCATCACTAAAATAACGCTATTATTTGCCACCAAATTTGAGTTTATTTGTCTGCCTTGGTGCTCGCTCATATCAATATTATGCGCGTTGGCAATTTGCTTTGCTTGTGCATCGGCAGGTTTACCCTCAAGGGCGGTCAACCCTGCTGACGAAACAGCAACGTTTTTACCTTGTAGCTTACTTTTTAATACATATTCGGCAGTAGGGCTTCGGCATATATTACCTGCACAAACTACTAATACAGAATCAAACATACCTTTTCCTAGTTTACAATAGGCGAAATATCATCAACCGTTTCAAAAGTACTTAACGACGGTAATATTAAGCTAATTACACGATTCCAACGCGCTAGTGGTGCTGACGTTACATATACAATGTCGTGCGGTTCAAGTTCAAATTGTTCGGCAAGCACTAATGCAGCAATATTCTTAGCATGAAGTTGGTATACATCAGCAATTACACCATCAGTGTTTAAGTTGCGTTTGCGAAGAACAAATACACCATTAGCGTCGGCTGTATTTTCGTTTAGGCCACCAGCATCGCTTAATGCTTCTGCTAAATTTAAACCATAGCGATTAACACCCACTGTACCAGCGCGCTTTACATCGCCAAGTACAAACACTTTTTGCATATCATTACGACTTACGTGCACAATATCGCCATGCTGCAATAAGCGATTTTGCGAAATATCGCCATAGGCATAAAAATCATCTAACTTAATAATTTCTGTTTTATCACCGCGAGTAAATGTCACGGTGCGCCAGTCAGCACTTTCTGTTAGGCCGCCGGCTTGGTTTAGAGCATCGATTAAAGTTAATGGGATCTCTGTAACTGGTAATACACCTGGCTTGTTTACTTCGCCTGTTACATAAGCCTTTTGGCTTCTAAACCCAACCACTTTCACATCAACCTGTGGCTCTTCAATTACTCGGCTTAGGCGCTTTACAAGCTCTTTATGAACTTGTTGTACTGTTTTACCAGCAGCTTGAATATTAGGTGCGTATGCATAAGTAATTGTGCCATCTGCTTGAACGCGGAAACCGTCAAACTCTGCGGTACGTTGCACAGCAGCAGGAATGGTTAACTCTGGGTGATCCCAAACACCAATCGTAAGTACATCACCTACACCCAATTTGTATTGGTAATTAGATGTATCGATACCATCTAAACTAGAAGGTGTGAAGTTTTTAACTTGAGATTGCTTTTGTTGATTAATTAGTGAAGAGTCAATGATTTGAATATTAACCTTTTCGAGTTCCTTCTCTACATTATCAATTTGTTCGCCCGACTCGATTCCTTCGAAATGGCTGCCGGGGATGATTGTACAGCCTGTCATTGCTAGTAGCGCAAATGACGTCACAATTGTTTTACAGCTAAGCGCCATTGTTATTTCCCAAATAATTTTTTCTTAAAACGTCCAGTTTAAATAAAACCATAACTGTTTATTTTTTGCTGCCTAATTAAAGCATGGCAACTAGATGTTCGCAAGACTGAGTGTTTAGTAAACGCTCACTTGTGACAGTTTTTTGCAAAATAGTTAATGAGAACATCTAGGTTCTTCAAAATTAGAAATCATTGATTGTGTGTGCTTGCAAGCGGTATCGCGTTAAAAATAAAAGAACATACACCTAGGACGTGTTTTAATGCCGAACATTTTACCTAATTCACGGCTAACGTAGTTCGGCGTTAGGCCATCACACAGCATACCATTATGTAGGCGTGAAATTTATTTCGCGCGAAATGTTAGCTGCAGCGCAGTGTTTGAGACGCGCCAAGCAAGCGTGACGCCTACGACCGTAGGAGACGTTTTAACACCGAATATTCTTCCTCAATCACGGCTAAAGCCGTTCCTACGACTTCTGCTTCTCGCTTCTCGCTTCTCGCTTCTCGCAAAACCTTGAAAGCAAAAACCTTTTGCTTGTCTAGCCCTTCGGGCACGCTTCCGTTTCAGTTCGTCGCAGAGCTCCTCTCGCTCCATCTTGAAAGCAAAACTCTTTGCTTTCTTGCCCTTCGGGCACGCTTCCGCCCCTAGGTTGCAGTTCCTACGTACTGATTTTATTTTTATTTTTTAACGTGTTAAAGCGTAATGCTTACACTGTAGGAGGTGTTTTAACACCGAATATTTTACCCATTCACGGCTAAAGCCGTTCCTACGTTAAAGTTGCGCTAAACCGCGACTTATAAACTAATTTCTTTATTATCTACACTTACGGTGACTTGTTTGTTCAATAAATTAACTAACAAAATGCTACGCATGTCACCGTCTGGCTCTTGGTAAATAGCTTGAATATTTTTAAATGACTCTGTGTTTAGGTAAACAACATCACCGGCTTTTGGTAGCGTTGATATTACCTCACTCATATCACTTATAGACTTAAGCTGTGTCATTAGCTGCTCAGGTACGATTTGAAATTTATGGCCATAAGCAACAAAGCCACTTACCCCACGGGTATTTTTTACCGCAGAAAAGTTACAGTTTTGCGAGTCTAGCTTTATGAATAAATAACTAGGGAAAAGAGGAGACGTACGAATTGATCGGCGACCTTTTGCGATTCGCTCAATTTTATGTTCAGGAAAGAATACTTCAAAACCTTGGTTTTGAAGGTTAGTTTGAGCTCTTAGCTCTTGTTTTGATTTACAAAAAAGTAAGTACCAACTTTCCATAGTCACACCTGAAATCCTCATTCTCCCTAAAACCAACCCTAAAGGATTGGTTTTTATGAGCCGGCGATTATACGCAGAGAATTTAAGCGTGTCTATTACAAAATTGTTATTACCCTTTACAAGAACGAACCACTAATCTATAGGTTTATAATTTTTCATTTTTTAGCAATGATTTATCAAGCTGAATAAGCTTTTCATTGGCAATGATTGCTTGGGCAGGCCTGATGTCACCCACTAATAACGAGCTTCCTAAAGCAGCTTTATTGACGGTGCTTGCTAAATCCTTTGAGTGCATAAACACTAAAGGTAAATATAGCTCTAAAAAAGTTAAGCTTTGCTACATCTCTATAAAACCGCCATTGATATGAAAGTATCTTAATTTTATTAGCGCTCATTCCAACCCCTACACGGTAATATGCAAGAGGTTCTTTTAGGCAATAAGCTGCGGGAGTTTCTTTGAGAATATCTAACCATAATCCCATATCTTGTCGCTTACGAATTAATGGCATATATTTTTTGCCCAGTTTTTCTGCATCATACATAGCAGTCAAGCAACCAATTACATTGCTGTACATTAACTTGCTATATGTCGTGCTTTCAGGAGGATGTACAACTGTAGAAACTTTACCGTTAGAAAACTTTTGGTAACTTGTATATGTAAATGCGTAGTTGTTCTTCGTTGCAAAAGCGACTTGTTTTTCTAGCTTTTCAGGTAGCCAAAGATCATCAGCATCTAAGAATGCAATATATTTCCCTTTAGCATTCATAATAGAATTATTTCTAGCTGCTCCTGCTCCTTGGTTTTGTGGCTGAATAGATAACTTAACCCTAGAATCAGAATCTGCATATTTTTTAGCAATAGCAACTGTATCATCTGTCGAACAATCATCTGTTATTAGCAGTTCCCAGTTATTATAAGTCTGGGCTAAAACTGAGTTTATGCTTTCTGCTAAATATTTCTCTGCATTGTAGGTCGGCATAACAACTGAAACTAAAGGCTTCATTCATTATCTACCTAAACCAAACAAGACCACTTTGATCGTTTTCAAAAAGATCTTCATATCTAAAAAAGTGCTATGATGTTTAATGTAGTGAATATCGTATTTGTGTTTCCAGATGGCATCATTCAACGAAGCACCATAAGGGTAGCTAACTTGTGCAAGACCTGTTAAACCAGGCTTTACGGCATGACGAAAACGGTAATATTGAATCTCTTGTTCAAGCTCTTTGATAAAAAATTCACGTTCAGGCCTAGGTCCTACCATGGACATATCCCCTCTTATAACATTAAATAGTTGTGGCAATTCGTCGATTCTGGTCTTACGTATAAAAGCCCCAACCTTTGTTACACGAGAGTCATTTTTACTTGCCCATTGTGCTCCGCCTGCTTCTGCATCAACTCGCATAGAGCGAAATTTGACTACATTAAATTCGATATTATATTGCCCAGTTCGAGACTGTCTATATAAAACAGGCCCTTTAGACTCGAGCTTTATCAAAATAGCCGTGATCAAAATTATTGGAGACGTCAATAAAAGTAGCAGTAAAGCCGACGATATATCAATAAACCTTTTTGCTCTTTGAGTGCGTTTTGTTGATAAAATTGAAAAAGCTTTTTGATGTAGAAAGTAACTACTTTTTAATAGTGAAACTTCAGTATAGCCAAACCTTTCATCAAGATAGCTAACCAATGGCTCTACCCATGCGCCTAGCTCAGTTGCTGTAACCAAAAACTCTCTTTGATTGTCAGAAAGGTGAATATTTTCATAATGAGTTATGATTTTTTCATCAAGATTAACTAGAGAGTAATCGTTAAAGTGCACTTTAATTTCATAATTTGATAAAACACTTCTAATTGCTTCGACTTGCGCTTCTGGGCAATAGACGTATATTTCACTTGTATTATAAGCATACTTAGGCGCCTTGAAGGGCTTTCCATTTTTTAAATTTTTAATCATTAATAATATTCTATAGAACAAGCTAGAAGAGAAAAGTGTCAAAGTCATTAAGTAAGTAACTCCATGTGCTATTTCTATGCTTAATAACCTCATTGGCAGTTTATGGTTTATTCAACGCTAGATGACTACATCAACATTGCCACAGCATTTGTGACACGAAATTACCTATTTAATAAAATTGAAACAAAATACATTTAATATTCAGTTTAACTATTTATTACGCATAAAAGAAAACCACCCCAAAGCATAAAAACATATCCTTGTAAAAAAAACTGTTACCTAATGTAAATTTTTTTTAAAAAGTGCGACTACATTCAACATTCAGCAGAAATTCGAAGAGCCATATTATACACTAAATTAATATGTTTTAAATAAAGGGAAAGCTCTATATTTTTCATTTTCTGATGCAAATTCAGGTGAATTGATTAACCAACAACCTAAACAGAAATGATGGGGTTAGCCTACTTCTATAACCGAAAGAAACCTTTGAGGGATGCAAAAACACAGGTGAATGACTGAAAAGCTTTGATTTCTTGATTGATAAACTTCCGGCCATAAAAAGCAAATAAAATAGGTAAGCCCCACCAGCCAAAAACCCTCTTAAAAATTGCTCCTTTTGATATATTTGTCAGTGGGTTACTGAAGTCACCTCCAGATGTTACTTCTCTATGAATAGAAGTTACAATCGGTAGATACTGTCCTTTTCCTCCTTCCGATAAAATATCAGCTAAAAAAATATTCTCCTCTCCAGACTTGTATTTAGCCCCAAGCCCAAATCGAGTATCAAAACCTACTCCTAAGTTTAAAACATTTTGCTTATTGATGATTATTTCTATCGAGCTTACTTTCATAATACTCAGGTTAGAGTGATTAAAAGCTTGACCCGAATAACTCTTTCGCTCCTGAGCCTCATTTATAGCATACTTCGTAGTTATAAAGTCATTACCTGTACTTTCTAATGCTGAGAAAGCTTCTATTGCACCTTCTGGCACGACTTCAATATCGTCATCAGCAATCCAGATTAGGTCAGCATTTGAAGATAAAATTCCTAGCATTCTACTTTTAGCCAACCCTCTGTCATTTGAATACACAATATCGTAAGCCTCTGTGTACTCGTTCGGCTTGGAGCATTCAGCTATTTCAAATAACTGGCAAACGATAGTTGACCTAATATTTGTTGTCTTAAAGCAGTGCTCGGCAAGCATTTTTGTTTTTTCTAAATTACTAGAAACAGTAGAAATTACTAATTCTCTTTTCATAATACTCTTCATGACTAATTGCTCTATATTAAGCGATTTAGGAGTTAATTAGATTGTGGGTTAATTTTTAAGTCTTTAAAAAGCAAATACGCAAGAGCCATAAAGAACCACATCACAACTATAAATAATGCACTGGTGGTAAAAAAGACCAACGTCATAGTTAAAAGTGATAGCCAATATTTCTTAACGCATAAAAAATAAATGAAAGGGATCATGAAGATTGCCCCGCCTATCAACCCTGTTGATACAAACGCTTCAATAAAGCCGTTTTGAGTAGAAATAACTGCAAAACTGTTTGTTACATCATAATGATAAATACCCTCTATGCTGTTACCAATTCCCGTCCCAGTCATATTGTTTTCGAGTACTAATTTTAGCTTTGTGAAGGAATCAAAAATCCGCGTATTTGATGAGCCATCGGTGCCGCTAAACACACCAATTAATCGCTTTAATAAAGCAGAGTCTGGGTTCAGCAGTACGAGCGCAGGAAGAGCAACAGAAATAAATACCACACTTCTAATTTTAGCCCGAACACTACCACTCAATACCTTATAAGCTATTAGGATAACGATTGAAGCTATCCCAGCAATTGAATACGTAAAGAACAAAGCGGCTAATATTAGTAACCACTTTCTTTTAGTAATGATCGTAACTCTATTCACTATTTCAAAAGAAATAATCAAACCTATACATGCCACCATGAACCAGGAATACCATGAAGGCTCTTCAAACACTCCACCAAACCTCGTGTAAAACGTATAGTCATAAACATTTAGCCATTCTTGTCTTGATGATTGATCGCCATGTGGTACCAAATTCAAAAATGGAGCTTTCTTGAGATAAAATAGAGCAACAAATACAAGCTGGACAATGCTGTGAAAAATAACGATAGAAAGCAAAGCAGCAATGGCTTGAAACTGCTCCTCCTTACTTTTCAACCATAGTGGTAAGCATAATAGTAAAGCCATTGACACCAGTATCCTTAAACCAGTCCCCAGAAAACCTGTGACTGTGAAGTAGTCTTCATAAATCAGACCTAAAGAAGAAATTAGCGATACCAGTACCCAAACTAAAAAAACTACATTAAAGTCATTAATTACCACGCTTCTGAATTTTAATAATGATATCAATATAAAAACCATAGCCCCAAAATCAGCAACTGATAATGGTCCTAAAAGTCTTAGTGTGTAAAGTGACAGAAATAACGTTAAAACGAAAAAAGCTGATTTAGTATTAATGAGCATATCTAACCTTTAAATTACTCATCTAAAACTTTTGGCCGCATTATGTAACAATCTAAAAAAAGGCAAGCAGTACTGAAAAGCAACTAAGACTTGCTTTCTTTTTGAGGTATGAGAAATTCCTTTAGCCTTGCTAATAAAGTACTTAGCAAGTGCATATCTTTTTTGAGAAATAGCTTTTAATGCATTCGCGACGTACAGGTTTAGTATAGCTATTTGAAAGTCGACATAGTTATCACTACCTTCAGCAAGCAAACTATAGCAGGAAACTAATTTTGAAACCTGCGCTTTGACCTTTTCCTCTGGTACATATTTTTGTGCAGAACTCCATGAGCCAACAGCCTCAACTCGATAAACGGCTGTTGTGTCGGGTAAATATAGTGCACCTGCTGGTTTAGAACCGCATATCTGAATAAAAATATCACCGACGGGGGCACTTTCAAACCAACTTGGTAGGCTCTCCATCACGCTTCTTCGCATGAAAATACTGGCAGTAGGAATTAAAGCTCCACCACCTTTAATAATGTCACTAAACGGAAAAACTTTTACTTTTTCATTATATTTAGCGGTTTTATTTACTTGTCCATCAGGAGCTAATGTATAAGCTGATGTAAAGCAAATTTTTAAGTCAGGGCATGCATGTAAGCCCTCTAATTGCTTTTGTAACTTTAGCTCATCAACCCAAAAATCATCCCCTTCACATAAAGCGATGAATTCGCCACAACTTTTTCTCAATGCAATATTTTCTACTTTAACATTACCCTTAGAGTATTGGTTTTCTGTTTGATAGATAACTTTGACGATACTTGGGTAGCTCTGCTCATACGCTTTTAATATATCGCATGTTTTATCTGTAGATGCATCATCATGAATTATTACTTCAAAAGCATATTCAGTCTTCTGAGCAAGAAATGAATTTATTGCGTCGACGATGTAATCTTGTTGATTGAAACATGTACAAATTATACTGATATATGTTTTATCAACATGCTTCCAAAATGATTTTATCTCTTGCTCTGTTGGCAGGGCTGTTAGTTCTTTAAACATGTCAGACCTTGAACCATATCCACTGAAAAGCAAGGAATGTTACATACTTCCATTACATCTAACCTTTCTGCAAATGAATCATCAATAAAGATTGCATTTGTTTCAGTTATAAATTGAGACTTAGGTGTACCATCTGTTATATGAATAACTTGATCAAAAAGCTGGGAAAGCCTCATGTTTTGTAAGGTTTGATGGATATCGTTCGCATGTCGTGTTATTAAAACCACTTCAATATTTTTATTTATACACTGAAAAATAAATTGCACTAATTTATCGTTAACTTTATCACCGAAAATTAAACAATCATCAAAATCTGTATAAAGGACATTAAAGTTTAAATTTATATCAAACTGATATGCTAAATTTCTAAAGAGCTTAATTTCCAAATTATTTTTTAATGCTTTTACTGGAATACCGTTTGAGATAAAAAGCGACATTTCGGCAAAATTGATACCGTTCATTCTGCTCGTGATCATTGACCCTGCGATTCGAGTTGCAACTTCTAGTAAACAAAGTTCACCGAGCAAATCTTTTTTCACTTGAAAAAACCAAGCTCCCTGGAGTTTTAAAGATTTGTTTATTTTTTCTGCGAATGAATAAAATAAACTATTGTCATTTACTAATTCTGTTTCCGTTGCAATACCGTTTCTCATAGCATTGCGCTTTCTGGCTTGAGCATATTGAAGCTGGTTATCTGCATCACTGATACAGTCAACAGTGAACTCTTCTCCTGGTAAATACTCACAAAGAATATCGTCTTCGGTGACATCGAGAAGTTCAGTCTCATTCGTTATAAGTTTTGTACCAACACTTCCTTGCCCAATATTAGGTTTTACGAAAACAGGAAATGACTCAACTTCATTTTTTGAATGATATGTTTTTGGTACTTTGACTACCTTTTCTAGCGCTTTGTAAGTTAAAGACTTTGATCTGCAAACTTTATTTGTTTCGTAGCTTGAACTGATCACTTGTGCGCCTAATAAGTCAGCAAACTCAGTTAATTTTAAAGATGCTGAATCATGTGCTGGAAAAATATGAGTAATCCCATTTTCTTTAACTAAGCTAGTAATTACATCTATAAAATCAGGCTCATCAATAAATGGAATACCTACAATGTGACGAGCACGTGGGATCTCTGTAAAGCAATCAATACCATTAGCACCGAAAAGCTCAACACCTTTTACAACAGATAAAGATCTGACAATTTCTTGCGCAACTTCAGTACCACTAGGTACAACTAACACCCTATTCATCGCCAAAAAGTTTCCTCATAGTGTATTGCTTTGTCTATTTCTTCTTGAGTAGGTAATTTCTGCCAGTCGCCGTAGCGGCTTTCTAAAAATTTTTCAGGCTCTGTAGGAGCACGAAATTTAAATTCTTCAAAATTGATATATTCTGTTTGTGTGAACAAGGTTGGTTGATAATAAATTTGACCAGCATCGGTGTAATATTTACCCTCACTAGCGTTCGCACGTAAACTTAGCATTGCGAAGCCAAGTTTCTTGATAAAATTAGACTTTTTTGCAAAAGATTTACGAATTAGCCAGCTTGATACTTTGGTGAAAAACTTATGGGTTTTAAACTTAAAAGCATTATCAGGCAAACAGTAAAACGGGTAAATATCCACACACAAGCCAATGTCTTCTCTACTCATGGTATGGTTATAAACTTCCCATTCAGTCTCTTTTGAAGTCGTTTTTGTCGACTTGTCAGTAACCCTTAAAACCCAGTCATAATAATCATCTGATGCAAGCGAAAGAAAATGGTATTTAGATATGTTGCTTAAAACCTGAATTGCCTTTTTCTGGTAAGTGGCAGGAATAGCTATATCGAAGTCATCATCCCAAGGGATAAAACCTGAATGACGGACTGCACCAAGCAATGTTCCATATGTAAGGATATAAGGTATCTTATGCTCGTCTAGTGTTTTCGTAATATCAACAGCCATAGTCAATAACTGCTTACGAATATCTTCACTGCTTAATTTAGAGTCCATTTGTTACTCGCTGTAGTTCAGTTTTTTAATAATTTCAATTGCATCATTTAGGCTTTTTTGAACTTTATCCAAGTCATTTTTCTTTAATTCAGCTATTAAAGTTTTGATTTCAGAGGTTGAGATACTTTTAGTTCTTGGTAAATATACAACTTCACATAATGATTTAAGAGAATCAAAACGCCCCTCCCAATCGTCTCCCATTGCAAAAACATCTACATTATACTTTTTAATATCAGTCTCTTTTTGTTCCCACGTATGTTCTGGAATTACTAAGTCGACAAATTTACATGACGCAAGTATTTCAGCTCTTTCTTGATATGAGAAAAACGAACTTTTGCCTTTACCTTTGTTAAATTCATCAGATGAAAGACCAACAATAAGCTTGTCTCCCAGCTTTGAAAGCCTTTCAAGCAGTCTTACATGTCCAACATGAAACAGATCGAATGTTCCGTAAGTTAATATGACTTTCACTTTTTCCCTCCACGACTATTCAAAATCGCATCAATAACTCTTTGCTGTTGTTCCAAAGTAAGATCAGCATGAATTGGTAAACATAAAACTCTATTAGAAATATCTTTAGCTATTGGCGTATCTGAATATTCATTTTTGAACACTTCAAATTCACTTACAATCGGATAAAAATAGCGTCTAGCAAAGATATTATTTTCTTCTAATTTTAGGGCTAGTGTATCTCGGTCAATTCCAAATTTATCTTCATCAATAATTATTGGAAAATATGAATGATTAAGGCTGACCTCATGATTGTTTCGCAAGGTCGATAGGCCAGAAACATTTTTGAGGCTTTGTTGATATAGAGCTGCAATTTCAGAGCGTCTTTCAATTGCGGCATCAACTTTTTTCAATGATGCCAACCCAAATGCTGCTTGAATTTCATTTAATTTAGCATTCATACCACATGCTTTAATTACAGTCTCCGATTCAAAGCCAAAGTTTTTCAATTGATCTAATTTATCTTTTTCTTCTTGGCTTTTACAAATTACAGCACCACCTTCTATTGTTGAATATGTTTTCGTAGCATGAAAACTCAAAATAGATAGATCTCCATAATTTAAAATTGATTGCTCTTTTTCATTTACGCCAAACGCATGCGCTGCATCATAAATAACTTTAAGCTCATATTTTTTCGCTATAGCAGAAATAGCCTGTTCATCACAGGGTGTACCATAAACATGCACAGGTAAAATTGCACATGTATTATCTGTTATGGCAGCTTCAATACAACTAGGATCCAAGTTCATGGTTACTGGATCAATATCGACAAATACTGGTTTTAAGTCATTCCACTTAAGTGCATGTGCGGTGGCTGCAAAAGTGTATGGTGTTGTTATTACCTCGCCTTTTAATTCTAACGATTGGAGAGCTGTAATTAATGCAAGTGTCCCATTTGAAAATAAACTAATATAGGGTACGCCTAAATACTCACAAAGTTTCTTCTCTAACTGTTGATGATAAATGCCATTATTAGTTAACCATTTACGATCCCAGATATCTTCTAAGTAAGGAATTACTTCTTTCAATGGTGGGAGCAGTGGTGAAGTTACCGTAATTTTATCCATTTAAGTTAAACCTTTCTTCGTAAGATAATATTTAGAATTTGCGTGTACAAATCTCGTTGAAAGACCCTTGCTGAGGCAATATATATTAGCGGCATAGTTATTAATAAAAGAAACAACTGTATGTAGCTATTTAAGAGAAATACAGAAACGATACTTGTGACAATAAAGTATGTGGATAAAGCACTTAACACTACCATTAACCAAATAGGCGCTAGTGCATTTAATTGATCACGTATTTTAAGCTTACTAAATTGACCTGTATAATATGAGTTAATGAAGAAAGCTAAATATGTATGAACAAGCATCCCTATGCAAATAGCCTTAATACCAAAAGGTATTGTTATAAATAATATTAAAACAATGAGTGCTTTTTTTATAACTTCAAGCTTTAAAAAAATATCTGAACGACCTTTGACCTGCAATAAATTTAAATTAATAGCATGGATAGGATACAACATAAAAGTGAAACTCAAGATCGTAAGTAAATCTGCAGCTTGTAACCAATCATCCCCTAGAACAACTTTAATAAATGGCTTTGCAATGATACCTAACCCAGCCATCAGTGGAAAAATAACAAAAGCAGCCATTCGTAGCGTTAACTTGTAGCTGTACTCAAACTTGTCGATTTCACTTTGTATATTACTTAACATAGGATAAGTAACTCTTTGGACTATCGTGGTGAAAGTCATTGCAGGAACACTAGCAAGTTGATTCGCCTGAGTAAAAATACCCACTTGAGTTGGATTAAATTGTTTACCTATGATTAGCTGATATATATTTTTAAACAAAGTATCGAGCATTGCCGCAAGCAATAATTTGTAACCGAAACCAAATAAATAGCTAAATGACTGTTTATTAAATAAACTTTTAGGTAACCAAGGGTGAAATAGATTTAATAACAGCATTGTTAATAATGAGTTTATTAGTATTTGATAAACTAAAGCCCAAACACCAAAGTCTAAGTAAGCTAAAGTAATAGATATTACGCTACTAAAAAGCACTGCAGACAAAGAAGCTTTTGCCTGAGTTTTGAAATCCATTTTAATCGTCAATTTTGCTTTTTGAACCAGCGTAAAGCTATTGATGATTATAGATAAACCTAAAACTTTAATTAGAGCTTCAAGCTCTGGCTGCTCAAAGAAAACAGCTATCTGATTTGCGCCTATAAATAAAGCTAAATAACAAAGTAAAGCAACTAAAATGTTAAATTGGAAAGCAGTTGAAAAATCAATTTCTGTGCGCTCTTTTAGCCTAATTAAAGCCGAGCTGAAGCCACTATCAGATATCACCTGGCTTATGGCAATAAAAACAGTGAGAATTCCAATTAGACCAAAAGCATCGGGCCCTAAAAGACGGGCAAGTAACAACATTACGATTAGTTGAATAGCTTGAACACCCAGTCTTTCTAGAGCACTCCACTTCAGCCCATTTACTGCTGTTTTCATATATCTTTTAGTAAGCCTGAAAGATATTGCCCGTAGCCGTTCTTAGAAAATAGTTTTGCACGCTCTTTAATACAATCAGCAGAAAGCCAACCATTATTAAAAGCTATCTCCTCTAAACAGGCTATTTTATAACCTTGTCGTTTTTCAATTGTTTCAACAAAGCTTGCTGCCTCTAACAGGCTTTCATGAGTACCAGTATCTAACCAAGCAAAACCACGTCCAAGGATTTCAACGTTAAGTTTATTTTTTTCAAGATACATTTCATTAAGTGTTGTTATTTCTAGCTCACCACGATGCGAAGGCTCAACTTTTTTTGCTGCTTCAACCACTGAGTTATCATAAAAATATAACCCTGTTACCGCATAGTGAGACTTCGGCTTTGCTGGTTTTTCTTCAATTGAAATTGCCTTTTGCTCATCATCAAACTCTACAACGCCAAAGCGTTCAGGATCTTTAACTTGATAACCAAAAACAGTTGCACCATTACCATTTTGAGCATTCTCAACAGCATGCTTAAGTTTAGGAGAAAAACCTTGTCCATAAAAAATATTATCGCCTAATACTAAGCATACATCATCGTTTCCGATAAACTGCTCACCTAATATAAATGCTTGAGCTAATCCATCAGGTGTGGGTTGGACAGAATAGCTAAGTTTGATACCAAACTGCTCACCAGTCCCAAGCAAACGATAAAATGAGTCTCTATCTTCAGGTGTAGTGATTAAGAGAATTTCACGTATCCCTGCTAACATTAAAACTGATAAAGGGTAATAAACCATTGGTTTATCGTATATTGGTAGTAACTGCTTTGATACGCCCATAGTAATAGGGTAAAGTCGAGTACCTGAACCACCCGCTAAGATTATGCCTTTCATTATTAAATACTCCCTTTTAATTGACCAAGGCGCTCCCGCTTATAAGAACCATCTTGAACACTCTTACACCAAGACTGATTATTTAGGTACCACTTAACCGTTTTTAAAAGGCCTGTTTCGAATGTTTCTTCTGGTTTCCATCCCAGATCCGAGTGAATTTTTGAGGCATCAATAGCATAGCGTTTATCATGCCCTGGTCTATCTGCAACAAAAACAATCTGTTCCGAATATTTCTTTTCTTTTGGAACAAGGTTATCCAGTATTCCACAAATACTCTGGACAACTTCTAAGTTTTTCTTTTCGTTGTGACCACCAATATTGTATGTTTCACCAACTTGCCCTTTTGTTACAACTTCATATAGAGCCCGAGCGTGATCTTCAACATACAACCAATCTCGAATTTGGTTCCCTTCCCCATACACAGGTAAAGGCTTACCTTCTAAAGCGTTTAAAATAACTAATGGGATTAATTTCTCAGGAAAATGGTATGGTCCATAGTTATTTGAACAGTTAGTTATTACAACAGGTAAACCGTATGTTCTTAACCAAGCCCTAACAAGGTGATCGCTTGATGCCTTTGATGCAGAATACGGGCTACTTGGAGCGTACGAAGTCTCTTCAGTAAAAAGAGGAAGCACTTCTTTACAATTAGGCTCCTCAAAATCGTCTGGGTGTGGCAGATCTCCATATACTTCGTCTGTTGATATGTGATGAAATTTAAAAGAATCTCTCTTCTCTTTATCAAGGGTCGATATGTATTCTCTTGCTACTTCTAGCAATGTATACGTGCCTATTATATTGGTTTGAATGAATTCTGACGGGCCAGTAATTGATCTATCAACATGGCTCTCAGCAGCCAAGTGCATTACAGCATCAGGCTGATAAGCTTTGAAAATACGCTGCATCTCTTTATGATTACATATGTCATGACATTCAAAAGAATAGCGCTCATTCTCTTCAATATCTTTCAAAGATTCCAAGTTGCCTGCATAGGTTAATTTATCAACATTGATAACTGAATCAGATGTGTTATTTATAATATGGCGGACTAGTGCAGAGCCAATAAAACCAGCCCCACCTGTTACTAATATGTTCACAAAAACCTCTAAGCTAAAACTTTATCTTTGATCATTAAGATTTACGGCGATTATTTGATATATAAAAGCGTATTAAAACTATAAAAACACCGATTACGCCGGCAAAAAATGTACTTACAATAACTATTAAAGCTCGTTTAGGTTTTAATTTTTCTTCGGGAACGAGAGCTGGGTCGATAGTTTTGAAAACATACTCTTCTCTGACATTGGCAAACATTATCGTTTTCGCCTGCTCCTCTACTAATTTATATAAAACGACTCGAATATCTGCCACATTAGTTTTTTCAATTTGTGCCATTAAAAACTCAGTACTCTTAGTCGCTTCAATTACATCACGCTTTTTCATGGTAAGATTAATATCTTCTATTAACCAATTTACCCACTGTTGCGCAATAAATGGAGAAAAATGCTCCACTCCAATAATGATCATGCCCGATTCTGGATCTTTTGTTACGCTGACCATTTTTATAAATTCTTTATAAGCTTCCTGAGTAGATGGCTTTGGTTTAAATGGAAAGTCTACTTTCCTAACCCATTTACGAGCTTCTTCATCATAAATATTTTTGTCATAGATAACTGTATTATCGATGGAGCTCCACGACTCGATCGCCATTAAATCAGGCATAATACTGTGCTTTTCTATAAACTCAGAAATGAACTTTCGTGACTTAAGTATAGCTAAAGCCAGATCAGTATTATTGGAGCCCGAATCCCCCAAGTTAACGCCAGCCAAACTAGCTAGCCCACCAAACTGACCTGCTAGGGCACTTAAGCCGTTTGACTGCTGTTGTTCAGCTGGTGCCAAAAGTGCCTCAGAGCGGTATATATTCGGTTGATAAATAGCATAAACAATTGATAAAAATGACAAAATAAAAGTTATCGCTATTATTAGCCACTTCCCGTTCATTATAACCAAGAACAAATCATATAAATCTATTTCACCATCTATTCGATTGTGATTATCAGACGCAAAATTTTCTTTCATATTTATCTCAATTGGATCTGCTAAATTAAACTAAGCGACTAAACCTACTGTCCTTAGATACTACTAATTGCAGCTAACGCTACACCTAACTGATAAACAATCTGTGTTGCTGTGCTCCACAGTGTTAAGTTATCCATGTAGTCAGAGTTCATAGGTACAACAATCGTATCGCCAGCCTCTAATAACTTAGAGTCATTCACAGCGAACCAGGTACCCGTATTTGGTATGGTTACAGAACCATTAGCTTTTATGATGTAAATTCTGTCTTCGTCTGCACGCTCTTTTAGACCACCACTTAGGTCAATATATTGATCGACACTCACTCCAGGCTTATATAAATGTGACGTGGTGTAATTTACTTCACCAATTACACTGATTGAGTCTCGTATACTCGGAACATAAAGCGTATCACCGTTTTGTAGCACTAGATTTTGTTTATCCTCTGCAATGAGGGGTAAGTCAATGACTAAACGACCTACGGCTTCAACATTTGCCAAATCAAGTAGTAGCTTATTCATTTCATCATAAGAAAGTCGCGTGCTACTAACTGATTTTTCAAAGCTTTTCGTTGCAATATCTCTTCGTAAATCCTCTGCTAGTTTAGCTAATTGCTTTTGCTCTTGTTGACGAATTGACTCACGTGTAAAAATGGCAGCATCTGGCTCTGCAAACTCAGAGAAGCCACCTGCTCGTTCTAATAAGTTAGTTAATGTTTCTCCACGACGAATGGTATAGATACCTGGGAATTTAACTTCACCTTTGAGCTCAACTTTTACATTTTCTTGCCAATTAGGAATTGAGAAAATATTAATGCTATCTTTGCTTCTCAGGACTTTGTTTTCCGAAGTTTTACCAACCATAGCCTGAGCTAAATTAAACTTAACATGCTCAACTTTAGAGCCTTCACCTGCAACAACACGGGTTATTTCAGCTTGCTCAGTGTAAGCAGACTCCAATAAGCCTCCTGCTGCCGCAATAAGCTCATTGACTTCACTACCTACAGTTAATGGATAAATACCTGGATATGTAACATGACCGTTGATTTCAACTAGTTGCATAGCCTTTTGCACAGAAGCTTGTTGCTTTAATTTAGCAATAATAGGCTTTAACAAAGTGTATCGGCTAAATGCAGCGTAATCTTCAGGCTTAAGCTCTTGCTCTTCTTCTTTTGCTTTTCTTTTTGAAATCTCAGCAATGCTAAGCTCTTTCTCTTCTTCTTTGAATGGATCTTCTGGCTTTAAAACACCTACGTACCTTTCAAACTCTTTTCTTTGATACTCATGCCATTGCTTAACTTTAATCTGTTGTTGTTGCTGCTCAACAGTTAAAGCCATATTAGCAAGTGCAGCTTCTTCTGCCTGCTTTTCCTGGTAACGACTAAACACAAATAACTTATCGTTAGCTTTTAGCTCTAAGTCATGCTCAGCAGCTTTAACTATCGCTTGTGCAATATCAAATTGAAACACTTCAATATCGCCCGCAATGTTAATTTCTCGCACGAGTAAGCCATAACCCAAATCAGCTTGAGGCAGTAAATCACCACGCACTGAAGTTAAAACGTCAGAAATATGCTTACCTTCAAACCACTGATAATGGCCAGGGCGAGCTACAGCACCGATTAAGCTGATACTGTTTTGATATTGAAAGCTTACAGGATTAAAACGAATACGGTCGCCATCACGAGGAATATAATTAATTTGATTACCGCTAAAGTCCACTGATAACACTTCTTTCATATTATTGTTATTGAAGCGTTCAACAATTGCTTTTTTAGCGTAAGCTTGCGGTTTTAAACCACCCGCCATTTTTAATAACTGTGCCGCTGTTTCACCTTTTTTTAGCTCAAAAATAGCAGGACGTTTTACTAAGCCTTCAACAGCGACTTGAGAACCAACTGATGGGATAAACACAACATCACCCGGCTTTAAGATGATATCGTTGCTGCTATCACCATTGATTAGTAGATCGTACAAGTCAAAATTTGCGACAACTTTACCAGCGCGTTTTATTTGAATATTTCGTAAAGAGGCAATATCTGATACCCCACCACTTACGAAAAGTGCATGTGAAACTGTCGCAAGAGAAGAAACGCTATAGCTGCCGGGCTTATACGCTTCACCTAAAACCAAGATACGAATACTACGTAGCCTACCAACAGACACAAACGCTTTAACACCGATCACTTCTTGTTCAACTTTAGCTTTAATGAGCTCTTTGACTTCCATAAAAGTTAAACCAGCCACCTGCACAGGGCTTAAGTTCGGTATATTAATACGGCCTTCACGATCTACAGTTAAATCGTAACTTTCACTTTCTTTACCGTAAAAGTTAATATTTAACTCATCACCACGACCTATTAAATAGGTATCAGGAACAGCCGCATTCTCGGTAGGCATAAATGAAGTAGGCTCACCGGCGAAGATATCATAACCGAAAGGCTCTACTTCACTTTCTTTAGGGGCGAAACGCTCTTCATCTGTTAGTTGCTCTTCCTCTTTCTCGAGTCGCGGTTGGATTGTAGATTCAACTTCAAGAGGTTCTTCACTAGTTGTTTTACCAGTGATAGTTGATAGGTCAACACCATACTGCCTTGCAAGCGCTTCTTGTTGAGCCTTTGGAAGCTTTTTGAATTGCTCAATTTGAGCTGCAGTAGGAGTAAATGCCAATACCGATGAAGTGGTTAGAAACAAAAAAGTAAGGAATAATCTTTTAAATAACATCACAAGTAGGGATATCCATAGTTCTACAGTCAAAAAGATTGTGTATTCTACCTGAAACTCAAGGAAATAAAAAAGGGACTTTCGTCCCTTTTTGTCATTAAATTGTCAACAAAACGATTTATTTAGTTAAAAACTGTAAACTAGCGTTAGTGACGTTTCTGTATCTGTGTTTTCTTTATCATCAGCAACATCTGAGTTGTGAGTGATGTTGTAAGCTACTTTCATTTGTAGTGAGCCGTTGATTTTGGCAAGAATTGCAGACTCTGAACGCGTTTTAGTATTGGTATCACCATATTCAACTGATACTAATTGAGTAAAACGTGCGCTGTCTGAAATCTGCCAGTTATAATCTACTTTACCTAGTGCGATTACTTCACCTTCGCGCTCACCGGCAAGTGAGTTGCCGTTGTCATCAACTTCAGTGCTGTCATCAGGATATTGGAAATACTTATAACCCGGACCAATTTCTGCGTTTAGCCACATATCAGAACGGTCAATTATGCGTAAACCATAACCCGCAGAGATAACTGATTCGTTACGGTATGCACCAAAGTAATCAGATACGTGCGAGCCGTAGATGAATAAGTGTGAGTGCTTTTCGTTTAACTTGTAGTTACCTTGTGCAGAGATTGAGTACTTTTCGTTGGTACGCTGTGTTTCTTTTACACCTTGGTCGTTTTCGATCTCATCTTCTTTGTAGATGCCGTCTAACTTGTACTCGTTATTCCAGTTTTCTAAGTTATGTAAAACCTTAACACCACCTTTAAGTGTTGTTGTTTCAGTGTTACCACTTGTAATAATGGCACCTAGTTCACTGGTTACATCCCAAGTCTTGGTTTCATCTGCTGCGAATGCGCTAGTTGCAGCGCTTGCTGCAACTAGAATTGATAATGCTTTTAATTTCATTAAAAAATAACCTTTACTACTTGTACGTTAGACTTAATTAGTCTTCTTTGTGCAAATGAACATCCATTTGCGGGAATGGGATTGTGATGTTGGCATCGTCTAATGCGATCTTAATGTTTTCCATTAAATCGAAATACGTTGGCCAATAATCAGCAGAGTTAACCCAAGGGCGAACTACAAAGTTTACGCTTGAATCTGCAAGCTCAGATACCGCTACTGTGTATGCTGGGTCTTTTAGTAAGCGCTCTTCTTTATCTAAAACTGATTTAAGAACTGCTTTTGCTTCTTTAAGATCTGCATCGTAACCAACACCGATTACTAAATCGATACGACGAGTTGATTCACGAGAGAAATTTGTAATTGGGCTGCCCATAATTGATGAGTTAGGCATGATAATTACTTTGTTGTCTGGTGTACGTAATTCTGTAGAGAAAATTTCGATTTTCTTAACTGTACCCGCTTTACCACCTGCTTCTACATAGTCACCTGATTTGAAAGGACGAAGTAAGATGATTAAAACACCTGATGCAAAGTTAGATAATGAACCTTGTAATGCTAAACCTACTGCTAAACCAGCCGCACCTAAAATAGCAATGAATGAAGTAGTTTCAATACCTAATTGAGATAGTGCCATTAAGATTGTTGCAGCAAATACAATTGCATAGACAATACTAGCAACAAATGAACCTACAGCTTTATCGACTTTCTTTTTATCAAATGCTTTTTCAGTTAAGCCTTCGCAGAATTTAGCGATGCGACCACCGATGAAGAAAATGATTAGCGCTAGAACCGCCTGTACGGCGTAATGTATGATTAAACCTGAATTCTCGTTGATCCAGTTCATTATTGTATCCATGTTCTCTCCTGAAGTTCATTTGTAGCATCACGCTGTACAAATTATATATGATCTTTGGTTAAAAAATCATTAAATTACGCGTAAAACTACGAAATGAGTATTTGCTCAATTACAAAAACCGCAAGTCTAATCTGCGAAACTGAACGCGAGCTGACCAGTGATGGTTTTCTGAATTTTCTGAGGTGAATAAGTTTTTTCTACTTTTTTCAATTTAGGGCTTCACAAGCCAACCTTAATTATGTAATATGCGCGCCACACCAAACGAGGTGTATCTCAGTGGCGGCTGTAGCTCAGTTGGTAGAGCCCCGGATTGTGATTCCGGTTGTCGTGGGGCCCCATCAGTCGCCCCACTTCTCCCCCTTTTGTAAATCTATATATTTTTCTAAAAGTTTTTCTATTTTAAATTCCAAGATTTATCTTTAACACCTGTTTTCAATTCAAAAAGCCGTCAGCTTTCAGTTGTCAGTTTTGAGCCGAACTGTGTTGTTTGATCGCAATACATTCCCCCTTCAGATAGGTGTTGAATGTAAGACGCGCCAAGCAAGCGTGACGCCTACGATGTAGGAGGCGTTTTAACGCCGAAAAGATTTGACCTATTCACGGCTAAAGCCCTTCCTACGAGACAAGAGATGCGAGGTGCGAGATGCGAGATATTGTAGGCGTGAAATTTATTTCGCGCGAAATATTAACAGCAGTGCCGTGTTTGAGGCGCGCCAAGCAAGCGTGACGCCTACGATGTAGGAGGTACTTTAGTGCCGAAGTCT
>NZ_LJSO01000022.1:0-34877 GCF_001399985.1 Pseudoalteromonas sp. P1-8
GCCTTGTAAGGGCGATGCTCTCCCAACTGAGCTAACGACCCATATCTAAAACAACTCATTGCTGCGTTGTTGTGGGGCGCTATTATAGATAGAGTTGTAAATGTGTCAACACTTGAATGAGTAAAAATGTGTTAGATGCAGCTTTTATAAACAATGACATGGCATTTAAGCATTTTTTGGCGAACAAATATGCAATTTATATTCATAAGCTTATATTTAGACTTGGATCTATAGCTTTATGACCTAGGTAAATCATTCCAAATGATATGAATACAGTAAATTTTTAAAACAGTTTTTTCATATCGATAAATTTGCATTAGTTAATTGCACTCTAGTTAGCACTATTAAAAACAAAGCAGGGGAGGGGAAAGTCGTTTTATTTAAAGCTTTAAATAACGAACTTTATTTTGCATATAAATGTATACCCTTTTTTTAGAGAGTAAACTCAAAAGCAGAGAGTCTTTGATAACAAATCAACAATGCAATTAGCCCAAAATAGCTAATTTGATAGCGCTTTGTATAAAATACCTCCGCAACGGATTGATATTTAGTCAGCTTGTTGAAATTTAAATCATTTAAATAAACTTAGATAAAAAACTGTTGACTTTATTTGGGGGGCTGCATAGAATGCGCCCCGCACTCAGCGATACACAACCAACATTAATTGGCGGTGTGTATGCAAGTCGGGGCTATAGCTCAGCTGGGAGAGCGCTTCGCTGGCAGCGAAGAGGTCTGCGGTTCGATCCCGCATAGCTCCACCAGATTTGCATAGTGTTTGTCCTAGGGTTGCAGTTTTCTGCGTCCCCATCGTCTAGAGGCCTAGGACACCGCCCTTTCACGGCGGTAACAGGGGTTCGAATCCCCTTGGGGACGCCACTTACTTTAAGTAAGTAATGTGTTGGAAAGACTATCTTTTAAATATCATTTCAAATATAACTAAGATTTTTCAACTTAAGATTCCTTATTCTCCATATATCTTTACGATATAGACTCCATATATTTCTAAAACTTTAATTCCTATAGATCACTTTTACAGATCATTTTAATACTTTATAGTATCTAGCAACTCATCAGCTAACCATAAGGAAATTAAAATGTTAGCTAAACGTGTTGTACTCATTCTAATTTCTTTAGTCATTACTGCTTGCTCAGACTCAAATGAGGGAGTAGCGCTAGGAACGCTTGAGCGTGAGCGTGTGATCCATCCTGCAACGACTAACGAAATACTGATCGATTTACCCGTTTCAGCAGGCCAGTTGGTCGAAAAAGGGCAGGTGATTGCAAAGTTCGATGCCGAACTACAACAAGCGATTGTTGCTAAAGCACAAGCTCAACTAGCTCAAGCCACTGCATTTCTTGAAAAAACCTTGAATGGTGCTCGCCCCGAAGAAGTTGCTGGTGCATCAGCCAAAGTAGCAGCAGCTAATGCTGCATATACGCAAAGCGAAGCTAATTTTCACCGTGCAAAAACCTTAGTTAAAGATAAACTCGCAAGCCAAGAAACCTTAGACAGTGCAACCGCTGCACGCGATGAGACATTCGCTAATTTAGAATCAGCAAAGCAGAACTTAAATGAATTAACAAATGGTTCTCGCGTTGAAGATATTAATAGTGCGAAAGCGCAAGTTCAGGCGGCAGAAGCAGAACTAAAAGTACAGCAAAAATACCTCTCAGATCTGACAATTAAAGCGATGCGTGCTGGCAGGGTCGATAACTTACCTTGGCACGTAGGTGAGCGAGTTACTAAAGGCAGCCCTGTCGTTATTATTCAAGCAAACAGCGCACCTTATGCGCGCGTATATATCCCTGAACCATATCGTGCCAAGCTCAATCAGGGCATGACACTTACAGTTCGTGTCGATGGCATAGATAAAGATATTCAGGGTGAACTGACCTGGATTGCCTCAGAGCCTGCGTTCACGCCTTTTTATGCCCTTAATCAGGAAGAGCGTGCGAGATTAATGTACCTTGCTGAGGTAACACTACCGGTAAGTGAAAATAATTTACCGACAGGCGTACCTGCTCAAGTGATTATGCCATGACTGAATCGGTGATCCATGCCAAAGGTTTGGTAAAACAATTTGGCGATTTAAAAGCGATTGATAACCTTGATCTAGACGTTGAGCAAGGGCAAATTTATGGTTTTTTGGGCCCTAACGGCTGTGGTAAAACGACTGCAATCCGTATGCTTACGGGTTTATTGAAGCCAACCTCTGGTGATATCAATGTGCTTGGCTTGAGTCTGCCAAAAGATGCTGAAAAGCTCAGAACGCAACTTGGTTATATGACACAAAAGTTTTCACTTTATAGTGACCTGACCGTGCTTGAAAACCTAAAGTTCATGGCGGCGCTTTACCCGTTTAAAAAGCAACAAAAACAACAAAGAATTGACGAATTGCTCCATACCTATGGTCTTGATCAAAGAGTAGATCAAATGGCCGGAAGTATGAGTGGGGGCCAACGGCAGCGCTTAGCATTGGCTGCTGCAGTGATTAATAAACCGAAAATTTTATTTCTTGATGAACCAACATCGGCAGTCGATCCACAAAATCGCCGTGATTTTTGGGAAACACTGTTTGATTTAAGTAATGCCGGTACCACGGTATTAGTCACCACCCATTACATGGATGAAGCTGAGCGTTGTCATCGTTTAGCCATTTTAGAATCTGGTATTAAACGCGCGGATGGCTCTCCAAAGCAATTAATGACAGACATGCACGCTCATGTTGTAGAAATCGCAGGGGCGCAAACCAGAGAATTAAAAAAACAGCTCGCAACAATCGACCATGTTATCTCAGCCACTCAATTAGGTACACAACTGCGAGTATTAGTAAAAAAAGATCTTCAAGACCCCGTTGAGTTCATAAAACAGCAATCATTTTGTCAGGATACGTGGCAAGTAAGTAGTGTGCGCCCAAGCCTTGAAGACGTGTTTGTCACCTGCACAGGGCAGGGCAGACAATGAGTATTATGACTTCATTAAGCCGGATAAAAGCAATTGTAAACAAAGAATTATTACAATTACGCCGCGATAGAATGACCTTTGCGATGGTGGTGATGATCCCCCTTATCCAACTGATTCTATTTGGTTACGCTATTAACACCAACGTTAAAGATATCCCTGTTGCAGTGGTCGATCATAGTCAAACTGCGCTCAGTCGCATTTTAGTACAAACAGTATCGGCGACAAATGTGGTTAAAGTGACGGATTATTACGACAGTATTGAACAGGCACAAACAGCAATCGCGAGCGCGAAAGTGCGGGCTGTGCTGTTTATACCCCACGATGTGGCAAACCGACTTGCCCAGCACCCAACAGTGGGTTTTGGTTTGCCTGATGGCAGTAATGAGTCGTTAGTCAGGCCAATTGCGCATTGGTTAGTTGATGGCTCCGATACAATGGTCGCTTCGAGCATAAAATCGCTGCGTAATATGCCGCTTGCAGAGCTTCTCGATAAACCTGCGAATCGAACTTACCCTATCTTTGAGACGACCTTATTTTATAACCCAGAGCAACGCTCTGCAGTGAATATTGTGCCAGGTTTAGCTGCTGTTATTTTAACTATGACGATGATTATGTTTACCTCTGCAGCCATTGTTAAAGAGCAAGAGCGAGGTAATATGGAGCTCTTAATCACCTTACCGTTAAGCTCACTTGAATTAATGATTGGTAAAGTGGTGCCTTATATCTTCATTGGTTTTATTCAGTTATTTATTATACTAGGTATGGGTAAGCTCTTGTTTCATATTCCTTTTGTAGGTGGTTTAGTCGCATTGGTTGTCGCAACCTTTGCGTTTATATGTGCCAGTTTAGTGCTTGGCTTAGTGCTTTCAACCATCGCTAAAAATCAGCTTCAAGCAATGCAAATGACAATTTTCATTCTGTTACCCTCGATATTATTATCAGGTTTTGTATTTCCTTATGAAGGCATGCCAAAGGCAGCGCAATGGCTTGCTGAGTGCTTACCCGCAACGCATTACCTAAGGTTAATACGTGGAATCGTGCTAAAAGATGTCAATCTAATAAGCATGAGCAGTGATTTACTTTGGCTGTTAGCCTTTACAATTTTGGGCTTGGCTGTGGCTGCATTTAGGTTTAAGAAAACCCTTGATTAGGCTGGGCAATTTAGGGCATATGTGCTTAACTAAAAAGTAATTTTAATTCATTTTGAGTAGACATTAGCGTGTGGCGAGTATTTTGGCTGGCGGTGCTATTAGTTACGTTTGATGGCTATGCAGCAACGATAAACCTAGCCCATACCATGAAGCATGAACATTTTAACCAATTGCTTAGTGAGTTTGCAGAGCAAAGCGGTTTGACGGTTAACTCTGTATTGGTTGACCAAAAGGCGCTAAAGGTAAGGTTGGTACAAAATACTAGTTCCAGCACCTCAACAGACGTTGTTATTGTACCCGCTGATCACTTAGGCCTTGATAAATATGCCAACTACAGCACTATTCCAGACTCACTCATAGCTGATACCACAGACAAGCGAACCTTAGAAACTGCAAAGCTAAACAACAAGCTCTTAGGTATACCCATCATTCAAGGCAATCACCTATTACTTTTTTATAATAAGCAGTTTGTTAAAGAGCCAATAGAAAATTGGCAGGATATATACCGAATTCAATCATCATTGCCTGAAAAAGTGAAACTCGTTACATGGAGTTTTATGGAAATGTATTGGTTTATCCCGTTCTTATCGGCTTTTAATGGCGACCTAATTGTAGATAACCATGTTCAGCTTAATACACCAGCAATGCAATCGGCTCTCAAATTTGTTTGGGATTTAAATAAACAAAACCTGGTTGATAGGCAGTGCGATTACACTTGCTCAAATAATGCATTTAAAGCGCAGCAAGCCGCTTTCACCATTGATGGTGCATGGGCATTAAAAACGTATGAAGAGGCATTGGGTAATAATTTAGGAATACAACAATTACCGAAACTCAATGGTGAGTATATGCAGCCTTACTACTCAACCTTTGTGCTGGCATTTCCAAACCATGCTTTAAATGGTGCAAATAAAGAGAGCTTGATCAAATTTGCTAAATTGGTTCAAGCGGAAAAATTCCAAACACTCGTTTGGCAAAAACTTCAAGATATCCCAGTTAACACTGAGGTTTTAAATAACCTAAAAGCACAACAAGGCACTGAGTTATCAACCTTAATTGATGCTATACAATTCACAAAACCTATGCCCTCTACCGCATCTATGATCATCGTATGGGAAGTATTAAATAAAGGATTTATTCGCTATGGCAGTGGTGCCTTAACTGCTGAGCAAGCGGGGCTTTTTATGCAAGGGTTGGCAGAGCGTTCGATTGCCAATGAAGGGGATGAATGAGTAGTCCACGCTTTAGCCGCGCCTTATTTATCAGTGTATTACTACTGGTCATTATTCCCCTACTGATCCTTGCAGGTTTGATGATTGGGCGTTTCTATTTAAGCTCAATTGACCAAGCAAATACGAGTTTGCAATGGCAAGCTAGAAATAATGCAGCCAGTCTTGAACAACTCTTATTTAAGCTTGAGAAAAATAGCCAATTACTTAGTAGCACTAAGGCGATAACTGAGCTGCCAAATAAAGTGGTGTACTCACAGTTCGCGCTTGTGCAGCTACAAGAGTTTGTTGCCCAAAATCCACAGATAAAAGCATCGATAGTAATTGATAATCAAGGGTTTATAGTTGAAGGGTATCCCATCACCTCTTTAAATTTGAATTTTAAACTCACTAAAAGCATTCTCGACAGCGCTCAAACATCAACAGAGCAAAACACAATTCAAATTATTGATAATCCGCAAGTTACTGAGCTACTCGCACCTTTACAGGCAAAACAAAATGCTTTACTGGCAATTACATCTACATTGCTACATGAGCAAGATTCTCTCAGTGAGCCAATAATTAAAACGGGCGTGTTAGTGTCTTTTGTGCCTTTATCAGAGGCGTTAAAGTGGCTTGCAATACACAATGAGCAACCGGTATATCAAGCGGGTAAGCAGGTACAAATTACAGCACAAGATAACATTCTATATAGCGTGGGCGATGCTGGCGATAACGGCAAATTAATGGGGCAGGCCTCAATCAGTAATGTTTTTTTTGCAGGTAAGCCAACCAGTTTACAATTCCAAATTAATGAAGCAAAAACCACCTACACCAGCGCTGTAAAGCAAACGGCTATATTGGCAGGGTTGTTAATTGTAGGACTCTCTATTATTTCATTTATCTCAGTGCGTTGGTTGACGGCCCGTCTTCATAACCCACTAAATCGTATTACTGCACTTAGCCGAGAATATGCATTAGGTAATTACAAACAAGATACCGACGATTTTCATTATCAAGAGTTTAAAGATATTGCAGATTCCCTTAGCAGCATGGCTGATACCATTGATATACAAATTACTTCATTGCAATTAGAAAAACTTCGCGCTGAGCGCTCTGAGCAAGTTAAGAGCCAATTCTTAGCCAATATGAGCCATGAAATACGCACTCCAATGAATGGTATTGTGGGCTTTTTGCAGCTACTCAATAAAAGCACGCTAACACAAGAGCAAGCAGAGTTTGTAAGGCAAATTAATAACTGTAGTGATGTGTTATTAACCGTGATTAACGATATTCTCGACTTTTCAAAAATAGAGGCCAATAAAATAGAGCTCGAGTCGCGACAATGTGATTTAGTCGCGCTTTGCCATGACCTAATCTTACTATTTAAACCGAGTTGTGATGCTAAAGGGGTTGGCTGCCGGCTTGAGGTCTCCTCATTACAATCGCTGAATGTAGAATGTGATGAAATACGTGTTAAACAAGTGCTGATTAACTTGCTCTCTAACGCCGTTAAGTTTACCAATCAAGGAGAGATCATTCTTTCGCTTACTCTGCAAAGCCGAGATGAACACCAGACAGCCGTCGTGTTATCGGTAAAAGATACAGGCATAGGTATCGCTGAAGATAAAATAACGGCCCTGTTTAATCCCTTTGTTCAAGCGCAAAGTAGCACCACTCGTGAATATGGAGGGACCGGTCTTGGGCTTGCCATCAGTAAGGGGATGATTGATTTGATGGGAGGCACTATTGCTATCGACAGTGAGTTTGGAAAAGGTACCGAGTTTACCATTAATGTTAATTTTAAATCACTAAACCCACAGGACGCTAGCGCAAAAGTACACCAATCAGATGAAGACACTCAGTTCGATTTTAAAGCCGTCGATAAGCCAATATTAATTGCCGAAGATAACCCGATTAACCAAATTGTAATCACTAAGTATTTAACTCAATTAGGTCTAAATTATGAACTGGCAGAAAATGGACAAATTGCCTGTGAGAAAACCCTAACACAAGATTACGCACTGATTTTAATGGATATTCAAATGCCAGTGATGGATGGATTGACTGCCAGTGAAAACTTACTTGCAAGGCCAGATTTTGATACGCCGATTATTGCGGTTAGTGCTAATGCTATGAAAGACGACATCGAAACAAGCGCAAAAATTGGTATCAGTGACCATATTGCAAAGCCAATTAATTTTTCTGAACTTGAAAAAGCACTCGCAAAGTGGCTATCTCAGCAATCGCTGAAATAGCCAGTATAAATCAAAAAGTGTTGTTATCTTTTTTCTGAATTAACTCAATCGCATAACCATCTGGGTCTTTAACAAATGCTATTTCAGTTGTGCCGCCTTTTACAGGACCCGGCTCACGACTCACATTACCGCCAGCAGCTTTAATGTCTTCGCAGGCTTTATAAATATCATCAAACTCGATAGCAATATGACCGTATGCATTACCCAAATCATAGCTGTCAGTATCCCAGTTATAAGTAAGCTCAAGCACGGTCGAATCTTTTTCGTCACCATAACCGACAAAAGCAAGGGTGTAGCGGTACTCTTCGTTGTCTGCACGGCGCAGCTCTTTCATACCTAATACCTGCGTATAAAATTCAATTGATTTATCTAAATCAGCAACGCGAAGCATTGTGTGTAATAAGCGCATTTAAGCATCCTCTTTTTTGTCTTTAAATTCGCACAATTCTAATAGCGCAGAAAGGCTGCGCATTAAAATTATTAAACATGGATTATAAGTTATTTCGATTACTTGCACAGCAAGATTGAGATAAAGCGTAAAGACTATGCTGTTAAATTAATAATTAAGCTTATGATTTGGAGATATAATCAGGACCTTGCTATTTTGCAATAGGATAGAGTACTACAACACCTTTGTCGCAGACAGTTGAAATTACACCTTCTTACTGTAAAGGTAATAGGTGAATAACATAAAACTTGAAAAATAGGCTGGCAAAGCATTCAAGACATAAATAGCAACGCTCTATTATCAAGCCCGATAAAGCTAAGCCTCCGAGGGAGAATAAAACATGGCGTATGTTGCCAATTTCAAAACTTTAGTCATCTCTACATTGTTTGCGTTTTGTACAAACGCAGTTAATGCAGATGAAGTCTCAAATTCAAACAACAGTAAGAAGCCGATACCCGAAGCCACTAAATTTGTGACCCAGCATAAAGGTACTTTTAATGACAAAAGGATGAAATACAAAGCTGTAGCCGGTGAAACCTATTTATTAAACAAAAACGAAGAGCCAACTGCTGCTATTTTTTCGTTTGATTACATAGCTGCAAGCGATAACAAAAACAGACCAGTCACATTTATCTGGAATGGTGGCCCAGGCTCATCATCTAATTGGTTACATATGGGCGCCTATGGTCCTAAACGAGTTGTTGTACCAAGCGATGCTGCACATCCAGGAATGGCTCCTTACGAATTAAAAGATGCGCCTGAGACGATACTTGATGTAACTGATATGGTGTTTGTGGACCCTGTTGGTACAGGTTACTCGCGTGCCTTAGGCAACACTGACAGCAAAGCCTTTTGGGGCTTAAATCAAGATGCAGCCTCTATCGCTGATTTTATTGCCCAGTGGCTAACAAAAGAAAATCGCTGGAATGCACCAGTATTTTTATTGGGAGAGAGCTATGGGACAACTCGAGCAGCAGCGGTTTCTAAAGTACTGATGGATAAACACCTGATTAATGTAAATGGCATTATTTTTGTGTCACAAGCTTTAGACTATCAAGGTTCAAGCCCTTATGTTGATGACAACATTATTTCTTATATCACTTACATACCCACACTTGCTGCAACCGCTTGGTATCATAAAAAAGTAGATACATCTGGAGATTTTGAAGCATTTATAGATGCAAGCCGACAATTTGCAGTTGATGAATTACTACCAGCCTTATTTAAGGGTAATGTGCTTAGTAAAGCTGACAGAAAGCGAATTGTTGACGGCCTTCACCGTTATACAGGGCTAAGCAAACAATATATTGAGCAGGTTGATTTACGCATTAACGCCTTTAGATTTGCAAAAGAGTTATTGCGTGATGAGGGCGTCGCAGTAGGCTTTCTTGATGGACGTTATAAGCTTGATGAACGAGACGATTTAACAGCAGCTCCTAAGCAAGATGCGTCAAAAGTGATAGGGCCAGCATATAAAGCGGCACTGATGAAATATATGCGCGCAGATTTAAACGTACAGTGGAAAAGAAAATACTTAAACCCTGGCGATCCTGAGTTATCAGATAACTGGCGCTGGCGCACTGCTCCTGATGGACAAGGCTGGGAGCCAAGATACGTTAATACAGCGCCAGATTTATCTTATGTGCTTCGCAGCAATCCGCAAATGAAAGTGATGGTCGCCTCTGGTTATTACGATATTGTTACGCCATTTTTTGATGCTGAATACACCTTAAATAGACACGGTATATACGCTGATAAAATTGATTATCACTATTATCACGGCGGTCACATGATGTATGTCCACGAACCAGCAAGAGTGGCACTGTTAAGAGATACGCGAGAATTTATTAAAAAGCAGGTAAGCCAAAACCCACGATAATGGCTAGGAACATTGTGCCAAACCTAGTGTTTGGCACAATAAGCAAAATGAGCTTATGGTGTGATAGAAAAGGTGAGCAGCATCACCTTAAAATTGTTTGTCTTAGAGTAGACTTTAACTACTCAGTCTTTTCTTTAAACTCACACAAGTCTTCGATAATACAACTGCCGCATTTAGGTTTACGAGCAGTACACACATAGCGGCCATGCAGGATTAACCAGTGGTGTACATCGACCTTAAACTCTTTAGGTACCACTTTTTCTAATTTTTGTTCTACAGCAACTACATCTTTACCCATGGCAAACTTAGTGCGGTTAGAAACGCGGAAAATATGCGTATCAACTGCAATTGTCGGCCAGCCAAAGGCACAGTTTAAAACTACATTCGCGGTCTTTCTGCCAACCCCCGGTAATGCTTCGAGCGCTTCACGATTCTCTGGTACTTCTGAGTTATGTTGATTGACCAGAATCTCACACATTTTATAGACATTATTGGCTTTAGAATTAAACAAACCAATGGTCTTGATGTAATCGCGAAGGCCTTCAAGGCCTAAATCAAGAATCGCTTGAGGCGTGTTAGCAACAGGGAATAGCTTACGGGTGGCTTTATTAACACCGACATCTGTTGCTTGTGCTGATAAGGTAACCGCAACTAATAATTCAAACGGGCTTGAGTATTCAAGCTCTGTTTCTGGGTGCGGGTTCTGCTCACGTAGACGAGATAAGATCTCATAGCGTTTTTCTTTATTCATGATGGCGTAAAGCACGCAGTGACGGTGCGTGCTCTCCTTTAAGTTAAACTTGTCACTCGGGCTCTAGGGCCTTTTTCTGCTTCTGGAGTAACAACTTGCTTAGATTTTATTTGTGTATCAATGACATTTTTTGCAGCAATCAATAAACCAAGCCCTAAAAAGGCACCCGGTGGTAAAATTGCCAATAAAAATTGGTTATCAAAACTAAATACTTCAATTCGAAGTGCAGCAGCCCATGGGCCTAATAATAAATCGGCGCCATCAAATAGCGTACCTTGACCAATAAGCTCTCGCATTGCCCCTAGCACCACTAAAACTAACATAAAGCCAAGTCCCATCATCAGGCCGTCAAAGGCTGAAAGTGGCACGGTATTTTTAGATGCGAATGCTTCTGCGCGACCGATAATGGCACAGTTGGTAACAATCAGTGGAATAAAAATCCCCAGTGATTGATAAAGCCCAAATGTATAGGCATTCATCATTAGCTGCACGATGGTTACAAAGCCTGCGATGATCATCACAAAAACAGGAATACGAATATCTTTAGGTACCCAGTTACGCACAATCGATACGGTGACGTTAGAACCAACCAGAACCAATAAAGTTGCTAAACCTAGGCCTAATGCATTGGTAATCGTAGAGGTAACGGCAAGTAGCGGGCACAAGCCTAATAACTGCACAAGGGCAGGGTTATTGGCCCACATGCCATCTTTAAATAAAGTTTTAACTTGGCTCATTACTTGGCTCCTTGACAGATGTTTGGCGCAGCAAACAAGTTATCAAATTCAGCTTGGGCAAACAGCACAGCTTGTTTTACTGAGCCGACAACGGCACGCGGTGTAATGGTTGCGCCAGTAAACTGATCAAATTGGCCACCATCTTTTTTAACAGCCCAGCGGCTATCATCTTCACCCAGTACATTTTGCCCTTTGAAAAGGGTGATCCAGTCTGATTTTTTGACCTCAACTTTATCGCCAAGGCCCGGTGTTTCTTCGTGCTTAGTGACACGAACACCCGCTATTTCACCATTGGCAAAAACCGCAGTTAATAAGTTGATATCGCCACTATAACCACTTGGTGTTACATGGCGCATCACTAAAGCGTAAGGCTTATTGTCTTTGTAAGCACGATAAATAACTTGCTCTGGGCGTGGACCTAAGCGCTCATCGGTGATCACGACACAATCTTTGTATAGTTGATTGTCATAATGATGGGCATCAAGTACTTGTTGAAGTTGCTCTGCAAGTTGTTGCTTTTCTTGCTCTTCAATACGCTCAGCAGTCAGGCTATGAGTCAGGGCCACAGTGCCTGTGGTAATGAGCGCAAATGCTGTAAGAATAGCGCCGTTTTTAGTCATTGAGGAAAGGATCATTATTACACCCCATGGCCGTAAGTACGTGGTTTCGTGTAGTAATCAATTAAAGGTACCGCCATATTTAACAGCAATACACTAAATGCCACAGCATCAGGATAACCACCGAAAGTACGAATTAAGTAAACAAGTAGACCAATTAACGCACCGTAAATTAAACGGCCTCTATTCGTTGTTGATGCAGAAACTGGATCGGTAGCAATAAAGAATGCCCCTAACATGGTTGCACCACTGAATAAATGAAATACCACGCCTGGCTCTGTGCCAGGAGCTGCAATATAACCAATACCACTGCACACGGCCAATGAGGCTAAAAAGCTAACAGGGATATGCCAATTAATGATTTTAGCTTTTAATAAATAAAGCCCCCCGATTAAAAAGCCGAGGTTAACCCAGCCCCAACCAAGGCCAAACCAGTCATTAAAAAGAGGCTTACTCATGCTCTCAGCCACCGTTAGGTGATGGGCGACATCTGTTTTAACGGTATCAAGCGGCGTTGCCATGGTTGTGCCATCAATCGCTACACGTAATTGATCAACACTAAAACCAGCGCTGGTAAAGCCATTGAAAATAACAGACAGCTGCTGTGAGAAGCTTATCGGAGATGCAAGTAAATCACTAACAGGTAACCAGCTTGTCATTTGCACCGGAAACGATACAAGTAGTAATACATAAGCTGCCATAGCAGGGTTAAATAAATTAAAGCCAAGGCCGCCATAGAGCTGCTTTACAATAACAATTGCAAACATACAGCCAATTACGATAATCCACCAAGGCGCTAAAGGCGGAATACTCAACGCCAGTAATACGCCTGTTAACCACGCACTACCATCACTGAGTGTTGGCCAAACTTTGCGTTTACGAAGCAGCAATACAGCGGCTTCACAGGCGCTAACTGTAATTAGCGCGAGAACAAGCTGAATTAAAACAGCGCTACCAAAAAAGAAAACTTGCGCGATTAAGCCTGGAATACACGCAGCAATCACTGTCATCATTAATTGGCTTAATGATTTATGGCTATGATTATGCGGCGAACTCGCCATGGTTAGTTTCATGACTTATCGTTTCCTTCTTGTTGTAACTTTTTCGCTTTAGCTCTTGCAATGGCACGAGCGACCGCTGCTTTTTTCTTATCTTCGCTTGACTCAGGTTCATCAACCTGCGGTTTTGAATCATCAAGTTGTTCTGATGATTCGTCAGTCTGCGCTTGCTCTTTAGCGGCCTTTTTCGCTTTGGCTCGAGCTATGGCAGCTGCAACAGCGGCTTTTTTCTTATCTTCGTTAGATTCAGGTGCGTCAGCCTGTGGCTTGGCATCAGCCTCATCATTTGAATCATTTATTTGCTCTGAAGAATCGTCACTCTGTGCTTGCTCTTTAGCGGCTTTTTTCGCTTTGGCGCGAGCGATAGCGGCAGCAACGGCGGCTTTTTTCTTATCTTCGTTAGATTCAGGAGCGTCAGCTTGTGGCTGGGCATCTGCCTCAGCACTTGAATCATTAGTTTGCTGTGAAGAGTCGTCACTCTGCGCTTGCTCTTTAGCTGCTTTTTTGGCTTTAGCACGGGCGATAGCAGCTGCAACAGCAGCTTTTTTGTCATCAACTGGCGCGCTATCTTCTTCAGCTTCAGTTTGATTCTCAGCAGCTTGTGCTGCTTTTTTCGCTTTAGCACGGGCGATAGCAGCGGCAACAGCAGCTTTTTTGTCATCAACAGGCGCGCTATCTTCTTCAGCTTCAGTTTGATTCTCAGCAGCTTGCGCTGCTTTTTTCGCTTTAGCACGAGCGATTGCAGCAGCAACAGCAGCTTTTTTGTCATCTACTGGTGCGCTATCTTCTTCAGCTTCAGTTTGATTTTCAGCAGCTTGCGCTGCTTTTTTCGCTTTAGCGCGAGCGATAGCAGCTGCAACAGCAGCTTTTTTGTCATCTTTTGGCGCAGCGTCAGTTTCAGCAGAAGCGTTTTCTTCTGTAGCTTGTGCGGCTTTTTTCGCTTTAGCGCGGGCAATAGCGGCAGCAACAGCAGACTTTTTATCGTCTTTATCGACGCTTTCTTCACCTTGCTCTAGTGCTTTTTGCTCTTTGTATTTACGTGCTTGTTCTTTACGCGCTGCACGCTCTTTAGCTACTTCAGAGTTATCAGGCTCAAGCTCAGCACCTTGCTTTTTCGCTTTCGCACGGGCAATAGCTGCAGCGACAGCTGACTTACTGTCTTTATCATCAGATTTAGATTTAACACGCGCGAGTGCATCGGCCACTTTTTGTTTTTCGCCATCTGACTTAGCAGCCGGCTTACGTTTATGGCGGTTTTGACGCTCTTCTTGTTCGCGCTCTAAGCGCTCTTTACGTGCTTCAAAACGCTCTTTTGCTCGCTCTGCTTTGATTTGCTCTGCTTGCTGCTCTTTGATTTCAGCTTTAGCAACACGATAGTACTGCACCAAGGGGATTTCGCTTGGGCAAACATAAGCACAGGCGCCACATTCAATACAATCGAATAAATTGTGCTCGTTGAGTTTGTCGTATTCTTTAGACTTAGCAAACCATTGTAATTGCTGAGGTAACAATGAAGCAGGGCAGGCATCAGCACAGGCACTACAACGAATACAGGCTTTTTCATCACCCGGCTCAGCAAGCTCTTGGTGATCTGGCGCTAAAATACAGTTCGTCGTTTTAACCACACCAATACGCACGGTTGGTAAGGTAAAGCCCATCATTGGACCGCCCATAACCACTCGTTGCTGTGGAACCGGAGAAAAGCCTTGGCAGTCTAATAAATGTTTAATTTCAGTGCCTAGTAAAGCCCACACATTACCTTGTTTATGAATGGTGTTACCGGTTACCGTTACTACACGCTCTATAAGAGGTTTACCTTCATGTACGGCTTGATTTACCGCAAACAAAGTACCGACATTTTGCACCAACATACCAATATCGGCAGGAATACTGCCACTAGGGACTTCTTTGCCCGTTAGCAATTTAATTAGCTGTTTTTCACCGCCAGAAGGGTAAACCGTTGGTACTGTTTGCACTATGATGCTGTCGTTATGTTGTGCTGCGAGTTTCATGGCAGCAATGGCATCAGGTTTATTATCTTCAATACCAATAATTGTCAGCTGTGGACTTAATAGCTGCTGCATTAATTCAATACCGGCAATTATACCATCGGCATGTTCGCGCATTAGCATGTCATCAGCAGTGATATAAGGCTCACACTCAACAGCATTAACAATTAAAAACTCAATGGCTTTACGGGTATCTGCTTTTACATAAGTTGGGAAGCCAGCACCGCCCATACCTGCAATACCACTTTGATGAATAATATCGACAAGCTCATCATGGGAAAGTGCTTTAGCATCAGGCACAGGGTTAAGCTCGCACCAGTTATCTTCACCATCAGGTTCAATAATTACGCTAAGCTCAGGCAGTGCTGAAGGATGAGCAGAAGGCATTGGGCAAATATCGCTGATCAACCCTGATGTTGGCGCGTGCACAGGCACTGACCAATTGCCGCTTGGCTTAGTTAATGCTTGACCTTTTAGAACCTGCTGGCCTTTTTCAACAATAAGTTTGCCGTTAGCACCAATATGTTGCTTTAGTGATACAACGAGCTTGTCTGGTAGTGGCAGTCTTGCAATGGCTTGTGTTGTTGATTGCAGCTTTTGACCTGGTGGGTGAACGCCTCCAGGTATAGACCACACTTTGCCTTGTTTAATTTGATCTATTAACTTTTCCATCTGTGCTCCTAATCTACCTGAGTCACAGGGATTGCGTTTAATTGCCATTTCCAGGTTTGTTTGGTTTCTTTGACAGGCAGCATATCAATACAGTCTACAGGGCATGGTTCAACACATAAGTCACAACCGGTACATTCATCAATTAATACAGTGTGCATTTGGCGAGTTGCGCCAACGATGGCGTCAACAGGGCAGGCTTGAATACATTTGGTACAGCCAATACATTCATCTTCACGAATATAGGCAACGGTTTTAACTGGATCTGCTTGCTCACCGCCAGCCAGCGGTTTTGCTTCAACACCCATTAAATCAGCGAGCTTTTTTACCGTGGCTTCGCCGCCTGGTGGGCACTTATTGATTTCGTCACCATTGGCAATTGCTTCTGCATAGGGACGACAGCCAGGGTAGCCACATTGGCCACACTGTGTTTGCGGTAAAATGGTATCAATTTGGTCAACAATAGGGTTGCTCTCAACGCGAAAACGAACGGCGGCAAAACCTAAAATTAATCCAAATATTAGCGCTAATGAACCTAACGCTATCAAAGCATAAAACAAGGTCATATTAAAACTTCACTAATCCTGTAAAACCCATAAAGGCCATCGACATAAGGCCTGCGGTGATCATCGCAATTGAAGCACCTTTAAAAGGAGCAGGGACATCAGCCGCAGCTAAACGCTCACGTAATGCGGCAAACAGTATTAACACCATAGAGAAGCCCACTGCGGCACCAAAGCCGTACACAGCCGATTGTAAGAATGAATGGTCTTCTTTGATATTAAGTAGGGCAACACCTAATACAGCACAGTTAGTGGTGATAAGTGGTAAGAAAATCCCTAATAAGCGATAGAGTGTCGGGCTGGTTTTTCTCACCACCATTTCGGTAAATTGCACGACAACAGCGATAACCAAAATAAAACTCATGGTACGCAAAAATTCGATATCCAGCGGGATCAAAATATAATGATTCACCAGATAACTGGTCACGGAGGCAAGTGTAAGTACAAAGGTTGTGGCTAAAGACATACCAATCGCGGTATCTAACTTACCCGATACACCCATAAACGGGCATAAACCTAAGAATTGAACTAAAACGAAGTTGTTGACTAGCACAGTGCCAATCAATAACAAGACATATTCTGTCATGCGTGCCTCACGAGAATAAAAACGGCTCTATTATCCTTTTTTATGGGGGCTGACACAACACATGAGGGACGAATAGCTAAAATTAACAAAGCTGTTTACGATTAAAGTGTTAAAGCAAAGTTAATAGATGGAATAGGCCCAAAAATAGTAAGGTTTTTTGGGCCTTAAAGAGGGGTTAGATATCTTTTGGCTTTTCGATGTAATAGCCTTGCACACCATCTAAGCACAGCGTTTCGATGATATGTTTTTCTTCTTGGCTTTCTACGCCTTCAGCAAATACACTCACACCAATACGGTGAGCAAGATCTACCATTAAGCGCATAAAGTATTGATTGTTTTTATCTTCTTCGAGGCCGCGAGTATAGCTTGCATCCATTTTGATAAAGTCAGGTTTTAAGTCTCTAAAGAATTTAAATGAGGTTAACCCCACACCAAAGCGTTCTACAGTAATACGTGCGCCCACACGATGTACCATATCGATAAAGCGTTTACTTGCTTTAATGTTTTGTTGTAATCCAAACTCACTGACTTCAAAAATAAGTTTTGATGCAATGTTACTGTCTTTCAGTAAGCGGCGTTCTAACCAGATCACAAACTGATCATTGTGAGCGCTTGATGCAGTAACATTAATACCAAAGAATTTTTCAGAGAAATTACGGGTTTTAACTTTTTCTAAAGTGGTATCGATAATTAAGCGGTCAATTTCCATTGCCATTTCTAGCTTTTCTGCCATAGCAAGGAAAGAGGCTGTTGGCAGCATTTGATTTTCTGCGGTTTTAAAACGAACTTGAATCTCTGCATAGGCTTTAACACTTTTACCTATTGGCATAATGTTCTGCATAACCAAGTGAACACGTTTCGACTCAATCACTTCGCTAATAACTTTACGCCAGTTTTGGTTACCAAAACCTGCGCTGGCGTTATTAACTAAGTCTGTTTCGCGCTGCACATGCCATGCATTCGCTTGTTTTGATTGCGCCATGCTCATTGCATTATCAACAATCGATAATAACTCACCAAGCGGCTTACCTTTTTCGTAGCCAACAATACCTGTGTTAGCAACTGAGCTTAATTCTTGGTTTTGCTGATACTGAGTAAAACGCGATTGTAAGTTATCGCCAAAGCGTTCAGCTTCTTTAAGAGGGGTATTAGGTAATACCACTGCAAAGTCAGAGCTGTTTAAACGAAAAACCTGACTGCCTGTATAGGTGCCACTAATATGTTTAATAATATCAGCCACACCTTTTACGTATTCATCACCTTTTTGGTAACCACGGGTTTGGTTGATGGTTTGCAATTCGCTACAACGAACCATAGCAAGCGAACCAAACGTGCTCTTTTCTACGTTCTCAATATTCTTTTCGTAGTACTCAACAAACATATTTCGATTGCCAAGGTTTGTAACTACATCTTTATACGCTTCTTTTTTAATATTTAGCGCATTATTTTGAATGTCATCATGCTTGGTCTGTAAGAAATGCGATAGGCGATTGAACGATGGAATTAAATCTTTGCTTAACTTCTTTAAGCGGGTGGTATCCATCGCTTGCTCGAGGTCACCGTTAACCTGATTTTGGTTGATATAAATATCAACGATATCTGAAATGGTCGTACTAATTTTGCGATTTAGGCGGCGGAACATGCTCTTCATATAAATAATAGGAAGTAGGGCAATAAGGCCTGAAATTAAAACGACAATAAATAAAGACTGTTGTAATAGACTAGCCAGGTTGTGTGCATTAATCGTAAACTCTACTTTAATGTCAGATGTTTGATTAACGGCGAACTGAGGGCGAATGGAATTAAAACTGTTATTAACTATTTCAGCAAACAAGGGTAGGGATTGGCTAGATTCTACCTTGCTAACCACTTGACCTGATTGATCACGGATCACAAGTTTAGAAAAAGTGCTACCATCGGCAAATGCTTTTTGTATTTTCTCTGGTGCAAGTTGCTCAATGGTTTGTGTATTTATATATGCGTTTACTACACGCTGTGCTTTTTGCTGTGCATCACTGACTGCGCTATCAAAGCTAAGCGCAATAAAGTAACCACCTAATAATGCAAACAGCAACCAAGATATAAGTTGTATAAAAATAAGTTTTTTAAAGCCAGCCATGTTCTTATCTTTTAAAAGCCTAAAGGAAGGAATCAATTCCTTGATTGATTGCTTTAAGTATAGTCGTTGTATTCTAAAGCATAATATAGAATAAACTTAAATTAGGTTAGATTATAAGTGCTTTAAAGTCTAATACAATCGACGAATAATAGTAGATAAAATTTTAATAGATTCGCGGAGTTGGCTCCCCCTCCCCGACTCGAACGGGGGACCTGCGGATTAACAGTCCGTCGCTCTAACCAACTGAGCTAAGGGGGAACTAAATAGAGTAGTGTGGTGCTATGATTTGGCTCCCCCTCCCCGACTCGAACGGGGGACCTGCGGAGGCGAAATATTAATGACAGCATTGCAAAGTGTCAACATAAAAACTTCATAAATTCAAAAAAGAAGCTTATTCGATGTTTTTATGTTCGATCTGAGCAAAATGTAGCTGAAAAGCTCAACATTTTTTGCTTAGCAGCGGAGGATCTATGTCGAATGCATCAATTTTTTGCATGCTTTTTGAGCTGAGTCATTTTTTAAAAATATAAAAAAGGTTTCTTTGCTAAGTCATTCTTTACCAAATCGAGGAAATCACTATTTATGTAATGTTTTTTTCGGATGGCAAAAAATAGATCTAATTCTTTTCGTGGCAGTTCCCACTCCTGATATTTTTTCGTGTATTTCCTTAATGAGGTAAAGGTAGGCTTCCCCGATTTTTGCTAGAAAATTCTAAAATTAGTTGGCTTCAATTATACACAAAGTAATTTTAGTTCTTTTTATCAGATATTTAGCTTGTAATCTTTCCTTGTATTTTAATTGTCATACTTAAGTTCACGTAGCTGTAGAACATTTTTTGCGCCTTCTTTTCACTAAACTTATAAAACCGTTAAAACAAGATGCTTTGCTATTTATAGTATTATGCGTTTCAGGCTAGCCTTAAAAGCCTTTATATTTGCGGCTTCTAGCGAGTTATCCACGGTTTCTGTGGATAACTCTGTTTATTAAACTTTAAGAACAGCTATAGTGCTAGGATTTTCGAGGGCTACAGCAATTTCAAGTATTTAATTCACTTTTTTTAATTTATTTTAAATCAATGTGTTAGTGTTTTTATCTGAAGCCTTGCTGAATTGATGAGTAAATTTATTCGTGACGATGAAATGGCGCTATTTATTGTGTAAAAAAACAGCGAATACTGCCTTTTAATTGTAACAAAGCTATTAAACTTGTTTTTATATTGTTTTTTATGAGGGTTAGTGGTTATTTTTATGTCAAAGCGTCAAAAGTAATAGTTTTGTGTATGAATTTTGATTCTGTTAATAAAGCATAGCTTGCAAGAGAAGGATGCTTTAAACTTACAGGTTCAGAAAAAGAGGCAAAGTATTCCCATGAGCGTGAAACCGCAGAGCAAAACTAAACCTGATCTTTTAAACTCACCCATTCTGCCAACCTTGAAAAAAATGACCATCCCAATGATCTTTGGCATGATCACCCTAATGATGTTTAATTTGGTTGATACCTTCTTCATTAGTTTGTTAGGTACAGAGCCTCTCGCCGCTGTTAGTTTTACCTTTCCTGTTACTTTTACTGTTATTAGCCTTGCAATTGGTTTAGGGATAGGTACCTCTGCGGTTATCGCTAAAGCACTTGGTAGTGATAAGTTAGATGAAGCACGTTTTGATGCCAGCATGTCGTTGTTGGTATCGGTGGTGATGGTGTTTAGCTTATCTGTAGTAGGTTATTTATTAATAGATCCGATCTTTAAGTTATTGGGTGCTGGCGAATTAGTCTTACCGCTTATTCATGAGTATATGAGTGTGTGGTTCTTAGGCAGCGTATTTCTAATTACCCCTATGGTTGGCAACTCTGTGCTTAGAGCCAGTGGCGATACCAAAACACCGAGCATTGTTATGGGTGGAGCAGGGCTGATTAATGCCATCTTAGACCCTATACTTATTTTTGGCTTTGGACCCGTTCCGGCATTAGGTATTCAAGGCGCAGCTATTGCTAGTGTTATTGCATGGTCAGTTGCTGTCGTTATCATTTTATACATCCTTGCGGTAAAAAATGGTCTATTGAGTTTGCATGCTGGTGTACAAACGCCGCTTAGCTCGATTCGTAAAATTCTTAAAATTGGTTTACCTGCGGCTGGCGCAAATATGCTGACACCTATTGCCATGGCGGTCATGACAGCATTAGTGGCTAAACATGGTCCTGAAGCAGTTGCGGCGTTTGGTGTAGGCAGTCGCATTGAATCTATTGCAAGCCTTGTGGTGCTTGCTTTGTCGATGACCTTGCCGCCATTTGTGAGTCAAAACTTTGGGGCAGGTAAGTTTGAGCGTGTTAAAGAAGCCTACACAAAAACCTTGAAATTCGTGATGATTTGGCAGTTCGCTATTTATATTTTACTGCTGTTAACCTCTAGCTTTATCGCTGATGTATTTGGTAAAGAGCAAGCGGTAATAGATGTGATTAAGTTGTTCATTTATATCTTGCCATTGAGTTATGGCCTGCAAGGGGTGATTATTTTATCTAACTCTTCATTTAATGCTCTGCATAAACCAATGAATGCACTGATTTTAAGTGTAGTACGCCTGTTTGTTTTTTATGTACCTTTTGCTTATATAGGCAGCGAAATTGCAGGATTAACCGGTTTATTTATTGGTGCGGCGATTGGTAACTTATTCACTGCAATGGTTGCCTATAAATGGTTTATTAAAGAAGTTGATGGGTTAAGTGAGTCATATATGAAGGAGTGTCATTCATGAGCGACCATTTCCAACTAGTTTCGAAATTTCAGCCAAGTGGTGACCAACCAACGGCAATAGCGCAATTAAAAGATGGCCTAGAGGCTGGGCTTGCGCATCAAACATTATTAGGGGCTACGGGAACGGGTAAAACCTTTACCATGGCCAATATTATTAATGATTTGAATCGTCCAACTATCATCATGGCACACAACAAAACGCTCGCGGCACAGCTTTATGGCGAAATGAAAGAGTTTTTTCCCTATAATGCGGTTGAGTATTTTGTATCTTATTACGATTATTACCAGCCAGAAGCCTACGTTGTTGCCAGCGATACCTTTATTGAAAAAGATGCGTCTATCAATGAGCACATTGAACAAATGCGTTTGAGTGCCACCAAAGCGCTTCTTGAGCGACGCGATACCATTATTGTAGCTTCGGTGTCTGCTATTTATGGTTTGGGCGACCCTGACTCATACATGAAGATGATGCTTTTACTGAAAGTGGGTGAAACCGTCGATCAGCGCGATATGCTGCGCCGTCTGGCTGAGCTGCAATATACAAGAAACGATATTGAATTTAGCCGCGGTACTTACCGTGTACGTGGTGAAGTGGTCGATATATTTCCAGCTGAATCGGATACTTACGCTGTGCGTGTGGAGATGTTTGACGATGAAATTGAGCGCTTAAGTATTTTTGACCCGCTAACAGGGGCCGTTGAAAAGCACATTGTGCGCGCAACTATTTACCCGAAAACCCACTATGTAACACCCCGTGAAAAAATTCTTGATGCCATTGATAAAATTAAAGGTGAGCTTAAAGACCGCCGAGCTCAGCTACTTAGTGCCAACAAACTTGTGGAAGAGCAGCGTATTGCTCAGCGCACCCAGTACGATATTGAAATGATGACCGAGCTTGGTTATTGCTCAGGCATCGAAAACTACTCGCGTTACTTATCAGGTAGAACACCAGGCGATCCACCTCCGACATTATTAGATTACCTACCTGATGATGCATTGATGATTATTGATGAATCACACGTTACTGTGTCGCAAATTGGTGCTATGTATAAAGGCGATAGAAGCCGTAAAGAAAATCTTGTTGAGTATGGCTTTCGCTTGCCATCGGCATTAGATAACCGCCCATTACGCTTTGAAGAATTTGAAGCCATTGCGCCGCAAACTATTTATGTGTCGGCAACACCTGGTGACTTTGAGCTTGAGCGCTCATCAGGGGAGGTTGCTGAGCAGGTCATTCGTCCAACCGGGCTTATAGACCCTGAAATTGAAGTGCGCCCTGTGGGCACCCAGGTTGATGACTTACTTTCTGAGATCTATAAACGAGTTGAAGTGAACGAGCGGGTACTTGTTACTACTTTAACTAAGCGTATGGCAGAAGATTTAACCGACTATCTCAACGACCATGATGTAAAAGTTCGCTACTTGCACTCAGACATCGACACCGTTGAACGAGTCGAAATTATCCGTGATTTACGTGCCGGTGTGTTTGATGTGTTAGTGGGCATTAACTTATTGCGAGAAGGTCTCGACATGCCAGAGGTTTCACTTGTTGCGATACTTGATGCTGATAAAGAAGGCTTCTTACGTTCGACTCGCTCACTTATTCAAACCATTGGTCGTGCTGCGCGTCACTTAAATGGTAAAGCGATTCTTTATGGCGACCGCATAACTAACTCGATGCGACAAGCCATTGATGAAACAGACCGTCGCCGTGAAAAACAACAAGCTTATAACCTTGAGCATGGTATAGAGCCGCAAGCACTGGTTAAAAGTATCACCGATATTATGGATGTGGGTGAAGAGGCAAGTCCGAAAGATAACCTTAAGTTGGTGCGTAAAGAGTCTAAACAAGTGCTCAGCGCGAAAGATATTGCTAGCCAAATCAAAACCCTTGAAGCGAAAATGCATGCTTATGCTAGCGATCTTGAGTTTGAAAAAGCGGCGTCTGTGCGTGATGAAATTCACGAATTACAACAACAGTTAATTAACTAAAGATGATGACAAACGATTTTTCTGCCATTTTAAATGCCTTAGCAGAGGCTCCACTTGCTGCTAATGAATTATGTCGTGTATTCCATGGCCGTGGTCACTCAGTCGCTGAGCTGAGCCACATAAACTTAGACTTTTATCCGCCAGCACTCTTTTTAGTTTCATATCAAGAAATAGATGAACAAGTGCTTGCGCAATTAACTGATACCCTGTGGCAATGGGCGCAACAGAATGCGCCAGAGCTTGTAAGTGCATTGGTTTACCAACAACGTAGCGGCATTAACACTCGTAATGCCCTGATGTTTGGTGAATTACCCCAAGAGCACCATGTCAGTGAAAATGGTATTAAGTTTAAAGTCGATTTATTGAGTCGCCAAAATACTGGGATTTTCCCTGATATGCGCCGTGGCCGAGAGTTTGTTCAAGCCAATAGTAAAAATGCAAAAGTGCTCAACCTATTTTCATACACGTGTGGCTTCTCTGTTGCAGCAATGCAAGGCGGTGCTGACCAAGTTATTAATATGGATATGAATAAAGGGGTGCTGCGAACTGGTAAACAAAACCATCAGTTAAATGGTTTTGCTCAAGGGGTTAGTTATTTTCCGCACGATATTTTAAAATCATTCGGTAAACTAAAAAAATCAGCGCCGTATGAATTAATCATTGTTGATCCACCGAGCTTTCAAAAGGGCAGCTTTATATTGACCAAGGATTATCAAAAAATCTTGCGTCGTTTACCTGAGCTGTTAAATGAAAACACCCAATTATTACTGTGTGCCAATAGCCCTGAGCTTTCAGAGCAGGCGTTTAAAGATCTCATTAGCGTTCATACACAAGGAGCAATTAGTTTTGTTGAGCGATTAGCTCCTACTGATGGTTTTATTGAAGTAGACAGTGATCGCAGCTTAAAAGCGTTAGTTTATAAAACAGCAAACTAATGGCACTGAGTAAACGACTATCAGCCATCATTGATGTGGTAGATTCAGGTTATGACGAAATCTGGGATTGTTGCTGTGATCACGGTTTGTTAGGCATTGAGCTGCTACAGCAAGATAAAGCACCGCTTATACATTTTGTTGATATTGTGCCTGAGTTAATGCAGGCACTAAGTGATAAACTCGAACGTTTTGCTACAAGAGAGCAACGCGGCCGTTGGCAGGTACATTGCCAAGATGTAGCAATGATTTCACCAGATCCTAAAAAACGCCATCTTGTTATTATTGCTGGAGTGGGTGGTGAGTTGTTAGTGCAGTTCTTAGCGAAGATTGTAAGCCAACAGCCAAATACGCATATCGACTTTATTGTTTGCCCAGTGCATCACAGTTATCAAGTTCGTAGCTATTTACAAACACTGCCCTTGGGGCTCGTCTCTGAGCAGTTGGTGTGTGAAAACAAACGATTTTATGAAGTTATTGCCATGAGTGAGTCATCTTCGCAGCCGATCACGCGAGTAGGGCACTCAATGTGGCAGCTAACAAGTAAAGAGCACCAAACGTATTTAAAGCAGTTATGTGCTCATTACCAACGTATGTTAAATCAAGACGCCGATTATTATCAGCCTGTGCTTGAACAATACAGTGCATTATTATCTTAATTAGAGTTAACTTAATTAAAGTTTATTAATCTCTTGTTTTACGCTGTAGCTAGAGTCAGTAACAATGGCTTCGAGAGTTTGTACTCGCTCTCTTAGCTCTTGCAGCTCTTTTGTTACTTCGGCTACATGTTCGTTGGCTTCTTTTGAATTTTTTAAAGTTCGTGATTTAAACTCAAGGTGTTTTTTATACATATCATAAATTACCCCAGAGCCAACTGATATCAGCACGATTAACACCACCATGGTAGTACCTGACATACACTTCTCCTTCCTTTTTTAGTACCTAATAGAGTATAGATTGTATTTAAAAATGCAATTTGCATTCTGTTACAAGGTGTTTCGTTTTAGAAACGGCTTAATGCGAATAAAGCCTGTAACGAGCATGGTACCTGCGATAACACAGAGTGCGCCAACCAAGGTATTGGGACCAATTTGCTCATCTAAAATTAAATTTCCCCACACTATGCCAAAAAGTGGAATCAAAAAAGTAACAGTCAACGCAGAGGTTGGGCCAATGTCATCAATCAAGCGAAAGAACAAGATATATGTCACTGCAGTACATAGCACTCCGAGTGCCACCACACCAAGCATAACCTCGTTACTTGGCATTTCTCTGGCAGGAATAACAAAAATAAGCGGCAGCACCATGATACTCGCCGCCCACATACTGCCATGGGCATTATCAAAAGCAGATAACTTAGGTGCATGTTTAGTGTAATGGGATGCGATGGCGTAGCTGAGTGAAGCACACAGTGCCGCAACAATTGCCGTGATAGCTTGGCTGTCGATAGTCAGGCTATTTTGACCTACCAAAATGGCCACGCCCGTTAAACCCAACAGTAAGCCAAGCAACATACTTTTAGTGGGTTTTGTTTTACTCCAAATAATACCCACGATGGCACCCCAAATTGGCGTTGTTGAGTTTAATATGGATAAGGTAGATGCATTAATTGTTTGTGCTGCATAGGCAAACAATAAAAAAGGAATGGCGGAATTAAGCGCGCCAAGAATGAAAAAATGCTTTTTGTGGGTCGCGAACGCAAGTTTCTTGCGTAAGTACAGCGCAAAAATAAACAGTGTTATAGCTGCAAAGCCGACTCTTAACTCAATTAATACTGCAGGGCCTAAGCTATTCGCTGCCATGCGCATAAATAAGAAGGAAGCACCCCAAATAGCAGCAAGGATGAATAAGCGTAATAAACTTGGCAATGACATGGTTTTACATTCTTAAATTATAAAACCTGAGCATACCAAATTTATGCCCCAATACTCGCCATTTTCGGACTATTAATCAGTTGATTGTGGGAGTTTTTTTTCAAAATCAGATTTTACGATCTCTAAAGCCGCCAATACATCTTCTGCGGGAACATCGTTTTGCTCTAAGAGCATAATGAGATCAACAGCAATTTTTATATAGTTAGGTGCGCTTTCTAACTCACTGCTCATGCTTTTAGTTCCTTTTTCTTAGCAACTTGGCTAATGGCAACATCGATAGCAGTTTGCACTTGTTGCTCCATTTTAATGCGCTCTGTTTGTGGTAAATAAAATTCCATATCGACATCGTAGCGGATGTAGCGGGCAGGCAGTTGGTTTAATACGGTGCAGCATAAATCTGCCATAATATCATCACTATAGGTTGATTCTAAGTTGCGCTTAGTGATGTCTTCGACAACTAATTTTTCATAGTAGTTGTGAATGTCGTCATGCATTTTCATACAAAATAAGCCTAATTAAATAGTCACTTTTAGTGTATACCAAGCTTTAAAATAAATCGACAGCAGCCCTAAAAAGCTGACCGTGAACATCAACCAAACGGCTTACATTTCGTTGATAGCCGCCGCCCATAGCTGCAAACACTGGGATATTAGCTTCCTTCGCTTGGCTTAATACAAAATGATCACGTTGATACACGCCTTCTAAACTCACTTGAAAGTGTCCTAATTCGTCATCTGTTGCGATGTCTGCGCCGGCGTTATACAAAATGATATCTGGCTGGTGGAGTCTAATGGTCAGAGCTAAAGCTTGTTTGACTGTCTCTAGGTATTCAGTATCTGAAGTGCCATGCTCTAAAGCAAAATCGTAGTTTGATTGCTGCTTAATGCGGGGGAAGTTTTGCTGACAATGAATTGAGCAGCTAATTATTTGAGGATGTAGTTGCGTAACTTCAGCTGTACCGTCGCCTTGGTGAACGTCACAGTCAAAGATTAATACGGAGTCGGCTTGCTCAGTATCAATCAAGTGTGCAGCAGCTATCGCTAAGTCATTAAAAATACAAAAGCCACTACCATAGCCCGTAAAAGCATGGTGATAGCCACCACTTAGATTAAAAGCCGCACCGCGTTGCAAAGCAAACTCAGCGCCTTGAATACTCGCCCCAACAGAGTAAAGTGTTCGTTCAACCAATTCAGTGGACCAAGGAAAGCCCATTTTTTTAATGGCTTTGCTATCAAGACTGCCAGTTAAAAAAGCGTCGACATAGTCGGGGTTATGGCACAGAGTAAGCTGCGCTTTAGTGGCTTGTTGTGGGGTAATGAAATACTGTTCATCAATGAAGTTGCTGACAAGCTGTTTTAACAAGCGATATTTATCAATTGGAAAGCGGTGACGCTCAGGTAAAGCTAACGCTGAATAACTTGGATGGTAGTAAAACATTATCTCAGCTGCTGTTTCTCGACCTGTTGAATTTTGTCTTCAGTGGCAGAAATTGCCTTACGGCAACGGCCAAGTCTTGCGTGTAATGCGAGTATTTCTTTGTTAATTTCGGCTGCTTGCTGTGTATTTGCAGCTTCAAGTTTTAGTTTTCGCTCTTCGATCATCAATACTAAGCGGCGTTCAAACTCATGGTTTTGCTTTAGTTCGTCATAAAGTTCATGGGATGACTGCATGATTTTTTTAACTGCTTGTTTATAAACCTGTGGTTTAGCTTTTGGCTTAAAACTGTACTTATTTTCTTTAGCCCATACCGGGGTTGATTTGATCACATTAAATACCGCCTCTACCTGAAGGGTAATGCGCTCAAGTGCATATTGGTAAGCATGGCGATGCTCAGCAGGCGGCAAGCTGTTAAGCTCATCTTCGATTTCGCTTACGTAGTCCGCTAGCTTCATACTTTTTGTGCTAAACACGGCTTTATCAAACAAACTTGGTTGGGCTTGCATATAGCGATTTTTAGCAAATAAATTACCCTTATCAAATTGTGTGGCTAATTGTTTGAGCCTTTCAATTTGTGAACGTAGTTTATCAAAAGCAGTCGATTGCATTTATAAATAAGCCTCATAGATTAACTTTAATGCTAACACTATAACCACAGTGTTAAACACTGGGCGGATCATTTTACTACCAAACTTTATTGCTGAATGTGCTCCTAACCATGCTCCAAGCATCAAGAAAAAGCCCATTGTAATACCAAGTAAAAAGTTCACATGGCCAAGCGCCACGAATGTGATCAAAGAAATAAAGTTTGAAACAAAGTTCATTGAGCGGGCAAGGCCACAGTTAAGCAACAAACTCATTTTATATAATAGGCTATTTGAGGCTGTCCAAAATGTGCCAGTGCCGGGGCCTGCTAAACCATCAAAAAAACCAAGCCCTAATCCTTGTAGCCATTGTTTAATTTTAGTTTTGCTATCAAGCTTTGGTAACTCGTTATGCTCAGTTGTACTCAAACTGCCAAATAAGCTGTAACAAGCGACTAAAATAATCACCACCGGTAGTAATTTATTTAAAAATTCAATACTTAAGTAATCAACCACTAAAGTGCCTACGAGTGCCCCAATAGCTGTCGCTAAAATAGATGCAGCCCAAAACCGTGGGTTGAACAACTTTTTACGAAAATAAGTCACGCTGGCCGTCAATGAGCCAAAACTCGCTGCAAGTTTATTGGTACCTAGGGTGAGATGGGGCGGTAAGCCTGCAGTTAATAGCGCTGGCACAGTTAACATCCCGCCACCGCCTGCAATTGCATCAATAAAGCCCGCTGCCAGTGCGACTGCGCATAATAGTGCCCAGGTTGCTGGGTCTAAAGCTAATTCAAACATTAATAATCAATTTGTCTTTTAAAAGGTGGCAAGGTATCGAGCATGGCTTTGCCATATCGCTTGGTCACTAAACGGCGATCAAGGATAGTAATGCGACCCTGATCATTTTCTTTGCGCAGCAGTCTACCACAGCTTTGTACTAATTTCTTTGCCGCATCAGGTACGGTTATCGAAAGAAACGGGTTGCCACCTTTACTTTGCACAAACTCAGCCTGCGCTTCTTCTATTGGTGAGGTAGGCACCGCAAATGGAATTTTTGTAATTACCAGGTTTTCTAAGTATTTACCTGGTAAATCAAGACCCTCAGATAAACTTTGAGTACCAAATAAATAGCTAGCACGGCCTAAATCTACATTGGCTTTATGCTTTTTAAGCAGTGCTTCACGAGACATTTCACCTTGCACTAAGACCTCAATTCCTTTGCTACGAAGCGCTTTAACAACATGATCCATCTGCCAATAAGAGGCAAATAACACTAAATTTGCTTTTTTATCATCAAGGAACTTAGGTAATTGCTCAGCCAAGTGGTCGCTAAACGCTTTATCGGTCGGCTCAATATGGCTGGCAGGGATATGTAGCGTCGCTTGTTTTGGGTAATCAAACGGAGAAGGGACTTTTATGTATTTTACGCCTTCTTCTTTGGCAAGACCGCATTCATAGGCAAAGTGATCAAATGAACCCAATGCAGTTAAGGTGGCTGAACAAAGTACGGCACCCGCACATTGATTCCATAATTTATCTTTTAGGTAATAGCCAACTTCAATAGGGCAATCACTGAGTAAATGGTCGTGATGGTTCTTATATTCCAAGCGTTTTATCCACCTGGCATGTGGAATACCTTCGCCTTTTGTGGCGTAGCTAAACCACAGCTTGTTTAATAACTCTAAGCGATTAATGTACTGACCACTTTCAGCCAAGATTGGATCGGCCACATAAGGTTTTATATCGCCATCACTTACGTCTTGCACTAGGGTATCGTGCATCTTGTTGAGTGCTCTTAGGGCATCAAGGGTGGCATCGCTAATATCTTTTGCTTTGGTATGTAAAGATGCTGGGATTTCACCGTGCTCAAAACGATAGGTGTCATCACTGTTATAGTTAAAGTCTGCGTTATCAAGAATATCACGCACCACTTTTAAGTTTTTACCAGCATCATTGATACTGTCACTGAGCTTAAAATTTTGCCCAATTGCTTTTTGACCTACGAGCACATTGGCCATTTTACCAGCAAATTTAACCAGCTTGTCGAGCCAGTCTATGGTGCCTTTAATGGTTGCTGCAGCAGAAGAAAAATCGCGGGTGATGTGCGCTAAATGGTGCGCTTCATCGATTACATAAATTGTATCGTCAGGCTCAGGTAGAATTTTACCGCCACCCAAATCAAGATCAGCCAGTAATAAAGAATGGTTGATCACTAGCACATCCATTTGCATAAGACGCTGACGTGCCATATGAAAAGGGCAGAGCTGATGAGCGCGCATTTGTCGTTGGCATGAATGCTTATCACAGGCAATTAAATTCCACACTTTATCAGGGATGGTATCAGCCCAGCTATCGCGGTCGCCTTGCCATTGCTTTTTTGAATAAGCATCATAAAGTTGCTTTAAGCATTTGGTTTCCATATCAGAAAGCGGCGATGACAGGGTCGGCATAAACTCCATTTGCGTTTGACTGTCGCCATTTACAGCAGCACTGAGTTTTTGTGCACAGATATAACGCTGCCGACCTTTCACTAAATCAAACTTGATGTCTAGGCCAGAGTGCTCTTTAAAAAAAGGCAGCTCCTTACTAATTAACTGCTCTTGTAGGGCAACGGTTGCCGTCGAAATCACTAATTTCTTTTTCTTGGCCATCGCTAAAGGCAATGCCCCTAAACAATACGCCAGTGACTTACCGGTTCCGGTGCCTGCTTCAATAACACAAATTCGTTGGCTCTTGTGATACTCGCCAGCCAGGGTTTTTGCTATCTCGGCAACTAAGTAGTTTTGACTGCTTCTAGGGCGGTAATCGGTGAGGTTATCAGCAACATGCTTATGAATTTGCCGAATTGTTTTTTTTAAAGAGTCAGAAAGCATGCCCAGAAAACCTAAAGTATGTATATAATTACAGTAATGAATTTTAGAGATTTAACTGGGCAACTACAAGCGACTTGTTACTTTAATTAGTTAATCAACTTAGCTTTGTTTAACTAATATGCCTAAATTATAGTAAAAAGGTTTAATTACATGCAGTTAGCCTCCGGCTTTATTCTTTCCACGCAATGCTATGATAGCGCTAAGGGCATTTCGATTGTGGTGTGGATTTTATCTAAGCAAGGGCCTGTAAAACTAATAAGCACACCGCAAAAAGCAGTGTTCTTTATTAATGAATCTCAAATAGACGCTGCGAATAGAGTGTTTTCAGAGCATGGTATTTTTTGTGAAATTAAACCTGTGGCACTGAAGAGCTTTATGCAACAAGAAGTAGTTTCTTGTTACTTTTCATCATTAAAGCACTATTACAATGCAGCGAAACGACTCAAAGCGCAGCATATAAAAGTATATGAGGATGATATTCGCCCTGTTGATAGATTTTTAATGGAGCGTTTCATTAAAGGGTCAGTTTGGGCTCAGGGAATACAAATAAAAAGCCATCCATATCCTGTTTTAACAGATACTAAGTTCAAAAAAAATAACGATTTTACGCCACATTTTTCAAGTTTGTCGCTCGATATAGAATGTAATGGTGAAGGAGTGCTATTTTCAATAGGTCTAGTAGGGGCACACATAGATACAGTGTTGATGGTAGGCCAGCCACAAGATACCAGTGAACTTGAATTTAACCTTCATTGGTGTGTGGATGAAATTGATTTACTCAATCAGCTTTGTATACACATTGAAACTGTCGACCCTGATGTGATCATTGGTTGGAATGTGATTGAATTTGACTTTAGTGTTTTACATGCCCGCGCTGAAGCACTCGGTGTCGAATTACCGCTTGGCCGCAATAAAGAAAAAATGCAGCTGCGGCAAGGTAATTTTACCCGTATTACAATACCTGGCCGAGTAGTTGTAGATGGTATTGATACCCTAAAAAACGCCACCTATCACTACGATAGTTTTAGCCTTGCCAATGTCGCGAGTATTGAGCTTGGCGAAGAGAAGCTGATCAGCACAGATAATCGCTTAGAAGAAATTATTCGCCAGTTTAATGAAGACAAACTGTCTCTTGCTAATTACAACAGACAAGATTGCATGTTAGTGCTGCGAATTTTTGAGAAACTTAAGTTACTCGATTTTGCTGTTGTGAGAAGCCAACTCACCGGACTTGAATTAGAACGAATGGGTGGCTCAGTTGCCGCCTTCACTAACCTTTATCTGCCGCTATTACATAGAAGTGGCTATGTAGCCCCTAATTTAGGCGATCATGGCTTAAGTTTTGACAGCCCAGGTGGTTATGTCATGTCATCGCAGCCTGGCCTATATAAGAATATCTTGGTGCTTGACTACAAAAGCCTTTATCCATCAATAATGTGCACATTTTGTATAGACCCTCTGGGACTAATTGAAGGTTTAAAAAAGCCAGATGACGCAATCGAAGGTTTTAACCAAGCACAGTTTTCACGTACTGAGCACCATTTGCCTGAGCTTATTCGTGAACTTGCAGCAACAAGACAAATAGCCAAAGATAAAAACCAGCCTATGCTCTCGCAGGCAATTAAAATCATTATGAATAGTTTATACGGTGTACTTGGCTCTAAAGGTTGTCGTTTTTATGACCCGAGATTGTCGAGCTCAATTACTTTACGTGGCCATGAAATAATGCAAACAACTAAGCAATGGATAGAAGAGTGGGGCTATAACGTCATTTATGGTGATACAGATTCAACCTTTGTTAAGCTTGATGATGATCTAAATTCACTAAACTGTAATGAAATCGGTACGAAACTGGCAGATAAAATTAACAAACGCTGGCAGCAGGTTTTGCAGCAAGATTATAAAATAGACAGTTTTTTAGAAATTGAGTACGAAACCCACTATAGCCCATTTTTTATGCCCACAATTAGAGGCAAAACAATGGGTTCAAAAAAGCGTTATGTAGGAAAAGTTGAAAAAAATGGCGCTTCAAAATTAGTCTTCAAAGGTATGGAAACCGTAAGAAGTGATTGGACAGAACTTGCTCATGAATTTCAGACAGAATTATTTGAAATATTATTTTCTGAAAATTACAGACAAGAATTTATTTTTCAAGCCTTTGATAGGTATGTTAAAAAACTTTATGCAGGTGAATTCGATTCTAAGCTAACCTATCGCAAGCGACTGGGTCAGCATCTCACTGATTATCAAAAAAACATCCCTCCTCATGTAAAAGCAGCGAAACAGCATTTAGCTGACAATCCCCACCTAACGTTTCAACGTGGTCAAATAATTGAATATGTTTACACCGCTAACGGCGCTGAGTACTACACAGGTAAACATAAATATGATTATGGCATTTATGTTAATAAACAATTATTGCCAATAGCTGAAATGATTGTTGTTGATTTGGGGACTTTTGCTTCATCGGTAATAAATAAACAAATTCAATTGTTTTAAAACTTAAAACTTCACGCTTGTCCCGTTTTTAATGGGTTTGCTGGTGTTTTGTTTTGTACGAATTTTGCTCGATAGATTAAAGTTTGGTTTCATTTGTGGTTTTTTATTAATTTTTTATAAACAAATGTCTGGATATTTTGTTTAATTTGTTTATTATTTGTTGGTCGCAGTCCTGATGCGATAACAAATAATAAACAAGCTTATGCTAAATATAACCACAATATAGTGGTCCAGGGAGAATCAAATGTTAAATAATAAAGTTTCTAAAGCAGTTCGCTTAGCAATTGCTTTTGGTGCTGCATCAACAGCTGCATTTTCTGCATCTTCTGTTGCAGCTGAAGACGACAGCGCAGAAAAAGTTGAGCGTATTCAAGTAACAGGTTCACGCATCAAGCGTACTGATCTTGAAGGTGCATCGCCTGTAATCAGCATCACATCTGCTGATATTAAAATGGAAGGTGACTTTACTGTAGCTGATGCTCTTCGTTCAAGCTCACTGAACTCATTCGGCTCTTTCTCAGAGCGTTCAGGTAGCTCTGCTCAGTCTCAAGCAACAATCAACTTACGTGGTGCAGGTTCTCGTCGTACACTTGTACTATTAAACGGTCGTCGTTTCCCAGGTTCACCAACTTTAGGTGGCGCATCAGCTAACTTAAATGCTATTCCAATGGCTGCAGTTGAGCGTATCGACATCATGACTGAAGGTGCATCATCTATCTATGGTTCTGATGCAATGGCTGGTGTTGTTAACGTTATCTTAAAAGACAACTACGAAGGCTTAAGCTTCAACATTGGTGCTGGTCACCGTGACCAAGACGAAGGTACAACATCTTCTGAGTTCTCAGTTGTAGGTGGTATCTCAAACGATAAAGGTAACATCACGTTTGCATATGATTACCAAAAACGTGAAGGTATCAGC
>NZ_LJSO01000022.1:34891-38361 GCF_001399985.1 Pseudoalteromonas sp. P1-8
GATATCGAAGCATACACAGCAGATACTGTGGGTTGGTCTTATTACGGTGCTACAGTTCTTTCACCTGATTTCTCTCAAGCACAAGCATCACTACTTTGTGATGATCTAATTGCAGAATACGGTGAAGAGACATTCCGTCGTGTAGATGCTAACGAAGATTGGGGTCCTGGCTCTGAATACTGTATGTATGCATACGCTAACGTATTTACATCAGCTCTAACTATGAAATTGCTGATAACGTAGAGTGGTTTGGTCAAACAATGTTCGTTCAAAACTCATCATTCGGTCGTTATGCTCCACCTGCTGCACCTTGGACAAATATGTCTGCAGACAATGAGCATAACCCATATGGTGAAGACGGCGCATACGGTCTATTCCGTTGGGTTGGTATCGGTACACGTGATGGTAACGTAGATGACTACAATATCGATTTAACAACAGGTTTACGTGGTTTCCTTGATTGGTGGGAAGTTTACTATCACCGTAACAAAGCAGACAATAAGTCTGTTGGTCAATACTACCTATCATACTCAGGTCTAGCTTATAACCAAGCAAATGATATCGACTTAGGTTCAGATGAAGGTGTTGCTAATATGAAAGCAACGACTCTTCAAGAGTCTTCTTCTACATTTGACCAATACTTTGCTGGTTTAGGCTTTGATTTATTTGAACTTCCAGGTGGTCAAGTAGCTCACTACGTAGGTATGGAGTACTTTGAGCAAACTTATGCTGATATCTACGATGGTCAATCAGCTGCAGGCCTTATTGGTGGTTCAGCAGGTAACTCTTCTGAAGGTATGCGTGATGTAACTGCATTCTTCTTCGAATCAGTATTACCAGTAACAGAAACAGTAGAAGTAAACTTAAAAGCTCGTTACGATGATTATTCTGATTTCGGCGACAACATTGTAACATCGTTATCCGTGGTTCATACTCTGAGTCTTTCCGTGCTCCAGGTCTTGACCTTCTAAACGCAGCACGTACATTCTCAGCAGAATCTGCAATCGACTATGCAAATGGTTCAACTACATCACGTCAGTATGATACTTATTACACGCAAAACTCTGAGTTAGATGCTGAAACTTCAGATTACACTAACCTTGGTGTTGCATGGGATGTAAACGACAATCTTACGTTCAAAGTTGATTACTTCCAATTAGCAATCGACAATGTAATTCAGTCTAAGTCACTTCAGTCTCTACTATCAGATGAAGCTGCTGGTCTAATTTCTGCGGTATCAGTAGACACAGATACTTCAAATGAAACTTTCTACTTGAAACGTGCAGCTTCAGGTACTCTAGTTGAAGCGGGTACATCTTATTTCAACGGTGCAGGTTTCGAAATTGAAGGTATCGACTTTACAATCGCTGCTAATATCGAGACTGGTTTTGGTGATTTCCGTTTCCAAAACGTGAATAGTTTCGTACTTTCTTATGAAGAAGAAGTTGGTGGTGTTGTACAAGATACATCTGGTTGGTCAGGTCAACCTGAACTTAAGTCTGTTGCTACAGTTGCTTGGTCTTATGAAGATCACTCTTTAGCGTGGAATGCAACTTATACAGATAGTACTTCTGAAACTGAAGTAGATGAAGATGGTGACGGTTACTATGATCAATCAGGCAAGCTTGATAGCTGGTTAATTCATAACTTAACTTACACTTATAACGCAGGTGCATATGGTGCACTTACTTTCACTGTTAATAACTTAACAGATGAAGATCCAGTGTTATCATCAAACGGTACTTGGGATGACCAAGACCTTTATAATAACTTTGGCCGTGATTACCGTGTAAGCTATTCAATCAGCTTCTAATTAAGTTTTTTGAATGCAAAAAAGGCTGAATTTATTCAGCCTTTTTTATTTATGGAGATGTTATGAGCGACCATTGGACAAATTATTGGCAGCAAGGGCATTTGACCTCTTTTGGTAATGGTTTTAAAAATAACTATCAAGGTGCTCTTCAACAATTTTGGTATAGCTTTGCGAATAAGTTAGAAGAAAATGCAGCTGTACTAGATGTTGGCACAGGGAACGGTGCTTTAATTCAGCTATTACAGAAAGATAAAAAATTAAACTGTTTTGGCGTCGATCAGGCAACGATTCATCCAGAGGTTTCAAAAAGTATAGGTGGAACTTTTCTATCGAACACTGCCGTTGAAAAATTACCATTTAATGATGATGAGTTTTCGTGTGTAGTTGCGCAATTCGCTTTAGAATACAGCCTAATCAATGAAAGTATTCAAGAAGTATTTCGGGTATTAGATGGAAAAGGGATATTTGCGTTTGTATGTCACCACCCAGAATCAATAATCGTAAAGCCTAACACACTTATTTTATCTGCGGCGCATTTTGTCAAAAGAAATATTACACCCAGTTTAACTGCTTTGATTAGCTGCCTAGATGAAAAGGGATTTGCTTCTGCTGAACGTTACTTTGATGAAATAAACACTCAAATCAAAAATGAGTTTAAAAATGATACCGATGCTTTAGCAGGGACTAACTTACCTGCGTTTCTGGGCTTTCTGCTCCAAAATGTGAATAACAAGATAGACTTCAAAAAAGCATTATCTCTTTTTATGAATGAATTAGATCTACTTATTCTCAGACTCACTGAACTAGTAAATGCTGCGACTCAGTCAACCACTTTAATTAATAAAGTTAAAGCTGTTTCCACGAGTTATGACGAAGGGAAAATTTTCGATAACAACCATAGTGGATTGTTAGCCACTTACATAGTAGGTAAGGCTAGCATTTAGAGCTTCTTTACTCCCTTTAATAAAAGTAGCATTTTAAAATTAGATGTTACTTTTTCTGTAACTAACTTCTTTTTGCAAATTTTTAATAGTTTCATTTATATCAACTCAAAAATTATATAATTGCATTTTTTTGCTCAGTCAAAGCGAGTTACTTGGTCTTTACTTGGTGGTTATTTTCATTATTGGCAATTGTTGTGTACCCATTATTAACATGTGTAGTTGATTATTGAGTATATATTAATTTTTGATTTTCTCTTTAAAAACAAAGGTTAAAAATAAGTTGACCAAAAGTTGTACCTGATATTAATATTTGATAGCTCTAAAGGGTTGTATAGCTCTTTGGGGTTAAAATAAATTAATAAAGTCATAACATGGATATGACCAGGGAGAATCAAATGTTAAATAATCAAGTTTCAAAAGCAGTTCGCTTAGCAATTGCTTTTGGTGCAGCGTCAACAGCTGCATTTTCAGCTTCGTCTTTTGCTGCTGAAGAAGAAGGTGTAGAAAAAGTTGAACGTATACAAGTAACAGGTTCACGCATCAAGCGTACTGACCTTGAAGGTGCATCACCTGTAATCAGTATCACATCTGCTGATATTAAAATGGAAGGTGACTTCACTGTAGCTGATGCACTTCGTTCAAGCTCACTGAACTCATTCGGCTCATTCTCAGAGCGTTCAGGTAGCTCTGCTCAGTCTCAAGCAACAATCAAC
>NZ_LJSO01000023.1:0-32363 GCF_001399985.1 Pseudoalteromonas sp. P1-8
ACCAACGTTTACGTGCGGTTTTACGCGTTCAAACTTTTCTTTTGCCATCTTAAAAAATTCCTATAAAGAAATTAACGCCTGACCCACTATTGGGCCAGACAAGCTAAATCATATAACAGCGCGAGCTGCAATTATTGCATCTGCAACGTTTTTAGCGGCTTCTGCATACTTCAAAAACTCCATAGAGTAAGATGCACGGCCTTGTGTTGCAGATCGCAGATCAGTTGCATAACCAAACATTTCAGAAAGTGGTACTTGCGCATTAATTTGCTTAAGACCACCGAATGCTTCTTCCATGCCTTCGATCATGCCGCGGCGACGGTTTAAGTCACCAACTACATCACCCATGTTTTCTTCAGGAGTGATAACTTCAACCTTCATTACTGGTTCTAGAAGAGCTGGGTTTGCTTCAAGCGCACCTTTCTTCATCGCCATTGAACCTGCAATCTTAAATGCCATTTCATTCGAGTCTACATCATGGAATGAACCATCATATAGAGTCGCTTTAACGCCAAGTAATGGGTAGCCAGCAAGCACACCTTGAGACATTTGCTCTTGGATGCCTTTGTCTACCGCAGGGATGTATTCTTTAGGAACAGCACCACCAACGATTTCGTTAACGAACTCGTAAGTTGGCGCTTCATCATCCGAAATATCCATCGGTTCAAGTTTAAGCCAGACGTGACCATATTGACCACGACCACCTGATTGACGTACGAACTTCCCTTCAACTTCAACAGCTGAACGGATTGCTTCACGGTATGCTACCTGCGGCTTACCAACGTTACATTCAACACTGAATTCACGTTTCATACGGTCGACAATGATATCAAGGTGAAGTTCACCCATGCCAGAAATAATAGTCTGGCCTGATTCTTCGTCAGTTTGTACTCTGAAAGATGGATCTTCTGCCGCTAGTTTACCTAACGCGATACCCATCTTATCTTGGTCAGCTACTGTGCGAGGCTCAACCGCAACAGAGATAACTGGCTCTGGGAACTCCATACGCTCAAGCGTAATAATTGAGTTCGGATCACACAGTGTCTCACCTGTTGTTACGTCTTTAAGACCAATAGCCGCTGCGATGTCGCCTGCGTAGACTACTTTGATCTCTTCACGTGAGTTTGAATGCATCTGAACGATACGACCAAGTCGCTCACGCTTACTTTTAACTGGATTATATACCGCATCACCCTGTTTAACAGTACCAGAGTAAACACGGAAGAAGGTCAAGGTGCCAACGAACGGGTCTGTCGCAATCTTAAAAGCAAGTGCGGCAAACGGTGCGTTGTCATCAGCAGGACGTTCTTCCTCAGTACCATCTTCAACGATACCTTGGATTTGTTTCACTTGTGTTGGCGCAGGCATATATTCGATAACAGCATCAAGCACAGCTTGAACACCCTTATTCTTAAATGCACTACCACACGTCATTGGAACAATTTCGTTTGCTAATGTGCGCTGACGTAAAGCTGCTTTAATTTCAGCTTCGGTCAGGTCTTCACCTTCTAGATATTTGTCCATTAGTTCTTCTGATGCTTCAGCAGCGCTCTCAACCATGTGAGAACGCCATTCTTCTGCAAGCTCCAGAAGCTCTGCCGGAATGTCCTCATAAGTGAAAGTCATGCCTTGATCTTCGGCATTCCAGTTAATGGCTTTCATCTTAATAAGGTCAATAACACCTTTAAAGTCGTCTTCAGCACCAATTGGTAGCTGAATTGGAACAGGCGTTGCTCCAAGACGAGATTTCACCTGGTCCACAACTGTTAAGAAGTCAGCGCCAGTGCGATCCATTTTGTTTACGAAGATCATGCGAGGAACTTCGTATTTGTTCGCTTGACGCCAAACTGTCTCAGTTTGCGGCTGTACACCAGATGAAGCACAAAGAACAACTACCGCACCATCTAGTACGCGTAAAGAACGCTCTACTTCGATAGTGAAATCTACGTGTCCTGGCGTATCAATGATATTGATGCGATGGTCGTCAAATTGAGCGTCCATCCCTTTCCAGAAACACGTTGTTGCAGCAGAAGTGATTGTGATACCACGCTCTTGTTCCTGCTCCATCCAATCCATAGTTGCAGCACCATCATGTACTTCACCGATCTTATGAGAAAGACCCGTGTAGAACAGAACACGTTCTGTTGTAGTGGTTTTACCTGCATCTACGTGAGCGCAAATACCGATATTGCGATAGCGCTCAAGTGGAGTTGTACGTGCCATATGATCCTCTTAAAGGTTAAGGGCAGATTACCAACGGTAATGAGCGAATGCTTTATTCGCTTCAGCCATACGGTGAACGTCTTCACGTTTCTTAACCGCAGTGCCTTTGTTGTCAGCAGCGTCAACGATTTCTTGAGCTAAACGTAAGCCCATAGATTTTTCGCCACGCTTACGTGCAGCGTCTACTAACCAACGCATACCTAATGCGTTGCGACGTACTGGACGTACTTCAACTGGTACTTGGTACGTTGAACCACCAACACGGCGAGATTTAACCTCTACCTGTGGGCGAACGTTTTCAAGTGCAGCTTCAAAGATTTCAAGGTGCGACTTGCCTGATTTCTCAGCAGCCACGTCTAACGCACCATAAACGATTTTTTCAGCAGTAGATTTCTTGCCGTCTAACATTACTACGTTAACGAATTTAGCAAGAAGTTCCGATCCGAACTTAGGATCTGGAAGAATTTTACGTTGACCTATTACGCGTCTTCTAGGCATTTTGTATCTCCGGTATCTTCAGGTTTGCTCTTTTAGAGTCAATACCCAAAACAATTAATTTAAAAATTTAGTGCTTGGCCTTACTAACGGAGAACCATTAGCCCTTAGGGCGTTTAGCACCGTATTTAGAACGAGCTTGACGACGGTCGCTAACGCCTGCACAGTCAAGTGCACCACGTACAGTGTGGAAACGCACACCTGGTAAATCTTTAACACGACCACCACGGATTAGGATTACACTGTGCTCTTGTAAGTTGTGGCCTTCACCACCAATGTAAGATGTTACTTCGAAACCGTTAGTTAAACGAACACGCGCTACTTTACGTAATGCAGAGTTTGGTTTCTTAGGTGTAGTTGTATATACACGAGTACATACACCACGCTTTTGCGGACAAGCTTTAAGTGCAGCTGAGTTACTTTTAGTAACTTTGCTACGACGTGGCTTACGCACTAGCTGGTTAATAGTTGCCATTTAAATAGCTCCTGAAATTAAAATTACTACTGAAAAAATAAAAAATCCGCCCTGTTTACATGCTCGTTACAAAACGTGCAGGCAAATGGGTGGCGGAATTTTAATGAGCAAAGTTTAACCTGTCAACCTTAACTCATCGTAAGGCAGAAGATAACTGCCTTACGATTTCTTAATCTATTGATTAAGTTGAGATTATTGGTTTCCAGAGATATCTGCGTTTAGTGCGTCAGTTAGTGCTTGAGTTGCCTCTTCAGCGCTTACTGTTTGCTCTTCAACGATTTCACCTTGCTTGCGACGGTTTAAACGGTCTTGGTGATACGCAAAGCCTGTACCAGCTGGGATCAGACGACCCACGATTACGTTTTCTTTCAGACCACGAAGCTCATCGCTCTTACCATTTACAGCGGCTTCAGTTAGGACACGAGTTGTCTCCTGGAACGATGCTGCAGAAATGAAAGATTCTGTTGCAAGTGACGCTTTAGTGATACCCATTAACTGGATTTCAAACTTCGCTGGGATCTTGCCTTGTTTCTCAAGTTCACGGTTAGAAATATTAACGCGTGCTACTTCAACTTGTTCACCGGCTAAGAACTCAGTGTCACCGCCGTCAAGGATGATACATTTACGTAGCATCTGACGAATAATTGTCTCAATGTGCTTGTCATTGATCTTAACGCCTTGCAAGCGGTAAACCTCTTGCACTTCGTTAACGATGTAGTTAGCTACATGAGTTACACCACGTAGGCGTAAGATGTCATGTGGTGACTCAGGACCATCGGCGATAACCTCACCTTTAGACACTTGCTCACCTTCGAACACGTTAAGTTGACGCCATTTAGGGATCATCTCTTCGTATGCGTCACCCTCAGCTGGAGTGATTACAAGACGCTTCTTACCTTTTGTTTCTTTACCGAAGCTGATAGTACCTGTGATTTCTGCAAGGATTGCAGGATCTTTCGGCTTACGTGCTTCGAATAAGTCAGCTACGCGAGGTAGACCACCCGTGATATCACGAGTCTTCGAACCTTCTTGCGGAATACGTGCAAGTACGTCACCTGGGTTTGCAGTTGCGCCGTCTGTTACTTCAATCGTTGTGAATGAAGGAAGACGTGTTTCTTGCAGACCACGCTCATCGCTTTCGATGATTAGTTTAGGTTCTTTCGCATTCGCTTTACCTAAGTCTTTAACAACCACACGTGTTAAACCAGTTAACTCGTCTGTTTGTGCTTCGGTATTTGAGTCATCAATGTCGCTGAACGAGATTTTTGACTTGTGCTCAAGAACGATTGGGTGACTATGCGGGTCCCAAGTAGCAACGATGTCGTTACCTTGAACTTCTGCATTATCTTGTACTGCTAACACCGCACCGTAAGGTACTTTATAACGCTCTTTCTCACGACCAAAGCTATCGATGATAGTGATCTCTGTTGAACGAGACGTGATAACAATCTTACCGTCTGTGTTTAATACGTACTTCGCATTGTGTAACTTCAATGTACCGTTAGTTTTAACTTGTACACTGTTTTCAGCAGACGCTCGAGATGCCGCACCACCGATGTGGAAGGTACGCATCGTAAGCTGTGTACCCGGCTCACCGATTGATTGTGCCGCGATAACACCTACTGACTCACCTGGATTGATGATGTGGCCACGCGCAAGGTCACGACCGTAACACTTAGCACATACACCAAAGTCATTATCACAAGTGATTACTGAACGAACGCGTACTTCATCCACTGAGTGCTCTTCTAAAAGGTCACACAGTTTTTCGTCAAGCATGATGTTACGCTTAACAAGTACTTCGTTAGTATTTGGAATTAATACATCTTCAGCAACAACACGACCTAGTACACGCTCACGAAGTGCTTCTACAACGTCACCACCTTCGATAAGCGGTTTCATTGTTAAGCCATCTTCTGTGCCACAGTCGTCTTCGTTGATTACTAAGTCTTGTGCAACGTCTACTAGACGACGCGTTAAGTAACCCGAGTTTGCTGTTTTAAGTGCTGTATCGGCAAGACCTTTACGCGCACCGTGCGTTGAGATGAAGTACTGTAGTACGTTTAGACCTTCACGGAAGTTCGCCGTGATTGGTGTCTCGATGATTGAACCATCTGGACGTGCCATTAGACCACGCATACCCGCTAACTGACGGATCTGAGCGGCGCTACCACGTGCACCTGAGTCTGCCATCATAAACACTGAGTTAAATGAAGATTGCTCTTCTTCTTCGCCTTTAGCGTTGATTACAGTGTCTTTTGATAAGTTCGCCATCATCTCACGTGATAAGTTTTCATTTACACGTGACCAGATATCGATAACTTTGTTGTACTTTTCACCAGCCGTTACAAGACCTGATTGGAATTGTTGGTTGATTTCAGTTACTTCAGCTTCCGCTGATTCAATGATTTCTGCTTTAACCGGTGGGATAACTAAGTCATCAATACCGATTGAAACACCTGACTTCATCGCGTAGTGGAAACCTGTGTACATTACTTGGTCAGCAAAGATAACGGTATCTTTAAGACCTAGACGACGGTAACACTCGTTTAATAAGCCAGAAATTTGTTTCTTACCTAGGGCTTGGTTGATTAACTCAAACGGCATGCCTTTAGGTAGAATTAGTGAAAGAATTGCACGACCTACTGTTGTTTCAACAATAGATACTTGCTCAACTGCTTCACCTTCTTCATTGTTAACTGTTTCGCTAATACGTACTTTCACGCGCGCATGTAGCTCAGCATTACCACTGCGGTATGCTTTTTCAGCTTCTTTAGGATCTTTAAATACAGTACCTTCGCCTTTCGCATTGATGCGATCACGAGTCATGTAGTAAAGACCTAATACAACGTCCTGTGAAGGAACGATGATTGGCTCACCATTCGCTGGAGATAGGATGTTGTTTGTAGACATCATTAGAGCACGTGCTTCTAACTGTGCTTCAAGCGTTAACGGTACGTGTACCGCCATTTGGTCACCATCGAAGTCAGCGTTGTACGCCGCACAAACTAATGGGTGTAAATGGATCGCTTTACCTTCGATAAGCACAGGTTCGAACGCTTGGATACCCAAACGGTGAAGTGTTGGTGCACGGTTAAGTAATACTGGATGTTCACGAATTACTTCGTCTAATACATCCCATACTTCTGCCACTTCACGCTCAACCATCTTCTTAGCTGCTTTGATAGTCGTAGCCATGCCGCGACGCTCTAGTTTGCCGTAGATAAATGGTTTGAATAGCTCAAGTGCCATCTTCTTAGGAAGACCACACTGGTGTAGTTTAAGCGTAGGACCTACTGTGATTACAGAACGGCCAGAGTAATCTACACGTTTACCAAGTAAGTTCTGACGGAAACGACCTTGCTTACCTTTGATCATATCAGCAAGCGATTTAAGAGGACGTTTGTTAGAACCTGTGATCGCACGACCGCGACGACCGTTATCAAGTAGCGCATCTACCGCTTCTTGTAACATACGTTTTTCGTTGCGTACGATAATGTCTGGTGCTGCTAGATCTAATAGACGCTTAAGACGGTTATTACGGTTAATAACACGACGGTAAAGGTCATTCAGATCAGAAGTCGCAAAACGACCACCGTCTAGTGGTACTAATGGACGTAGATCAGGCGGAAGTACTGGAAGTACTGTCATGATCATCCACTCAGGGTTGTTACCTGATTGGTGGAAAGATTCCATTAATTTAAGACGTTTAGTGATCTTCTTACGCTTAGTTTCAGAGTTAATTGTAGGTAACTCTTCACGCATTTCAGCAATTAATTGGCCAAGATCAAGTTCACGAAGCAAGTCTAATACTGCTTCTGCACCCATCTTCGCTTCAAACTCATCACCGTGCTCTTCTAGTGCATCTAGGTACTCTTCTTCACCTAAAAGCTGACCACGCTCAAGCGTTGTCATACCAGGCTCAGTTACTACGAATGATTCGAAGTAAAGTACGCGCTCGATGTCACGAAGTGTCATGTCTAGCATTAAGCCGATACGTGACGGTAATGATTTTAAGAACCAAATGTGCGCAACTGGGCTCGCAAGCTCAATGTGACCCATACGGTCACGACGCACTTTAGTAAGCGTTACTTCAACGCCACACTTTTCACAAATAACACCACGGTGCTTAAGGCGCTTATATTTACCACATAAACACTCATAATCTTTCACTGGGCCGAAAATACGGGCACAGAATAAGCCGTCGCGCTCAGGCTTGAAAGTACGGTAGTTGATTGTCTCAGGTTTCTTTACTTCACCGTATGACCATGAACGAACCATATCTGGCGAAGCAAGACCAATGCGAATTGCATCGAATTCTTCGGTCTTATTTTGTTGCTTCAGAAACTTAAGTAAGTCTTTCACCTTAGCTCTCCTGTCGGAGGTTAATCTTGAGGGCGAACCAATCGCCCCTACATTCTATTCGGCCTAACAGGTGCGGCTTACGCCGCACCTAAATGGCTTAATTTTCTTCCAACTCGATGTTGATACCCAGTGAGCGGATTTCTTTCAACAATACGTTGAACGATTCTGGCATACCTGGTTCCATCTTATGGTTACCATCTACGATGTTCTTATACATCTTAGTACGACCGTTCACGTCATCCGATTTCACTGTTAGCATTTCTTGTAGAGTATATGCAGCACCGTAAGCTTCTAGTGCCCACACCTCCATCTCACCGAAACGCTGGCCACCGAACTGAGCTTTACCACCCAGCGGCTGCTGAGTAACAAGGCTGTAAGAACCAGTTGAACGTGCGTGCATCTTGTCATCAACCAAGTGGTTAAGTTTCAGCATGTACATGTAACCAACAGTTACTTGACGTTCGAACTGATCGCCAGTACGGCCATCATAAAGTGTAACTTGACCGCTTCTTGGATAACCACCAAGCTCTAGTAAGTCTTTGATTTCGCTTTCACGAGCACCATCAAAGGCTGGAGTTGCGATCGGTAAACCACCTTTCAAGTTATCAGCTAAGCGACGAACTTCATCATCAGAGAACGAGTCGATATCAACTTTCTGACGACAATCACCTAATTCGTAAACTTTCTTAACGAAGCTACGGATTTCGTGCAGTTCACGCTGCTCTTTCATCATTTCTTCTAAGCGCTCACCCACACCACGTGCAGCAAGACCCATGTGTGTTTCTAGGATCTGACCGATGTTCATACGTGATGGTACACCTAGCGGGTTCAGAACGATGTCTACCGTACGACCTTTGTCATCGTATGGCATATCTTCTACTGGTACGATAGTCGAGATAACACCTTTGTTACCGTGACGACCCGCCATCTTATCACCCGGTTGGATACGACGTTTAACAGCTAGGTATACTTTAACAATCTTAAGTACGCCTGGTGCTAAGTCATCACCTTGAGTGATCTTACGACGTTTGTTTTCAAACTTCTTATCGTATTCAGCTTTAAGCTCATCGTACTGGGCAGCTAGTTGCTCAAGTTCAGCTTGCTTATCTTCTTCAGCAAGGCTTTGAGTAAGCAGCTTTTCAGCATTTAGTGATGCAATCGAATCTGCGTTCAGACCTGCGTCAACAAGTAACTTACGAGCACGGTCTAATACACCTGCTTCTAAGATACGGAACTCCTCGTTGAAGTCTTTCTTCGCTTCGCGAAGCTGCATGTCTTCAACTTCTAACGCACGCTTATCTTTTTCAACACCATCACGGGTGAAAACTTGTACGTCGATTACAGTACCAGTTACAGAGTTTGGTACGCGTAAAGAGCTGTCTTTAACGTCTGACGCTTTCTCACCGAAGATAGCACGTAGTAGCTTTTCTTCTGGTGTTAATTGCGTTTCGCCTTTCGGAGTCACCTTACCTACTAGGATATCGCCGCCTTTAACTTCAGCACCGATATAAACAACGCCTGATTCATCAAGCTTGCCTAGTGCAGACTCACCTACGTTAGGGATATCTGCTGTGATCTCTTCAGGACCTAATTTAGTATCACGTGCGATACATTGTAGTTCTTGAATGTGGATAGTCGTTAGACGATCTTCTTGAACTACACGCTCTGATAATAGGATTGAATCCTCGAAGTTATAACCGTTCCATGGCATGAATGCCACGCGAAGGTTTTGACCAAGTGCTAAGTCACCTAAGTCAGTCGAAGGACCATCTGCTAATACGTCACCACGTGTTACCGGCTCACCAACCATACAAGTTGGTTTTTGGTTAATACATGTATTTTGGTTTGAGCGAGTGTATTTAGTAAGGTTGTAAATATCGATGCCCGCTTCACCTGGAATACGCTCATCTTCATGTACATTTACAACGATGCGGCTTGCATCCGCATACATTACTTCACCACCACGCTTAGCAACGATAGTTACACCAGAATCTTTCGCTAGTGTAAGCTCGATACCTGTACCTACCAGCGGTTTGTCCGCGATAAGTGTTGGTACGGCTTGACGTTGCATGTTTGAACCCATCAATGCACGGTTAGCATCATCGTGTTCAAGGAACGGGATAAGTGCTGCCGCTACAGAGATCACCTGTTGTGGTGATACGTCCATATATTGCTGATCCATTTTGCCCATAAAGGTTGATTCACCTTTGTGACGACATGGAATTAGTTCATCAACAAACTCATTGTTTTCGTTCAAGTTTGAGTTCGCCTGAGCGATAACAAACTGACCTTCTTCAATGGCTGATAAGTAATCTACTTCATCAGTAACTACACCGTTTACCACTTTACGGTAAGGTGTTTCTAAGAAACCATAGTCATTCGTACGTGCGTACGTAGACAATGAGTTAATTAGACCGATGTTTGGACCCTCAGGCGTTTCGATTGGACATACACGACCATAGTGAGTTACGTGAACGTCTCGAACCTCGAAGCCAGCGCGTTCACGTGTTAAACCACCCGGGCCTAATGCAGAAATACGACGCTTGTGCGTTACTTCTGAAAGCGGGTTATTTTGGTCCATGAACTGTGATAACTGAGATGAACCAAAGAACTCTTTAACCGCAGCCGAAATAGGCTTAGCGTTAATAAGATCTTGTGGCATTACAGCGTCAAGGTCACCTAAGCTTAAACGCTCACGTACAGCACGCTCAACACGTACTAGACCAACGCGGAATTGGTTCTCAGCCATTTCGCCAACACTACGGATACGACGGTTGCCTAAGTGGTCGATATCATCAACATCGCCAACACCGTTACGAATAGCGATAAGCACTTTCATAACAGCTACGATGTCTTCTTTCGATAATGTGCCAGGGCCAGTATCTGAGTCATAACCTACACGGCTATTGAACTTCATACGACCAACTGTTGATAAATCGTAACGCTCGTCAGAGAAGAACAAGTTATCAAATAAGGCTTCAGCCGCGTCTTTCGTCGGTGGCTCGCCTGGGCGCATCATGCGATAAATTTCTACTAATGCTTCTAAACGGTTGCTTGTTGTGTCGATACGTAATGTATCTGACATGTAGGCGCCGCTGTCCACTTCGTTGATATATAGTGTATCAATCTTAGTGTGGCCTGCTTTAACCAATTCAGCCATTAGCTCAAGTGATAGCTCGTCATTCGCGTTTGCGATGATCTCACCAGTTGACTCATCAACATAGTTTCTAGCTACAACACGACCAATGATGTACTCATGCGGTACTTCTAATTGGTTAATACCTTTTTTCTCGATGTTCTTGATGTGACGCGCAGTAATACGACGACCCGCTTCAACAAGGACTTCACCGTCTTCGCCTTTGATATCAAAAGCGGCAGTTTCACCACGTAAGCGTGAAGGAACAAGTTCCATAAGAACTTTACCGTCAGCAACTTCAAACGCAGTTGTATCGAAGAATATCTCTAGGATTTCATCCGTTGAGTACTCAAGTGCACGTAGGATGATTGACGCCGGTAATTTACGACGACGGTCAATACGTACATAAAGGTTATCTTTTGCATCAAACTCGAAGTCTAACCATGAACCACGGTAAGGAATTACACGCGCGTTATAAAGTACTTTACCTGACGAGTGAGTTTTACCGCGGTCGTTATCAAAGAATACACCAGGGCTACGGTGTAGCTGAGAAACGATAACACGCTCTGTACCATTGATAACAAAGGTACCGGTATCAGTCATGAGCGGAATTTCGCCCATGTAAACTTCTTGCTCTTTAATGTCTTTAACTGTGCCTGGTGCTTCTTTGTCCATCACCACAAGACGCAATTTTACGCGAAGTGGAGCAGAATAAGTCACACCGCGAATTTGACATTCTTTTACATCGAATACTGGCTCACCAATACGATAACTTACGTATTGAAGCTCAGAATTTCCCGAGTAGCTTTTGATAGGAAACACAGAACGGAAAGCAGCTTCCAAACCGTGATCGCCATCAGCGTCAGGGACTAAGAATTTTTTAAACGATTCTAACTGCGTCGACAGTAAGAAAGGTATATCCAAAACTTGTGGACGTTTACCAAAATCCTTACGGATACGTTTCTTTTCAGAATAAGAGTAAGCCATGGGGTTCCTCAGCTTGCTGATCTTTGACCCGACCTGTTCTTGTAAGAACAGACTTAACTGGCATCTAAGCCAAGATGTACAACATTAAATTGTTGTTCTATTTTGCTCTGACACTTTCAACACCAAACTAGGTAACAACTTGAAAGTAAAGAGAAAATTAGATTTTATTTGCGTTACAGGATTGCATCGCTCTATAGCGCAAAAAGGCCGGTGATTAAATAATCACCAGCCCTTGCCTGATTACTCAGGCAGCGAACCTAGCGTAAGCTAGATTACTTAACCTCAACTTCAGCACCAGCTTCAGTAAGGTCTTTTGCAAGTGCTTCAGCTTCTTCTTTAGATACACCTTCTTTGATAGGTGCAGGAGCAGCTTCAACAAGTGCTTTAGCTTCTTTAAGGCCAAGACCAGTAGCACCACGTACAGCTTTGATAGCTGCAACCTTGTTAGCGCCAGCGCCAGTAAGGATTACGTCGAACTCAGTCTTTTCTTCAGCTGCTTCAGCAGCAGGACCAGCAACAACAGCAGCAGCTGCAGTTACGCCGAATTTTTCTTCCATTGCTTCAACTAGAGCAACAACGTCCATTACTGACATTTCAGCAATAGCATCAAGGATTTGGTCTTTAGTTACAGACATTACAAATTTCCTAATTATTACGGACTAAATATAGCCCAAAAAAAATATTACACCGAAAGTGAACAAAAAAACAGCTTAAAATTAAGCAGCTTGCTCTTCTTTCTGTACACGTACTGCTTCAATTGTTTTACACAATTTACCTGCAGACGCTTCTTTCATAGCGCTCATTAAGCGTGCAACAGCTTCGTCGTAAGTAGGTAGAGTTGCTAGCATAGCTGCGTCTACTACGTTACCTTCAAATGCAGCCGTCTTAACTTCGAATTTCTCGTTCTTCTTCGCGAAATCTTTGAAGATACGCGCAGCAGCACCTGGGTGCTCTGAAGAGAAAGCGATTAAGCTTGGACCTACAAGTGAGTCAGAAAGGCACTCAAAATCTGTACCTTCAACAGCACGTTTAGCTAAAGTGTTACGAACAACTTTCATCCATACACCAGCTTCACGAGCTTCTTTACGAAGGGCAGTGATAGCACCAACTGTTACACCACGAGAATCTGCAACAACTGCAGAAAGAGCACCAGTGGCTGCTTCGTTGACTTCAGCAACAATTGCTTTTTTGCCTTGAAGATTTAAAGCCATGGGTGTTACTCCTGGTTTAATGGGTTGCCGAAATTGGCTTCCCTGTTCTACTCTTCCCCATCAAAGATGGAGATGCTTTTTACGGCGAGAGCCAGAAGATTAGGAAAAATCTATCTGGGGATTCACACCGTCTACGTAGGTAAAATATTAAGGCCGAAGCCGCCTACGGTCTTGGACGGAAGCCCAATTTATCGTTTTTACCCGAAGGCATTACGAAATTATGGACTTCAACCCGAATTCTTTACTTGTTTCGAAATTAACTTTCTCAACAAAATGGCGCAAAATTATAGTTCAAATTTCGCGCCATGTAAACTCTTAATTAAGCAACAACTGTGCTTAGAGAGTTTTGGTCAACAGCAACACCTGCGCCCATTGTTGTAGAGATAGTTACTTTCTTCACGTAAGTACCTTTTGCTTGAGAAGGTTTAGCCTTCTTAAGCGCAACAATAAGAGCTTCAAGGTTTTGTTGAAGTTGCTCAGCAGTGAAATCAACCTTACCGATAGTAGTATGGATGATACCGTTCTTGTCGTTACGGTAACGAACTTGACCTGCTTTCGCGTTTTTAACTGCTTCTGCAACGTTAGGAGTTACAGTACCAGTTTTAGGGTTTGGCATTAGACCACGTGGACCTAAGATTTGACCTAGTTGACCAACAACACGCATAGCGTCTGGAGATGCAACAACAACGTCAAAGTTCATCTCGCCTTTCTTAACTTGTTCAGCAAGATCTTCCATGCCCACTAATTCAGCACCAGCTTCTTTCGCAGCATCTGCGTTAGCGCCTTGTGTGAATACAGCAACACGAACTTCACGACCAGTACCGTTAGGTAGTACAGTTGCACCACGAACGTTTTGGTCAGATTTACGAGCATCGATACCAAGGTTAACAGCAACGTCAACACTTTCTACGAATTTAGCTGTCGCTAACTCTTTTAAAAGAGCAACTGCTTCGTTGATTTCGTAATCTTTAGTTACATCCACTTTTTCGCGGATTGTACGCATACGTTTAGTTAATTTTGCCATTATCTTAGTCCTCTACGTTCAAGCCCATCGCACGCGCAGAACCTGCGATAGTGCGAACTGCAGCGTCCATATCAGCCGCTGTAAGGTCAGGTCGTTTTGTCTCAACGATTTCTTCAAGTTGAGCACGAGTTACTGTACCCACTTTTTCAGTGTTAGGACGGCCAGAACCTGATTTGATGCCTGCAGCTTTCTTAAGTAAGTAAGCAGCCGGTGGAGTTTTCATGTCGAACGTGAAAGAACGGTCACCGTAAACAGAGATCACTACAGGAACTGGAGCGCCTTTTTCGATAGATTCTGTACGTGCGTTGAACGCTTTACAGAATTCCATGATGTTTACACCGTGTTGACCTAGTGCTGGACCTACTGGAGGACTAGGGTTAGCCATACCAGCGGCAACTTGTAGCTTGATAATAGCTTCAACTTTTTTAGCCATAATAAATACCTCATTTGGTGGGTCATAGCCTTGTGCGCGCGAGGACGCGTACTCTAACGGCTTCCCAGTTTAAAAATTGGTTCTCACTTTTTAGTGATAAAACAAGTCGTAACTTGTCCTAACACAAAAAGGCCGCTGATTATAAGTTAATCAGCGGCCTTTTTCAAGCTTATTGCCAAAATATTAAACGATTTTGGCAGCTTTAATTTTTTTACTTACTTGTCTTGCTCAACTTGACCAAATTCAAGGTCAACAGGTGTCGAACGACCGAAGATAAGAACAGACACTTTCACGCGGCTCTTCTCGTAATCAACTTCTTCAACAACACCGCTGAAGTCAGCAAATGGACCATCGATAACACGAACAACTTCGCCTGGCTCGAATAATGTAGCTGGCTTAGGTGCTTCAGAGTTCTCTTGAAGACGGTTTAAGATGCGGTCAGCTTCTTTTTGGCTAATTGGTGCTGGACGATCAGACGTACCACCAATGAAACCCATAACACGTGCAGTACTGTTCACTAAGTGCCAGCTTGCATCGTTCATGTCCATTTGAACTAGTACGTAACCTGGGAAGAATTTACGCTCAGATTTACGCTTTTGGCCAGCGCGCATCTCAACAACTTCTTCAGTTGGTACTAATACTTCACCAAAACTATCTTCCAAACCTTCGATCTTGATGTGCTCAAGAATAGTTTGTGCTACACGCTTCTCGTAACCAGAGAAAGCTTGTACTACGTACCAACGTAGTTTCTTTTCGTTCTTCTCATCCGACATGGGATTAGATCTCCAATCCAGTTAAAAAGCCTACTGCGCGGAATAAAATGCCATCTAATCCCCAAAGGATAAGCGCCATAATCACAGTTGCAACCATTACAATTAATGTCGTATGTGTTGTTTCTTGGCGAGTTGGCCACACAACTTTACGTACTTCGATACGTGCTTCTTTTGCAAACGCAAGAAAAGTACGACCTTTTTCAGTTAGTGAGGCAATGCCTAAACCAGCTGCAACAGCAACCACTACACCAATAGCACGTAATAATACAGATTGGTCTGCATACATGTGGTTACCAACGACTGCGCCTGCTAGTAGCGCAATTGCTACAATCCACTTTACTGAATCCATCGCACTTGATGGTGTTTCTACATTCGTGCTCATAATATTTTTACCTTAACTACAGACACAACAACCCTGCGCTCTGGCAGGGTTAATCCATTAAAATCTAAACTTAAAAACTGACTTGTTTAAACCGATTTTTAATTTCAGACTTAGCACACATTGTGTAAAAAGTGGCAGGGGCGGAGAGATTCGAACTCCCAACCGTCGGTTTTGGAGACCGCCCCTGCAAAGTGGATGCCTATTATACTTACGCAATTCATTAACACAAGAGTAAAAGATACCCATTAGTTAAAATCTCATCAGTTCGTTTAAAAATCAATATTAACATTGATTAAAAAGCAGTTTATCATAAACCCATTACAGGAACATAAAACAACATGGATCAGTGTGCTGCTATTAAAATCCCCTTTTAATATTGTATTGTTATGCCTCACTTTGTTGATGGCTAATCAGGCTAGTGCGCGTTCTTTACACCTAGGCACTTTTAATAGTCAGCAAGGCCTGAGTCAAAATTCAATCACTTGCAGCATCACCGACCAGCAAGGCTTTTTATGGTTTGCTACACAAGGTGGCTTAAATCGCTTTGATGGTTATGAATTTAAGCGTTTTAAAGCTAACAGCGATCATAAAAGCATTTCAGGGAACTGGATCACCGGCTGTGTTAAAGATAGTAAAAACCAGCTATGGTTTTCGACTGCAAGCAAAGGGCTTAATAGACTCAACCCTAAAACCGGTCTGTTTGAGACTTACTCTACATCTAATAATGATGGACTGAGTGAAGATAAAATCTGGTCTATGGCGTTAGCTAAAGATGATATTCTTTGGCTAGGTCACGAACACGGTAAGTTAACCCGTTTTGATGTATCAAATAATGGCTTTACACACTTTCACTATAAATCAGCCCAGCCATTGGTTCGAGACATTGTTATTACCGATGAACTAATTTGGCTTGCCACAGATAAAGGGCTTATTTCATTTGATCCAATTACTGAGCAATTTACTCAGCATGCTCAGATCGCCGTACCGCTCTGGCATCTCAAGTTGCTTAATGACGAAAAGCTGCTTATTGGCGCTAAAAAAGGCCTTTATATATTAAATTTAGCTACGCAAAGTAGTGAAAAAATCGAACAGTTTAATGGAACCTGGGTAACAGACAGCCTCGTTGACCAACAGCAAAACCTTTGGCTTACAAGCTACGGGCAAGGTCTATACCTTTTACCTGCAGGTGCCGACTTACGAGAGCGATTCACTCAATATCGCCATGACAAACAAAACCCCAACGGCTTAAGCAGCGACTATCTGCTTTCTCTTTTTCAAGACTCGCAAGGTGTTATTTGGCTAGGCACAGATGGCTATGGTGTGCACCGCTATGATCCTAAGCAGCAACAGTTCTCTCATCAATTAAAAGCCTCTCAAGCAAATTCGTTAAGCCATAACTTTGTTCGTTCAATAGTTAAAAGAGCCAGTGGTGAAGTATGGGTTGGCACCCGTGATGGACTCAACCGCAAAACAACGTCTGGTTATCAGCACTTTAAAAACGCCCTACCTAATAACAATATATTTGCCCTACACGAAGATGCTAACCAGCAATTATGGATTGGTACTTACGGTGGCGGTTTAATTAAGTATCAAGACAGCCTTGATGAGTTTACAACTTTCACCATGCAAAGCCACCAGCTAGCCAGTGATCGTGTTTACGCAATTACCAGCGACAAAACAGGTGCACTTTGGCTAGGTAGTAACCAAGGCTTAACCCGCTTTGAACCCACCTCTGCCAAGGTGACTCACTATAAGCACAATGATGCGCAAAATAGCCTTGCCAACAACACCGTATTTACTTTGGCTTATGATAATGAAGAGCACGCATTATGGATTGGTACCCGAGCAGGACTCAATAAACTCGATATCTCAACAGAGCAATTTAGTTTATTAGATGAGCAAGATTCAGGCGAGACAGGGCTTAGCCACAATATGGTTACCTCTTTATTACTCAGTGAAGACAGCATTTGGGTTGGCACCATGCAAGGCTTGAATCAGGTCAATAAACATACCCTCACAGTGAAACACATAACTGAGCAGCAAGGATTAGCTAATGACAACGTTTTTGACATTCTTGCCGATAAACAAGGCACGCTTTGGCTTGCAACCAATGGCGGACTCACTCGCTATAACCCCAGCACACAGCAAATTCAGCAGTTTTTGCCTGAAGATGGTATTCAACACCAGTCATTTATACTGGGTGCGAGCTTTCAAGCTGACGATGGCGAGTTATTTTTTGGTGGTATTAATGGCTACAATCATTTTTACCCTGAGCAACTAACCTTATCGCACACTCCCCCAACTCCAGTGTTAACTGAGTTATTACTTAATAACCGAGCAATTAAAAGTAATCATTTTGATAAGCAAACCAATACGCTTGCTAGTGCAACTCAGACATTCTCGTTTGCAAAATCAGCGGGGGTTATCGGCTTTAAATTTAGTGCATTAAAAAATGGCGCGACTCCAAAACATTATCAATATGGCTACAAGCTAGCTGGCTTTGATGAGCAATTTTTATATACCGATGCATCCCTTAGGCAAATTAACTACCCGCAATTGCCTGCTGGTAACTACCAGTTATTGCTAAAAGCAAAAGATCAATATGGCCAATGGAGTGACAGTACACAGCTATTAGAACTTACTGTTGTGCCTCCTTGGTGGCAAACTAAATTAGCCTACGGCATTTACTTTACGTTTGCTTTAGCACTGACTTGGCTTGTGTTAAATGCCTTGTACAAGCGCAAACTAGCAGAGCAAGAGAAGCAAACCGAAATTGAGTTAAACAAATTAAAAGATCAGTTTTTAGATAACATCAGCCACGAACTCAAAACACCACTTAGCTTAATACTCGCTCCGGTAAGTCAGTTACAGCGAAGCAATGCAGACTCTCAAGCTCAAACGCAACTAGCCAGTATCAAACGTAACTGCCAGCGCTTACTAGAGCTCATCAATCAACTTTTACAACTGAGTCAACGTCCAAGCACGGCAATTTACACTGTCAGCCCCTATTCTATTACGCCATTTTTAACAGATTTAGTGGCGGATTTCAGACCTCTGTATGAGCAAAAACAGCTGCAATTTAGCTTCACAGACACCACCACTACAGCACTTAAGATTAACCTTGCTCCTGAACATGCCCACTCGATTTTCAGTAACCTGATAAGCAATGCACTTAAGTACACCCCTTCAGGTGGCACTGTCGATATTCACCTTAGTGAAGTGCAACAAGCGTTACAGTTTAAAATTAATGATACCGGTGTGGGTATTGCCAGTGAGCATCAGCAGTCTATTTTTCAGCGCTTTACTCGCTTAACATCGTCAGAACCAGGAAGTGGTATTGGCCTGAGCTTAGTAAAACAACTCGTTGAAAAGTATGGAGGCTCTATCAGTGTAAGCAGTAACATCGCTGAAGGTAGCTGCTTTACTGTGTCATTGCCTATGATTGAAAGTGCTGATAATCAAGCAAATAGCGCTATGCAAGTTCATACCTCACAACAGACATTGCTGATTGTTGAGGATAATGAGGAAATGGCAGAGCTGCTCCTTTCTTTATTTAATAACGAGTTTAACTGTATCTGTGCAACTGATGGTCAGCAAGCTCTCGACCTTTGCCAGACAGACCTGCCTGAACTCATAATTAGTGATGTGATGATGCCAAATATGGATGGTTATCAATTATTAACAGCACTGCGTTCAAACCCAGCCACCAGCCATATCCCAGTATTATTACTTTCAGCTAAAGCAGATACCCACAGCCGCTTAAAAGGGCTTGATTTATTAGCTGATGACTTTTTAAGTAAACCTTTTGAACCGACTCTACTAGTAAGCAGAGTAAAAGGACTGCTTAATCTGAGACAAATTTTAAACCAACACCTAACAGCACAACTGGCAGCTCCTCTGAATAGCGATACAGCGGCAGTAACAGTACAAAATAAAGATTACTCTTTTACAGAAAAGCTTAAGCAGATAGTACAAGCGCATTACCAAGATGAAAGCTTCTCGGTTGAGCAACTAGCCTCTGCGTTATGTTTAAGCTCTCGAGCTCTGCAACTAAAAATGAAAGCCTTGTACTCACAAACGCCTTCTGATTATTTGCGTAATACTCGCTTAGAGTTTGCAAAAAAACAGCTAATCGATAGTGCGTTAGCAATTGGTCAAGTAGCGGAGCAAGCAGGTTTTAGTTCACAAAGCTATTTTGCCCGAAGCTTTAAAAGCTATGTTGGCTTATCACCAAAACAGTATCGAGAAAAATATCAAAAACATGCCGAATTTCGCGTCAGTGAATAAATTTTTCGCCTGAGTGCTATTAATAACACACTGATTTTTATAGCTTATCCATACAAACGTCAATAACAACAAAGCCCATAGTGCGGCGTTATTTACTGCATGAGATATAAGTTAAGGAAAGTCATATGCTCACCAAAACACACAAAGCAATTTCGATTACGTTACTTGCTGCAGCACTGACTGCATGCCAGAGTACTTCGACAACCACCAGCAATAACAATAGCCCAGATGTAAACGAAGTTGCACAGCAGCAGTACAATGGCCCAAAAGCTCGGATCGCTGTTGCCCGCTTTACTGATAAATCAAACGATTCACGTTGGTGGCGTAAAGAAATTGGTGAAGGTATGGCCGATCAACTCACAACGGCATTAGTTAGCACCAATCGCTTTATTGTTTTAGAGCGACAAGCACTTGATGCCGTATTATCAGAACAAGACCTTGCTGTGTCAGGCCGTGTGAGTGCAGCATCAGGAGCTGCGTATGGTGAAATAGAGGGAGCCGAAATTGTTGTGGTTGCCGCAGTCACAGAGTTCGACGATGACAACTCAGGCACTCGTGTCGGCAGTGGTGGCTTTATCGGCGATGTATTTAGCTCGGTATCGGCGGGTTTTTCAAGTTCGCACATGGCGATAGATTTACGCTTAATCGACACGCGTACTTCACGTATTTTAGCCGCTACCAGCGTTGAAGGTGGCAGTAAAGATTTTGACTTTACCTCTGCTGCTACCAATTTTGGTGGCGCACTCGTTGGTGGTAATCTAAGTAGTTGGTCAAACACGCCAAAAGAAAAAGCACTGCGTGAAGTGATCGTAAAAGCCGTTGAGTTTTTAGAATCAAAAGTGCCAACAACTTATTATCGCTATAATAGTGATAACACCATTGCAGCTGGCCATACAGCCCCTGCACCACTAAAAATAACCGCAGCTGCAGCTCCTGCTAAAGCGCCAGTTGCATCGGTTAGTGTTCCAACTCACAGAATGCCTTACTACGAAAAAACAGACTTAGCGATGTCACGACTGAATTTGGTTTGTTTGGGTTATTTGAAAAGGCAGCCTCACTACGAAGAATATGAAATAGAAGACGTAGAGTACGATGAAGCAACGGTGATTGCGCTCACTGAGTATCAGCAAGAAAAAAAGCTGAAAGTGACAGGCCTTGCTGATGAGACAACTAAAAAGTCTCTTGATGATTCAGGGTGTATTGCCAAAACGAACAAATCAAGTTTAGAAAGCTTTGGCAGTATGTTTAAATTTAACTAAGCAAACTAACAGCCAGTGCCCCGCTGGCTGTTTAAAACCTTAGTTTGTACCTTTCACCAGTGGTACACCATTGTTACCAACAGGAATATAAACTGTTGTATGGTTAGGTGACTCAGCCATCTTTAACTGCGCATTAATAGCTTCATGTTGTAGATAATTTGGCGTCAAAGTGGCATTAATAATTTTTTGCGCCTGTGCAATACCTTTCGCTTCTTCTACACGTATCTCAGCATCTTTCCGTGCAATTTCTTTTTGCGTTTCTTTTTCAGACAGTAATTGTTGTGCAGCCAACTTTTTCTCAACAGCATTAGCAACAATAGCCGGATAGTTAATATTTCCCACTACGACATTGGCGAGCTTAAATGGCGTTGGTTCTAAATACGCTTTTAACCGGGCTGTTACTTCTGAAGCTATTTTCTCGCGATTGGTCTTTAACACACCACTATCGTATTGCTGCACTATATCACGCACATAAGTTCTAAATGTTTCACGAACAAATCGCGGATACCAATCTTCACCACCGTATTGCTCAACCACCGCTCTGACAGAGCCGCTTTCTATTGAAATGACCGCATGAAAATCAAAACTAATGTTTAAGTCATCGTTAGCTAAGATTTTAAATGCTTCAGTATACGTATTCGGGCGCATATCAATATTAATCACCTGATTACGCCAAAGTGACATGCCGTAATTAGCTGGGCCAATCATAGTGCCTTGATAACCGCCTTCACCAAACACCCGCGGCTTTTCAAATACGTAACCCTCTTCACCCGCTGGTGTACTTGGGTTAGTACATGCCGTGAGCGATACAGCCACTAAACCTGCTAATGCTAAACTTGGAAAAACACTCGATAGAAGTGTTTGCGTCCCTGAACGTTTAAATTTCATTGTTGTTATCTCATTCCATTATAAAATTTGTAATAACTCACCACGATAAAAATCACATAACAACCAAATTTGTTGAAATGGATGCTGCTTAGGCACATCAAGGTGAGTAAGTACTGACTTAAAATCATCAAGATGCCATATAGTACTGGCATTTCGAATTAATAACCAAGGCTGAGTAGACTCGTAGTGTTTCTTAGCTTTTTGTGCCAGTAAGCGATACAAAGCACAGTGCAGACGCTCGTTACTCGGTGCTAAAGCCATTTCAGCGAGATCTCGTTGCATTGAGATAGACAGCGGCCGACCTAACACCGCCATTGCTTCTGTTTCGCTGGCATATAAATGTGCGACTTCAATATCAAGCCGTTCATCACCCTTATAACAACTCACGTCTGGTTTGCTTGGCGTGTTATGCCAAATATTACGCATACTTACGCCAAACTGCTTTTCGTAACAGCGCAAAAACAACTTTGCTGCGCCATGCTCGAGCGCTATTTTTTCTTGTTCACTTTCACGATTCATTTAATGTTGCATACACATCTTTTAATAACCCAGAAGCGCCAAAACGAAATAGCTCGGGTTGTAAGTACGCTTCACCCATGATTGATTCAGCTAGGGCTAAATAATCAGCAGCATCGGTGACTGTTCTGACCCCGCCTGCCGCCTTAAAACCAACCTTTTTACCACTCGCTTTTATAGTATTTAACATGATGTCAGTTGCAGCTAGCGTTGCATTTACAGTCACTTTACCGGTACTGGTTTTAACGAAATCCGCGCCGCCATCAATTGCTAGTTTAGTTGCTGTTGCAATGAGGTCATCGCTTAATTCGCCACTTTCGATTATGACTTTAAGCTGCGCTTGAGTGCCACATGCCTCTTTTGACGCTTTGACATACTCTAAAACTTTGCGCTCATCACCACCAATAAGCGCTTTGTAGGGGATCACTAAATCAATTTCATCAGCGCCGCGTTCAATGGCAAATAGGGTTTCATTTAACACTTGCTCTAACGGCTCATCCCCACTAGGAAAGTTCGTAACTGTAGCCACTTTGACTTGCTGTAGTTCGCGCTCAGCGAGAGCAAGCTTTGCATCGCTTACAAACTGGCTATACACACAGACCGCTGCAGGAATGCCTAACGTTGGCTCAATACTGGCAACCAAGTTATTAATGGTTTCTGTTGTGTCGCTGTCATTCAGAGTTGTTAAGTCCATCAGTGCCACCGCTTGGGCAGCGCTTGTTTGCATTTTAGTCATAGCTCTTATATTTGTGTTGCCATATTAGTGACCTATAGTAGCAAATTTTTATCATTCGGCTATAAATCATAACTAATCACCATAAGGCTGCTTATTTACTTGTAACTCGCCGCAATCCCTTGTTAACTAAGTCTTAAGCCAAAACAAACCACCTGGTATAACTTTTAGTTATATAAACTTGGTTTTAATTATTTTTTACTTTTTTTAGAGCACTATATTCTGCTTGCCTGCAATAAGCAGTTTCTTGATGTGTTTTAGGGGTGAGAACAAAGTGCAATATTTACCAATCTTTACCAAATTAGACGACAAACCTGTGCTGGTAGTCGGCGGTGGAGATGTCGCATTACGCAAATGCCGTGCATTTTTAAAAGCGCGTGCTCATGTGACGCTAGTCGCCCCTGAATTTTGTGATGAACTTCGAGAACTTGCTGAGAAAGGTGATGTAACACTCATTAACGACTTTTTCAAAGAACAGTATTTAGATCAGCAAATGCTGGTAATCGCTGCAACTGATATAGACAGCGTTAACAAAGATGTGTTCGAACTTGCTAATGCGCGCAATATTTTCGTTAACGTGGTGGATGATCAACCTAAGTGCAGCTTTATTTTTCCATCAATTGTTGACCGTGATCCAATCACAATTGCAATTTCAAGCGCAGGCACAGCGCCAGTATTAGCACGTCGTTTACGTGAAAAACTTGAAACGCTTATTCCACAGCATATTGGTCCACTTGCTACATTAGTTGGTAGCTTTCGCGACAAAGTAAAACAACGCTTTAAACACTTTGCTGATCGTCGTCAGTTTTGGGAAGGCGTATTTGATTCATCAGTTGTAAGCAAAGTACAAGCGGGTAATACCGAAGCTGCAACAGCGCAGTTAGAGCAATTATTAGATGCAAAGCCAGAACCAGAAGGCGAAGTGTATGTTGTAGGTGCAGGCCCAGGTGACCCTGAGCTACTAACCTTAAAAGCACTACAGTTAATGCAACAAGCCGACGTAGTTGTATATGACTACTTAGTTTCTGATGAAATTATGGATTTAGTACGCCGTGATGCCGACCTAGTTTGCGTAGGTAAACGTTTAGGCGATCACAGCGTAGCGCAAGAAGATACCAATCAGATGTTGGTCGATTTTGCCAAGCAAGGCAAAAAAGTTTGCCGTATTAAAGGTGGCGACCCGTTTATTTATGGTCGTGGTGGTGAAGAAGTACAAGTTCTTGCCGCGAATAAAGTTCGCTACCAAATCGTACCGGGTATTACTGCTGCTGCAGGCTGTAGCGCTTATGCTGGTATTCCACTTACTCACAGAGATCATGCGCAAGCTATTCAGTTTGTAACGGGTCACTGTAAAAAAGATGGTCAAGAATTAGATTGGCAGTCACTTGCCAAGCCAAATCAGACCTTAGCGATTTATATGGGAGTGATTAAATCACCACATATTCAAGCACAACTATTAAAACATGGCCGCGGTGCAGATACCCCCGTTGCCATTATTGAAAACGGCACACGTAAAGAACAACGTGTGGTAACAGGGCAATTAGGTGAGCTGGCCGACTTGATTTCGCGCCATAGCATTATTTCACCCGCCTTATTAATTATTGGCGAAGTTGCATCATTGCATCATCAGCTTGCATGGTTTGGTCAAACAGAGCAAACCAGCAGCTTTGCCCAGCCAATTACTGGCGTAGCTTAATTTAACTTTTAATCATTTTAGTAGGACGACTAACAATGGCTTTAACACACCTTCAGCAATTAGAAGCTGAAAGTATCAAAATCATGCGCGAAGTTGCTGCTGAGTTTGAAAACCCGGTGATGCTTTACTCAATCGGTAAAGATTCATCAGTGTTATTACACTTAGCGCGTAAAGCGTTTTATCCAGCAAAGATCCCATTTCCACTTTTACACGTTGATACCAACTGGAAGTTTAAGGAAATGATCGAGTTTCGTGACCGCCTAGCTAAAGAGTATGGCTTTGATTTAATCGTCCACAAAAACCCTGAAGGGTTAGAGATTGATATCAATCCATTTGTACACGGCTCAGCAAAGCACACCGACATCATGAAAACGCAAGGCTTAAAGCAAGCGTTAGATAAATACGGCTTTGATGCTGCGTTTGGTGGGGCACGCCGTGACGAAGAGAAATCACGTGCTAAAGAGCGTGTTTACTCATTCCGTGACAAACACCACAGATGGGATCCAAAAAACCAACGTCCAGAGCTTTGGAATACGTACAACAGCCAAGTAAACCCGGGTGAAAGCATTCGTGTATTCCCGTTATCTAACTGGACTGAACTTGATATTTGGCAGTATATCTACCAAGAAAACATTGAAATGGTTCCACTTTACCTTGCTAAAGAACGCCCAGTCGTTGAGCGTAACGGCACGCTAATCATGGTTGATGACGAGCGTATGCCATTAGAAGAAGGCGAAGTACCACAAATGAAATCTGTCCGTTTCCGTACCCTTGGTTGTTACCCGCTGACAGGTGCTGTGGAATCAAATGCAGGTACCTTAACTGAAATTATTGAAGAGATGCTGCTTTCAACCTCTTCTGAGCGTGAAGGCCGCGTGATTGATCACGACTCTGCTGGTTCAATGGAAAAGAAAAAACGTGAGGGCTATTTCTAATGTCTAAAACAAACGACACGATTAATGAAGTAAGAGAGTTAGGTATCGACGCCTACCTTGCACGTCAACAAGACAAAAGCCTTTTACGCATGCTGACCTGTGGTAGTGTGGATGACGGTAAATCAACGCTGATTGGCCGCCTTTTACACGATAGTCACCAAATTTATGAAGACCAACTTGCAGCCCTGCATAAAGACAATGAAAAAGTCGGTAATGCCGGTGAAGAGCTTGATTTAGCACTCCTTGTAGATGGTCTTCAAGCTGAACGTGAGCAAGGTATTACCATTGACGTTGCTTATCGTTACTTCTCAACAGCAAAACGTAAGTTCATTATTGCTGATACGCCAGGACATGAGCAGTACACGCGCAACATGGTGACCGGTGCATCAACCAGTGATGTGGCGATTATCCTAGTTGACGCTCGTTACGGCGTACAAGTACAAACTAAGCGTCATAGCTTTATCTGTGACTCATTAGGTATTAAACAGTTTGTTGTTGCTATAAACAAAATGGATATCGTCGATTTCGATGAAACCGTATACGAGAAAATCAAAGCCGACTACCTTAAGTTTGCAGAGCAGCTAAACGTTACTAATATCAAATTTGTGCCTATGTCAGCGCTTAAAGGTGACAACGTAGTTACACGCTCAGAGCGCACACCTTATTACACAGAAAAGCCACTACTGGAATTACTTGAAGACTCACCAGCTGCTGAACTTGATAACGGGTTTGAAGCGCGTCTTCCAGTGCAATATGTAGTACGCCCTAACTTAGACTTCCGAGGCTTTCAAGGTACTTTAACGTCTGGCAAGTTCAGCGTGGGTGATGCGGTAAAGGTATTACCATCAGGTAAAAGCTCAAGCATCAAAGAGATTGTGACTTTCGATGGCAACTTAGATACAGCTGAAGCAGGTCAAGCAATTACCTTAACGTTAAACGACGAAATTGATATCAGCCGTGGCGATGTGATTGTGCCAGCCGCTTCAAAAGCCGCTGTTACAAACCGTATTAAAGCTAAATTAGTATGGATGCATGAAGCACCGTTAGTATTAGGTAAAAGCTATAACTTTAAGTTAGGCAGCAAAAACACCTCGGCAGTGGTAAGAAAAATCGATCACACGATTGATGTAAATACCCTTGAGCATGGTGAAGCAGACTCATTACAACTTAACGAAATTGCGATTGTAACCTTAGAGCTTACAGAAACAATTTTGGCTGATGAGTACCACAACAACCATGAAACAGGTGCGTTTATCCTAATTGACCGCCTATCAAACCTAACCGTTGCGGCAGGTATGATTGAGCAATTACTTAGCACTGAAGAACAGCAAAGTAGCTTTAGCGACTTTGAAGTTGAATTTAATGCTTTAGTACGCAAGCACTTCCCTCATTGGCAAGCGCTTGATATAACTAAGCTTAAATAATCACTATTCGCCTGTTATAGGAAGTAAAAAGCATGTATCAACAGCTGGTATTAACAGGCATTATGCTGGTATTAGTGGGGTGCCTTTTTGGCACTCGACTAAAACCTGCATGGTTATTTGTCGGCGCCATTGGTATTAGTTATTTAGCAGGGCTAATAAGCCTTGAAGATATGTTAATTAACTATGCAAACCCTTCTTTAATCACCCTTATTCTACTTGTACTCGTTTCGATAGCCGTAGAAAAAACCACGCTAGTGCAAAAACTTGCTCAGTCTCTTTCGAAAGGCAGCCTGACAAGTTCGGTGACCAAGCTTGGTTTATCAACCGCCTTTTTATCATCATTTACCAATAATACTGCGGTAGTGGCATCGCTGATCAGTGCGATAAAAGAAAACCCGACACATTCACCGTCTAAGCTTTTATTACCTTTATCGTACACTGCTATTTTAGGTGGCACGATCACTCTGATAGGCACCTCAACAAATTTAATTGTTAATGGCTTTGCCGTTGAAGCGGGCATGGAGCCGCTTGGCTTTTTTGATTTTACCTTGATTGGTTTAGGTGCATTGAGTGTAGGACTTATCACTATTTTAGTGATGCTCAAGTATTTACCAGACAACGGTAAAAATAACCAAGAAGTTGTCCCTTTTTACCTTGAAGGTAAAGTAGAAACCGGCTCAAAGCTCATTGGTAAAAGTGTTGAGGAAAATGGCCTTCGTGAATTAAAAGACTTGTTCTTAGCCGAAATAATCCGTGGTGATAAACGTATTTGCGCAGTTACGCCAAAACAAGTTATCAAAGAAAGTGACGTATTACTTTTTGTAGGTGATATAAAGTCTGTGCCTCTGCTTACCCGATTTGATGGCTTAAAAGTTGTTCACGACAAACATGAGAAAGATGTTGAGCACCTAGTTGAAGTCGTTGTTAGCCATTCTTCAAAATACATTGGTAAAACAATTAAAGAAGTTCGCTTTCGTGAACAATTTCATGCAGCCGTTATTGCTATTCGCCGCGGCCATGATCGTTTACAAGGCGGCTTAGGTAAAGTTCAATTGCAAGCGGGTGACTCATTGATCCTTGCGCCTGGCAAAGAGTTTTACTCGCTACCTAATTTAAAACGTGAGTTCGTTTATATATCAGGCCTTGATTTACAAACCCATTTAAAACCTAAGCAATCAAATATTGTATTAGCAAGTTTTGCTGCCGTATTGGGGTTAAGTATTGTTGGCCTAGTACCATTAGTAAAAGGCCTACTCGTTCTTCTTATCGGTTTAATGCTAACAGGCACAATCAAGCTAAGTGAAGTAAAACGTCGTTTTCCGATTGAGTTACTCGCAGTAGTGGGCAGCGCTATTGGCCTTGCCAAACTCATGATAGGCACAGGCCTTGCCGGTGAAATTTCATCAGCCATGTTATACGTATTAGGTGGTTTTGGGCCTTACGGGGCATTTATCGCAATATTTTTAATGACGGTTTTATTTACCGAACTCATTACCAATAATGCCGCTGCCGCGCTTTCATTTCCGGTAGCGTATGCACTCGCCGTTGGTTTTGATGTATCACCTTTGCCTTTTATTATGGCTGTCGCATTTGGTGCATCGGCTAGCTTCATTTCGCCATTTGGTTATCAAACTAACTTGATGGTTTACAGTGCGGGAAATTACCGCCTTAAAGATTACATTGCCATGGGCTTACCTTTATCGATTATTTACTCGATTACAGTATTAATACTTATACCACTGGTATTCCCATTTCAATAACGAGAGTAAAGACAATGGATGAAAATATCGTTTGGCATAATTACGCCATTAGCAAATCACAGCGTAGTGAGCAAAAAAAGCATAAGCCTGCCATTCTATGGTTCACTGGTTTTTCAGGTTCAGGCAAAAGCACAGTTGCGAACGCACTAGAAAGCGCATTAAATCAATTAGGTGTTCACACCTATCTACTCGATGGTGACAATGTGCGTCATGGCTTGTGTAAAGATCTTGGCTTTACTGATGAAGACCGCGTGGAAAACATTCGCCGCGTCGGTGAAACTGCAAAGCTGATGGTCGATGCCGGTCTTGTGGTATTAACCGCATTTATTTCGCCATTCCAAAGCGAACGCAATATGGTAAGAAACTTAGTAGAGGATGGTGAGTTTATTGAGGTATTTTTAGATACCCCCCTCGACGTTTGTGAAACACGCGACCCTAAAGGGCTTTATAAAAAAGCCCGTGCAGGTGAAATTAAGCACTTCACAGGTATCGACTCAGACTATCAAGTCCCTACATCGCCAGAAATTAAAATCGATACTAGCAAAAACACCCTAGACCAATCGGTGCAAGAGCTGGTAGCGTATTTAAAACAACAGCAAATTATAGGTTAAGTCATGAATCAAACGGAACTGCTAGAAGAAATCTTACTCCTCGCACGCCAAGCCGGTAGCGCAATAATGGGGATTTACGAAAAGGACTTTAATGTTGAGTACAAAGCTGATGAAAGCCCAGTGACCGACGCCGACCTAGCAGCTCACAAAGTGATTGTGAATGGCTTACAACATCTTACCCCTGATGTACCAATTCTAAGCGAAGAAAGCGCTGATATTAGCTGGGATATTCGTCAAACTTGGCACCGCTACTGGTTAGTAGACCCAATTGATGGCACCAAAGAGTTCATTAAAAAAAATGGCGAGTTTACAGTAAACATTGCCTTGATAGAAAAAGGTAAACCGGTATTAGCTGTTGTTGATGCACCAGCATTAGGTGTGTCGTATATTGCCGCAGAAGCAATAGGTGCCTTTAAAGATAAAGGTGATGAACGTATCGAACTTAAGGTAACTCGTAAGCCAAATAAAGGGCTTATTCGTGTTGTCGGCAGCCGTTCACACCCTTCTCCAGATTTAGCTGAATTTGTAAAACAGTTTGAAGATGTAGAAATGGTTTCAAAGGGAAGCTCGCTAAAACTTTGTCTGGTTGCCGAAGGTAGTGCAGATATATACCCACGCCTTGGCCCAACCTGTGAGTGGGATACCGGAGCTGGCCATGCGATTGCCGAAATAGCAGGTGCAACGGTTAGTAAACTCGATGGCAGCCCACTACTGTATAACAGTAAAGAAGAGTATCTGAATCCGTTTTTTGTCGTATCTGCATTACAGAACTAAAGCGTTCCGTTAAATATCGTAGGCTGGGTAGAGCGTAGCGAAACCCAGCATCTATCCTATCATCGTAACTCTAGCCCCTTTAATACTCCTTATTTTACAATCAGTTTAACCTAGCCAATAAGCCTTTGTTCCTATAGTATTTTGCTCTCTCAAACTATTAAAGGAATAACCATGACGACTGTTGAAAAAGCAATTGAAGCCGGCTATGAGGCACAAATTACCGCACTTTATAAAGCCCTTTCACAAGGAGTGCTTGCCGCTAATGGCGATGAAAGCGAAATCACTGCAGCTGAAGAACGTTTTAAGAAAGGTTTAGTATTTGCCGCAGATATTAAAGCTCGCGCACTTGCAGCAGCAGAATAAATACCACAACAGGGCTTTATAAATAAGCCCTGCCACCTTCCTTTGTAAGTCTCTCCTTACAGCATAGTTATCTAAATACAACGCTAAAACATGCATTCTTAATCGCTTTTCTATATGCTGCGCGACAATTATTATTCTAATAGTGGAGTGCTAATGAACACACATCAAGATGCTATGCCGTATGATGCATCGACAACAAGTAGGAACTCAAAATGGAACCTTCATGACACCCAGTGGGTATTAAGTTTATTTGGCACCGCAGTCGGTGCGGGGATCTTATTCTTACCAATTAATATCGGTATCGGCGGATTTTGGCCTTTGATTATCATGGCATGCCTTGCCTTTCCGATGACCTACTTAGCTCACAGAGGTTTAGCCCGATTTGTTTTATCATCAAAAAAGCCTGAAGCGGATTTTACCGATGTTGTAGAAGAACACTTTGGCATTAATGCAGGGCGCTTAATATCTTTACTGTATTTTCTTTCTATCTTCCCTATCTTACTTATTTATGGTGTTGGCTTAACCAATACAGTAGACAGTTTTATCGTTAATCAATTAGGTATGGAGTCGCCACCACGCGTACTGTTATCTGGTGTGCTCGTTGGCGGTATGATCAGTTTAATGCTAGGTGGTGAAGCATTGATGTTACGTGCTTTTGCAATCCTTGTTTATCCTCTCGTCGCTATCTTGTTTTTCTTATCGATTTACTTGATCCCAAGTTGGCAAATGCCAGATGTAACAGTGCCTGAGTTTTCTGGCTTCATGAAAACACTTTGGTTATCAATACCTATCATCGTATTCTCATTTAGCCACGCAGCTGCGATATCAAGCTTTGTACATGTACAGCGTGCTCACTATGGCAACAATGCTAAAATGAAGTCAGAAGCAATTCTGAAGCGTACCAGTCTACTATTAATCGTGTTTGTTTTACTGTTTGTATTCTCATGTGTGTTGTCACTATCTACTGAGCAAATGGTACAAGCAAAAGCTGATAACGTGTCTATCTTGTCATTCCTTGCCAATATCACTGATAACTCGTTTATTGCGACCTTAGGGCCACTAGTTGCCTTTATTGCAATTACCTCTTCGTTCTTAGGTCACTTCTTAGGTGCCCGTGAAAGCTTTAATGGTCTTGTTAGTAAGCAAGCCCATATGAACCCTAAACTCGTTGATAAAATTGGCACTGTTATCATGTTCTTCGCTATTTGGTATTGTTCAGTGATCAACCCAAGTATTTTAGACATGATGGATCAACTATCAGGCCCTATCATCGCCATGATCCTTTTCATCATGCCGATGATTGCCGTTTATAAAGTACCTAGCTTACACAAATACAGAAACCGCTTAAGCACACTGTTTGTATTAACAGTTGGCTCTCTAGCTGTGTTTGCACTTATCTACAGCATGATTAAGTAATCTCATCATTGTTAGATATAGAAGCCCAGCCGGGAAACCGGCTGGGCTTTTTTGGTTTGCGAGTTGGGAGTGAAGTTAGAAAGGGGAAAGTTGAAAGAGTAAAGCTTGGAAGTTTGGCGTAGGTTGGGTAGAGCGAAGTGAAACCCAACCTACGCCAGAGCTATCAGCTTTCAGCCGTCAGCGATCAGCCGATAGGT
>NZ_LJSO01000024.1:0-30896 GCF_001399985.1 Pseudoalteromonas sp. P1-8
GGCGATATCGAAGCATACACAGCAGATACTGTGGGTTGGTCGTACTTTGGTGCAACTGTTTTATCTCCAGACTTCTCAGAAGCAAAAGCGTCTCTACTATGTGATGATTTAATTTCTCAATATGGCGAAGATACATTCCGTCGTGTAGATGCTAACGAAGATTGGGGCCCTGGCTCTGAATACTGTATGTATGCATTTGGTAATGTGTCTTACAATACAGCATCTATTGACCGTAACACGCTTTACATCAGCTCTAACTATGAATAACGTAGAGTGGTTTGGCCAAACAATGTTTGTTCAAAACTCATCATTTGGTCGATATGCTCCACCTGCTGCCGCGTGGGAGAGTATGTCAGCTGATAATCCGCATAACCCTTACGGCGTAGACGATGCATATGGTTTATTCCGTTGGGTTGGTATCGGTACTCGTGACGGCAACGTAGATGACTACAATATCGATTTAACGACAGGTCTTCGTGGTGATTTGGACTGGAACAATGCGTCTTGGGAAGTTTACTATCACCGTAACAAAGCAGACTTGGTGAATACTACCTTTCTTATGCTGGTCTAGCGTACAACCAACAAAATGATATCGCTTTAGATTCTGAAGAAGGTATTGCTAATATGAAAGCAACAACTCTTCAACAATCTTCTTCAACATTTGACCAATACTTTGCTGGTTTAGGCTTTGATTTATTCGAACTACCAGGTGGTTCAGTAGCTCACTACGTAGGTATGGAGTACTTTGAGCAAACTTTTGCTGATATTTATGATGGTCAGTCAGAAGCTGGTCGAATCGGTGGTTCAGCAGGTAACTCTTCTGAAGGTAAGCGTGATGTAACAGCATTCTTCTTCGAATCAGTACTTCCTGTAACAGAAACAGTAGAACTAAACTTAAAAGCTCGTTACGATGATTATTCTGATTTCGGCGATAACATTGCACCTGCAATCTCTGCACGTTGGCAAGTTGCTGATAACATCGTTATCCGTGGTTCATACTCTGAGTCTTTCCGTGCTTTCATTCTCTGCAGAAGACGCAATTGATTATGCCAATGGATCTACTACAGAGCGTCAGTACAATACTTACTATACCCAAAACTCAGAACTAGATGCGGAAGAGTCTGATTACACTAACCTAGGTATCGCTTGGGATGTAAACGACAACCTTACTTTCAAAGTTGATTACTTCCAGTTACAAATCGATAATGTAATTCAACAAAAGACTTTACAAGCACTTTTATCTGATGAAGCTGCAGGTCTAATCTCTGCAGTATCAGTAGACACAGATACTTCAAATGATACTTTCTACTTGAAGCGTGCAGCATCTGGAACACTTATTGAAGCGGGTACATCTTACTTCAATGGTGCAGGTTTTGAAGTTGAAGGTATCGACTTTACAATTGCAGCAAACCTTGAAACAGGTTTCGGTGATTTCCGTTTCCAAAACGTGAATAGTTTTGTACTTTCTTATGAAGAAGAGGTAGGCGGTCGAGTTCAAGATACATCTGGCTGGTCAGGTCAACCTGAACTTAAATCTGTTGCTACAGTTGCTTGGTCTTATGAAGATCACTCGCTAGCGTGGAATGCAACATTTACTGATAGCACTAGTGAGTTTGAAAGAGCACCTCTTGATGCTGATGATAACCCAATCCCAGGTGCTAAATATGATGTATCAGGTAGACTTGATAGCTGGTTAGTACACAACTTAACCTACACTTATAATGCAGGTGCTTATGGTGCGCTTACCTTCACTGTTAATAACTTAACTGATGAAGACCCTGTATTATCATCAAATGGAACTTGGGATGATCAAGACCTATATAATAACTTTGGTCGTGACTATCGTGTAAGCTATTCAATTAGCTTCTAATTAAGTTTATTAAACGCAAAAGGCTGAATTTATTCAGCCTTTTTTATTTGTGGAGCAATAATGAGCGATCATTGGAGTAATTACTGGCAGCAGGGACATTTGACGTCGTTTGGAGGGGGGTTCAAAACTAATTATGAAGGAGAGCTCAAAAATTTTTGGCAAAGATTTGCGGACAATATAGCTGAACATTCTAATGTGCTCGATATAGGTACTGGTAATGGGGCGTTAATAGAATTAATACAAGAAAATCATAGCTTTAACTGTGTGGGTGTCGATAAGGCTTTAATTCATAAGGATTATATTAACTCGGTAAATGGTGAGCTTTTACCTGGTGTTTCTGCAGAGCTCCTGCCATTTGAAAGTTGTCGATTTGACTATGCGATATCTCAGTTTGCAATTGAATACACCAATATTGATAAAAGCCTAGAAGAAGTAATGAGAGTACTAAAATATAAAAGGAACTTTGTATTTATTTGCCACCACCCTGAATCGATGATTATCAAATCGAATCAAGAAATTCTTAATATTTCAAATGAAATCAAAAGCAAACTATTTGCTAGGTTGAATGTTCTTGCAAGAGCACTCGTTAAAGATGAACATGAGCTGATCAAGAGTAGTTTTGAATTTATTGATAGCTTTACTTTTGAGAGACGTGGAAATATACATGGCTTGAAAGGAACTAACTTACTTTCTTTTGTTGATTTTTTGAAAAAAAACCAAGGTAAAAAAATTCAATTCGTTAAAGCATTCAAGTTATTTCAAAAGGAGCTCGAATTATTGATATTGCGATTGCAAGAGCTCACACAGGCTGCAGATAACTTGCCCTTAATAATAAATAAGTTAAATCAAGAAAATATTGATCTTGAAGTTGGCTATATAAGAGAAGAAAAAAGTGCGGCTTTATTAGCCTGTTTTTTGCACACTAAAACAACAAAATTTTAGATAGTAATTGAATCATGAAGAAAGGGCATTTTTAGAGTAAAAATTAGTTATTTGTACCAACTTAGTTAATCTCTTATACTAGAATTTCTCCACTAACAATTAGTTAAGGCTTTTAGTTGAGTAAAATTACTGTATTCACCCTTCTTATAGTACTTTCATTACTTGTACCATTTAGCGCAAGTACTCAACCAACCAGCATAACTCTAAAAGCGGGTATCGTTAACTATAATTTTTTTCCTTACCATACCCGGGATGCTGATGGGCAGTTTTCGGGTGTTATTGTTGGTTATAGTAATGAAATCGCTCGCTTGGCTGAAGCCGATCTTGAATACCGTGTTTACGACAGTTTAGATGAGTTATTAGATGCGCTTAAAGTTGGTGAGATCGATTTTGCTGTAGGCCTAAATAAAACCGCACAGCGTAAAAAGCATTTCTTATTTTCAACACCCTTCATGGAAGCGCCAAGAGGTATTGTCGCAAATCAGTCTATCGCAAATGATGCTTTGAAAAACTTAGCGAGCTTACGTTGGGTGTGCATTACGGGTAGCTCACATTGTGAATATTTAGTTGAAAATGGCGCGCTATTTATTAATCGTTTTATAAAACCCGAAGACGCCTTTAAAAAAGTAGCAGATGGCTCGTTTGATGCCTTTATGGGTGATTACTCAGTATTATCTCATCAACTAAAAAATCGCTCTCAAGAAAACCTGAAAGTTGTGAGCCCAGTTTGGCTATCGAGCGAAACCTTGCATGTAATGTTTAATAAAAACAAAACAGCATTACGCAATCAAGTTAATTCGGTATTAGCCGCTATTTCACCAACCACGAAACAACTATGGGAAAGTTCTGCTAGTGAAGAATATTTAGCCGCTAAAGCGTATAGTCAATTTAAGCGTGATTTTAACCGTATTGATAAAAAAGAAGAAAATAATTACTTACTGACATTTTCTTTTGTCGATGGTCTCTATCCAATTCATGCGACAAGTAATTTAGGTGAAGCTGACGGCTATTTAAACGATACTCTTGAGCTTTTAGCTCAGCGCAGTGACTTTCAGTTTAAGTATATACCTGCGGCTAATTCGAAAGAGTTGGAACGACTATTTTTGGCCAATAAAATTGATTTAATTCCGACCATGAACCCCACGAAAATTGATGAGGGGGTGTTGATAGCATTGCCAGCTCATTACAGTTTAGAGATGGTGTTAATCTCTAAACGAGCAAGCAAAACTAAACGAATTGGTTATTTAGAAGCGTTTGCTGACCCTAAGCAAAAGCTTGTAACGAATGAACTCGTTGAAACGGTATCATTTGACTCAATTAAAACGCTATTTTATGCACTGAGAAATGACAATATTGATGCTGTTATACTGCCGCAAAGTATTGCCGCATACCAGTTAAACCAATTCTATATTGGTGAGTTTTATATTAATCCAAAATACCGGTATACCCAGCCTATTTATTTTTTAGTGAATAAGCACTTTTCAGAGTTTGCGACTTTGCTAGACAGCTTATTTAAAACATTGACCAGCAACGATTTTAGCCATGTTGTGAACCGACATGGCATTTTTAGTATTGAACGTGGCTACGACCGCAAAACAGTGAATACCACGGCAATTCTTATTTTAATTTTAATCGCTGTGTCGGTGATTTATTTTATTAGCTGGCGGTTAACTATTAATCGCGAAATTGCAAAGCGTAAAGAAGCTGAAGAAGTGGCATTGATTAAGCTTAACTTTACTCAAAAACTCATTGATGACTTACCCACTATGGTGGTGATTCAAGATCAGCATCAAAAACGCGTTATGTGGAATCGTGCCTACAAAGAAAATTTTGCTCACTTATGGGATGAAAATAACCAATATCTGCGCGGCGATATTAAAGTCGTAAAAAAACTAATTTCACAAAATGAACAAAGTTTAAATTCAGGCAAAGTCATTAATCAGCATATTAATTACACTAACAAAGCTGGCAAAGAACTGGAGCTGCTTTACACTAAAAAGCCGTATGTGGGGTTAGATGGTGAACTAGCAGGCATCATGACAGTGCTTACTGATGTTACTGAGCACCGCCATTTACAACGTGAGAATCAGTCAGTTCAACAGCTTCTACAAACCATCACAGATACCATACCCGGCGGCGTATTCCAGTATGAGTATTATGACAATGGTGAGGGATGTTATACCTATATAAGTAAGGGCGCGCAGAGCTTATTAGGTGTCACTTCACGAATGATTAACCAGCGCGGTATGACGGGATGTATCTCGCCATTTATTGTTGATGAAGACCGCGTGCAAATCGCCAAGAGTTTTAAAGCAGCGACAAAATTTAACAAACTGATTGATATTGAGTTTCGGATAAATAATCTCGGCCAGCAAATTTGGTGTCGTTATATTGCTAATGCTGAAATTAATAAACGAGACGATAAGCAAGGTGTGCGTTGGAACGGCATCTTGCTGGACATCAGCTTACTTAAACGCCAACAAGCAGACTTAAGTAAAGCTACTCAGCTTGCACATCAAGCTGATCTAGCAAAAAGCCGCTTTATTGCCACTATGAGTCATGAATTAAGAACGCCAATGTCTGGGGTAAATGGCTTTATAGAGTTGTTAAAATCATCACCGCTTGATGAAGAGCAGCATTACCTCGTTGAGCACATTGACAGTTCTGTAACCAAGCTTCGCACATTAGTGGATGATATTTTATATTTTGCTAACACCACGACAGGCAATATTGAAGTTGAATTACGTGAGGTCGACCTAGAAGCACATTTATGTCGTGTTTTGCGTGCCCATGAATACCTAGCTAAGCAAAAAGGGCTTGAGTTTAACGTGATATGGCGTACAGCTGCTTATACCTTAGCTTCTGTTGACATAAGCCACTTGATGCAGGTTCTCTCTAATGTTTTAAATAACGCTGTGAAGTTTACTGAAAACGGTTCAATAAGCTGCGATGTGTTATTTGAGAAGCAGTCTTTAAAAGTTGAAATATCAGATACGGGTAAAGGTATGACGGCTGAGCAGTTGGCGCATACATTTACCCCTTTTGAGCAAGCTGACAACTCAATTCAACGTCGCCATGGAGGTACAGGCTTAGGCTTGAGCTTGGCAAAGCAACTTGTTGAAGCCATGCAAGGTGAAATATCCATTTCAAGTACTTTTGGTAAAGGTACCAATGTTTACATTGCTGTGCCACTTAAAAGCGTCAGCAAACAAAAACTGCAGGCTGTATCAGTGAATTGGGCTGTGTGTTCTCAAGACCATCAGTTATTAAATAATCTAGCTAATATGGGTGTAAAGCATCACCAATTAAGTTGGCCAATAGATAAAGAGGCATTTACGCAGGAAGATAATATTCTTATTGATGAAAGCTATATTAAAACGCTGTGGGGCGCTAATTGGCTGCAATCAATCAGTACTGCAAACAACAACTACATTTTAGTCGCAAGTGCAAAAAAAGAGCATAGGCCGGCTAATTGTAGCTGTCATATTTTACCTACAGAGCCATTATATCCAGATACTCTAAGAGAGCTTTTAGATAATGTACATACCAGCAATGATGAGGGGTTGGCTGCGCAAAATGCTCAGTTACATGGGCAAATATTAATTGCTGAAGATAATAAAACAAATCAATTATTACTTGAAAAACAATGCCAGAAGCTCGTTATCAAAGCAGTGATGGTTGATGATGGTATTGCTGCACTCAGAGCACTTGAAACAGGACAGTTTGATTTATTACTAACCGACTGTCATATGCCTGACTTAGATGGGTTTAAATTAACGGAGCAATTACGCAATCAAGAAAAATTTAAACATTTGCCAATTATTGGCTTTACCGCTGATGATTCAAAAGAATGTTTTAACAAAGCATTAAAGTCAGGAATGAATAGTGTTTTATTTAAGCCTTATAAACTTAATGAATTATATAATCGTCTAGCTGAGTTTATAGATTTAAGCTCTAATGATTTGCCTAATAGCAGTGAAGGCGTTGATATCAGTTTACAAGGTATAAAAGATAAGCAGCATTGGTTAACTGTTTTTGGTAATGAGAGTGATGCGAAAATGCTTGCCGACGTATTTATTAACAGTTTGCAAAGTGATTTAAATACTCTACAAGAGCACTTGGAAGCTCAAAATTTGGAAAGGGTTTCTGCTGCAATACATAAACTTAAAGGCGCTATTGTTATGCTGCAATACCCACCTTTATCTGAGCTAATAGTGACAACAGAAAATACCTTTAATCAACAGCAAGATACATTAATAGTGGAACAATTAATTACTGAGTTAAGGGATGTAATAGATAAAATAAAGCTATGGCTATAATAAATAGATAGGATAAAAAATAAACATGGAATAGATTATTTCATTAAATCCACATATACTAGCTACTGTTGAACATTTAACTTAACTTTTAATACTTAAGAGAGCTCTCAATGAAAGAAATCCGATCTTTTGTGAAATCTGCGTCATTATCTGAATTAGAAAAAGCAAAACAGCTAATTGACACAGCAATCGAGAAATATACTCAACAGCAAGAAGCTAAAAAAGAAGTACTCGATCTACTAAAAGAAAAAGGACTTACATTAGAAGATTTACAAGATGTTGCTTCAACAGATAAGCGTACTAAGGTAAAACCAAAGTACCGCATCGAATTTAATGGCGAAATTGTTGAATGGACAGGCCGTGGCAAACGTCCTAAAGCATTCCAAGGTGTCGATTTAACAAAACACCTCGCTTAATTTTTGCTTTAAAGAATATCAAGGGAAGCGTATGCTTCCCTTTTTTATGTCGATTATAGTCCGATAACATGAAGTACGTACTTAGACCCTACCAACAAGAGGCCGTAGCACGCACGGTTGCTCACTTTCGACAAACAGATGACGCCGCACTGATTGTTTTACCAACAGGGGCTGGAAAAAGCCTTGTTATTGCTGAACTTGCGCGCATTGCCAAGCAAAAAATTATGGTGCTCGCGCATGTTAAAGAGTTAGTAGAGCAAAACGCCGAGAAATATATTAGCTTTGGTTTTAAGGCGAGTATTTTTTCTGCGGGGTTAAAGCAAAAGTCTTTAACAGAGCAAGTCACTTTTGCGAGTGTCCAATCACTGGCACGCAATACAGAAAAGCTCACTGATGCTTACTCTTTGTTGATCATTGATGAATGCCACCGTGTAAGCGGTGATGAACAAAGCCAGTACGGGCTGGTGATAGCGAGTCTAAAAAAACAAAATCCCAATCTTAAAGTACTTGGCTTAACCGCAACACCATTTCGTATGGGGATGGGTTGGGTTTACCATCATCACTATCATGGTTTTGTTAGAGGTGATAAAGATGCACCGTTTAAAAAGTGTATTTTTGAGTTACCACTGCGCTATATGATCAAGAACGGCTATTTAACGCCGCCCCATGAAGTCGATGCAGCCATTAGCCATTATGACTTTTCATCATTACCGAGTGATTCATTTGGTCGGTATAGTATTGAGAATATGAATGCGTTATTGAAAGATAATACACGCGCAACAAAAGCGATTATCAAGCAAGTTATAGAATACAGTGAACAGCGTCATGGCGTGATGATCTTCGCAGCAACCGTAATGCATGCCAAAGAAATTACCAGTTACTTACCTGAGGATAGTACGGCACTTATCACGGGTGATACTGATAATAACGAGCGTGACCGAATTATTAATCAATTTAAAGCAAAAAAAATAAAGTATTTAGTAAATGTATCTGTACTCACGACGGGTTTTGATGCGCCTCATGTCGATTATATTGCGATTTTACGTCCCACCGAGTCAGTCAGTTTATACCAACAGATTGTTGGTCGAGGCCTTCGTTTAAGCGAAGGAAAAAAAGACTGCTTAGTGATTGATTATGCAGGTAACGGCTTTGATTTGTTTTACCCTGAGGTCGGCAGTAAAAAAGCGCAAAGTGATAATGAGCCTGTTCAAGTGCTGTGTCCAGGCTGTGGATTTGCGAATATTTTTTGGGGTAAAACAGACAGCGAAGGCAAAGTAGTTGAGCATTTTGGTAGGCGTTGCCAAGGCTTGCTGGACGATGGTGAAGAACAAGTACAGTGCGATTATCGTTTTCGGTTTAAAGAGTGTGAGCAGTGTGGTGAACAAAATGATATTGCTGCAAGGCAGTGTCAGTCCTGTGGTACCATGATGGCAGACCCTGATGATAAACTACGAGAAGCACTAAATTTAAAAGATGCTTTGGTATTAAGGTGTAGTGGTTTGTCAGCTCAAGTGCTCGCAAAAGGTTTACTTAAAATTAGCTATTATGATGAAGATGGAGCCAGTTGCGATGAGGTATTTAACTTAGCAAATGACACCGGACGATTTATTTTTAATAAGCAGTTTGGTAAGCGAGCAGCACCTGGTTTTACCCCAATGGAATGGCAAAGCGCGGAACAGGTTGTCAATTTACAACAGCAACTGCTTGCACCCGACTTTGTGATTGCGCGTAAAAATAAAAAATATGGTTGGAAAGTGGCTGAAAAGCTATTTGATTATCAGGGCAATTTTCGTAAGGCGAATCAATTAAATTGATCCCCTTACGAGATTGTGGGAATGGCTTATTCTTCTTCGGCCATCAACCCCCAACCATCGCCATAACCATTATGGCTATTAGCAATGCTTTCTAAGTATTGTTCTGTTTGGCTAAGTAAGGTGTGATCTGGCACCATCTTCACACGAGTAATTACTTCCCACACCCCTGTATCTGGGCATTTGGCTAACTCTGTTGAAGGGGCAAGTTCATCACTTGTAATTGCTTCAGCAAATTTTTCTGCTTCAGGCTTTTGTTCAAAAAGAATATAGAAATCGATAGTTTGCATACTGGTTAAATCGACACCAGCGTCAGCAATTTCAGCTAATAATTGACCGTTTTCGTCATCAGGGAAGTGCATTTAGTCGCTCATTCATTATAAATCTAGGTATTATCCGCTATTGTAGCGAAAATAATTGTTTAACGCGTACTAATTTTAACATTTCAATTATGTCAGTGGCTATTGCACTGTGCTAGTATCTTTTTGTACTCATTTTAGATTATGACTCTTCCAAAAAAGTAAGGATATTTTTTGTATACTCGGCATTTCTTTTTTGTCTTTGTGTTTATCTGCTTTTCATACAGCCAGTACGCATTGAGTGCGGCAACGGTTATTAAAGATTATAAAATTCAAGGGATCAGTGATGAGCTCGAAAAAAACGTTGAGCTTTACATTAAGCAACTGGTCGATGAAAAAACTTCCAAGGCGTTGAGGCGTCACGCAAAAAGCCAAGTAGAAATGAGTTTAAAGGCCCTTGGCTATTACAAACCGACTATCAAGATTAGTTTCGATAACGCACAACAGCTATTAATTGTCGATGTTGAACGTGGTCCTGCTACGCGAATTGCAAATATTAACGTCACTATCACAGGCGCCGGTAAAGATGACGCTGAATTTATGTCTGCCGTCAACAGTATCAAAATCAAACAAGGTGACTTTTTAAATCACGGTAAATATGAGGCCGCAAGAAAACGCATTGAAAGCCAACTATTAGAGTTAGGTTATTTTGATGCAAAATGGCATGAGCATAAATTGGCGGTATCGCTAAAAAATAATAGCGCAAAAGTCATTTTTAATGTCGATACTGGGCCCCGTTATCAGTTTGGTGTTATCACCATCGGTAGTGAGACACCTGCTGAAAAATACATTCGTTCGCTGGCGGAGTTTAAGCAAGGGCAGCCATATAAAGCGACTGAAGTTTCGGATTACAACTTAGCGCTATCGAGTACCCCTTATTTTACCAGTGTACGTGTGTATGCAGACATTGCAAAACGTAAAGATAATCAAGTGCCTGTTAATGTTGATGTACTACATAAGCCTGCCAATAGCTATGAAGTGGGCGGTGGCTTTAATACTGATTTTGGCCCAAAAGTTCGTTTTAAATGGACCAAACCTTGGATCACTGAAGATGGCCACTACTTAGAAAGTAACCTAAATGTATCTGAAAAACAGCAAGATATATCGATGAGTTACACAGTTCCTGTAGATGACCCTAACGATGATCTATGGCGCTTTTCTGTAGGATACAAACTCGAAGATGAAGTAACTAATGATTTGTATAGCAAAATATTCACGGGGCAATTACAGCGACAGTGGCTAACCGAAGACGATTGGGTACGTACGGCTTTTTTAAGACGTGACTACGAGACATATCGAATAGGGGATGAAGAGCAAAGCGCAAAAATGCTAATGCCTGGTATCAGTTATGCGAAAAAGGATACCGAAGGAGGCACAACACCATATGAAGGTTATCAATGGATGGTATCGGCCGAATTTGGTTTAAAAGACATGATGTCTTCAACCAATATCTTGCGATTGCAACTTCAAAATGCGTGGTTAACCACCTTTGCAGACCGCCATATGCTGTTTTTAAGAGCCAATCTTGGCGCCATGCTAGTCGATAACATCAACAACGTACCGCTATCGCTTCGTTTTTATGCGGGGGGGGATCAAAGTGTGCGTGGTTTTGCCTATGAATCTATCTCCCCTGAAGATGAGGAAGGGCGTTTAATTGGTGGTAAATATTTAATGAGTGGCACCGTTGAATATAACTATCAATTCGCTGAGCATTGGCGCGCAGCCTTATTTGTCGATAGTGGTACTGCGACGAATGATTTTAGTGACCGCGTCGAAGTCGGTGCCGGTTTTGGTTTTCGGTATTTAACGCCAGTTGGTCCTGTGCGTATCGACCATGCTTGGGGTTTAACAAAAGAAAGCAAAAGTACCCGATTAAGTATTACCATAGGGCCTGAAATCTAATGAAGATGTTAAAAAAGATAACCAAGGTTCTATCAATCACGCTGGCAAGTTTGCTAGTCATTGTGTTTTGTTTGCTATTCACCGCACCCGGTAATCACTTTATTGCATACACAGCTAATAAGTTAATTGATGGCTTAACAATAAAGCTGCCATCTGGGCGTTTTTTATATAACGATGCGTTTGATGTTCATTTTGAAAATCAAGGCATCAAGCTTTATGCAAAGCAGCTAAAAATTGATTTATTCTGGTGGCGTTGTGATGGTATCTGCCTAGATAATTTAAGCGCCCAGTCGATAGATTTAAATATTAAAAGCCAAGCTGCATCAACTGAGCAGGGCTCTGAAACAGAGCCTGAAGTTGCACAAGCCGCACCAATTAGCTTACCAATGAAAGTTGCTGTTAAACGCGTTGCAATTAATCGCTTTAATCTTGCGCACCCGAGCGCCGATGTAACAGTCAACAAATTAAACTTAAGTGGTCGCGGCGAAGAATCGGATATTACAGTGGATACACTGACCATTGCTGATGTTGCTGTGATGCTACACGAAGCAAAAGAGCAGCCTAAATCAACGCCATTAACAGAGCTTCCAGCATTACCAGCACTTGATATTACGCTACCGATTAATGTTGAGTTAAAGCAACTTCAAATCAGTAAAGTTGCTGTTACTCCTTATGGTGCTGAAGAGGCTCAGCTAGTCGAAAATATCGAATTAATTGCGTCTGCTAAGGGGAGCGATATTAAGCTTGAAAAGCTTGCTGCAAGTTATCAGCAATGGCAATTGCACTCTAATTTAATGGCAGAGCTTTCTGGTGAAAATACAATTGAGGGAGCAGTGTCTATAAAAAGCACTGAGCATCAAGCGAAGTTATCGCTTTCAGGCCCGCTTGAGGATTTAAAGTTAGACCTAGTTACACAGGGAGCATATCCAGCAGAGTTAAAAGGGGCTGTGAACCTAAAACAAACAAATTACCCCTTTGATTTAACAGGCCAGATAGCAAAGTGGCAAATAGCAACAGATACACAACAGCTGCAATTATCGGACTTTTATTTAAAAGCGAAAGGCCATGCCGATGCTTATGCTGTTGATTTGAGCCTAGTAACGCAGTTAGGTGCATTACCGGCAATGACCGTGAAATCGCAATTACAAGGTAGTTTAACAAACGCAAAACTTGAGCAGTTAAGCCTAAATGCGAATGACAGTAAAGCAGACATTAACGCATCAGTTGATTGGTCGAACGGGGTAAAAAGCGAGTTTAAAGGGCTTTTAAGCCACTTAAAAGCCCAATACTTAACCGATGCACTAAGCAGTGATTTATCTGGTGAATTTAATGGTTCATTTAATTTACAGGCAGGTGAGTGGCAGCTTGCCTTAGATAACACGCAATTAAATGGTTCAGTTAATGAAGTGCCAGTGACCTTGTTGTCGGATTTTGAACTTGATAGCAGCCTGCACGCTAGTTTTAAAAAACTTGAAGTGAAAAGCGGTAAAAATGAAATTGCGCTATCGGGACAGGTTGATGACGTATGGCGTGTAGACGGTAAATTGCGTCTAGATGCTAGTGGTCAAGATATCTTGCCTATGCAAGGCAAGGGCTTTGCAGATTTGAGCTTACGTGGTGAGCGTCTTGCGCCAACGGTTGATTTAAATCTAGTCCTTAATACATTGAGCTATCAAGATATTCAGGTTGATGGTTTAACATTAAAAGGGCAATTTGATTACGCAGCCGATTGGCAAACAGATGTGTCACTGGTGCTTGATTCTGCATCTATTAGCGAACACAAAATTAACCAAATTGAGTTAGATGCCAGTGGCGATAAAACAGATCACCATTTAACTTTTTTACTCGATGCAGATCAAGGCAAGGCATCATTTGATGTAGACGGTAAATTTAATAAAGAAACCTGGCAAGGTGCGCTGAGCCAAATTCTTGTAACCGATAACCAGGTGCGCTTTGGCACTAATAAGCCAGTTAATATTCAAGTGAATACCAAAACCTTTGACTTTAATGTAGGCGCGCATTGCTGGCAAAGTGATAACTCAAAACTATGCTTTGAGACCTTGCAGCAAACTAAGCAATTAGGCCAGTTAAATGCACAGCTTGCTGCGCTATCAATTGCTGAATTTAAACACTTCTTACCCGATAACTTGAAAGTAACTGGCGATGCAAACGGGGAGTTTGTTGCTAATTGGAATAATGGTGCATTGAAAACGATTCGTGCCAATATCAAAACCAACCAGCTTGAAGCATCTTTAATTGATGACGCAAATGTTTATAAGTTACCTATAGAGGTTTTAGATATCTCGGCAATGAGCGATGCACAAGTCGGTAAACTTAATGCCACTCTAGATTCATCTGTGTTAGGTAAAGTAACCTCAGAGCTCAATATTGATGATATTCAAAATCAACAGACCTTAGCGGGCGACTTGGTTATTGAGAAAATTGAGTTAACAAACCTACGTCCTTTTATAGCTTCACTTGAGCAACTAACAGGCGACATAAAAGGCCGGTTAGCAATCGCAGGTACTTTAAAAGAGCCATTACTCAATGGTGATTTTGATGTCGAAAAAATCAATCTAGAAGGGGCAACCTTGCCGGTGTCGCTGCAAAACTCTTATGTGAACATTGCCTTTAATAACCAAAGTGCAAAGCTCACTGGCGAGCTCAAAGACACCGAAGGGGGCGCGCTTAATTTATCTGGCGGTGTTGATTGGCAGCAAGATTTACCGGACGTTGACGTGAAGTTAAACGGTAAAGAGTTTTTTGTGCGTGCTCAGCAAGATGTCACCTTTAAAGTGTCTCCAGACTTAACAATGTCCTTAAAAAATAATGCGTTTAATCTTGATGGCCAAGTTGTCGTGCCATGGGGACGTATTGCGATTGAAGAGCTACCAGAGGGAGCTGTGCAAGTCAGTGATGATGAAGTCATTGTTGATATTGAGCAGCAACAGTCAGAAAAAGTCCCCTTTGATTATGCTATTAACTTAAAGGTGTTGGTTGAAAATGATGTGCGCATTGATTCGTTTGGCTTACAGTCGAAAGTTGAAGGCAACATTAATATCAGCATGGACCAAGTTACGCCGATGATAGCAACGGGTGAGTTGAACCTAGTTCAAGGTACCTATCGTGCTTTTGGTCAAGACTTGCAAATTCGTACCGGTCAGGTGGGCTTTAGCGGCTCAATTGATAAACCGTATTTGAACATTAAGGCAATTCGTAATCCAGACAACACCTCGAATGGCGTGATTGCAGGTATTACGTTAACAGGCAATGTTGAACAGCCTTCATTAAAAGTATTCTCAGAGCCTGCGATGGACCAAGCCCAAGCATTGGCTTATTTATTAAATGGGCAACCTCTTGATGAAGGAGATAGCTCAACCGATGCGATGCTCACCCAATTACTGCTTGCTCAAGGTGTAAATCGTAGTGAAGGGGTGGTATCTAAAATTGGTGAAAGCTTTGGTTTGTCTGATGTCAGTTTAAGCTCAAGCGGCAGTGGGGATGACACCAAAGTTGAAATATCTGGCTACGTTACACCGGGCATTCAAGTAAAATACAGTGTTGGTATTTTTGATTCATTAAGTGAAGTGGCGGTACGCTATCAATTGCTGTCGCAATTGTATATCGAGGTCACCAGTGGCTTGAATCGAAATGTTGATATTCTTTATAAATTTGATTGGGACTAATACCTCTACTTGTGACCAAACATCGCTTTTACTTGCTTATTAGGGCATAAGTTAATAGGCTGAATTGTCAATTACTTAAAAGATAATAACAATGAAATTAAGTCTATTAACTCTGTGCCTTGGCGTAGTATTAGCCGCACCAATTGCTGCAAAAGAAACAAGTCAAAAACGTTTCCCTGGCGAAATCATTAAAACCGCAAATACTAGTGAGTGGCGAAAAGTCAGTGCCGAAAACGTCATTAAATTAACCTTACCTACGGGTGCTGCTTATATCGAACTAAACGATAAACTAGCGCCTATTCACGCAAATAACATGCGACAGCTTGCCAAAGAAGGGTTTTATCAAGGCCTGAGTATGTATCGCTTTGTTGAAGGATTTGTTGCGCAGGGCGGGGATGCCAGCGAAAGTAAACCTGTTAAAAATGCCAAAAAAGGGTTACCTGCTGAGTTTTATCTACGCACCGAGGCTCCTTTAGCGATTACAGAGCTTAAAGGGCCTGATGGCTATGCCGCTAAAACGGGCTTTTTAAATGGCTTTGCTGTGGCACAAAACCAAAGCCAAACCGAAACATGGCAAGTACATTGCCCAGGAATTTTTGCTATGGCCCGCGGTAATGATATTAATTCCGGTGGTACCGAATTTTATGTCACCATCGGTAATAGCCAGCGCTATTTGGACCGTAATATCACCGTGTTTGGTCGTGTTTTAGAAGGCATGGAGCACTTTAATCTATTGCAGCGTAAAGCCACTGAAGGTCAGCCATTTAATCCCATCACAGATATGCAAGTATTAGCAGATATTAAAGATACAGATAACAGTGAATTTCGGGTGATGAAAACAGACTCAAATGCCTTTAAAGACCTCATCGAAGCGCGTAAAAATCGAGTAGAAGCGTGGTTTGTTGAAAGCCCTGACTACATCGATGTTTGTGCAATGCCAATCCCAACAGAGAGGATTATGCCAACTCGCAATAATACTTAATCATTTTGAGGGATTAAATCTGTCGCTAACGGCGTTAAAAACCTCTCATTTAGAACAACTAAATAACGAAATTTTTGCCTTGTTATCAACGAGATTTTATTGCCTCAAAACTGTTCACTTAATTAAGCGAATTGGCATAAATAAAGCCATGACCACCTGATAGATTATTTGATACAATATCAGTCTATTGGTTAAGAAATATAAGGGTATCGGGTGGTTAACCTAGGTCCGCTGTTCGGCGAATTAAAAACGTGTTTACGCAAAGATCAATTCATCTTCAAAAAACGCCTTCATGGTATTAAAAAAATCAACGATGAAACTAAGCAAGCAAACATAGCGCAAAAAATAGCAGAAGATATTAGTCGTTCGCAGCAATTGCGCGAGCAACGTTTGGCTGCATTGCCTAAAGTGACCTACCCAGAACAACTTCCTGTTAGTCAAAAGAAAGATGACATTAAACAGGCGATCGCCAATAACCAAGTAGTGATCATCGCCGGTGAAACAGGCTCAGGTAAAACGACGCAGATCCCAAAAATGTGTTTAGAGCTTGGCCGGGGTGTTGATGGATACATTGGTCACACCCAGCCTCGCCGACTCGCGGCTCGAAGTGTCGCGAATCGTATTGCAGAAGAAATGCAATGCGAGCTAGGCCAACAAGTGGGTTTTAAAATTCGCTTTAGTGACCAAGTTTCTGACAATAGTTACATTAAATTGATGACAGACGGTATTCTGCTGGCTGAAATTCAACAAGACAGATACCTAAATCAGTACGATACCATCATCATCGATGAAGCCCACGAACGTAGCCTGAATATCGATTTCATTTTAGGCTATTTAAAAAATTTACTGCCAAAACGTCCTGACTTAAAAGTTATTATTACCTCAGCGACGATTGACCCAGAGCGTTTTTCTAAACATTTTGATGATGCACCCATCATCGAAGTATCCGGTCGAACTTTCCCAGTAGAGGTTCGTTATAGACCAACCACTGAAATCAACAAAGATGAGATGGAAGCGGATGGTGACCAATTACAGGGTATTTTTGATGCCGTTGATGAGCTGTGCGATGAAGGTCCTGGCGATATTCTGATTTTTATGAACGGTGAACGAGAGATTCGCGATACCGCCGATGCGTTATCAAAGCGAAACCTCAAAGGCACGGATGTTTTACCGCTATATTCGCGTTTATCAAACGCAGAACAAAACCGAATTTTTGCGCCGCACAGCCGTCGTCATATTATTTTAGCCACCAACGTGGCTGAAACATCACTAACGGTGCCGGGTATTCGCTATGTTATCGACCCAGGTACCGCGCGCATCAGCCGTTATAGCTATCGTACCAAGGTACAACGATTACCGATTGAGCCAATTTCACAAGCCAGTGCCAATCAGCGTAAAGGTCGCTGTGGTCGTATCGAAGCGGGTATCTGTATTCGCTTATACAGTGAAGAAGACTTTAACTCGCGCCCTGAGTTTACTGATCCTGAAATTTTACGCACTAACTTAGCTTCTGTTATTTTGCAAATGCTTGGTTTGGGGCTTGGCGACATGCAGCAGTTCCCGTTTGTGCAAGCGCCAGATAGCCGTAATATCAACGATGGTTTAACGCTACTTGAAGAACTCGAAGCAATTAAGCCAGCTAAACGCCATAAAAAGACTGAGCTTACGAAATCAGGCAGAAGCTTAAGCCGTTTACCGGTTGATCCACGGTTAGCTAAAATGGTGCTGACTGCCGATGGCTTAGGTGCACTGCGTGAAGTGATTATTATAGTTGCGGCATTGTCGATTCAAGACCCAAGAGAGCGACCACAAGAAAAACGTGGTGCAGCGGATGAAAAGCATGGCCGTTTTGATGACCCTGATTCAGATTTTATCGCCTTTTTAAATCTGTGGAATTACCTTGAAGAGCAGCAATCTGAATTGAGCAATAGCCAGTTTAGAAAGTTATGCCAAAAGGACTTTTTAGCCTATATGCGTATTCGCGAATGGCAAGATATTGTTTATCAGCTATCAACGGTATGTAATGAAATGGGCATGAAGGCCACTACCAATGTTGCTGATAGCGAGCGAATTCATCAATCTTTATTAAGCGGTATGTTAAGTCATATTGGTTTTAAAGATGAAAAACAAATTTATAAAGGCGCCCGCAACAGCCAATTCCATATTTTCCCAGGTTCAGGATTATTTAAAAAGAGCCCAAAATGGATTATGTCGGCAGAGCTTGTTGAGACCAGTAAGCTTTATGCGCGGATCAACGCGCGCATAGACTTGAAATGGGTTGAAGGCTTTGCACAGCATTTAGTAAAGCGCAGCTACAGTGAACCGCATTGGGAGAAAAAGCCGGGTGCAGTTATCGCGTTTGAGCAGCAAACCTTGTATGGCCTATTAATTGTTAATAAGCGCCGCTGTGTATACAGCAATATTGATCCAAAAGTAAGTCGCGAGTTGTTTATTCGCACCGCTTTAGTAGAGCAAGAACTGGGTCAAAATGAAGGCTTTTTACAATATAACCAAGAGTTAATTGAAGATATTCAGGTTCTTGAAAATAAATCTCGCCGCCGTGATATTTTAGTTGATGAACAAACCCTGTTTGAATTCTACGACAAGAAAATTCCACAAGATGTAAATAATCGTGCCGCGTTTAATAAGTGGTGGAAAGGACAAAAACAAAAAGATAAACGCTTTTTGCATATGTCTCGAGAAGAATTAATGCAGCATGGTGCTGATCATGTTACCGAGTTTGATTACCCAGATACTTGGCAGCAAGAGAACTTATTATTACCACTGGCATATCACTTTGATCCAGGGCAAGCCGTCGATGGTGTTGCGGTACAAATTCCGGTAGCGCTGTTAAATCAAGTTCAAGAAACTGGCTTTGATTGGCATATTCCTGCATTTAGACATGAATTAATTTGTGCGCTTATCAAGTCGCTACCAAAAACGATTCGTCGCAACTTTGTGCCTGCGCCAAACTACGCCGATGCGGTACTTGCTGCAATCGAGCCGATGCAAGGCAACTTAATTGATGCAATTAGCACGCGCTTATTACGTATGACAGGTGTGCGTGTTGAGCCTGATGCATGGGATTTATCAACCCTTGCTCCGCATTTACGCTTACAGTTTGAAGTGCGCGATGAACACGATAAGTTACTCGCTCGCGGTTTAAATTTATCTAAACTAAAAGCCCAGTTACAAGGTAAGGTAACGGATACCTTATCGAAAGTAGCAGACAAAGGCATAGAAAAAGCTGATTTGACTGAGTGGAGCTTTGGCGAGTTACCAAGCTCTTACGTGAAAAAACAAGGTCAATACGAAATCAAAGCGTTTCCAGCGCTGGTGGATAAAAAAGACTCAGCTGCGGTTGAGCTATTTGATAATGAACACAAAGCACAGCAAGCGCACCAACAAGGTTTACGCCGCTTAGTGTTATTAAATGTGCCATCACCAATTAAGTATTTACAACAAAACTTACCAAACAAATCTAAATTAGGTTTGTACTTTAATCCGTTTGGTAAGGTCAATGACTTAATTGATGACTGTATCGCTGCAGCCGTCGATAGCCTATTAACTAAATACGGCAACATTCGCACAGCAGATGCATTTGAAAAAGCGAAAGAGCAAATTCGCGGTGAGCTTGGTGATACGGTTGTTGAGATCGCTACCCAAGTAGAGCAAGTGCTAAGTATTGCTCATGGCTTAAATAAACGTATGAAAGGACGCGTTGATTTAACCATGATAACAGCGCACGGTGATATTAAATCACAGTTACAAAGCTTAGTTTTCAAAGGCTTTGTTAGCCAGCACGGCGCAGCAAAAATGACGGATTTAATTCGTTACTTAAAAGCCATTGAACGCCGCCTAGAAAAGCTCCCTGTTGATCCTAATCGTGATAGGTTGTGTGTGCTTGAGCTTGAAAAAGTAGCTGAGCAATATCAAAAATTAGCTAATAAAATTCCTAAGGGTATGCCAATTCCTGAAGAGATCAGTGCGATATTTTGGATGCAACAGGAGTTACGTGTTTCTTTATTTGCACAAACACTAGGGACACCTTATCCTGTATCTGCTAAACGTGTTTTAAACGCAATCAAAGAATGTGAGTTATAATACTAAGGAATGAGCAATGAGGTTAACGCCTCCTTGCTTTAAGTTACAAACACAGATGCTAAAAGGAGATTATGTGGGCATTGAAAAGGAAAAACCGATCTCAGTTCCTGAGCGTACGGTAAATCGACCGCGACCAACTATTTTGGTCGTCGATGATGAATATTTTAATTTTGAAATGCTCAAAGCAAGCCTTGGGGATGAATTCTCATTAAGTTATGCAAACTCAGGCGCATCGTGTTTAACTTCAGCCATTGCAGAGCCGCCAGATGCTATACTACTAGATGTTTGTATGCCGGGCTTAGATGGTTATGATACCTGCCGATTACTAAAAAACACCCCAGAAACAGAGCAAATTCCTGTTGTCATGGTGTCTGGCCTTGAAACCGAGCTTGAACAAAAAGCGGGGTTTGATGCCGGGTGTGACGCCTATGTAGTGAAGCCTTTTTCTGTTAAAACATTAATAGAGAAAATAAAAACACTGGTATAGGAGGCCATATGTTTCATGAGGAAAAACGCGACTTTCGCCGCATGCAAATTCATACCCCTGCAAAACTAATCCCATTAGATGTTGTTAATGGCGAAGAAATTCAGGCTATGTGCACTGATTTAAGTGCAACAGGGCTGGCAATTCACCTTGATGAAGTTTTAGAAATAGGCAGTCTGTATCGGGTGTTAATTGCTTCGACTAGCACGGCTATTACCTCATTTGATGCAACAGCCCGTGTGATACGAGCAACCAAGGAGCAAGATGGCTCCTTGAGTGCCGGTTTAGAAATTGTAAGTTTTAACTAGTAAACCTTACAGATCAGGCCTTTAAGATAAAAGCCTTCTGGATAGCTGCCAGCAATTGGGTGGTCGGCAGCTTGGTTTAATCGTTCCATGATCAACAAGTCTTTACCTGCATCAAGGGCTGCATCCGCAACCACTTTTTGAAATAAATTTTGTTCCATTAATCCAGAGCACGAGAAAGTGAGTAAAGTGCCACCTGGTTTTAAGATTTGCATCGCAATCATATTAATATCTTTATAACCACGGCAAGCACCGGTTAATTGCGCTTTGTTGTCAGCAAATTTTGGTGGATCCATAACGATAGTATCAAATTGCACACCTTCATCACGGTATTGGCGCAACAACTTAAAGACATCTTGTTTAACGAAATCAACTTTAGACAAATCAAGGTTGTTATGCTCAACGTTACGCTTAGCCGTATCAAGTGCTGGCTGTGATACATCGACGTTAGTAACGTGTTTACAACCACCACGCAAAGCATAAAGCGAGAAAGTACCTGTGTAGCTAAAGCAGTTTAATACTGTTTTGTCTTTAACAAAGCGCTCAAGAGCTGCACGACTATCACGTTGGTCTAAGTAAAAGCCAGTTTTGTGGCCTTCAAGAATGTCTACTTCGAGTTTTAAGCCATTTTCTTCAATGACGACTGGCTCTGTTGGTTCTTTACCCCAAAGTACGCCCTTGATTGGCTCAAGGCCTTCTTTAGTACGAACATCAACATCTGATCGCTCATAAATATCGCAACCAGGGAAAATGGCCATAAGTGCAGCAACAATTTCACCTTTATGGCGCTCTGCACCGGCACTAAGCAGTTGGCACACCAGTACATTATCAAATTTATCGATAGTGATGCCTGGTAAGTAGTCAGACTCTGCAGCGCTTAAACGAAAACCCGTTAAGCCGCCTTCGCTGATCACCTGTTCGCGCGCAGCATAGGCACGGCGCAAACGCTTTTCAAAAAATGCTTGGTCAATGATTTCGTTTTGATCGAAGCTCCATACGCGAGCACGTATTTGTGATTGCGGGCTGTAAGCTGCAATCGCTAAAAACTTACCGTCATTGTCATAGATTGTGACAGTATCACCTAGTCCTGGCTTACCTTTTACTTTTTTAATGGCTTTTGAGAACACCCAAGGGTGTTTTCTTTTTAATGATTTTTCTCGTCCAGCTTGCAGGTAAATAGCAGATGACATAGGGATTCTCGCGTCAAACAAAAGGGGGCATAGTTTAATGAAGCACTAGCAAACATACAATGAATGTTTTGAACAAATCCAGTAAGCACGCTAAAGTAAGCATAATTTCAATCAGTTAATGGTGATAGCCAGTATATGCAGCCAGAAATAGACTTTGCAGCTTTAGAAACTCAGTGTCGAGACTTTATTTTGTCTTTACTCCATGCCGATGTCGCACACGATATTAGTCATATTGAGCGAGTAGTGAGGGTTGCAAAACAATTATGTATTGCCGAGCAGGCAGAAATGGCTGTGGTGTTACCCGCAGCTTGGTTACATGATTGTGTTGCAATTGCTAAAAACCACCCAGACAGGGCAAAAGCATCGACCATGGCTGCAGATAAGGCGTTAAGTTTTTTAGCCTCAATTAATTATCCTGAGCAGTATTTTAGTGCTATTCATCATGCTATTGCGGCACATAGCTTTAGTGCCAATATCAAAGTCCAAAGTGTCGAAGCGCAAATTGTGCAAGACGCGGATCGAATGGATGCATTAGGTGCAATTGGTGTGAGTCGCTGCATGAAAGTAGGGGGCTCAATTGGTCGTTATCTGTATCATAAAGACGATCCATTTTGCTTAAACCGCGAACCTGACGATACAAAATACACCCTCGATCATTTCTTCATTAAGCTGTTACACATTAGCGAGAGTATGAACACGCCATCGGCAAAAGATGAAGCTAAACGACGTACAGCTTACATGCTCGAATTTTTAGAGCAGTTAAAAACCGAAATTGGTGAGTAACATGGCTATTCCATCTTTATGTGGTGTTGATCATTGCCACTTAAATGTTGATGATTTATCGGCTGCGCTAAAGTGGTATGAGCAAGTACTTGGCTTTAATGTTGTACCAGAACTCGCTTTTTGGGATGAAGGAAAAGGGCCTTTAACCTTAGAGGACCAAGCAAAGACAATTCGTTTAGCACTCTTTGAAGCAGACGGTAGAAGCAAAGGTATTGCTTTTGGCGCAAATGCAGCACAGTTTTTAGCATGGCTTGAGCATCTCGCTCAGTTTGATGTTAAAACATTTGTTGCTGACCACGGTGTTACTTATTCAATGTATTTTAAAGATTGTGCTGGTAATAGCCATGAAATTACTTCGCATGATTACGATGCAATTAAAAAAGGCCTCAAATGAGGCCTTAATATCTCAGCTCGTATAAGTGTTTTTGATTTCTATGATGCTATCTATTTGACCAATAAATAAATCAACTAGTTGCGGGTCAAAATGCTTACCAGCTTCGTCTTTCAATAAGTCGAGCGCTTCTTCAACCGACCAGGCTTTTTTATAAGGGCGTTTTGAGGTTAAAGCATCAAATACATCTGCAATGGTGACAATACGCCCTTCTATACTGATTTCTTCGCCTTTCAGGCCATACGGATAGCCCGTACCATCCCACTTTTCATGGTGTTCAAGGGCAAGCTTATGAGCAAGTTGTAATAGCGGCGAAGTTGAGTTCTCTAAAATCTTCGCACCGATTAAGGCATGTTGTTTCATGTGCTCGTATTCGTTTTCGTTTAAGCGCCCAGGCTTTAATAGTACTGAATCAGGAATGCCTATCTTACCAACGTCATGCATAGGCGCTGCCTGTTTAAGCTGCTCGGCCTCGTACTCACTCATGCCATAGGCAAGGGCGAGTACTTTACTGTAGCGGCTCATTCTTGCAATGTGCTCACCGGTGTCGGTGTCTTTATATTCTGCGGCGCGGCCTAAACGTTGGATCAAATCAATGTGGGCTAATTGCAGTTGCTCAGCTTGCACTAATGATAAATGATTTTTAACCCGCGCCCTGACGATCGCAGGGCTAATTGGTTTGGTAATATAATCGACTGCACCTAGAGCAAAGCCTTCAGACTCATCCTGCTCATGAGAAAGTGCGGTAACAAAGATAACAGGGATATGAGCAGTTTCAGGATTTGCTTTCAATACTTTACAAACTTCAAAGCCGCTCATATCTGGCATCATAATATCGAGCAAAATCAACTTAGGAGGTTCATTCTCAATAAGCTGAAGAGCAAGCTCGCCAGATTTTGCAAACGATAAGCGATAATCGTTAGCGAGTACTTCACGGATCACTTTTAAATTGGCTGGTTCATCATCGACGACCAAAATTCTTGCACGTTCTGAGATTTGCGTCATAGGTGTTCCTTAGCAGCTTGGAGAGTGTGCTTTAAAGCTGATAAAGCAGTGCTTGCTGCATCAAAGTCAAAGTTTTCAAAATGCGCACAAATTTCAACAACCTGATCTTGGTAGGTTGCCGGTGCTTGGGATTGCACTTGGCTTAATAAATCATCGTCTATTTCTGCATGCTCAGCTTGCGCTTGCAGTGCCTCAATTTGGCTAATAAATGCGCCCAGCGACGTTTCGTGTATGGGTTGCTGTTGTGAACTAGACTGCGGCTGTTCTGCAAGTAATGCAATCAGCGTTTGCCATTCCTGTTCGCACTCGGCAATGAGTGTAGGGAAGCTTTCCTTTTCACGTTCTTTCTCAGCGTTTGATAACAAGTATAATAATTTTGCTAGTGCTAAATTACCCGCGACTCCTTTAAGAGTATGCAAAATTGCTTTTTGTTCGTCTTCACTGAGTTTCTGATCCTTCAGTCGTAGAATACTCTGTTGATGATTGCTTAGGAATAAGCCAATTTCCGTATTTAATTTCTCTTTGCTTCCCCACATCAAAACACCTTTGTCGTAGTTGATGTGCTTTTTCTCATCACCGACTTTATTGTTAGTGATTTTATTTACTTCTAAACCAAGCACTTTCGCAATTTCATGGTTCAGTTGGTTAATATCAACGGGTTTATTTGCAAAGCCATTCATACCGGCCTGCTTTGTAGTAATTTTATCTTGTTGTAAAACACTCGCCGTCAACGCGATGATAGGTGTAATTTTTAAACATCTGATTTTCTCTATTTCGCGGATTTCTTTACAGGCCGTAATGCCATCACATTCCGGCATATGTATATCCATCAAAATCACATCAAAGCTTTGCTGTTCAAATGCTGCAATGGCTTCAAGACCATTGTGAGCCGTACTGATGGTGTGCCCAGCTTGCGATAATAAAATGTTCAGTAGCTCAACATTTTGCTCAATGTCATCAACCACTAATATGCGAAGTTTTGGTAAGTTTAATTGATTACAAGTTAGGGTATCGACTTGGCTGATATCACCTTCCTGTAAAGGAAGGCTAAAGTAGAAGCAGCTGCCTTTACCTTCTTCACTAATAGCACCAATTGAACCACCCATTAACTCAACAAGCTGCTTACTAATAGTGGTGCCAAGACCTGTGCCACCAAATCGGCGTGTCATGGTGCCGTCGGCTTGTTCAAATGGCTGGAAAATAGCATCTAAGCGGTGCTTGGCTATGCCAATACCGCTGTCTTGTACTTCGAAAAACAATTGTTTATTTTGAGTTTGACTCACCGTAATTGTGACAGACCCTTGCTCGGTAAATTTAATTGCATTCCCGATGAGATTATTCATCACTTGGCGAATGCGAGACTCATCGCCAATATAAATAGGCGCAACACTATCAGCGATAATCAAATCAAGCAGAATATCTTTACGCTTCGCTTCAAGCCAAAAAGTCGAGACGATATTGTCGAGCAAGGCTTGTAAGTTAAAGTGCTCTGCCTGAATATCGAGTTTGCCTTTTTCTAACTTTGCAGAATCTAGTACTTCATTAAGCAAATGCAGCAGTGAGCGAGCTGATTTATTGACGGTAATAATATGTTTTTGTTGCTCTTTACTAAGAGGACTATCCATTAATATGTCGCTAAAGCCGATTATTGCATTCATTGGCGTGCGTATTTCATGGCTCATGTTTGCCATAAATGATTGTTTTGCTTGTGCTGCGGCTTCAGCTTCTTGTTTTGCTTTTTTGAGTGATTCTTCATATTCGTGACGAGCGGTGATATCGATAAGTACACCATCGATCCACTTTTGTTCAGAATCACTATTTTCGTTAATTGTTCCTTGGTCTAAAACCCACACAACTTTGCCATTTCGGTGGCGAATGCGGTACTCAACCGCATATTGGTTTTTTTCAGCTATGGCTTTTTCCATAACTTCATCAATATGCGCTACATCATCGTTATTAATGATTTGAGCAAATGTAACTGTGCCATCGGTAAACTCTTCAGGGCTGTAACCTGTTAAGTCAGAAACACTGGGGCTTATAAACTTCATCGTCCAGTGTTCATCTAACAAACAACGAAATACAGCGCCTGGGGTATTGTTCATTAAGGTACGATATTGTTTCTCTTTTTCTTCGAGACTTTGCTGTAGTGCACGTTGCTCTGTTAAATCGGTTATAAAGCCAACAAACAGTGTTTCTGCGTTAGGCTGTTTTACTTCACCAAGGCCAAGTCGAATAGGAAATAAATGACCATCTTTGTGCTTCGCAAACACATTACGGTTAACGCCAATCACTTTTTTAACTTCATGCCTGCTACTATCAGCTAAGTAACCATCATGTTGCGCGGCTATATCGTCGTTCATTAATAGTTTTACGTTTTTGCCCAGCACTTCGTCTTGGCGCCAACCAAAAATAGTTTCTGCTGATTTATTAAAGCTTAAAATAATGCCATGAATATTAATTGTTACGATGCCATCTATTGCAGTGCCTAAAATGGCATCCAAGCGCGACTCTTCTGCTGATTTTTCTGCCAGTAATAAGCGAAAACGCACCATGCCGTTAATAATCCCAACCAGAGCAGTCAATAATACGGTAGCAAATGAAACGCTAATGGCGATAAAAGTAAGTTGCGACGTTTGAACGTTTTCAGATAACAAAGGTGAGGTTGCAACAAAGCGGGTGGCGGCCATTCCCATATAGTGCATACCCGCTACAGCAAAGCCAAAGATAATGGCGCAAATGATGCGGGTTTGTAACACCGTAAGCTTTTTAAAGTGCTCGCCTAAGTGAAATCGCGCATATAAGCCGACAAAAGATAATGCAACAGCCACCACAATTGATGCTGCAAACCAAGCCGGGTCGTAGCGAAGCAGCGGACTCATTTGCATGGCGGCCATGCCCGAGTAGTGCATCGCACCAATGCCAGAGCCAAGTAATACAGAGCCAATGAGTAGCTTTATTGTTGTTGGTATTTGCTTTAAATCTTTGCGTTTCAAAAATGAAAATGCGGTATAGCAGGCTAAAAATGCAGGAATAAATGAAAAAAATGTCAGTGTAGGGTCGTACTCCACGGTGGTGCATAATGAAAAAGCCAGCATGCCGATAAAGTGCATACTCCAAATCCCACCTGACATCACCAAGGCACCTGTTGCACTGCCTAATTTACGGTACGAATCAAATTGAGTTCTATTTGCTAAATCAATGATATGGAGTGAAAAATAAGCAGCAAAAATAGCCGTAGCAATAGAAAGAGCAACTAAGCTTGGATCATAGACACCACTTACTATTAGGCTGGGGTTTTGATCGGTAATAAAAAATTTCGCGAGCATAATATTTTTTTGAAACGGCTTGTTATAGCAGTCTAATACAAATTGTTCTGAATTTAGAGAAAAACCTATCACTTAAGTACGTAGGATTCAAAACCTTGGCTATATTTAATTAAAAAGGAGTAGTTCGAGGTGGGTAGATGAGAAGAACCGAGCAAACTTTAGTTGAACAAATGCAAATTAATGATGTAGAAATTCAGCACAGAATGAGTTTATTAGGGCTGACTTCAAACAGTCTCTCATCATTATTAAACTACAAGCCCATTATAGAATCAGCCATTGAAAATGTGGTTAATGAGTTTTATAAAAAACAAACTGAAGTAGATGAAATTTCGTTATTAATTGGTGATGCGGATACTTTAACACGACTCAGAGATGCGCAAAGGCAGTATATAATCGATTTATTTTGCGGTCGTTACGAACATGAGTATGTTAATAACCGCTTACGGATTGGTATGGTGCATAAGCGTATTGGTGTTGAACCTAAGCTTTACTTATCGGCTGTGTGTACTTTAAAAGAGCTCATATTTAATGTACTTCGCACCACAATAAGCGATCAAGAAGAATTAAATCATACCCTTAACATCATTGATAAATTAATTTACTTTGATACGACCTTGGTCTTTGATACTTATATCGACAGCTTAGTGGGCGAAATTGAAAATGCGAAACGCCGCACCGAAGTGTATGCAAAAGGCCTTGAAGAAAAAGTTGCTCAGCGCACACAAGAACTAGAGAAACTCGCTAAACTCGACCCACTCACCAACCTCTACAACCGGCGTGTCATGCAAGAGCTATTACAACGCGACCTTGCCAGAGCCAGACGTCACAAATCACCATTAACGGTTGTTTATTTTGATCTTGATGACTTTAAGTCAGTGAATGACACACAAGGGCATTTAAAAGGCGACGAAGTCCTTAAATATATAGGGCAATACTTACTTGAAAATATTCGCGAGATTGATATACCGTGCCGCTATGGAGGGGATGAGTTTTGTATCATTTTACCTGATTGCGAGTTAGATAGCGCTTTTAGTATTTGCGAAAAACTTATAGCCGCATTTGAACAACAATACCCTGAGCTGCATTTAAGCTTTGGTCTTATTGCAGCACCGCTTGATAGCACAGTAGATGCTGAAGAGTTAATTAATCGTGCCGACAAAAAAATGTATCAGGCAAAAGAGCATAAGGGTTCATACATCATGCGTTAGCGAGTCATGCGCTTTACAAAAACAACGACGAATAAAGCGAGCGAGAAGCTACCACAAAATGCTTCTATGGCTGCGATTAATCTCGAAAAACCTATTGGCGTAATGTCACCATAGCCAAGCGTTGTAAAAGTCACCACGCTGAAATAAAAACTATTCAGTAAGGCCGACAAATTGCTTTGAAATGAGTTTTCAAAGCTCAGCTGCATCACAGAATCTTGATAACTAACCCCAAATAAGAAATAACAAAATGCACAGCAAATAATGAGTGACAGACTAAAGCGAATGACATTTTCGGGCTTTTCGCCATAACCACATAACATATCTATAAAGCTAGAAGTAATTTGCTTGGTTGAGCCTTTGCGGTATTGCGCATGACGCATTCTTAATTCTTTGTAGGTGAAGTTACCGGCGAGTTCAAAAAGTCCTTGATGCTCAGAGGCTTTTCTTAAATTGCGATATATTTCTTCAGATTGCTCAAATAAGTCTCGTGCTTCATCATGCTGCTTATTTTTACGTGCTTTAAATGCAGCCGCTTCTTGTAATAATTGGTCACCCAATTCGATATTATCAATTCGACTGTCGTTGAGTTTGATGCCCAATAAGTTGGTATTTTTTAAATCACAGTAATGCAAACTCGCACTATGTAAATTGGCTTTCATTAATGAAGCGTTGGCTATTTTATTATTAAATAAATGAGCGCCCGTTAAATTAGCACGATAAAAATTACAATAGGAGAGATCATAACCTTCTTCGTCATCCTGCTTGATTAAGTTAAGTCCTGAAAGGTTCGCTCTTTGCAATTGCAGGCCTTCTAATAAGCCACCTTTTTTTGCATAGCGCTCTAATTTTTGGGTTAGATCTAGCCCTGATTTATCAAATTTACTATCATGCCAAAAGCAAAATCCAGAGCCCATATCTGTTTCTTGGCACTTGTTACCTGTTGGTGAGGTATAACTACAACATGGTTTGTCAGGCATAAGGATGAAAACTTATTTGTGAGTCATCTTTATAGATTAGCAGCTATTTAGCAGGGTAAAATGGAATCTCTTATTTTTATTAATTGAATTGGCTTATCTTTGTTGGATTACACCCTAAAGCGCAGTAAACGCAGAACAACCGTGGCAATTAAAGTTGCCGAGCAGAAATTGACCGTTTATGCGCCTTTTTATGTTCCACAAACTGAGATTGATGCCTGGCTCAAGACCAAGCAAGATTGGGTCGTTGAACAAATAGCCAAACAATCCATTCATGCTGAAAACCGTCAACTACCATTAGTAAACGCCACTATTAAGTTGTTTGGGCAAAACGTGCCGATAGTATTTGCTAAAGGCCCGAAAAGTACGTGGCAACAAGATGCACAGTCTCAGCTTACCTTATCAATATCATCGCGCGTCAAACATCAAGAAGCTAACTACATCGCTTTGCTTGAACAGTTTTTACATGAAAAGCTTGAAAGCTATATTGAAATGCGTGTTCATGATTATTGTTTGCAGATGTCAGAAACATTACCGACAAAGCTTAAAATTCAACATTATAAACGTCGTTGGGGCAGTTGTAATAAACGCCGCGAGCTGACTTTTAATTTACATTTAGCAAGTGCGCCAACCTGGGTGATTGATTATGTGGTTGTACATGAGCTTGCGCATCTTTTACATATGAACCATAGCGCTAAGTTTTGGCAACGTGTGAACCAGTTTTATCCAAATTATAAAAAAGCCGAGCAATGGTTAAAAGCAAATGGAAGTAGTTTGAGTTGGTAGCTTAAGTTAGCGAGAGTAAAGTTAGCGAGAGTAAAGTTAGCGAGAGTAAAGTT
>NZ_LJSO01000025.1:0-24956 GCF_001399985.1 Pseudoalteromonas sp. P1-8
CGTAGGAGGCACTTCAGTGCCGAATTCAGACCTTTACAAACACATTCATGGCTAAAGCCATTCCTACGTGATGCGTATCTCAGATGTCAGCTAAGCGGTGGGGTTGTCCTGTACAGAGTCTTCTTCAGCAACAAACCCCGTAGGAGGCACTTCAGTGCTGAATCTAGACCATAACAAACACATTCACGGCTAAGCCATTCCTATAAGTACAATTTCCCTAGAGCCTAGAGCCTAGAACCCCCGGCAGAGGTAGACGCAGCACCAAACACCCACACCGCGCGGCTGATCGCTGACGGCTGAAAGCTGATAGCTGATAGCTCTGTGATTTGTTTGGTTTCGCTTCGCTCTACCCAACCTACGCCAGACCTCAAACTTTACTCTTTCAACTTTCCCCTCGCTAACTTTACTCTTTCTAACTTTACTCTTTCTAACTTATACCCCAAAAACAAAAACGCCAGCATTTAGCTGGCGTTTTCTAATCTGAAGGTAAGCTTGTTATTAAGCTTTTGGACCTGCTGATTTGATTGCTTCTGAAACATCGTATTTAGCGAAGTTTTCAGTGAAGTCAGAAGCTAGTTTGTTCGCGTATTCTGCGTACTTCTCTTTATCTTCCCATGTGTTGATTGGGTTAAGAAGTTGGCTGTCTACACCAGGAACTGCAACTGGTACATCTAGGTTAAGTACGTCGATGTGTTGAGTTTCAACATCTGCCAGTTTACCTGACACGATTGCATCAACTACAGCACGAGTTGTTGGGATATCGAAGCGTTGACCAGTACCGTAAGGGCCACCTGTCCAACCTGTGTTAACTAGGTATACTTTAGCGCCGAATTCACGTACACGCTTCATTAGAAGCTCTGCATAAACGCCTGCAGGACGTGGGAAGAACGGAGCACCGAAACATGTTGAGAATGTAGACTCGATGTCGCTTGTTGAACCGATTTCAGTTGAACCTACTTTTGCTGTGTAACCGCTTAAGAAGTGGTATGCAGCAGCTTCTTCAGTTAGTACTGAAACTGGTGGTAATACACCGCTCACGTCACATGTTAGGAATACAACGGCTTTTGGCTCGCCAGCACGGTTTTCTACTTTACGTTTTTCAACGTGCTCTAGCGGGTAAGCTGCGCGGCTATTTTGTGTCAGGCTTGTATCATGGAAATCTGGAACACGGTTTTCGTCAAGTACCACGTTTTCTAAGATTGTACCGAAGCGAATTGCATTCCAAATAACTGGTTCGTTCTTTTGTGAAAGGTCGATACATTTAGCGTAACAACCACCTTCGATATTAAATACGCTACCAGGTGCCCAACCGTGCTCGTCATCACCAATAAGGAAACGAGTAGGATCTGCAGATAATGTTGTTTTACCTGTACCAGATAGACCGAAGAATAACGCAGTGTCGCCTGCTTCACCTACGTTTGCAGAGCAGTGCATTGGTAATACACCTTTTGCAGGAAGCAGGAAGTTTTGTACAGAGAACATTGATTTCTTCATTTCGCCTGCGTAGCGCATACCAGCTAGTAGTACTTTACGTTGTGCGAAGTTAATGATTACAGTGCCGTCACTGTTAGTGCCATCACGCTCTGGGTCACATACAAATGAAGGTACATTCATTACCTGCCACTCAGGGAAGTCAGCAGTATTGTATGTTTGAGGTTCGATAAACATGTTTTTGGCAAAAATATGATGCCATGCAGTTTCTGTTGTAACTACAACTGGTAAATAGTGCTCAGGATCAGCGCCAACTTCTAGGTGAGAGATGAAGTGGTCGTTGCTTTTCACGTGTTCTTCTACACGGGCCCATAACGCATCAAACTTGTCTGCATCGAATGGGCGGTTTACGTTGCCCCATTGGATTTCGTTTTCAGTGCTTGGCTCTTGAACAATAAAACGATCTTTTGGAGAGCGGCCAGTGCGTACACCGGTTTTAGCAACAAAAGCACCATTAGCGGCTAGTGTCCCTTCGCCACGACGAATAGCGTGTTCGACAAGTTCAGCTGCTGTAAGATCAACAAAACTAGTAGCGTTTGCAGTCATGTTTATACCTAAATTGTGAGAGATTGAACGGGATAGCTCTGGGGTTCTTAGTTTTCCCTTTTGCTAAAATAATAGTAACAGAAGGATTAGGGATATTCGAGTGTCTGAAGGGCTTAAAAAGGCATATATTTGGCAAAAAACATGAATAATTTCAATGATACCGGTGTCATAAAATGACGCTTTTTCATGACACCGGTATCATTAGTTTTGATATTTTTTTTAATAAAAAAGCCGCACTGATGGCGGCTTTTAATATAATAATATTTATTATGGTGTATTAATTAAATATGGCTTTAATATCTTGCTCGTTAAAGATGTATTCTTTTAAGCAATAATGACAGCTAATTTTTACTTCACCATTTGCTTGCACGTCGGCAAGTAATTCGTCTTGACCTACATTTACTAATGCAGCAATTGTTTTGTCTCTGCTACAGCCACAACGGAAGCTAATAGACTGTGGTTCGAATAACTGAGGATTATCTTCATGGTAAAGTCGAGTCAGCACAGTATTGGCATCTAAACCTAGTAACTCTTCATCTTTAATCGTGTTACTGATCGCTTCAAGGTGAGTGAAGTCTTCAACTGATTTGTCTTTATTTACAGGTAATACTTGCAAGAATAAGCCTGCAGCTTTGGCTGTGTCTGCTGTTACTTCAGTCGCAAACCAAAGACGTGTTTTTAACTGTTCCGATTGCTCAAAATAGTTTTCAAGGCATTTATCTAAGCTATCGTGCTCTAACGGTACAATACCTTGGTATCGCTCACCTTTTGTTGGCGTAATTGTAATAACCATATAGCCATTACCAATTAAGTCTTTTATTGAGCTACCGGTTACTTCACCTTGTAGACGTGCGATGCCTCGCATGTTTTGTTTATCGTCACCATTAATTACCGCATATTTAACAGGGCCGTCGCCTTGTAGTTGAACGGCAATTTCGCCTTCAAACTTTAAAGTAGCTGTTAATAAGCAGGTAGCAACAAGTAGTTCACCTAATAAGGTTTGCACAGGTGCTGGGTAATTATGGTTTGCGATCATCTCTTGATAAGTGTTTTCAATTTGTACGAGTTCGCCACGTACATCGAGCTGATCAAATATATAACGATGAAGTAAATCTTGTTGCATGAGTTGCATTACCTAACTTGATTTCATTTTTAACAGTTCACGTCTTTGCTTCTTATCTGGTTTACGATCAGGATGTGGAGCAAAGAAGCTGTTGTTCTTACGGGCGATAGCATTTGCTTCGCGTTTTTCAATACTAGCTTGAGTTTCTTGATATAAGGTTTGTGCAATGGGGGCACCTTGACGTTTTTCAAGGATCTTTTCGATTGTCACAACCTTTTCGTCGAACCCTTGTAGCAGTTTTACCACTGCACCTACTTCGACAATTTTGCTGGGCTTGGTACGTTGTCCATTATAATGTACTTTGCCGCCTTGCACCATGTCTCGTGCTATTGAGCGGGTTTTATAAAAGCGGGCAGCCCATAACCATTTATCAAGGCGCACGCTTAATTCGTCTTGTTTGTCTTGCGACTTTTGAGTGTTACCTTTTGACACAATTGTGCTCTTTTAAAGCTGCTTATATGTAGGCAAAATTTACCATGAAACTTAATCACAAAGAAATAGTCATAGTTATTCCTTGCAGCCCCTGTTTGTCGAAATTACCTTGTTTACAAAGTTTAATATACGTGCGCTTGTTGAATGAAAAATGAAAAGGTACTATAGGCCAGCTATCAAGCAGTAAATTAAAATAAGAAATAGAGTTTATGGATCAACACTTACAACAAGTTAAACAGTTTTTAAACGGCTTACCTCATGCCAAGCTAAGTGCATTTGTAGTGCTGTTAGTTGTTGTTTACATTGCTTTTTTGTCATCTAAGCTGTTTTGGCTTGTGTGGCCAGAACCCGATACAAGAGCACTGCCAGTAACCGGTGTTAACAGCATGGCTAAACGAGTTGAGACAGTCAGCTCTCGCCAAATTATTGAACAAAATCTATTCGGCAAAGTTGTTGTCGAAACTAAAAAACCTGCCGCGAAACAAAACCAAGTCATTAACAACGCCCCTGAAACACGTCTAAGTATTAACCTAACTGGTATTGTTGCGGTCAGCCAAAATGATCAAGCGGGTCTTGCTATTATTGAATCTCAAGGCAAGCAAGAAACCTATGTTGTCGATGATGCAATTAAAGGCACTCGTGCCAAGCTTGCTCAAGTATTACCTGACCGAGTAATTTTAGATGTAAGCGGCCGCTTTGAAACTTTAATGCTGGATGGCCTCGACTTTACTAAAAAAGTCTCTATGCCTGTATTGGCGGAGCGCAAAGAGTCAGAATTAACTGCAGGCCCTCAGCTTGTCGAAAATAATGAAATAAATGCGACTGAAGATGAAGATGTAAAAGAAGCTCTTATCGAAACGCGTGAAGAAGTATTAGACGATCCCGGTAAACTATTTGACTACATTCGCGTCTCTCAAGCGATGGTTGATGGCGAGTTAGTGGGTTATCGCTTAAGCCCAGGTAAAGATCCTGCTTTATTCAAGCAGATGGGATTAATGAACAATGATTTAGCTATTGCGATTAATGGCTATCAATTAAATGATTTAAAACAGGCAATGTCAGCAATAAACGAATTACGAAATAGTACTGACGCAAGTATCACTATCGAACGCGATGGTGAGCAAATTGATGTGCAATTTAGCCTGCAATAACTAGCTTTGGAGTTTTTATAGAATGGTTCACGCGCTACACCTCACAAAAATCAAAAAAGGGTTAGCTAAATATGCAGCGCTTTTTTTATTAACAGGATTATCGCTTTCAGTATCTGCTGTTGAGTATGCGGCTAATTTTAAAGGCACTGATATTAATGAATTTATTAATATCGTTGGTAAAAATCTAAATAAAACCGTCATTATTGACCCGAATGTGCGCGGCAAAGTCAATGTGCGCAGTTACGAGCTAATGGACGAGAAGCTTTATTACCAGTTCTTTTTAAATGTACTTGAGGTTTATGGTTATTCAGCTGTAGAGATGGATAACGGTATTATCAAAATTGAAAAAAGTTCTGACGCTAAAAAGTCGAACGTACCGCTGATCACTGAAGATAACCAAGCCAGTGGCGATATGATGGTGACACGTGTTGTACGTGTTAAAAATGTAAGCGTACAAGAGCTTGGCCCTCTAGTTCGTCAATTTAGTGATCAAAAAGATGGCGGCCACGTTGCTAACTTCAATGCAGCAAACGTGATGATGTTGACCGGTCATGCCGCGTCAGTTAACCGTTTAGTTGAAATCATTCGTTCGGTTGACCAAGCCGGTGATAAGCGTGTTGATATCGTCAAACTTAAATTTGCTACCGCTGACGATGTAGTGTCTGTTGTTGAGAATATTTACAAAGATGGTGGCAAAGGGAGTGTTCCTGAGTTTTTAATCCCTAAAGTTGTTGCTGATGGTCGTACTAACAGTGTGATTGTCAGTGGTGAAGCACAAGCGCGTACACGTGCTGTTGAATTGATTAGCCGTTTAGATGGTGAGCTAGAAAACCAAGGTAATACTAAGGTTATCTATCTTAATTACGCCAAAGCAGAAGACCTTGTAAAAGTATTGCAGGGCGTAAGCAAGACATTAGCAGAAGATGCGCAAGGCGGTGCAACAAAAACTCGCTCACGTAATCAAAACGAAACAAGCATTGAAGCACACCCAGATTCAAACTCACTCGTAATCACTGCACAGCCTGACACCATGCGTTCGCTTGAGCAAGTTATTGAACGTCTTGATGTTCGTCGTGCTCAGGTTTTAGTTGAAGCTATTATCGTTGAGGTGTTAGAAGCCGATGGTATCAACTTAGGCTTACAGTGGATTTCAGAGCAAGGCGGGATGATGCAGTTCAACAACGGCACCACAGTGCCTGTCGGTTCGCTAGCTGTTGCTGCTGAACAAGCGCGTGATAAAACGATTGAAGGCACGGTTGTTGGCACTGAAACTGGCACTGTGACAAGTACCTCTGAAACACAAGAAGGTGACTTAACAGCACTTGCTTCACTACTTGGTGGTATTAATGGTCTAGCAATGGGTATTGTTAAAAATGACTGGGGTGCAATTATCCAAGCTGTTTCAACGGACACTAACTCTAATATTCTTGCTACGCCGTCTGTAACGACCATGGATAACGAAGAAGCGTCAATGATTGTTGGTCAAGAAGTACCTATTATCACAGGTTCACAAACAGGCTCAAATAACGCTAACCCATTCCAAACAGTTGAACGTCAAGAAGTGGGTGTGAAACTGAAAGTAACACCACAGATCAATGATGGCTCAGCAGTTCAATTAACTATTGAGCAAGAGGTTTCAAGTGTAAGTGGTGCGACTGCGGTTGATATTTCAGTAAACAAACGTGCTATTAAAACCACGGTTATGGCTGATGATGGCGGCATGGTTGTACTTGGCGGCTTGATTGATGAAGACGTGCAAGAAAGTGTCTCTAAAGTACCATTATTAGGTGATATTCCGGTACTTGGTCATTTATTCCGCTCAACCAGCACGAGTAAGCGTAAGCGTAACCTAATTGTATTTATTCGTCCTACGATTGTTCGCGATGGCATCAGCATGAATAAATTGAGCCACTCGAAATATAACTTTATTCGTGGCGAACAACACAAACAAAAAGAAGATGGTATTGATTTAATGCCGTTGACGGATGCACCAATTCTTCCTGAGTGGAATGATGCTTTGATATTACCGCCAACGTACGAAGAGTACCTAAAACAACAAAACGCGAATGAGCGCAACGATGACTAATGCAATTACAGAAATCAATGATGAGTTAGCGTCAGAAGCGCCGGCAAGTCATGATGAGCTGCTAACAAGTGATGATCTTGTTAGCTTGCCAACCAAGCGTTTGCCATTCTCGTACGCGCGTCGTACAGGCGTATTATTGAGTAAAGATCAGGATAACTGGACTGTGTATTACCGCGGTGAGTTAGATGTTGATGCTTTACTTGAAGTACGCCGTATTGCGGGTCATGGTTTTTCGCTAGAACAATTACCTGATGACAAATTTGAGCTGTTGCTTGAGGCTTCTTATCAGCGTGACAGCTCTGAAACACAGCAAATGATGGAAGATATCGGTAACGAGGTTGATTTATTCTCGCTTGCAGATGAATTACCGCAAACTGAAGATCTACTAGCTGGTGATGACGATGCACCAATCATCAAACTGATCAACGCAATGCTCAGCGAAGCAATCAAAGAAGGTGCTTCAGATATTCATATCGAAACCTTTGAGCAAGAGCTGGTAATTCGCTTTAGGGTTGATGGCGTATTAAAAGAAGTGTTAAAGCCGAACCGTAAACTCGCTTCACTGCTGGTGTCGCGTATTAAGGTTATGGCAAAGCTAGATATTGCTGAAAAACGTATTCCGCAAGATGGTCGTATTAGTTTACGTATTGCTGGTCGTGCTGTTGATGTGCGTGTATCGACAATGCCATCAAGTTTTGGTGAGCGTGTTGTATTGCGTCTACTTGATAAAAACAACGCCCGCCTAAACCTAGAAGATTTAGGTATGACTGAGCGTAACCGTGAATTGTTTGCTGATTTAATCAGTAAGCCGCACGGTATTATCTTAGTAACCGGCCCTACGGGTTCTGGTAAAAGTACCACCTTGTATGCGGGGATGAGCCAAATCAACTCACGAGACCGCAATATTCTTACTGTTGAAGATCCAATCGAGTACGAGATCCCAGGTATTGGTCAAACTCAGGTTAATACCAAGGTAGATATGACCTTTGCCCGAGGCTTACGTGCCATCCTTCGTCAAGATCCTGATGTAGTAATGGTTGGTGAGATCCGTGACCTTGAAACGGCACAAATTGGTGTGCAAGCGTCATTAACCGGTCACTTGGTTATGTCAACACTGCATACTAATACAGCTGCTGGTGCTATCACGCGTATGGAAGACATGGGCGTGGAGCCTTTCTTACTGTCATCATCGTTACTCGGTGTATTGTCACAACGTCTTGTACGTACTTTATGTAATAGCTGTAAAGAAGGTCACATTGCTGATGAGCGCGAGTGCCAGTTATTAGGTGTTAATCCTGCTGAGCCGCCAACAATTTATCGTGCAGTTGGTTGTGAAGAGTGTAACTTTAATGGTTATCGCGGTCGTACTGGTATTCATGAATTGCTGGTTGTTGATGAAACAATTCGCGAAATGATCCACAGCGGTAAAGGCGAACAAAGTGTTGAAAAATACATTCGCAAACATAGCCCAAGTATTCGCCAAGATGGCTGTAATCGCGTACTTGCAGGTCGCACTACCTTAGAAGAAGTCCTGCGTGTAACACGTGAGGAAGGTTAATTATGGCAGCATTTGAATACCGTGCCCTCGATGGCAGAGGTAAAGAGAAAAAAGGCATTCTTGAAGCTGATACGGTAAAGCAAATCCGCCAAACCTTGCGCGATCAAGGTTTAATGCCTTTAGAAGTCGTTGCTGCTGCAGAAGGTGAAAAGCAAGCGACTGGGGCAAAGGGCTCTCTATTTGGTAGCTTCTTTAAACCAAAAATTTCGACTTCAGATTTAGCATTAATCACTCGCCAGCTCGCAACTTTAATCCAGTCAGCATTACCTGTTGAAGGGGCTGTCATGGCGGTGGCTGAGCAGTGTGAAAAGCCGCGTTTAAAGCGCATGCTTATGGCTGTGCGCTCAAAGGTTGTTGAAGGTTATACCTTAGCAGATGGCATGAGTGAATTTCCGCATGTATTTGATGATTTGTATCGTGCCATGGTGGCAGCCGGTGAAAAATCAGGTCACCTAGACCAAGTTTTAAATCGTTTAGCTGATTACACGGAACAACGCCAGCATATGCGTAGTCAAATTACACAGGCGATGGTTTATCCAACTATTCTTGTGGTATTTGCTATTGCGATTGTCTCTGTATTGTTAGGTACTGTGGTACCAAAAATCTTGAAGACCTTCGAAAAATCAAAACAAGTATTACCCTGGACTACCGAATGGGTAATGGCCGCCAGTAATTTTGTGCAAAACTACTGGTTTATTAGTTTAGTCATTATAACCGTATTAGCTGTGGTAATTAAGCAAGCGCTTAAACAGCCGCATATTCGTTACTGGTATGACGAAAAAGTGCTGTATTTACCGGGTATTGGTAAGGTAGCACGCGGTGTTAATACGGCGCGTTTTGCTCGAACTTTAAGTATTTTATCGTCAAGCTCAGTGCCGCTACTTGAAGGGATGCGTATCTCAGGTGGTGTACTGGCTAACGAAAAAATGAAAAAGTCAGTTCAAGATGCTGCAACACGTGTGAGTGAAGGGGCGAGTCTTCGTGCTTCACTTCAGCAAACCAAACTTTTCCCACCTATGATGCTGCACATGATAGCCAGTGGTGAAAAATCAGGTGAACTTGAGCAAATGCTTGAGCGTGCTGCAAATAACCAAGATCGTGAGTTTGAGAGCATGGTAAACGTGTCTCTGAAGCTATTAGAGCCCGCGATGATTGCTTCAATGGCGGTAATTGTATTGTTTATTGTTATGGCAATACTACAGCCGATTATGGCAATGAATAAGGCTGTAGGTCTTTAAATTAGGGAACACTAGAGCAATTAGCAGCTAACACTGCCGCTCTATAATAAATTTTTGAAGAAAGTTAGAGGTATTTTTGTGAACAAACAGTCAGGTTTCTCATTACTAGAAGTCATGGTAGTACTGGTTATCATCGGTATGATCATGTCAATTGTGGCGCCAAATATCATGGGTCAGCAAGAAGAAGCTGCAATCGATAAAGCACACCTAGATATTCAACAAATTGAAGATGCGTTAAGCTTATACAAGCTTAAAAACAAAGCGTATCCAACCACAGAGCAAGGCTTAGAAGCGCTAGTAAATAAAACAAGTATTGAGCCAATTCCAAGACGTTTTCCTGATGGCGGTTTCCTTGAGAAATTACCAGAAGATCCATGGGGTAACCCTTACCAGCTAATCAGCCCAGGAGAAGTCGGTAAAATTGATATCTTCTCAATGGGTCCTGATGGTGAAGCAGGTACTGATGATGACATCGGTAACTGGGATGAAGAAAAGTAATAATGCCTAAATTCAGCCAACTGAACAAAGCTTATACACAGCAAGGCTTACTATTATGGTAAGCCTTGGTCTTTTGCGTTTGGCTGGCCGTGCTAAGCACGCGAAAGGGTTTAGCCTCATCGAAATATTAATGGTGCTCGTGGTGATTGGTTTTGTCACCAAAATGGTTGCCTACAGTTTTGATGGTGGTGCTGAAGAAGAACTCGAAAAACAAGCGCTCAGATTACATACTACGATTAATATGGCGTCTGAGTTTGCGATTTTAAATCAGGTTGAGCTGGGTTTTCATCTTGACCAAGATACATTTGAATTTTTAGTTTTTGACGGTGATAAGTGGGTTACGTTTGACCGTGAAAAACTGTTTGCCCCGATTAAGGTTGATGAGCGCTTTAAGCTCACTCTTAACCTTGATGATTTAGCCTGGGCACAAGATAACTTACTAGAGCAGTCAAACTGGCGCGAATTAATGAGCGGTGGTGACGAAGACAGCCTACTTGAGCTTCAAAAGCTCAAAATACCGCAGGTACTTATTTTATCTTCTGGCGAAGTCAGTGCGTTTCAATTGGTTTACGAGCTTAAAGAAGAGCGTGAACCTCAGTATTTTATCGAAGGCGAATTTATGGCCCCGGTAAAGTTTCGTATGGAGCCTGAATAATGAATAAGTCAGCAGGTTTTACCTTACTTGAAGTGATGGTTGCACTAGCTATTTGTGCAATGGCCGGTATTGCCGCAATGCAGGCAACCGGTGAGCATATTAATCATCTTTCATCGATTGAAGAGCAAACTTATGCTTCTTGGGTTGCTGAGAACGTAATGGTTGAGCAACGCGCCAAAGGCGATAAATGGACAGGCAAAAATGGCGTTAAAGGTACTGAAACGCTCGCTGGTTTTGAATGGTATTGGCGTCAGGACGTGGTCCCTACTGCTGATAAAACCTTTGTAAAGGTCACCATTAACGTGTTCGCCGATGAAAAGCTTGAATACCCAGTTTATGAGCTTTCTACTTATTTGAATAAAGGTGATAAGTAGTGAAGCAACGCGGTTTTACCTTACTTGAAGTGATTGTCGCCATGGGCATCTTAGCCTTTGTGGTGTTATCGACCCATCAAATACTGGATTCGACAACAAAAGCAAAAGAAGCCTCAGACGAGACAATTGCTGAGTTAAATGGCTTTCAAACCTTATTTCGTTTGATGGACCAAGATTTTAGTCAAATGACTAAACGTCAGGTGCGAAACGAAGCCGGTGATTTTCAAGACACGTATGTGTTAGCTGGTCGTTATGTTCTTGATAGCCAATACGATGGCATTGGTTTTGTTCGTGATGGTTGGGTTAACCCAATTAACTTACTGCCGCGTTCTGAACTGCAAGCGGTTGGTTATCGCGTCATAGATGACAAGCTTGAGCGAGTGTATCGGGTGTATGTTGATCAACTAGATAACATGGAGCCGCGTTCACAAGTTATTTTGGAAGATATTGAAGATCTTAAATTTGAATTTTTAGATGATAAAGACGAATGGCAAGAACAGTGGCAAATTAAAGCACTGCCAAAAGCGGTGGCAGTTACAATTCAAAAAATAGAACAAGAACCCATTCGTCGCGTGTTTTTAGTTCCAGGTGAAGGCAAAGTCACTGCCCAAGCAAATAATGGTAATAATAACGGAACGGGTGGTTAGCTATGACTACTATTAAACGTTCTAAAGGTGCTGCGCTTGTTATTGTGCTATTTATTGTGGCGCTGGCTGCTATGTTAGCCGTTGAGATGAGTGCTAATTTAATGGTGCAAGTGCAGCGTAGTAGCAATATTCAAAACCATCAACAGGCTAAATGGTATGCCTTTGCAGCTGAAGAGCTGGCAATTAAAGCACTAAAACAAACTAAAAAAGATGATCCTGATAAAACGCATTTAGAGCAGGTCTGGGCGCAGCAGGGTGGGGTCCCTTACCCTGTTGATAATGGTACCTTAAGTGGCACAATTACAGACTTACAAGCATGTTTGAATTTAAATGCATTGCATGTAAAGCCTGATCAACAAACGGATCCAAATAATAAAACGAACCCAGCACATAAGGCATTGTTGGCATTATTAGAAAATATTGAAGACTTACCAACCGATGAGTCTGAAGAAGCCATGGCCGATAGCGTGTTTGATTGGTTAGACGCTGATAGTATTACCTATCGCTCAGGTGCAGAAGAAGATGAGTACTTATCTCGACAATACCCATATATGACGGCAAATAGCTATTTTGCTTCGACCTCAGAACTTCGTTTAGTAAAAGGCTTTAACCCACTCGTTATGGAGAAACTTTTACCATTTGTGTGTGTTATTCCAGGTAGTGAGTTATTAGAAATCAACGTTAATACACTACCTGTAGAAAGTGCCATTATATTAAGCTCGCTTATTGATGGCTTAAGTCTTTCAGGCGCTGAAGCGGTATTATCATCACGTCCTCAAGATGGTTATGATGATTTAGAAGCATTTTTTGAAGAGGTTAATCAACAAGGCGCACAAAATGTGAAAGCCGTTGAAGACCTATTCAGTATCAACAGTGAATATTTTAAACTACAAACGCAGGCTGAATTTGCAGAACTGCGTTTTTCGATGACCACCTTACTCCATGCCACTAATGGTACAGTAACGATACTGGCGCGAAAATTTGGAGGCGTACAGTGACAGAGATATTGTTGATCCGTACGGGTCAAACATTAAAAGACAGCCTTAACTGGCTAATTTACTCACCAACAGAACTAGAAATAATTGCTAGCGGCGAAATTGCCAATGCAACACAACTTGGTGAGCTAACAGAGAGAGCACAATCACGGGAAGTGGTTGTACTACTACCAAGTGATCAAGTACAACTAAAAACGGTCGCATTGCCAACCAAGTGGAGCCGCAAGTTAGAGCAAGCACTTCCTTACATGCTAGAAGAAGAAATAGCCTGTGATGTTGATGACTTATTCATAGCGATTGCAGAGCCAACACTTATTGATGAGAAGCACGCGATTAACATCGCGATGACCGATCGTGAATGGTTTGAGCAATGGCTGGCTGAGTTCAATGAGCATGGCATCGAAGTATATAAAATACTGCCGGATGCTTTATTGTTACCTGATGTCGATGACAACACTCAGTTACGCGCTATTGAGCTTAATGGTCAGTGGCTATGTAAGAAGGGTAACTGGCATATTGCCGCTGTAGAGACAAGTTGGCTTGCTGGCTATTTAACAGCATTAGGTAACCCTGATGTTGCACACTTTAGCCCTGCAAGGGCTTTTCCTGATACGGTTAACCTTAGTGCTCAAACGCAGCAATACGATTTACCTTTAGCCTTATTTGCTAAGCAGTTACCTGAGGTGAAATTCAACCTTCGCCAAGGTGTTTATCAGCTTAAGAAAAAATCAGCGATTTGGTGGGGCTATTGGCAAAAAGCAGCTATTGCAGCAGGTGTTGCATTAGTTTGCAGTGTTGGTGTTAAGTCGCTTGAGCTTTATAAGTTAAATAACCAGCTTGAAGCCGCAAAAGCTGAAGTGGTTGCTAATTATCAGCGTGCTTTTCCAAATAAAAAAGTGCGTCCTCAGCTTATCCGTAGCCAAATTCGCAGCGAACTTGCATTGATAGAAAGTGGCAGTACAGCTGGCTTCTTAGATTTGACTAACGATCTGGTTGCGATTTTTAGTGAAGTAAAAGACTTCACACCAGAAACGCTTCGCTATGATCAAGGTCGTAACGAATTACGTATTCGTGCGCGCGGCAAAGATTTCCAGTCGTTTAGTAAAGTAAAAGCAATTTTAGAACAGCGTGGCTTAACCGTAGATCAAGGCTCGCTAAATAATGATGGTGATTTTGTCGTTGGTGAAATTAAGTTACGAGGTGCGGCATGAAAAACCAAATAATCAATTATTGGCGCTCGTTAAAAGAACAAGAGCAGCAACTTGTAATGGTTGCAGGTGGTGTGTTTGTTATTTTTGTGCTGGTTATGGGGGTCTTTCGTCCACTTAACGCTGCTATCGAAAAAGCAGAGCAAGACACAATAAAACAGCAAGAGCTGCTAGCGTGGGTTGATGAAAGTATTGTTAAACTTAAAGCGAGTGGTAACGCGCGTAATACGAGCAGCCGTAGCTTAAGCCAAATCGTTAATAGCACCCGTAATCGTTATCAAATTATCATTAGTAAAATGCAGCCAAATGACAATTCACTTCGTTTAACCATTGACTCTGTTGAGTTTAATAACCTCGTTGAATGGCTAGATGAACTGGTTAATTCACATGGCGTGCTAATCGAGAATTTAGATTTAAGTAAAGATGACAAATCAGGCTTTGTGCGTGTAAGTCGTTTGGTACTAGAGAAGTAAACGATGAAAAGAGTTATTTTATTAATCACAGTGTTTGTGATGTGTTTTTTGGTGTTTACGCTGGTAAAAACACCCGCTGCCGTTGCACTTGATTTTGCGAAGCCGCATTTACCAAAGCAATTACAATTAGGTAAAGCCAGTGGCACGCTATGGGACGGCCGCATTATGCAGGTACGTTTTGATGGTGAGCAATTAAATAATGTGCGTTGGCAGTTATCGGGCTGGTCACTGTTCACAGGTAAATTAGTGGGTACGGTACGCTTTGGGGATCCTCGTGATAAAGCGGATATTTCAGGCCATGCTGATTTTTCATATGGTCTCTTTAACCAAGCCATCACCGTGAAAAAGACTACTTTACGCTTAACGGTTGAGCGTGCTATGGAGCGTTTACAACTTCCTTTGCCGGTTAGTGCGCAAGGTCGTGTGATTGTAGATTTAGATGAGTACAGCTCAGGCGAGCCTTACTGTGAAAGCCTAAGCGGCGAAATCGCGAGCCCGAACATTGATGTTAAAGGAATGAACAACTGGTTTAGCATTGGTCCTCTGAGCGGTCGTTTAAGCTGTAAATCCGGTGATGTAGCAGTGCTTGTTGACCCAGAAAACCGTTTAGGGCTTGAAGCAGATGCAGTATTAAAAGCGAATCTAGACTTTAAAGTAGCTGGTTATATTAAACCTGAAGCAAGCTTACCAAAAGAAGTGCATGATGCAGCTAAGTTTCTTGGTCGTCCTGATAACGAAGGCCGTTATCCGCTTAACTTTTAAATTGGATTAATCGAACAGTATGCAATTACCTGAGTTTTCAAAGCAGCAAAGTGAGCTTTTAAGTCAGTTTTTAGCGCAGCATCAAGATGCGCTTAGCTTGTCGCAAACCCAAGGCTACTTATTTGCGGTGATCTGTGCTCCTGAGCCGCTTGATGTTCATCAGTGGTTAGAAGAGGTTGCACCTGGCTCTGATGGGAAAATGGACGAGCAAGTGCTGTTTGCATTTATGGCTTTATATCAACAGATCAGCGAACAAGTATTCGAAACGGGTTTTACATTACCTGTGAGCCTACAGCTGAGTTCTCAAGGACAACAATACCTAGATATTCAAGAATGTCAGCATTGGAGCCAAGGTTTTATGCATGGTGCGCAAGGTTACGTTAACAAGCTATTAAGCGCGCCACAGTTAGCTGATGAGCTTAAAGAGGCGTTGGCTAGTGCACTGCAAAGCTTAGGCTTTTTTACCCTTGAAACGAGTGAAATTGCAGCCCTTGCAACTGATAATGGTTTATCTGAAGGGCAACTATGCCAGCAGCAGTATGAGGTTATGAATGAATTCGCCGCTGGCTTTGCTGAGCTCATTGAAGTCGTTGCTGTAAATAGCCAGCTATATAATGATGAGGGCTGGAACTAACCCAGCTCTAAAAGAATGTCTGTGCAACCTTTGGCACAGCTTACAACGCCTTTACCAGGCTGATCAGTCTTCAAATTTAAGGTAAGGGCGCCTTTACATACTTCGCAGTACAAGGTTTGCCCCTTACCCAGCTTTTTTAACATATTGCGCTGTTTTGCAAACGAGTCGCTGGTTTTTTTGTTTAAAGCAGAAAAATCCATTACTTGTTTAACCTTTCTTCAAGCGCATTCGAGACGATACTGCATACGCGGTTTAAGCGTTCGCCATAAAAATACAAGTTAATATCTTTTTCACGGCAGTAGTGTAAGTGAAAAACTTGTAGTTTATCGTCAGTGGTAAATGTCTCTTCAATATACTCAAGCTCTGAATTAGATAAATTAAGCTGTGACTTAATATTATTCTTAGCCATATTTGCCGCAGGACTTCGGTTGACTTTACTGGCATCAGAAATAAGGCTAACGCCTTCACCTAGTAACCTTTCTCTTGGCTCTTTGATCAAAGGATGATCAATCGTGAAAAGTGCTAAAATAATAAGCACTAAAATAAGAAATTTTTTCATAGCACAATAATCTTTGATCTAAATAAATACGGTATAGGTGCAAGTTTAATAAAATGGTCGTTTTAAAAGCAAGCAGATAAGATTAAATAATTAAAACGTCGTATTTTCGATCAATCCCTGAAATTTTCTATAGATTGAGTATAATGCTCTATAGGTTTAAAGTTTCAGAAATCTTTGAACGTAATGAGATGTATTCTGATTTGCTTATTGGCACAGAGAATCTCTTACTGCAAACATATGTTTGAGTATTATTTCCTAGTGGCGTTGAGGAATTTTAATGGATAAACAGATTAAGGTTAAAAATATCCCAACGGAAGTAAAAATCCAGAAACCGGAAAACGCTTCCCTCGATGATAGATTTAATCCACGTAACCGTATTTATGTCCGAGCTGTAACGGGTTTACACCAATTGTTAAGACAACGGATTGGTTTTGTCGGCATGCTTGCATTTATGCTACTACCTTGGATTAACTTCCACGGTCAACAAGCTGTGTTGTTCGATTTGGTAGGGCAAAAGTTTAACATTTTTGGTTTAACGCTTTGGCCACAAGATCTGACTATCCTTGCTTTCATTCTCATGTTGGCGGCGTTTGCCTTGTTCTTAGTAACTACTTTCTATGGACGGGTTTGGTGTGGCTATACTTGCCCGCAAACCGTTTGGACCTTCATTTTTATTTGGTTTGAAGAAAAATTCGAAGGCAGCGCAAATCAACGTAAGAAACTAGATCAACGCCCAATGGACTTTGATAAGTTTTGGCGCAAAAGTGCTAAACACGGCAGCTGGTGGTTATTCTCGCTTTATACCGCATTTACTTTTGTAGGTTACTTTACGCCAATCCGTCAGCTACTGCCTGATCTGTTTACCCTTGATGCAACCGCGTATTCGTATATTTGTCTAGCCGTATTTGCTGTGTGTACCTATGGTAATGCCGGTTGGATGCGCGAGATTATGTGCTTACACATTTGCCCTTATTCTCGCTTTCAGTCAGCTATGTTCGATAAAGATACTTTTACCGTGAGCTATGACGAAGCACGTGGTGAAAGCCGTGGTCCTCGTTCACGTAAGCAAGATCCAAAAGAGCTCGGCTTAGGTGATTGTATCGACTGTAACTTATGTGTGCAGGTCTGCCCAACGGGGATCGATATTCGTAACGGCTTACAATACGAGTGCATTAACTGTGGTGCATGTATCGATGCGTGTGATGGGGTGATGGATAAAATGAATTACCCACGCGGGCTCATTTCCTATACCACCGAGCGTAACTTAGAAACGCCAGACAACAAAACACATGCACTGCGCCCTAAGTTAATTGGCTATCTAGTTATCTTAGTCGTGCTATCAGGGGCGTTAGTAGCAAATATTGCGATGCGCAAACCGATGGAACTCGATATTATTCGTGACCGTAACCAGCTATATCGTGTTGACTTTAATGGTTTAGTCGAAAACACCTATACACTAAAAGTAATTAACAAAGCTCAACATGAGCAAACCTTTAACATTCGTGTTGAAGGACTCGATAACTTTGAGTACATCGGCAAACAAACATTCACAGTACCTTCTGGTGAATCTTATAATGTGCCACTGTCATTAGTTGTTGATCCTTATGATTTGAAAAAGCCCATGACGAAGTTTGAGTTCGTACTTTCTGTCGATGGTGAGCCAGATGTGCAGATTTCGCAGCCGAGTAACTTCTTTAAGGCGCGATAATTAAGTACACTGAGCGAATGAATAAAAAGCGGGATTTTCCCGCTTTTTTTATATGATGAGGCATTATGAGTAAATTTAGTTTTGTAGACCTTACACCCGATTCAATTTTAGATGCAGTTGAAAGTATCGGTGTTTATGCTGAATCAGGTCTGCTGGCCTTAAATAGCTACGAGAACCGTGTTTATCAATTTAAAGCAGAAGATGGCCATCGTTATGTTGTTAAGTTCTACCGACCAGAGCGTTGGAGTAAGGCGCAAATCTTAGAAGAGCATGCGTTTGCATTTGAGCTTGCCGAGGCTGAAGTGCCGGTTGTTGCGCCTGTAATTATCGAAGGGCAAAGCTTATTTGAGCATAATGGTTATTTGTTTACGTTATTCCCAAGTGTGGGCGGGCGCATTTTTGAAGTTGATAATTTAGATCAACTCGATGTACTTGGCCGCTTAATTGGGCGAATGCACCAAGTAGCTAAGGCAAAGCCATTTGAACATAGGCCTGTGATCAGCTGCGAAGAATACCTTCAGACAGCTAAAGTTCAGTTACAAGCAAGTAACTTGGTGCCAATGGCATTAGAGAACGCCTTTTATACTATTTTAGATTTGGTGATTAAAGAAACCACAGAGCAGTATAAAAATGTTGAAACCATCCGCCTGCACGGCGATTGCCATGCCGGTAATATATTGTGGTCTGGTGATGCGTTAATGTTTGTTGATTTAGATGACAGCCGACAAGGGCCTGCAATTCAAGATCTTTGGATGATGCTCAGTGGCGATCGTAACAACCAACTGTTACAGTTAGACACCTTAGTGGCTGCTTATGAAGAATTTTGCGACTTTGATCACAGCCAATTAAAGTTGATTGAACCACTTAGAGCAATGCGAATGGTGCATTACATGGGGTGGTTGGCAAAAAGGTGGGATGATCCTGCGTTCCCACGGAACTTTTCATGGTTTGCTGAAGACAAATACTGGGAGCAGCAAATACTAGCGCTAAAAGAACAGCTTGCAGCGCTACAGGAAGCACCATTAAAATTATTACCATAAATTTTTAAAGTTAAGAAAGACGAGAAAACAATGTTTAAAAAATTAAAGTTAAGTCTACTCATTTTATGTTTACCTTTTGCGGCCCTTGCTGCTGATTTCGAAGCAGGCAATCAATACGAAGTATTAAAAGTTGAGAAAAGTGCAACACCTCAAGTAACCGAGTTCTTTTCGTTTTATTGTCCACACTGTTTTCAGTTTGAACCGGTCGCAAAAGCATTAACGGCAAGTCTTCCTGAAGGGACTGAATTTGTAAAAAGCCATGTTAACTTTTTAGGTGGTGTATCTAAGCAAACGCAAAGTAACTTAAGCTATGCCTACTTAATTGCTAAGCAACATGGCAAAGGTGAGCAAGTTGCTGATCAAATCTTTAATAGCATCCACAGACAGCGCGCTTTACTAAAAGATATAAAAGACGTGAAAGCATTACTTGCGACCAATGGTATTAGCAACGATGTGTTTGACGCTGAAATTGCAAGCATGCCAGTGATTAGTGCTGAAAAAGCGATGCAAGATAAGCAGCAAAAATATTCAGATATGGGCGCCCTTACTGGTGTACCAACTTTTATCGTCAATGATAAATATAAAATTAATTTAAACACCATCAAGAGCCAGCAGATGCTTGATGAGTTAGTCGAATTTTTATTAAAACAATAATTTTGGAGTAAGAAGTAATGATCAAGTTAGTAAAAGCTGTATTAATGGCTGCCACGCTAGGTTTAGCGGCAAATGCCTCAGCTGCTCAATATGAAGAAGGTAAGCATTATGAAACGATTGATGCACGCGCTTCTAAAAAGCCTGAAGTAAAAGAGTTCTTCTCATTCTACTGCCCACACTGTAATAACTTCGAGCCAGTAGTGAAAGAGCTTAAAACACTTCTTAAAGATGGCGTTAAATTCAAAAAGAGTCATGTTGATTTTTCAGGTCCTCGTGACCCAGAAATTCAGACTATCTTAGCGCAAGGTTATGCGACGGCTAATGTGTTACCACAGAAAGACGCGTTAGTAGCCGCTGTGTTTAATCATATTCACGGTAAGCGTGCTCGTATTAACGAACTAGCTGATATGAAAGACATCTTTGTTTCACAAGGTGTGTCGGCTGAAGATTTTGATAAGTACTACAACAGCTTCTCTGTACGTACTATGGCGTCTAAGATGAAACGCGACCAAGAATATTACCAACAAAAAGGTGCTTTAAAAGGCGTTCCAACTTTTATTGTTAATGGTAAATACCGTGTAATCCTAGGTGCGGATTCAGGTATTAGCGATGCGAAGAGCATGGCAGACTTAATTAACTACCTAGCTGATAAATAAGCTTAGTTAGTTGAATTTAATAGAAAGCTCCGTTCGCGGAGCTTTTTTGTTGGTAAAGCAAATGCAAAAACTATTAGTTTCAAGCTGTTTGTTAGGAAATCCTGTTCGTTATGACGGGCAATCGCAAAATTTACTCCATCCTGGTTTAGAAACTCTTAAACAGCAAGGAAGGCTCGTTGCATTCTGCCCTGAAGTAGCTGGTGGCTTACCTACACCAAGGCCGCCTGCAGAAATCAAAGCGGGTAGAGTATTTACCAAAGATGCACAAGATGTCACAGTACAGTTTGCTTATGGCGCAGAACAAGCACTTAAGCTTTGCAAAAAGCAGGGCATTCGCTATGCGCTGTTAAAAGAATCAAGCCCTTCATGTGGTCGCAATACTATTTACGATGGTAGTCATTCAGGAAAGAAAATTTCAGGGATGGGATTAACTGCAAAGCTGTTAACCGACAATAATATAGCTGTATACAGCGAGCAGCAGTTGCCAGCGCTATTTGCTGCGCTGGCAGATTGATTTTATTTACGTTGTAAAAACACACCTGATTCGATGTGGTGGGTGTAAGGGAATTGGTCAAAAATCGCAAAACGTTTTACTTCATGGGTTTTGCATAAGTGATCAAGGTCACGCTCTAAGGTATCTGGGTTACACGAGATATAAATAATATTGTCGTAGTTCGCAACTAGGTCACACGTTAGCGTGTCCATGCCTGCACGTGGTGGATCCACTAAAATTGTTTGGCAGTTATAGCTTTTCAGGTCTATACCATCTAAACGAGAGAAAGTACGTTCGCCTTTCATTGCTTGGGTGAACTCTTCACTCGACATACGAATGATATCTAAGTTCTCAACCTTGTTCTGTGCGATATTGTATTGCGCTGAGTAAACCGATGATTTTGAAATCTCAGTGGCTAATACGCGGTCGAATGAGCCTGCAAGAGCAATCGAAAAGTTACCATTCCCACAATATAACTCCAGTAAGTCATTATTGAGTGGTTGGCAAAGGGCTTGTGCCCACTCTAGCATCTTGATGTTTACTTTAGCATTCGGTTGCGTAAAGCTATTTTCGACTTGTTGATAAATAAGCTCTTTACCGTTTACGTTTAAACGCTCGATAACATAGTCATTACCAATCACTTCTTTTTGCTTCCGAGCACGACCAATAAAATCAATCTTAAACTGTGTGCTCAGTTTTGCTTTAAGCTCTTTAATTGCTTGTAGCCACTGCTCATCTAGTTGTTTGTGATACAACAAGCTAACAAGGATCTCACCACTTAAGCTTGAAAGGTAATCGATTTGAAACAGCTTACGGCGCAGAACTTCATTGTCTTTTAAGTTTTCGATCATCGCTTGCATCACTTCACCCACTAAAGGTGCTGCAGGGTCAAACTCATCAACGCGGATCTTTTCTTTAGTTTGTTGATCAAACATGATGTGAAACAGGTCTTCACCTTCATGCCAAACACGAAACTCTGCACGTTGGCGGTAATGAATAGGATCAGAGCTGAACACTTCTAATTTTTCGACCCCAAAACGTCGAAACTGTGAGGTGATGCGCTGCTCTTTCTCACTCAATTGTGCATCGTATTGAGTTGTATCAATTTTTATAACCGCCATGGCTGATTACCTTTTATCTCTTAGCTTTATAACGGCGCTATTGTAGGGTGCGCTGAGGATTTGTCTAGTTTTGTTATTTATTTTAGTGTCGTTTTTTTATACAAAAAACTTAAGTTTTGTGGTTTTTGGCCGATAATGAGTTAACCATAACATGGAGTCGGATCATGAAAATTGGCAACCTAGGCTATATGCCTAATACAAATGTGAATAAATACAATGGTAAACAGGCACTGCAGCAGCCTACCATTCAAAATCGTCAAGATAGTTATCAGCAACGCGGCAGAGAGCTCGCGGCAAAAGTTCTTGATGATAAACTTGCTGAGGCACTAGGTTTACCTAAAGCCGAAGAGAAAAAAGATAAACCCTTGTTCGACTTTGAAGAGATCGTGAAAAACGTACTCGACTTTGTTGGCGGCGCACTTCGTAAAGCAAAAGCCGATGGTGCTGATGATGAAAAACTCAAAGGCATGCTAGGTGATGCACGTAAAGGTGTGCAAATGGGCATCGACGATGCGTATGATGAGCTTAAAGAGTCAGGTATTCTTAACGATGACATCGAAGAGGGTATCGAAAAGTCTAAAGAAGGTATCTTTAAAGGTATTGATGAATTAGAAGAAGACTTGTTCAATCCTAAACCTAATGCGGTTTCAGTAAGCCAAGCTCAATACATCAGTTTAAGTAATAACGCAGAGTACACTTTCACCACCGCTGAAGGTGACGAAGTAAGTATTAGCTTTGCTGATGCATACGAAAGTAAGTCTGCAAGCAGTTATAGCAAAAATGGCGACAACGAAGCCTTTGTCAGTGAGTCTTCGCAATCACGTGATTTATCATTCTCGATGTCGGTCAATGGTGATTTAAATGAGCAAGAGCAGCAAGCTATCAATGAATTGATGGAAGACTTGCAGAGTGTTAGCGAAACATTCTTCTCTGGTTCATTAGAAGATGCCTTTGAACAAGCTAAAGAGCTTAACTTAGGTAACGAGCAACTCGTTGGCTTTACGATGGATCTGAAACAAACCAAAACAGTAGCAGCGATTAAAGGCTATGAAGAATATAAACCAGCCCCTGAAAAAGAAGTTGCTGAGAAAATAGCGCCATTTAATGACGACTTGAAACAGGCGTTTAATAAAGCGGGTGACATTGGTTTGCAAAATGAACTGGCTGGCATCTTACAATGGTTAAACCAAGATAAAGAAGAAGTCAGTAAGCTGGTGGATTATACCAAAGCAATGTTTGAGCAAATGAATAAGCTTCGCTCGGCAACAGAAGAAGAGGCTTAGTCCTTTCTTTCTTTTTATAAAGCTGCATGGCAAACTGCTGACCTTTGATGATCCGAGGTAAGCAGTTTGTCAGTTCATATAATGGTGTTTGATTCTGGTATAGGTGGAACAACCGTACTTGAACAGATCCAAGTATTGATCCCAGATGCAGATTATAGTTATTTTATGGACAATGCTTTATTGCCTTATGGCGCGCAAAGTCAGCAAACGATCATAGCCCGCCTTTTTGCGCTACTACAGTTTATCGAAACAGCAAACTTACACGTTGATATCCTAGTTATTGCGTGTAATACCGCCTCTACCTCTGCCTTAGAAACTATTCGCCAGCACACAAATATAGAAGTTGTCGGGGTAGTACCTGCGATAAAACCCGCTTGCGCTATAAGTAACAGCAAACATATTGGTTTACTGGCAACACCATCAACCATCAAGAGTCGCTATACTGCAAACTTAATTAGTACTCATAGCCAAGACACACAAGTCAGCTTATATGGCTCAACTGAGCTGGTAGAAATTGCTGAAACACTATTTCATACGCAGAAAATCAATAAAGCAAAGCTTGAGAAAGTATTGAGTGATTTAGCGATAGCAGAAGATATAGATGTATTGGTACTTGGCTGTACACACTTTCCATTACTAGCCAGCGCAATTAGTGACTACTATAAACAACAGATCTTCCTTATTGATTCAGGCAAAGCGATTGCTAAGCGCGTTGAAAGTTTAATTGCTCTACGAGGCTTTACTCTTACTACAGATAAAAAAAAGCCGCTGCACTATTATGCAACGGCTCCTATTGGTCATTCGCAATTAAGCGTTGAGCTTATTACGCTGACTGATCAGATCCCTCACGAAAGCTGTTAGCTTCGTTCTCTTGTTTTTGTTTTGCTTCACGCACTTTTAAAGTACGTTGTTGGAATTCGCTATCATTTAATTGATTGATTGCTTTATCTGCATCAGCTTCAGCCATTTCAACAAAACCAAAGCCACGACGTTTACCTGTATTTTTATCTTTTAATAAACGTACATTGAAAACTTTGCCTTGTTCTTCGAATAAAGCACGAACAACACCTTCATTAGCACGATAAGGTAGGTTGCCAACATAAAGTGTTTTTGTTTTTACTTCGGCCTCCTCACTTGACGCTGATGAAAGTGCTGCAATAACTAAAGCACCAATTAATAAGCCTGCACCAAATAGCAATGCTGGGTCTAAAGCTAAGCTTGCAAGTGCGAACTTAACAACCACAAAACCTAAAACAGCAAGAATAACGGAGAAAAGAAAAGATTTTTGATCGGGTAATTTCATTTTGATCTACCAATAAACAAGAAATAAACATTAATTTAACATTGTGAACTTGCTATCTTAACGAGTTAAATGAACATAGCAATGAAATTTGCATTAAATTATGAATATTGGCTTAAAAAACAGCCATAATAGCGACCGTTTTTGCTGTTTTCGGTAAATTTAGTTCGCTTTTTGAGCGAACAGTAAAAAGATCGAAAAAAAGTGTTGATCTGTTTTTGGATCTCCCTATAATGCGACCCCACTGACACGGCGGGCAGCAACGAAAGAT
>NZ_LJSO01000026.1:0-12537 GCF_001399985.1 Pseudoalteromonas sp. P1-8
GATTCGAACCAGCGCAGGCTGAGCCGTCAGATTTACAGTCTGATCCCTTTGGCCGCTCGGGAACCCCTCCAATGCAACGGCGCTGATAATAGCAAACTTATTATTTAAGTAAAGAAAAAAACTAAAGAAAAATGCATAAATGCCGATAACTGGTTAATCAAGAAACTATTTGGCTAAAGACTATGCAAATTGATGGTTTGTTGCTCACAGAGAGCCAACTCGATAATCGTCTAAATAAAAGTGTCCACGAGCACCGCTCTGGAGAATTTGCTTTATTACTAGCAATGCTTTCTCATGATGCGCTCGATTTTAGCCAGTTTCACCTGCCAAAAACTGAATTAATCAATCCTGAAGTATCTGAATCTGCTTTGCGCACCGAGTTAGGTGCAGGCCCCACACAACCATTAGCTCCCGAACAGTTTGATATGCTGATTGGGCAAGAAAATGCACTTAGACTATTGCAAGGTGGTTTATCAGACATCAGATTACGTCATTGTTTAAACCCAGAGCCACTGAATGTTCGTGATGATAAGCAACATGTGCCGCTAGAAGTGATTGATAACTGTGAGCCTGCAGTTAGAAAACGCTTTTATGAAAAAAATAAACCCGTTGAGCGCCCACAAATCGATGCAGCTGCATTTTATGATAGCCTTACTGACGAGGCGATACATCAACCTCTTCATTTAGCTACAGCTTAGGTATAAGTGGCTTAATCGAAATGTCATAGACTTCGAATACACTAAGAATAGACTTATATTTAAGTAAAACTGCAAAAAGTACAGCTAAATTAAGATGTGCTTGTTATAATAGCAGTCTATGGCTTAATGCCATTGTCATTGAACCAAGTTACTAGGACTATAATGAAGAAAACATTCACGCTAAACCACGAGAAAATTAAATATCCTCGTATGGTTGATGCAGCCAAGCACGAAGTAAAAAAATACTTAAAACGTGAGCGTAATAAAACACTCCCAGCAGGCGCCGACTATTGGGCGTTTGACTGTAAGTTTGGTGAATCAGCGGATGAGGCCAATGTCGTTCACGTGGCAGAGATTAATAAATGTATTAGCGATATCGAAGCAAAACAGCTTACATCGTTTTACGTTGAAATCTTAGCGCGTCCTGCACAGCGTCAACATCAAGAGTTTGACGAAGAGTAATATCCATACTGTTCTGCAGTAATACTCTTTCAAAAAAAGGGCCCTTTAGGCCCTTTTTTAGTTTTCGTAATTAATTATCGCGCAAATGGATCGGCATTAATTTTTTCTATGTACCACTTGCCTTTTTTACGCATCATTTTCACACTGCGCATATCATCAATTTTCTTACCATTAAAATAACCCGTAAAAATCAAATTGATGTTAGCTTTATCGCCATATTGTTCGCGTAGACTCATGTTAGTCATATCGACTTCAATCACTACTTCATCGTATTGCATATTAACCAGGTTACGAGCGAACTGCCCAGCGGTGCCATAAGATTTCATAATTCGCGCCATTTTCGGCGTGGCATATTCCATCGCAAGATTTAAATTGTTTTGGTTGTATAAAGCATCAAAATAGAGAGTCGCTACATTACCTGGGGTGTTTTTTTCGCCCTTTGGTGCGTCTTCAGAACCGCAACCGAAAAGAATGCTGCTACTTAGAAGGATAAAAGTTAAAAGTATATTTTTCATTGTTGTAGTTTTTCGAGTGAACTTAAAATTAAGTGTGTGACTAAATGAGCATGATGTAAAGTTAACTCGGTAAAATTATTGGTTTTATTTATTTTAGGTAATAAAAAAGGACGCATGCCTGCATCCTTTTTTAACAACTAAGTGATTCTTAGTGGTTACTGAACTAGCTCTTTATCGCTGAACTCTTCAGCAAATAATGGGCTAGATAAGTAACGCTCAGTCGCACTTGGTAAAATTACCACAATGTTCTTGTCTGCGTTCTCAGGTTTTTCAGCAAGGCGTTTTGCCGCAACTACTGCTGCACCAGAAGAAATACCCACTAAAATACCTTCGTTCTTCATCAGTTCATGAGCCATAGCAATCGCATCTTCATTTGATACTTGCTCTGCAGCGTCTACAACTTCTAAATCAAGGTTGCCAGGAATGAAGCCTGCACCGATACCTTGGATTTTATGAGGGCCCGGTTTAACTTCTTCACCAGCTAATGTTTGGCTAATAACTGGAGAGTTAGTTGGTTCAACAGCAACTGATTGTACATTTAAACCTTTTTCTAGTTTAAGGTAACGGCTAACACCCGTAATAGTACCACCAGTACCAACACCTGCTACGAAGATATCAATTTTACCGTCCATTGCTTCATAGATTTCAGGGCCCGTTGTTTCAAAGTGAATTTTCGGGTTAGCTGGGTTTTCGAACTGTTGTAAAAGAATGTATTTTTCAGGCTCACCGGCTTGAATTTCTTTTGCTTTTTCAATCGCGCCATTCATACCCTTAGCGCCATCAGTCAATACTAGGTTAGCACCTAAGGCTTTTAATAATTTACGACGCTCTAAGCTCATTGTGTTAGGCATAGTAAGGGTTAGCTTATAGCCACGAGAAGCTGCTACGAACGCAAGTGCGATACCTGTGTTACCTGAAGTCGGCTCGATTAACTCTTTTTCTTTGGTTAATACACCTGACTTTTCTGCTTCCCAGATCATTGAAGCGCCAATACGGCATTTAACACTGAAGCTTGGGTTACGTGATTCAACTTTAGCAAAAACATTACCTGAGGTTACGCGGTTAAGCTTTACAATTGGTGTATTACCAATCGTTAATGAATTATCTTCAAAAATGTTAGACATAGTGTTCCCTTGGAAGCAATTTATTCAATCGTTGATCAACTAGCTTAGGCCAGCTATCTGTAATAGTCACACTTTACTGTGGTGAATAAAAAACGAAAGTAAAGTTTGGCTATAACATATAGCGAATAGGCTTATAGCATTTAGGAATAAGCAAACAAAGAAAGGGGAGGGCGCACCAAAAGGTGCGCTAATAGGCTCTTAGAGTAACCAAGCGTAGCTAAACTTGGCAAATAACGTACGCTGCTCTTTAGTAATTGATGATAGCTCATCATCTTGATAGCCATTATCAGAGTAGCCAGCAAAGAATACCGTTTGCGGATTCAGCTTATAAGAATACAACAGCTGAGTGGCTAGGTTTTTATATTGGCTATCTACATCATCAATGTAATTAGCCTGATTGCGTTCTAAATCGGTATAAATGACTGCAAGGCGTAAAAAGCTATTCACGTTGAATTGGTAAGTAAAACGTACATCACTTAAGTTGGCGGTAAATACTTCACTGCCATCGGCTTCAAGCTGTTCATAAGTATGACGTAAACGCACTTCAAAATGCTTACCAAGGTTCATATTCAGCACAGGGCGTATATGGAACTTATCACCCACGCGGTTATTCGCTAAATCAACGGCATTACCAGTGTACATATATAAAGAAGCAAATACCCCTGCTTTTGGTTTAAAGTCACTGTAAAAACCAACGCCATTTTCGCTAAACAAGTCTGTGTTGCCGTCAATATCTAAACGTGATTTATCGTGGCGAAGGCCAGTGCGGTTACGGTGCTCAACAGAAACCTCAAAAAAGCTCTGTAACGGGCCGCTGATTGAAAAACTAGTTTGTGCTTCTTTTTCAAGAAGTTCGTTATTTTCGTTATGGGTAATATCCCAATCGGCGTAAAGGTTAGCGCGATTCCACCAATTGCCTTTATCGCCATACCAGCGGTATTCGCCACCAGTCGTAAACTTTTTAAAATCAACTTGTGAGATAAAGCCCAAGTCAGCTCTTAAATCAGCATCACGATAATTATAATCAGCGAAGGCACGCCAGTACTTCTCGTCGTGTTGATACTTTAGGTAGTAGCCAGTACCCGATTGCTGTTCTTTACTTAAAACACGAAGTACGCCTTCGTTATAGTCGCAGTCACTATTTAATTCACAAATTACTTGCTCGGGCTGTAAGCAGTTATCACCATCACATAACTCATCGATAAAATCTTGGCTGTATTGCGTTTGTGATTTTAATACTTGCACTAAGAAAACATCGTTCACTGTTGGTTTGTATTTACTATCAATACTGTAAACCGTGTTTTTATAATCATCACTTTGTCTGTGTGTTGCAGTTGAACCGAGTGATAATCCTGATTCAAAATCGTATCGATAACGCAGGGCACCGTTTTCACTTTTCTCGTCAAGGGCAACAAGAGATGAGCCTAAATTGCCCGGGATCAACACATTGGTTTGTGTATCATTGGCAATGAAGCCGGCAAATGTATGGCCATTTTTACTTCCGGTGATTTTCGTGCCGTAATCTGGCTGGGCAATATTACGGGTATGAATGAGGTTAAGTGTTGAGGCAAAGTAGTCAGCGTTATCTAAAAAGAAGGCACGCTTTTCTGGGAAGAATAAACTGAAATTATTGTTCACACTCAATTGTGCTACATCCGCTTCAACCTGAGAAAAATCAGGATTAATCGTCGCATTTAAGGTGATATCTGGGGTGATGCCCCATTTAACATCGAGGCTGGCTTCAGTGTTGTTCTCTGACTCCCAGTCATCAACTTGTGCGCCATCAATATCGCGTGTCTCATTTTTGCCAAGCACCACAGATGGAATAATCGCCACGTTATTGCCTTGCTTTGCTTGTTCAAAGCCTTGGTAACTTGGCATTTGGCAAATCCAACAGTTGTTCCCATGGTCAATTTGCATATTTGAGATACGTAATCGTTCACTGCGCGGTAAAAAGCGTAAAAACTCCATCGCCATAGTCTTACTTGCTACGCTGTCGTCAAAATTCAATACGCGTAATGGAATGGCAACTTCAACTGTGTAGCCTTTATCATGAATAACACCGACGCTATCCCAAATACCGTCCCATGATGAGCTTTCATGTTTAGTCAGTTCGTTTTCTATTGAATCTTGTTGTACGCCAAGTGGGTTAATAAAAAATTGATAAGCTAATTGAGAATTATTGTATGAATCAATTTTTAGCCCGACTAGGTCATCATCCCAGGCTGCGTCACGGTCACGGTAAAAAGCACGAATAAGTTCTGGGTTTGGGTCATTTGCTTCAAAGCCAATAAAAAGTGTTTTGCCATCTTCATAAACATAAGCGTAGGTGGTGACTGGGCTTTTACTGTTTTCGTAAGGCCAAGTAACGTTGTCTATGGTAATTTTTTTGGCACGTTGCCAACTTGGCTCATTGAGCTGGCCGTCAATTGTTGCCTGCTCTGCAATAAAAGGAAGGGTGACAGGTTGGCTGGTGGCCAAGCTGGTAAAAGGCACGCTTAATAGAGCGGCACTTAACATTGATTTATACATAAGCACTATACGGGTATTCAAAACTGCGAGCATGTTATTAATTTGCAACTTTGTTAACAAATGCAACGCGACAGGGCGCATATATTTACGTTCAAATTAGATTCTAACAAGCTGTGGTGGTAATTTGCGCAGTTAAACGTTAATTTGGCTGTTTTATAACAAAAGTAAACTAAAACGTGGTAAAAGATTACCACCTAAAAATTGAAGTGATCGTTATGAATTTAATTCTAAAATTAATTGCTGGTATTGTTGCCGGTATTTTAGTGGGCTTATATGTGCCACTAACAGGTGTTGAACTCCTTTACACAGTAAAAGAAATAATAGGTCAGTTGATCACCTTTACCATCCCGTTAATTATTTTATTTTTTATCGCATCAGGTATTGCTGGTTTACCAAAAGGGTCAGGCCACTTGTTAGGAAAAACTGTTGGCTTTGCATATGGTTCAACCGTTATTGCTGGAACCTTAGCGTTTTTACTTGTCAGCGCTATGATCCCATTGTTTGATGGCGGTTTAACGTTTGAAGCAGAAGTTGCTACCGAAGTGGGCAGCTTTATTGATCTAGAAATTCCACCTCTTATGAGTGTAATGACAGCACTTGCTGCGGCATTCATTTTTGGTATTGGTATGAGCCAGTTACAGCTTGATACGTTAAAGAAAGTATCTGATCAGGGCCGTGATGTGATTGATGGCTTATTAGCAAAAGTAATTATTCCTGCGTTACCTTTCTACATTGCCGGTGTTTTCGCGGAAATGACAGTTGCTGGCACCGTGGTTGATACGCTGCAAACATTTGGTATTGTTTTGCTAGCTGCATTAATTATGCATTGGCTATGGCTTACTGTTTTATATGTATCTACAGGCCTTTTACTAAAGCGTAATCCTTTAGAGCTTGTAAAAAATATGCTACCCGCTTATTTTACTGCTTTAGGTACAATGTCGAGTGCAGCAACAATTCCAGTTTCACTTCGCTCAAGCAAAGCAAATAACGTAAAAGAAGATGTTGCTAACTTTACAGTACCTTTATGTGCAACTATCCATTTATCAGGCTCAACAATTACGATTGTGACATGTGCAATGGCTGTTATGTTCTTATCACCGAATATGGATGTACCATCGTTATTTGGTATGTTGCCATTTATTATGATGCTAGGCGTTGTAATGATTGCTGCTCCTGGCGCACCAGGTGGGGCAGTTATGTCGGCATTGGGTCTTTTAACAAGTATGCTTGGTTTTAATGAAGGTGCAGTTGCATTAATGATTGCACTTTATTTAGCACAAGATAGCTTTGGTACTGCCTGTAATGTAACAGGTGATGGTATCATTGCCCTATGGGTTGATCGTTTCAGCGAGAAAGCATCAGCTTAAAATTAATTAGTGAAACGATATTTTGATTTATCGTTTCACTTTTTCTGTGCTAATGTGGCACATTAAACTGTGCGAAAGCAGCTATTTGGGTTATTTGAGGGTGTTCCATTGATTAATGTACTTTTAGTTGATGACCATGAACTTGTACGGACAGGGATCAGACGTATACTTGATGATGTTCGTGGTTTTAAAGTGGTGGGTGAAGCTAAAACCGGTGAAGAAGCGGTGCAATTTTGCCGTCAACATTCACCTGATATCGTGTTGATGGACATGAATATGCCAGGTATTGGCGGTTTAGAAGCGACAAAAAAAATCTGTCGTTATTGCCCTGATGTAAAAATTATTGTGCTTACTGTGCATTGTGAAGATCCATTTCCAAGCAAAGTAATGCAAATCGGTGCTCACGGTTATCTAACAAAAGGTGCCGGCTCTGATGAAATGGTTAACGCTATTCGTGCGGTTAATGCAGGGCAACGTTATATTGCGCCTGAAATTGCACAACAAATTGCCCTTGCTCAGGTAAGCGGTCGCACAGATGAAAACCCATTCCAGAGTTTGTCTGAGCGTGAGCTGCAAATCATGCTGATGATCACTAAAGGTGAGAAAGCGCAAGATATTGCGGATCGCTTGAACCTAAGCTCAAAAACAGTGAATAGCTATCGCTATCGCATGTTTGAAAAGCTAAATGTAGGGGGGGATGTTGAACTTACCCATTTAGCAATTCGTCATAAAATGATCGACATTGATAGCTCGCATTAATTTGCTCAATGTCTGATTTCGAACCAGCCCGTTTTCTAAAAACACTATCAAGTGAGCCCGGTGTCTACCGAATGCTTGATAGTGAAGGGCAAGTTATCTATGTTGGTAAGGCTAAAAATCTAAAAAAGCGCGTAAGTAGTTACTTCCGTAGCAATGTGACTGATAGCAAAACGCGTGTATTAGTAAGTAATATTTGCGGTATTGAAGTCACCCTGACCAACACTGAAACCGAAGCCTTATTACTCGAAAACAACCTAATTAAAAAATATCAGCCTCGTTACAATATTTTGCTGCGAGATGATAAGTCATATCCGTATATTCTTTTAACTGATCATAAGCATCCGCGACTTGCTTTTCATCGTGGTAGCCGAAAAATTAAAGGCGAATATTTTGGCCCATTCCCAAGTGCGGGAGCGGTATCTGAAAGTTTGCGTTTAATGCAAAAAATCTTTCCGGTTCGCCAATGTGAAGATGCTTATTACCGAGCTAGAAGCCGTCCATGTTTACAATATCAGTTAAAACGCTGCTCAGCGCCGTGTGTTAATAAAATCTCCGATGAAGAATATCAACAAGAAGTTGATTTTGTTCGCAAGTTTTTGTTGGGCAAATCTCATGAAGTCATTGCCGATTTAGTTACTAAAATGGAGCAAGCAAGTAAAGAACTTAAATTTGAGCTTGCGGCCAAAGTGCGTGACCAAATCATGTTGCTTCGAAAAATGCAGGAGCAACAATCTATTTCAGGTAACCATGCCGAAATGGATGTGGTGGGTTTTGCTCATTTAAACGGTTTAAATGCGGTTCACTTATTAATGATCCGCGACCACAAAGTGCTAGGCAGTAAAACTTATTTTCCTAAAGTGCCAAAAGACTCAGGTGAAGAAGAAATTCTAACTTCTTTTTTAGGCCAATATTATCTAGCTCCCGGTGCAACAGGGCGTATTGCTAAAGAAATTATATTACCGTTTAATATTGAAGAAAGTGAGCCATTAAGCGAAGCGCTTACGGCAATCTCTGCACGTAAAGTGAGTTTAAAAGTTGCTAATCGCGGTGAGCGGGCACAGTATTTAAAGCTTGCTAATAAAAATGCACTTAACAGCATTAGTGTTAAGCAAAGCACGCAGGATTCAATCAACAAACGCTACGCACAATTAAAAGAAACATTACGCCTAGATGATATTAATCGCATGGAATGTTTTGATATCAGCCATACAATGGGTGAAAACACGGTAGCAAGTTGTGTGGTGTTTGATTCGCAAGGGCCTAATAATAAAGAATATCGTCGATTTAATGTTACCGGCATCACCGGTGGTGATGATTATGCTGCGATGGAATTCGCACTTAATAAACGCTACAACAAAGTGGTCGATGAAGACAAAATTCCAGATGTCATCTTTATCGATGGTGGTAAAGGTCAATTATCTCGTGCTGAGCAATATTTTGAAAACTGGCCGCATAATAAAATACCATTGCTGGTGGGTGTTGCAAAAGGTACCAGTCGGAAACCAGGTTTAGAAACGCTATTAATTGATGGCGGACGTAAAACAATACCACTTGATTCAGATGCACCAGCGCTGCATTTAATTCAGCATATTCGTGATGAGTCGCACCGTTTTGCCATTGCAGGGCATCGTAATAAACGACAAAAACAACGTACACAATCATTGTTAGAAGAGATTACCGGTGTAGGACAAAAGCGCCGACAAGCATTATTAAAATATTTAGGGGGCATGCAAGGGGTAAAAGCTGCTAATATAGACCAATTAAAACAAGTTCCTGGGATCAGCCCTGAAATGGCTGAAAAGATATTTAATCATTTGCATGACAAGGCGTAGCCTTCGTGCGAATATAGTAAAAAAAGACATCTCCAAGTAGTTATGTGGAATATTCCAAACACACTCACAACCTTTAGACTTTTTCTTATCCCCATTTTTTTGGTGATATTTTATTTGCCTTTCTCATGGGCGTTTTTCGCAGCTGCGTTTGTTTTCTGGCTTGCGTCAATCACAGATATCCTTGATGGCTATCTAGCGCGTCGTTTAAATCAGTCAACGCCTTTCGGTGCGTTCTTAGATCCGGTTGCCGACAAAGTAATGGTGTGTGCAGCACTGGTTGCTTTATCAAGCCACTACCAAAGTTTGTATATGACTATTCCAGCATTAGTTATTATTAGCCGTGAAATTGTTATCTCTGCTTTACGCGAATGGATGGCAGAGCAGGGTAAACGTGACAACGTAGCTGTATCAAACATGGGTAAGTTTAAAACTGCAGCACAGATGCTAGCCATTATTGGTTTGATCTGGCAGTTTGATACATGGATGATCTACTTAAGTTATGGCCTTTTGTACGTCGCAACATTCTTAACGCTTAGTTCTATGTTGCAGTATTTAATAGCGGCATGGTCAGAATTGACCAAAAATTGATCCTAAACGTTTAATTACACACCGTTTTAGATAAAAAATAAGCAAACAGTTCAAAACTAGCATTTTTTATATTGACGCGTTTAATAATCTCTGTAGAATGCGTCCGTGTTGAGAGGGCATAGCCCCCAAGATAAAGAAAGCGGCACTAGCTCAGTTGGTAGAGCGCAACCTTGCCAAGGTTGAGTCGAGCCTCGTGTGCCGCTCCAATTATCTAATTTGGCGGAATGGCAGAGTGGCCATGCAGCGGATTGCAAATCCGTCTACCTCGGTTCGACTCCGGGTTCCGCCTCCATATAATACTCCACATGCTCTTACGAGCGGCCCGATGCCCGGGTGGTGGAATTGGTAGACACAAGGGATTTAAAATCCCTCGCTGGTAACAGCGTGCCGGTTCAAGTCCGGCCCCGGGCACCATTTACATAAAATACCTCTTCTCTATTTCATTTATATTTCTTTTTATAATCTCATCAAATTATTTTTTTATTGCCAAAATAGCTTTATAGTTTCCTTAGTCTTTTTAAAACAGCTAACGCGTTTCAAGTTTTAATCAATAAATAGGATCAAGGAAAGATAATGGAGCAATTTAAACGTGGCTTAAATCAGTTTTGGGTAGGCGCCGTATTTGGGCTTTGTCTAGCGATCTCATTAGTACTCATTCCTGTTGCGATTATTATGTCGAACATTAACGATGTACTGAAAATTCATGAGGTGAGCGTGCTTGTCGATAAAGTATCGACTGTCTTCGATAAATCAGAACAAGCCATTAGTAATGCCAAAGCAGCGCTAACCGATTTTGATAATGACGTGCTGATGGATATGCTCACTGCTGTGCAATCTTATCAGCAACAATCGCAGCCATTACTAACCGCAGAACAAAAACAAGCATTAAAAGCGCAAATTAAAGCTCAGCTTGTTACTGAGCTTGAGTCCAAACTTAACGAGCAACAAATTACATTCATATTGTCTGTTTTTGAAAAGTTAGCAAATACAAAAAAGGGAGCACAAACGCTCCCTAAATAAGAATTTACTTAACTAGATTATTTACGCCATGCGCCTTTAGGAATGGTTTGATCTAGCTTTTTGTTTTGCGAAGGATCAAAAGTAGGTAATTTACCTGCCTTACGTTGTGTGTTGTAATCCTTCGCGAGCCAAATAACGACGCCCGATAACATAAATAAAGCGATGACGTTAACAATAGCCATTAAACCCATCGAAACATCGGCAAGGGTCCATACGAGTGGCAATTCCCCAAGCGCACCAAACATCACCATACCAAGTACCAATAATCGGAATATCAACATACCCGAAGCATGGTTATGCTCTAAGAACAATAAATTGGTTTCGGCATAAGAATAATTAGCAACTATCGAGGTAAATGCAAAAAACAAAATTGCAATCGCAACAAATATCGCACCCCAACTACCAACGTGTTCTTCAAGGGCAGCTTGTGTTAACGCAATGCCAGTTACACCTGAATTAGGTATAAGCTGTTGTGATAATAAAATAAGGGCTGCAGTTGCAGTACATATAATAATTGTATCTACAAATACGCCGAGCATTTGTACATAACCTTGTGAGGCAGGGTGCGGTGGGTTAGGTGTTGCCGTTGCAGCAGCATTTGCAGCGCTACCCATACCAGCTTCATTAGAGAATAGGCCACGTTTAATACCCTGGATCATAGCCTGCATTACACCATAACCTATTGCACCCGCACCCGCTTGCTCGATACCAAAGGCACTATTAATAACATGCATAAATACGTCAGGTAATAAATCGTAGTTCATGGCACACACATAAAGTGCAACTAACAAATAAGCCAGCGCCATAAATGGCACAACCATTTCTGCAAAACGTGAAATAGTTTTTAAGCCACCAAAAATAATAATGCCTGACCCTAATACTAAGCCGATACCTACAACATAGTTTGGAATACCAAACGCAACATTAAATGCAGCAGCAATAGAGTTTGATTGAACAGCATTAAATACCAAGCCAAAAGCAAGAATAAGGCAAAGAGAAAAGATCACACCCATCCAACGTTTGCCCAAACCATATTCCATATAATAAGCAGGGCCACCGCGAAAGTTGCCATCTTCATCGACGGTTTTATATGCCTGAGCAAGAGTACTCTCGGCAAAACTTGTCGCCATACCTATTAAAGCAATAAGCCACATCCAGAAAATTGCCCCGGCACCGCCTAAATAAAGTGCAACGGCAACACCTGCCATATTACCCGTACCTACTCGCGCAGCTAAAGAAGTACAAAATGCTTGGAATGAAGAAATGCCATCGCCAGAACCTTGGCGGCTCTGAAACATTACTTTGATCATATGTGGGAATTGAGTGAATTGAATAAAACCGAGTCGAAGAGTGAAAAATAGCCCCGCAGCTATTAAAAGGTAAACCAGAATGTGACCCCAAAGGAGACCACTTATACTATTTATAATGTCTGTCATTTTTCTTGCCTTGTGAGCGAGTGGAAAATCTGCGGCGCAAGTTACCATAACAAGCGAGGAGAGTTTAGTTATTCTGCTAAAAAACATCAGTTATCCACAGGTGTTTGTGGGTAACGTGTTTGCATTTGGTGGGTATCTGAATGATTTGAAAATAATCAAAAAAACCTTCAAAAAGTGCTTGCGTTAATTCTTCGCATCCCTATA
>NZ_LJSO01000027.1:0-3954 GCF_001399985.1 Pseudoalteromonas sp. P1-8
GCTCTTTTTATGTTCGATTCGGCACTAAAGTACCTCCTACAATAACTCCTAAAGGCTTTTCATTGCAGAGAAAACATTCGAACTAACCAACCCCGCAGCACGCCTGACATCTAATATCTGACGTCTAACGACTAGAAACCAGCTATTTCATATAGCGTCCTAGAGCCTAGCACCCAGCGCCCAGACCCCAGCACCTAGCGCCTATGTTTCATTCGTAGGCGTGAAACTTGTTTCGCGCGTCTAAGAGCTGAAGGCTGAACGCTCTTATTTATTTTTGGTTCGGCACTGAAGTACCTCCTACAAGACCTCCTCCAAACAGAACAAATTACGAAAAAAACCTGAAAATATATAAATATAGTTAATACTTTAGGGAAATCAGGCGATAATACTAAGTAATATGACAACAAAGGTGGATTCAATGTCTGCAGGTATTTCTTTCAACAATTTGAGCATCACAAAAAAAATACACGCTATAACATGCATTGCCATAACGGCATTTGTCATTATCGTGGTGACGAACTATATCGCGATGAATGACAATAAAATCTCGCTCGACGAGTTAGAAAAGTCATCTTATCAGGTAGTAAAACTTACTTCAGAAAATGTAGCATTACTCGAAAAACTAGATGAGTTATACACTCAAGCAGTCACGTTTGGTGAGTCAGACTTAGTCGATAGTGCTTCACAAACGTATAAAAAGATTAATGAAAACCTACAAAACATCATCAGCATTAACGACAGCTATGTGCAAGCCGATACAAAAAAACAATTAGAGCTTTATGCGCAAACCTCGTCGATGATTGCCACTTCAATGATCGATGGCACCGCTGACTTTAGTAAAATTCAGCAGCAAGCACAGCAAAAAACACAGCAATATGAGGCTGTTTTAGCGGGATTTAAACGTGCACAAACCCGTGCAGACGACCGTTTTTTTGAACTAGTGCAAGCAACTAAAGCCCGTTCAGACAATGCACTAAACTTAATGCTTATTGTGTCTGTAGTGTCACTGATTCTGCTTATTGCTACCTCAATTTGGATTGCTCGAGGAATTGGCTCATCAGCAAGTGCTGCGGCAAATAACTTACGTCTATTAGCTGACGGTAAAGGCTCGTTAAGCACCCAACTTGAAGTTCACGCTAAAGATGAAATTGGCCAAGTGTCAATTAACTTTAATGCTTTTATACAGCTGTTAAAAGCTGCGGTACTTGAGGTAATAGCGGTTTGTGAACCATTAATGGAGAACTCAACGCGACTTGTACAAGGTATGGAACGTGCAGAGCGCGCAACAACCAAACAAACATCAGATGCCGAAATCGTTAAACAGTCGATGGAAGAAATGCGTCAAAGTGTTGCTGATATTTCTCATTCAGCGGCAAATGCATCACAAGCTGCACAAACAGCTGAGCGCGAAGTTGAGCAAAGCAGAACGCAAATACAGCGCTCTGTGACTGAGTCAAAAACATTAAGTGATGAGATTAACCAAGCGGCATCAACAATTAACCAACTGGCAAATGACACTAAAAATGTGACTCAAATCTTAAACGTAATTACCTCGATTGCAGAGCAAACCAATTTGCTTGCTTTAAATGCGGCTATTGAGGCTGCGCGTGCCGGTGAACAAGGCCGTGGCTTTGCGGTTGTAGCAGATGAAGTACGTGAGCTTGCCTCAAGAACGTCGCACTCAACTAACGAAATCAGGGAGCTACTTTCAACTTTGACAACCGCAGCAAGCCATGCGGTAAATGCTATGAATTCGGCTCGTGATATGGCTACAAACAATGCCGAAGCAGCAGAAAATACAGGGCAATCGATTGATAAAATCTCTGAGCAGATTTTAGAAATTAACGGTATGAATTCGCAAATCGCCGCAGCCACCGAAGAGCAAACATCAGTTGCTAGTATGGTTGTTGAGAACGTGTCGAATATGCATATGTCGTTTGAAGAAACAATGGATTCATTGTCGGCGGTACGTGATGTCGCGAAAAACCTTCATTACCTTTCTGATTCGTTGCTCGACGCCACAGCTAAATTTAAAATTGAGTAATTTAAGCGAATAAAAAACCAGGCACAATTGAATTGCCTGGTTTTTTATTAATGAAAGTAAAGACTTAAAAAGTACCGACTACTTTAACTTTATCAGTTACTTTTGCTGCATCGATATAACCAATGGCGTCGCCGTTGGCTGCAACAAAATCAATAACAGCTTGATCGTTTGCTAGTTTCTCAGGCGGAGTACCTTTACCAGTAAATACCAGTTTTGACCAATAAGCGTTAAGCTGGCTGCCCGACTTACCAACCACCTTATCGTTAAACTCATCGCTTACGCTGTTGCCGTCTTGGTTTACCGGGTTTACTTTAGTGCCATCGTCAAACGATTTTGTCTTGCCAAGGTAAATCTTTTTGATTGTTCCTTCATCAATAGCATTGCCATTTGCAGGATTTACAATAACAGCAACCTCAGCAAATGCAGCGTGCGAGCAAAGAGTCATTGCTGTAGCGATTAATAATTTTTTCATCATGAGCTCCAATTAAAAAACTAAATCAACAGCAACAGCAACAACGTCGGTTTCTGTATCTGAAATGTCATCTTTAAAGCGGCTGAAATCTACTTTTAATGCAGCAGATGGGTGGAAGTCATAACGAGTACCAATGGTATACACATTGCTTTTTGCTCTAACGCCTTCAAGCACCTGATTAATACCCGCGTTTAAAGCAGGTACTGCAGGTAGCGCGTTGTAGCGATTGCTATCGTGTTTGTCGTCGTTATTTTCGTAAGTTAAGTGCACAATCCACTCATCCATTCGGTAACCAACAGACGTGTAGTATTGAGTTTGTTTAGCAAGAGCACTGTTTTCTACTTCAAACTCAGTGTATTCAGCATCAAACAAAATGTCGTTGTAATCAATTGAAAAGCCCACAGCGAAGAAAGAACCATCATCTTCGTCTACCGCAATATCATCTGCTTGATCAACAAAGCCCGCAGCGCGAAGAGTTTGCTCAAGGCCATTAAGTGCAACACCTGCATCTGTGTCGTTTTCAATTGCAATTGTTGTATCGGCTACAAAGTACGCAGCACGAGCACTGAACCAGTCATAGCTCATCGTCCAGTTGATACCAGCAATATCATTAAGCTCTGTATCGCCATTAACCGATACCACAGCAATGTTGCCATCGAAGCTACCGTAAATAACTTGAACGGTTGAATCCCAATCACCTAATTGCGTGTTATGTAACAGGCTTAGGCCTTCATACGTTGAAAATGGAAGGTTATAAACAGATTGCGGCGGACGAACCCAACGGTAAGTGTAACCAACGTCTAAGAAGTCTGAATAACGGTAAAAAGGCACGCGCATTTTACCAGCACTTACTTGTAGCTCATCGCTGAACTCATAAGTTAAATAAGCCCATTCAAATTCAGCATCAAAATCATCACTACCACGCGCCACAATTTGTGCCGTAGCGCTCAGCTTTTCTTGTAAATCTGCAGAAAGCTGTAATGCGAACATACTTTCGTTTTTAAACGAAATATCGTCATCGTAACCGTAAAGAGTAGCGTCGTCGTCAAGGGCTTTACCGCCAACAATAGAAGCAAAGCCGTTTATGCGAACCTCTGCCATTGTGTTTGCAGACACAAAAGCAGCACATAGAGCCAATGCAATAGGAAGTTTTTTCATTGTGTATCCCTAGTATTTAGTATGAAAATGTTGATTTCGCTTAATATTATAGTCGTGCGTAGCGAAATGGGCGACACAAGTTACAGATAAATTGTAACTACATCAACGAATACGTTGTTATTTTTCACAAAAACGGTACTAAAAGTGGGGAAAGAGTAAAGTTGCGAGATGCGAGATGCGAGATGCGAGATACGAGATAAGAGATAAGAGATAAGAGTTTCGAGATACGAGATAAGAGTTTCGAGATACGAGATAAGAGTTTCGAGATACGAGATAAGAG
>NZ_LJSO01000028.1:0-251 GCF_001399985.1 Pseudoalteromonas sp. P1-8
TTTGGGTCCAAGGGGTCGCAGGTTCAAATCCTGCATCGCCGACCACTTCTTCTTTAAGAAGCGGCGCTTACAGGCAAACTTATGAAGTTTTCGATGCGCCCGTAGCTCAGCTGGATAGAGCAACGCCCTTCTAAGGCGTTGGTCGAAGGTTCGAATCCTTCCGGGTGCGCCATTTGAAAATATGTAAATGCCGTGGTGATTGTAGCTCAGTTGGTAGAGCCCCGGATTGTGATTCCGGTTGTCGTGGGTTC
>NZ_LJSO01000029.1:0-207 GCF_001399985.1 Pseudoalteromonas sp. P1-8
GTCATTAGCTCAGTTGGTAGAGCAGTGGACTTTTAATCCATTGGTCGATGGTTCGAGTCCATCATGACCCACCATTCTTTTCGAATGCTCTCATATCGGCGGATTTACGCATCTAAATATCCAGAGCGGGTCATTAGCTCAGTTGGTAGAGCAGTGGACTTTTAATCCATTGGTCGATGGTTCAAGTCCATCATGACCCACCATTCT